>NZ_BAABJP010000019.1:0-129167 GCF_039543365.1 Actinospineispora eucalypti
GAGCAGCGACGGGCCGGACATCGATGACTCGGGGCCGGTCAGCGCTTCGTCGACATCCGAGAGCGGCAGCAACGCCGTGTCCTCGCCCATCCGAGCCACCAACGGGGCCAGGACCGCCCGGATCTCCTCATCGGTGGAGAAGGTGAACCCGGGTGCCCAACCGGGATAGACCAGGCTGTCCATGCCGGTCAGCGCGTCGGACAGTTCCCGTTGCGCGGCCAACACCTCGATCACCGCCGTACCGATACCGGCGCCCGACTCTGTGGCCGCCCCCAACGCCTCGTAGGCATCGCTCAGCCGGGTCGCGGCCCGCTCCAGCGCCGCGCGCAGCTGCTCGGCCAGGTCGGCGGGGAGCTCAATCTCCGAAGGTGGCGTGGGCAACGAGTCCGGGTCGGTGTTGGCCAATTGTTCGCGCGCGGCCTGCCAACCACCAAAACGGTCGTGAATCATTCCAGCCGACGGGATCCGGCGCGGCAGCAGAGACATGCGCCAGGCGTCGTACTCCCGGGGGGTGCCGGCCCCAGAACGTGCCATTTCGGCGAGCATTTCCAGCTCGGTGTAGCCGCGAGGTGTCGGCGGCAGGCCGGCCGCCCGCAGCGCCTCGTTCCAGCTCAGTCCCAGCGACCGGTAGAACCGGTAGGACACCGATCCCAGGTCACGCCACTGGTCTTCGGTCGGGGAGGTCCCCTGCCCGGCGGCCACCCGGCGCACGTCAGCCCGGAAGTCCGCCCAGGCGAAGGTCTGTCCGGCGCGACCGCTGGGGCGACGGTTACCGGGCTCCGCTCGCCCGGATGCACTGATCGGAATCTCTGAAGGCGGCGTTGGCAACGACGCACGGTCGGTGCTGGCCAAACGTTCCCGCGCGGCCTGCCAACCACCGAACCGGTCGTGAATCATCCCGGCCGACGGGATCCGGCGCGGCAGCAGAGACATGCGCCAGGCGTCGTACTCCGCAGTGGTGTCGGCCCCCGAGCGCGCCATCTCGGCGAGCATCTCCAGCTCGGTATAGCCGCGAGGTGTCGGCGGCAGGCCCGCCTCCCGCAGCGCCTCGTTCCAGCTCAGCCCCAGCGACCTGAAGAGGCGATACGACTCCGTCCCCAGCCGCTCCCATTCGGCCCTAGTCGGGGAGGCCCCCAGCTCGAAGGCCACCGCACGCAGATCGGCGAATATGCGCTGGCGGGCGAGAGGAACAACGGCGGCGTTGCCCAGGGCGTGCCCGGCAAGCGGGGCGGCGGGCGGCAACGCGAAGGTCACGAGGGCGACCAAGGCGAGGGCCGCGCCGCCGATGAATGCGCCACGGGCGAACCCGTGCGCTGGTCCGGGCCGGCCGAGGTTGCGCAGCCAGTTGCGGAGCCAGATCCCGACTCGCAGCCATACCGGCGGCGCGCGGGCCTGCGCCGGGGACCATCGCGTGTCGGGTCGCGCGACCGCGCGCGCTCGGCGGTCCTCCGGCCCGGCTGGTGGGTGATCGTCGCCGTTCGGCCCGTCCACCGCCGGGTCCGGGCCGCCACGGGCGTTGCCGGCCGGAGTGGCCGAGGCGCCGCCACCGCGGTTCGGACCGGAGCCGCCCGGTTCCAGGGGCAGGTTGGCCCGCAGGTACGAGTAGACCTCGCCGATCGGGACGGCGGCGCCGACAACGATGTTGTAGCCCACCAGCGAGACCCGCTGGCCGACGACGGAGAGAACGGGCCCGCCCGAGCTACCGGTGTCGACCCACGGATCATTCGTGGCGATGGTGGTGGTCGGCAGTGGTGTGATCGCACCGCCGTTTCTCGGGTCGTAGCTGGCACGCCGGGAAGACGTCCTGATATTGGCCTCGCCACCGCTGACCACCGGAATCCGCGAGTCGGGCAGCCCCCACATGGTCGGGATGTCCCGAGTCTGGTAGCCGACGTTGATGACTCGTTGGCCCGGGGAGAGCTGGGCGAACGGCACCGGCTCCAGGTTCAGTGGCGCCGCCTGCGTGGCGTCGATGACGATGACCGCGAGGTCGAATTCGCGCTCCGGATGCCGCAGCCAGATCGTCGCCTGGAAACGCTGCCCGCCGATCCGGACGACGATGTTGCCGGCGTTCTTGACCACGTGGTCGGCGGTCAGCAGGTAGACGAAGGTGTCGTCGATCGCCACGACCGTAGCGGCACCCCCGCCGGGGCCTTGGTCATCGACGGTCTCGACCCGAGCGACGCTGTCGAGCGCCGAAGCGGGCAGGATCTGCTCACCCTGCTCCGGCGCTTGCAGCGCGAAACCTCGATGCCCACCGGGGATCAACCGGAAGCCGTGCGGGTTGGTCGAGCGCCGAGCGGTGCGCTGGCGAAGCGGCGCGACCTGCTGGGCGTGCTCCTCGGTCCACTCCGGGTGGGCCATCCACACGAGCCCGTTGCCGAACAGCTCGCGTCGCTCGTCTTCGTCGTACGCGCCGGCGCGCAGCGCGGACAGCGTTCGCGTGTCGGCATGGAACCGGCGGTTGGCCGGCTGGATGGCCGGGCGCGACTGCTTGCCGGTAGCCGCGCGCATCAGGTCGTCGAAGCTGTCGTATGCGTCAAGACCTTCGACACCGGCTCGCCGGAAATCCTCCAGCGGGAGGCCGGCCAACTCCGCGAGCTCGGTGACCGTCAGCGTCTCGACCGGCGCCAAGCGATCGATGATCTCGTACTCGTGCGGACGCAGCGGGCCGGACGCCCCGGCCATCGGGAGCAGCGCCATCGTGTCGACGCCCGTCGTGTGACCGGTGGCGATCAACAGCAACGCGATCGCGCCGCCGACACCCGCGAACACCCGCCAGTTGGCCGGGAGCGGGCGGGCCATGTCGATCAGACCGTGCCGGGACGAGGCGTTCAGCGCGATCAGGCCGCCCACGAGGAAACCGCCGAGGTGAGCCTGCCACGAGATGCCCGGCAACATGCTGGCCGCGGCGTTCATCCCCACCCACACCAACGTGCCCCGGCTCACCGACCCGGTCTGCCGCCATTCGGCGGCCACCACGTAGCCGATGAGCGCGGCGATCGCGCCGGAGGCACCCACCGCCGCCGGCGCGTGCAGCGCCACCGCGGCCATGCCTCCGCCCAGCATCCCGACCACATACAGCCCGGTGAACCGGGCCTTGCCCAGCGCGGGCTCCAGGACCCGGCCGACCATCCACAGGGTGGCCATGTTCGCCGCCACGTGCCACAACGTGACGTGCAGGAACCCGCCGGTGATCATCTGCCACCAGTGGTCGGGGCTGAATCCTTGGGTGTGCAGGATCAGTGGCTCGGCCAGCGGGGACAGCCCCAGCGCGGTGGCGAGGAAGATCACGACGTTGGCGACGATCAGGCCCCAGGTGACCCATGGCCGTGCGGCGTTGTTCCGGGCGTCGCCCAGCCGGTCGGCGCGCTCGCGCAGCTCGGCGAGCTTGTTGTCCATGCTCCGCAGTGAGCTCTCGGTCTCGGTCCGGGTCTCCGAGGGCAGGGTTGCGAGGACACCGCGCAGCGCCGCCAGATCGGCCGCCGCTCTGGTGAGCGCCCCCCGTGCCGCCGCGAGCTCGTGACGGTCACCGGCCCGGCCGGCCCGGTTGAGGGCGAGCTCGGCCTGCTCGAGCAGCTCGAGTATCCGCGGCAGGAACTGGTCGGCGTGGGCGCCGGTGCGTGCCGGATGGTCGGCCGGGAGGCGGGCGGCGCGGGTCCTCGCCATCCGGAGCGACATGTTGTCGAGCTGTCCGTTGATGGCCAGCAGCGGGTGCGCGGGGTTCGCATCGGTGAAGTGGTGGCCCGCGGCCCTGTCCACCTGGTCCTTCCAACCGCTGAACAGGTCGTGGATCCCACGGTCCCAGGCGGCGAGCCGCTCCAGCTCCTTCATCTCGTCGTAGGTGGCCTGGTCCATCACGACGAAGCCGAGCCAACCTTCGGCCGGTGGGTTCGCCCAGGCGAGGATCCCGACACCGTCGATGCCCAGGTGATCTCGAGCCCACGCCTCGAGGCCCTCGACGATCAGGAAGGTGGCGGCGCCCCGGTTCTCACCGGGCCGACCCACCGCAAACTGGTCCTCCTCGTCCGGCGAGATCCGGACACGCAACCCACCCGCGTCCGGATCGGCAAGCGCGGCCGCCAGGGCCTCACGCAGCGTGCGCAGCTGGTCGAGCTGTTCCGGGGTCACGCTGTAGCCGCTCAGTGCGGCGCGACGGCCCAATCCCGGCGGGATCGAGGAGCTACCGAAACCTCGGCCCAGCGCGACAGCGGCCGGGATCCGGGCGGAGGTTGAGGTGAGCACGGCGCGCGCGGTCAGCGCGAGCACCACCACGGTCGCCGTGAGCACGGCCGCCACCGGCCCGAACACAAGCACCACCAGGACGCCGGCTATCGCCGAGGCCGGCAGGTTCAGCCACGCGGTGCCCAGCACGTCCCGAAGCCCCGGCGGTGCCAGCTCCGGCAGGTCGTGCCGAGGCCGTAGCGCCATGGCGAGCAACCCGCCGATGAACAGGCCAGCGGCCAGGACGGGCGCACCCACCGACAGCCCGGCCATCGGCAGCCCGCCGGCGACCGCGATGATCACCGTGCCGGCGAACATCACCACGGCGAGCCGGGTGCGAAGCACCGGCCCGGCGGGCGTGTTGGTGACGGTCCAGAACGCGGTCGTCACCACGGCGACGCCGATGACGAGGGCAACCGCACCGGGAACGCCGAGCAGGTGCAGTGCTGCCGTGATCACGGCGGCGAGAGCGACCGCGACCATCGGCGGACCTCGGGCGCCGTGGAGTGCCCTCGGCACCCCGTAGATCCAGAAGACGCTGCCGGCCACGATGATGACGGGCACGGCCAACGGCGCCCCGGCGACGCCGACCAGCAGGGCGCCGGCGCCCGAGGTGAGCGAGAGCGCCGCGACCCACGCCATGCCCGGGGGCAGCGTGCGGTAGGGCCCGCGCTCGGTGTCCGGTTGCGCTTCCTCGGCGCCCGGCGTGGCCTCGTCGGGGTTCTTCTCCTCGGACGGCTCCTTCTCTTCGGACGGCTCAGGGTCCGCGGCGGGCTTGAAGAACTTGCCGGGGTCCATGCCCTCCGGCCAGGTCAGCTTGTCCGACTCGGTGTCTGCCTGATCCCGCAGCCCTTGTGCCTCGGCGCGCAGGCGTGCGGCCTTCGCCCGGAGTGAGCGCGCCCGCTTCGAGTCGGGGTTGGCGGGAACGTGTATCAGGCGGACGGAAGGTGAGACAGGGTCGGCGGTGAAGCGCCCTGGCAGCTGCAGCCAGCCGCCTTGCTCCGCCGTGTCGGCCTGCTTGTCCGCCTCGTCGGCCTGCCTGTCCAGTTCGCCGGCCCGCTGGTGCAGGTTGATCAGCAGGATCAGCGCGTTTTCGAGCGGCACGGTGACCCGTGCGTCGGCGGGGAGCATTCCGACGAGGGCCGTCAGGGCGTCGAGCGTGACCTCGAGGTGGCGGCGCTCCGGCCCGGCCGGCAGGTCGTTGCGGGCGAGCCGGGCGAGCAGCCCGATTGCCTGGCCGGCGGTTGTCGCGGCCTGGTCGCCGACCAGCCACGGCTGGCCATCTGGGCCCCGAACGTCGGCCCCGGCCGCCAGCGGGGCGAGGGCGTCGGCGGCGCCCCGGTAGTCGCCCCGGTCGGCCATGGCGCGGGCCTCACCGATCCGCTCGGTGGAGAGCCCGGCGTCCGTCGCGGTCATGGTCGGGTTGGTGCCGCTGGACGGCGAGCTCCCGGGCGTCGCTGGCCTACCCGAGTCGCCCGACGCGCCGGCCGTGCTGCCCTCGCGGGTCTTCCAAGGCTTGTGGCCCCTGTCGAACAGGTCGTTGTGGTAGCCCAGAGCCCTGTCCTTCGCACCCATCTCGTCGTGCAGCGCCTGGGCGGCGCGCTCGAGGGCAGCGGCCGCTTCCGGATCGTTCGGGTTGCGCCGGGCCTCGAACAGCGCCTCGTAGTAGTCCTCGCGGGCTTTGTGCGCCTTCTTGGTGGCCTCGTCGTAGGCGTCCAGCGCATCCTTCTCCCGCCGGGTCTGGCGGTCGACCGGCTTGCTGCCGGCGGCCTGCTTGCGCCAGGTGTTCACCGGGCTGCCCGAGTGGGCGGCGACCGCGATCGACTCGGCGAACCGGATGCTGATGTTGATCAGGCGATGCTGCCTGCGGTTTGCTTTTCGAGCGTTCTTCTCGGCCTTCTCGAACAGCTCCTCTGCCCGCTTCTTCTGCTCGCCGGTGAGCTCGCCCGTCTTGCCCTTGCCTTCCTCCAGCAGCTTGTCCAGTTCCTTCTTCGGCGCGTGCTTGCGGAGCCACTCGTCCGTAACCGACAGCATCTGGTCGGCGGTGCCGCGTTCCTTGGCGTTGCGCGGTCCCCGGCCGAACAGCTGCGAGTCCTGGCTGCTGGTTTCGCCCTTGGCGCTCTGGCCGATGTGCGTGCCGCCGGCGTCGTTGACCCGACGCTGGGCGTCAGCGTGTTCGGCGTCGGTTTGGCCCAAGAAGTCCTTGTCGCCACCCCAGACGAAGTCGGTTGCCCGGCCACCGGCCGCGGTGACGATGGTGATCTCACCGGGCAGCTTGGCCCTGGCGACGGTGTCATCCTCGGTGTCTCGCCACTTCGGCAGCGCGTTGACCAGACGGATTCGGAAGCTGTCGCCGTCACCGGGCTCGACGTCGGCTTTCACCCCGTCCTTGGCGAGCGCTTCGGCGATCTTGCGGGCCAGTCGCTCCGCGTGCGGGATGCTGATCACCCCGATGACGGTGGACTGGCCCTTCTTCATGCGCTCCAAGGTGTCGGCCACGCGTGCGTCGTCGGCGCCACCCTTGCCCCCGAAGGTCCAGAAGATCCTGCGGGGCACGTCCACCTTCGGCATGTTCTTGACCCCGATCGGCACCACCCGCAGCCGGTAGAACTGCCAGAACAAAGCCTTGTCGGCTTCGGCGGTGCCGGTGAGCCCGAGGCGCACCCCGGTGTAGCCCTTGAGGAACTTCGCGCGGGTGATCGAGCTGATGATGCGCTGTGGTTCGTGGATCGGCAGGTCGTAGAGCGCCTCCATGATGCGGTGGGTGTCACCGTTGAACCGCAGGTGCGGGTTCGACCGGCCGGTGCCCTCGGACAGCAGCACGATCGCGTCATCCTTGATGAACTTGCGGTTCTCGGCGTAGCGCCTGCCCTTGTCGAGCACGTCCAGCACCCGGGCGCGCTGCTTGTCGGTCAACCCGCTCAACGCCCGCCGCCCGGAGCTGGTCAGGAACGGCCTTCCGGAGTCGGTGAAGTCGTAGTCGCCCCGCTCGAGCTTGTTGGCCCAGTTGACCGCTTCCTTGATGGCGTGGTTGCTGCGCGACTTGCGAACGTTGGCGATGCGTTCGGCGATCACGCTCGGGTGCAAGGCTTGCCAGTTCAGTACGTCGTCGGCCTCGTCGACCACGTAGTGGCGCCGCTCGCGGATGATCTTCTGGCCCTCCGGGAGCTTCTTGTCCCGCTGGTAGGTGTGCTCGAAGATCGACGGTTCACCGGCCGTGATGTGCTTGTCGAACTCGGCCTTCAGCTCGGCGTCGGTCATACCTTGCTTGGCGTGCCCGATCTGCATGCCGAGCAGCTCCAGCGTGGACTCGAAGTCCTTGACGAAGCCCTCGGCCTTCTTCGCGGTGTGGAACACCGAGTGCACACCGCGGTCTTCCAGCGCCAGCCAGTAGTCGACGGCGCCGGTGATCAAGGTCTTGCCGGCGCCCATGCGCAGCTCCAGCACCAGGCCGCGGACCTTGCGGACGATCCCGGGGCGTTCCTCGCGGAGCGCCAACTTCGCGATGGCGAGTGCCTCTGTCTGGTGTTCGTGGTACCCGTTGTCGTACTTGCCGGGGTTCGCGCGCTGTGCGGCCTTGAGGAACTGGCTGACGGCCTCGCTCTGGGCCTCACGCAACGGCTTCTGGCCGGAGCTCACCTGCGCCAGCAGCCGCTCGGAGCCCTCCAGCGGCTGGGCGCCGGCGTCTGTCTCGCTCGGGGAGCCCTTGGCGGCCTTGTCGCCTTCGGCGGGCCGGTTACCGACCCACTTGGGCAGCTGAGGAGCTTCCGTCCGGCGGAGCTCGAGGACGAGTGCGGTGATCTTGCCTCGGCCCGGGCGCATCGCCAGCTTGACGTCCGCCAGCAAGCTGGCGGCTTCCGCGTCCGACAGTGGCTTGGAGCCCCGGTTGTCGAAGACCTGGACCTTGCCGCCCTTGCCCTTGACGAGTACCGCCAGGTGGGAACGGTCGCTGCCGGGTTTCCAGCCCCAGAGGATCATCTTCTTGCCGGGGCGCACCCAGAACCTGGTCATGCGCTGGAGTGCCTTGTCGCCGTTCGTCGGCAGGAACTTGCCGCCGAACATGCGCTCCAGCAGGGGCTTGACCTTGCCCGAGTCGTGGTCGCCCGGCTTCGCGGTGATCTTGCTCGGGTCGACCTTGCCCGGGTCCCGCTTGACCTGCGCCACGGTCACCGGGACGCAGTTGTCCTTGCCGCACATCGGCTTGGACTCGTCGCCGCTGGTGTCGTGACGGGTGTGTGGGTCGCTGTTGTCGCCCGGGGGACCTCGGGGGTCCTTCGGGTCGTGGACCGGCCTGCCTTCGGCCTGGTGCTGAGGCGGGGTGTCGTCGTGTGGTGAGCCCTGCTCCGGGCTGTGTGGATCGGGTCCGGCGGCGGCGAGCGGGCCATCGCCGCCAGAGCCGGCGCCATCGCGCTCGGCCCGGGTCCGCGACCCGCCGGCTGGCAGCCCGTAGTCGTTGTCACCGGGCGGTGTGGGGTTGCGGCCCGGCTTCGGCGTGTGCCCGCCAGTCCGGTTCTGGCCGCCGTCGCTCTGGCTGGACGAAGGAGTCGGCGGGTTGTTCGTCACCGGCACGACCTGAAGGTCGGGATCGGCATCGGGGTCGTCGGTCCGGGTGTCGGTGTGCGGGTCGATGCCGTCGGCGGCGTCTCGGGTCCCGGCGCCGCCGGTGCCACCGCTGCCGTGAACCTGGCCGTCGGCGGGAACCGCGCCGCTCCCGGGCTGCTGGCCGCCGCCGTCGACCCGGCCGCCGCCGAGCATCGCGCCGTCGTCGCCGTGGACCTGGCCGGCTTCGCCCGGCGTTCCGGTGCCGGAGTGCCCATCCTCGGCGATCGCGCCACCCTCACGCCCCGAATCGACCCGAGCGCCGGGCCGGCCGTCGGCCCGTACCCTTCCGTGCTGGACCTCGCCGCCCGATGCAGCCGCCCCGGCCTGCTGGTCGCCGCCCTGGCCCAGGATCCCGGCCTCGCCCGCGCCGGCCACCCGGCCCTCACCGGTCGGGTTGAGCGCGACCACCTTGCCCTTGAGGTTCTCGGCGCCCTGACCGGCCACCCTCGCCACGCCCTTGGCGCCTCGGCCAATCAGGTTCCCCGCGCGCACCAACCCCGAGATGCCGTGGTCGAGCAGGCCGAGCATCAGGCCCTTGACGCCGCCACCACCGGCAGCGGCGTCGGCCGGCTCACCCGAGGGCCGAGAGCCGCCGGTTTCCGATTCGGCGTGCGGGCGTCCCTCGCCGGGGTTGCCCTCGTGCTCGGCGGGCCGAGCCGGTGCTTCGTCATGCTCAGCGGGCCGAGCCGGTGCCTCGTCGTGCTCGGCGGCCGGCCTTGCCGCCGGGCGCGTCCCCACCAGCGGCGGCGGCTCGCTGTCCGGGGCAGGCCGGGACTCACCACCGGAGCCTGCGTCACCGTGCGGCGGCCCGCCGGGCGGAGGCGACTCACCGGGCGCGCCCTCGTCACCGTGCGGCGAGCCGTCACCCTCGATGCGTGGTTCTCCCTCGGCCGGTGGCTCGGTGCGCGGCTCGCCGCCGGAGGAGCTCTCGATGGCCGGCCCGTTGCGCACCCGCGACCAGTAGCCCCTCGGCGAGTTGTCGCCGTGCCACCAGCCGCCGACCCCATCGCGCTTGATAGCGAAGCCGTGGGCAACACCCCTGCCCAAGAAGCCCAGCCCGACCACGCTACCGAGACCGGAGTCGATCCAGAAGTCCTGCCGCTGCGCGGGCGTGAGCTTGTCGTAGTTCTGGAACCCATGGATCGTGGAGTCCACCTGGTGGTACACGAATCCCGTGTTGCCGACCGCGCGCGCGGTGGCACCGCCGACCCGCAACCCGGCCGCGACGCGCGGCGCGGCCGTCGCGATCCGCATCCCGGTTGCGCCCTGGATTCCCCTCAGCGCGTTGATCTGGGTGGCGAAACCGCCGGCGAACCGTGCGGCGGTGCCGACGCCGACGAGGGCGGTCAAACCAACCGTGGTCCACAGCGAGCGGGCGGTCGGATCGGACAGGCTGATGCTCTTGTTGTGAGTTCCCCGGCGTACAAGCTCGTCGGACGCGGCGGCGCCCGCGGCGAGACCGCTGATGAGGAACGCGGAGGTGGCCCACCCCGCGCCGGGCACGGCGAGCAGCGCGACAGCACCGGCCCCGAGCGCGACCCGCCCGGTCCACTTCAGGACGGACTGCTCCACCGGCACCTTGTGTCCGTCGGTCCCGCGCAGCCGCGCCGAGGTTACCGAGCCCGGTTCGTATGCCTTGTCGTTCAGGTTGGTGGTCAGCACGACGTCCTGGTCGTCGGCCAGGTCGTTGTTCAGCTTGTAGTCGCCGAAGGCACCGCTGACCCCTTGCTTCCGGTCCCCTTCGTAGACCCCGCCTTGGGCATCGACCAGCCTGACGCGTCCGCTCTTGTCAGTCACCCGGAACAGCGTGGTGGGCGGCAGGAACTTGCCCTTGTGGTTCGGGTCGGGCATGAACACGTTGATCGCGGCGACCTCGCGGGTCCCGTACTTCTTGAGCGCCGCCTGCGCGCTCGCCAGGTGCTTCTGGTTGATCTTTCCTTTCTCTTCGGTGTTGAGCATCTCGAGGAGCTCTTTTTGCCGGGTGGGATCCTTCGTGAGGTCCGCGACGGCGGCGAGCTGGCCCTCCTTCTCGCGCGGACCCATCTGCGAGGCCCAGTGCGAGACCACGTCCTGGTCGATGCCTCGGTAGAGCTTGCCGGCCCAGCCGGGGTAGTTCTGGTACTGACCCGCGTTGGCCAGCGCGTTGAACACACCGAGGAAGTCCGTCTTCCCGGTGGACGGCAGCCCGAGCATCACCCGGCGTGAGGTGTCGACCGCGCAATCCTTGGTCAGGCACATCGGGTCATCGGCGTTCTTTGCCGCGTAGGCCCACAGCCGGGTGTCATACGAGCGGGAGCCGAAGTCGCGTGCGGCGGTCTCGTAGTTCAGCTCGGCCACCCCGGCCAACCCGCGCAGCGCCTTGGCGAACGCTGGGTCGGAGGCATCAATCTTGTCCGCGAGTTTGTTCGCGCGTTTGTTTATCGAGTTCCACGCCTCGAGGTCGCGCAGCATCTTCGGATCATTAGCATTGCTAACTATTCCGATGTCATAGGTCCGCAGCGCGAGGGTGTCTGGTTTCTTTCCAGGTAGCGGATGTACCCGAGCTTCCTTCTTGAGCCCCTTGTCGATCTTGTCGATCTCCTTGGAGTCGGCTCTGATATCGCGCCCGAGCTTGTTGATGTGGCGGGCCTCGGCCGGGGTGACGTTCTTGCTCTTGTTGAGCGAGGCGACTTGGTCGCCGAGGGCGAGGCTGCGCCGGCGCAGGTCTTCCTTGCGGCCGGTCAGGGTGAGGCGGGTGAGGTCGGTGGCGGCTGCCTGGGTCTGCTGGGCCGGGGTGAGCTTGACGTACTCCCGTGGGCACGCCTTGGCGCGACACCCCGCCTGGCGTCCCTCGTGCAACCCCTCGGCCTGCAGCCGCCGCTCCTCCTGCGGGGTGGACACGATGACCCGGTTGTACTTGTCGACCTGCTGACCCCGGGCGTTGACGCCCAGCCCCTTCTGCATGCCCTCGCTGAGGTTTCGTGGGGTCTTGCCGGGGAAGTAGCTCGGCAGGTTGCCTCCGCCGAGAGCCTTGACCCGGCGGTCAATGAACGGCTGGAGCTGGCCGTCCGCGGCGTCCATGTCGTCCAGGCCGTTGACGATCTCTCGGTTGAGCTGCATCCTCGGGAACCGCTTGTTGGCCGTGGCGATCAGCCGCTGCTCGCGCGGGCTGAGCGCCGAAGATGAGAGGGACCCGTTCCGCTCGGCCCGCTCAGCCTTGTCCAGTGCCGTCTTCAGACCCGGCAGTTTCCGGTTGGCCTTGGCGAGATCGTCGCGCAGATCCGACTCGGCGGCGACCGCCCTGGCTCCGGCGAACGCCTGCTCCACCTCGGTCAGCGGCCGCAGGCTCTTCTTGTACTGCTGTTTCTGCGGCTCGGTCAGCTGGGCGTAGCGCTTCGGGTCCAACGGAGGCAGGGGGGAACCCGGTTTCAGCCCGAGGTCCTTGGCCCACTTCTTGTCCACCGGGGTGCCCATGTTGGGCCGGGTGTAGCCGGGGTCGAACAGGACCATCCGGCTGGGATCGAGGTTCCCGCGCCCGAGGGTGCGCCGCCCCGGCTCGCCGTAGCACGAGGTCGGGCCGGCGCCCTTGCCACAGGACCAACCGTCGTTGGTGCCGTATGTGTCGGTGTCGGTGCGGTTCGGGTAGAGCAGGATCGCCGGCTTGCAGTCCGGCTTGTCGCATTGCAAGATCCTGCGGTTCTTGCCATCCGGGGCGAGGGTCTCGCCGTAGCACTTGCCGCCGCCGTAGCACTTGGAGAACCCGCCGTTACCCCTCGGGTCGCGGTAGCCCTGGATGTAGGCGCAGTCCTTGCCGGCGCAGTACTGCGGGTCGCCTTCCTTGGTGAAGCTGTGCATCTCGCCGTCGCCGTGCAGCTTGACCTGGAAGTAGCCGTACGGCGTCTTGCTCGTCCAGTTGCCGGCGAACTCGTCATGCATCTCGCAGGTCACCGGGCACTCCCGTTTGCGCGGATCCACCTGGGGGATCCGTTTGCCGGTGAGGTCGCGCGGGAAGCCCTCCGGCGGGGTGTAGACGGTGCACATGTTGTTGGCGTCGCACACCCTGCTCGGGAGCATCTTCTTGTTGTCGGGCAGGTACTCGGAGCACATGCCCCTGCAGTCGAAGAAGCCACCGTCGCCGTGCTTGTCCGGCGTCTCCACGATGAGCCGGTCGCTGGCTTGCGGCTTGCCGCCGCCTTGGTCACCGAGGCCGCGCAACCCGCCGAGGCCGCCGAAGCCGGCCAGGTTGTACGGGGAGAGTCGCTGCGGGTCCGTCGGCCCGTGGTCATTGGTGATCTTCTTGCCGTTGGCCAGCTGGACGTAGCCGTTCTGGCCGTAGATCTCGTAGCGGCCGCGCTGGCCGTTTCCGCCCTCGGTCCAGAAGATCGAGGTGTTGGGCGCCGGTTTGCCGTTCCATGTCGTGGGGTTGGGCGTCGAGGGCCCGTCGCCGAAGGCCTGCATCACCACACCGGTGGGGGCGCGGACCTGCCCCTTGCCGATCAGGGTGCCGAAACCGCGGCTGCCGGAGCTGTTGTGCCCGGTGTATTTCAGGTATCCGGTGGGGACGTTGATCTTGTCCGCGTGGCCCTTGTAGCCGAGGCTGCCGTGGCAGCCGGCGTTGCAGGTCACCCTTGGCGCGGTGCCCCGGCGGTCGGTGAAGTCCTGGCCGCCGCCGTTGCGGTAGTACATGGCCTTGGCTGTGCGGCCGTCGATGATGCGGCCGGCGCCGCCCACGGAGCCTCCGCCGCCGCCGTCGCGGTAGCGGCGCACCTCGGCGCTGCGCTGGCCGGCCACCTGGTTCGGCGCCTTGTTGCCGGTGTTCGGCCCGGTACCGACGAACGGCAGCTTCGGGTCCTTGGGGTTGTACCCGCCGCTCATTCCCTGGCCGCCGCGCACACACGGGTTGGCGGTGCACGCGCCGGTCTTGGTCTCCTTGGGGTTGCCCGGGACCGTTCTGGTGTAGCGCGGTTTGCCGTCGGGGCCCTGATCGATGACGATCTTCTCGGCCACCTTGCGGCTACCTTGCGCCTGCTCCCGCGCGGCCTGCGCGGCCCGCAGGGCGGCCATCCTCGCCTCGTACACCTGCCTGCCGGACGGGGCGGTGATCTGGACGTTGGCGGGGCCTCCCTCCTTCTGGAAGTGCTTGCAGTCCTCCTGGCACTTGGCGCCGCCGTCCTTCTGGTTCGCCCAGGCCTCCACGCCACAGCTGCCGTTGGAACCCCGGCAGGTGCCCTCACCGTGGGAGGTGATGCGCTTGCCTGGTTCTTCCCAGGTGGGCGCGAAGCTCTGGTCGTAGTTCGCCTCGGCGTGCGCCGCGAACGGCGCGGGGCACTTCTTCGACCCGATCGTGCAGGTGGCGGCGGCGTGCGCGGTCATGGGCCCGACGCTGGCCTGGGTGGCCGCCACGACGGGTTTGCCGGGCGTGTGGCTGGTGCGGTCGACCTTGCCGTGTGCCCAGTTGCCGCCGCCTCGAGCCTTGCTCCGGAGGTGGCAGGTGATGCCGACGCATTGGCCGTTGGTGTCGGCGAGTCCCATGGCGGTGGTGCCGCCGCTGCCGACCTGGCAGGAGCCGGTGCCGGTGCAGCGGCTGGTGGTGCGGGAGTGCGCCTGCGCCCCGCCGGCCGCCTTGGTGACGCTGGAGGCGCGGGTTGGGCAGCCGGCCTTCGAGCCGTTGGCGCACAGGACGTCGACGGATGTGGAGGCGTTGGCGAAGCGGTCCTTGGGGCCGGCGCCGCGCGGCGAACTGGCGATCGAGCTGCTCAGGGTGAGCTGGTTCTGGCAGGCGGTCCTGCCGTCGCAGCCGGTGGAACCGGTTGAGGTGCTGCGCGTGCGTTCGGCCTTCGGGCCGGCCTGCGCGACGACTCGGCCGGTGAGCTTGCCCTTGCACCCGGCGTCCGGGCAGGACAGCTGCGAGGTGACCTGGGCGGTGCCGGAGAAGCCGGGGATGGTCTTGGTCTTGCCGTCCTTGCCGTGCTTGCCCTTGGTCGACGCGGCCGGGGCCTGGCCGCCGTTGTCGCTGGTCGTCACGGTGACGTCGCTGCCGACCGTGCACCCGGACGGCCCTGATGTGCAGTAGCCCTTGGTGCGGGAGATGCCCACGATGCCCGAGGTGGCGCCGGTGGTCTTCGCCGTGCAGCCGGCGCCCGCGCACTGGGCGAAGGAGGCGGAGTTCGACCAGGTGGTCGGGAGGTCCTTGGCGCTGATCGGCTTGCCGGCCGCCGTGGCGGCTTGCTGGGCCTGCTTGGCGGTCTCGGCGGCCTTGTCGGCGGCCTTGCGTTGCTTGGCGGTCGCGCCCGGGGCGGCGGCGGTCTGCTTCGCGCGCTGCGCGGCCTGCTTGGCCTGCGCGGCCTGCTGCTTGGCTTCGGCGGTGGTGCTCTTGCGCTGTTCGGTGAGGATGTCGGCGACGACCTGGCCTGAGCCGGCGGTCGCGGTGGAGGTGGCCTGGCAGGCGGCACCCTTGGTGTTGCACGTGCTGGTCGTGGTCCCGGTGGCGGTTGGTGGGCCTCGGTTGCCTTCACCGCTGGCGTTGTGCCGGTCGCCGGCGAGCCCGGTGGCCGAGCTGCGCGGGCTGCCCTTGCACGGGCCGCTGCCGTCGCAGGTGAGGGTGGCCCATGCGGTGGTCCAGCTGGAGGCGCCCGGGACACCGGCACCGCCGGAGCTGGCGCCCGAGCCGGGGGCGGTGGCCGGTTGGTTCGGCCGCTGGCCGGGCTGGCCGCCGTTGCCCTGCCCACTCGGGGAGGCGGTCTGCCCGGTCTTGCCACCCCGGCCAGCGCCGCCGCTGCCGCCGATCTGCTGACCGGTGTTGGTGGCGTTGCTGGTGGGCTGGTCGGTGACCATCGGCCTGATGCTGTTGGCGTCCGGGTGGCTGGAGGCGGCTCCGTTGACCACCGCGATGCACCGGCCGCCGGTGGCGCCGGCGCACGAACCGGTGGCGATGTTGCCCCGGGGGGCATCGGATACCGACGGGTTGGTGGCCACTACCCGGGCGGTGATCTTCCCGCCGCAGGTGGTGTCGCATTCCAGCTTCCCGCCCACGATCGAGGCGGCCGAGGGTCCGGAGCCGAGGCGTTTGCCGTTGATGGCGTTCTGGTCGGCGTAGGTGGTGGCCGCGCCGGGGCTGCTGATCGCGGTGGACAGGGTCTGCACCTGGCACCTGGTGGTGCCCTTCTCGCAGCTGACCTCTCCCTCGGAGGTGCGCGCCTTGCCGTGGTTCACCGCGCCGTCCCAGGAGGCGGCGCGGGTGCGGGCGGTGCCCTCACAGTTCTTGCTGTGGCAGTCCACGCTGGCCGATGCCCGGGAGGTGGAGGTCGGCCCGGAGCTGGGCTGGCCCTTGAGCGGTTTGCCGTCCGGGCCGAGTTTGATGAATTGCGGCGCCGAGCTCGCGTCCGAGCTGGTCTGGCCAAGGCAGCCACCGTTGCGGACCACGCACTCGCCGGTGTCCGAGGAGCCGCGCCGGTGCTTCGAGACGCTGGTGTCCAGCGCCGAGGTTGCGGTGAACGCCTGCCCGCCGCAGGTGGGGGAGTCCTGGCAGCGGACCTGGGCATCGGCGTGCGACTCGCTGACCACGCCGGCCGGGATCTTCTTGCCGTCCGCCCGGGTCTGGGCCGCGCGGTAGGCGACCGCGGTGTCCGCCGCCGACCCGCAGGTGCCGTGCACACCGTGGACCGCGCATCGGGTGACGCCGTCGCTGTCCCGGAGGCCCTTGATGTCCCCGGCCGCCTCACCGGAGGTGGCGCCGCTCTCGCCGGCCTTGCAGTCCTTCGACTCACAGGCCAGGGTGCCGATCGTCTTGCTGGTCGCGCTCAGCCCTCGGGTCAGGGCGGCGAGCGGGCTGGTCTTCTTCGGCGCGCCGGTGCCGATGCCGGCACCGCTCGGGTCCAAGCCGGCGCGGATGTTGTCGACCACGCTCGAGCTGGAGTCGTTGGCGCAGTCACCCTGGGCGCCGCGGACGGTGCACTTGTGGTGGGCGTCGGTGGCGCGGGTCGCGGTCTTGCCCTTCTTGCCGGCGAGGGCGGCGGAGATCTTCGCGGCGGTGGCGGTGGTGCCCTTGCCCTTGCAGCCCTTGATCCCGTCGCAGTCCACGTCGCTGTAAGCCAGCGCCTGGCCGTCGGCATCCAGGCCGGAAGAAGCCGTGCAGGCCCCGCTCTTGATCCCGCAGCCGGCCTTGCCGGCCAGGTTGCGGCGGTCGGTGTGCCCCGGGGTCTCATCCTGGCCGGTGAGCATCTGCAGGATCTTGTCGCCGATCTTCGTAGCGCCCTTGCCGGAGCAGCCCTTCGCACCCTGAGCGCACCGCACCGAGACCTGCGCCGAGGGTCCGCCCGAGTTCGTCTCACCGCCGGGCTGCGGCCCGGTCTGCTCGTCGACGCCGACACCCACCGTGGTGATGAACTCACAACCCACCCGGCTGGCCGCGCAATGTCCCTTGCTGCCGGCCTGTCCGTCGCGCTTCGCCCGAGCCTCGGCCTGCTCCGGGGTCTCACCCGCCGGCGCTGGCCGAGATTCGCTGGCGCGCTTGCCGGTGGAGTAGCCGTTACATACCCCGTTGCGGGTGTTGCAGTCCGAGCCCGCCTGGCTCACGTAGGCGAACCCGGACAGCGCGCAGTCCTCCGTGCACTCCCCGTGGGTGTGCGACCAGCCCGCTCTCTTCCCGGCCGCGCGATCCTTCGCACCTGGCTGAGTCGGCCTCGCGCCGTCCTGGGTGCATCCCCGGCGGGCCTGGCAGAACGTCAGGGCGCTCTGGGTGTCGGCGGTCGAGGCCGTGTTGCACGGGCCGACACCGCACGTGGTCTGCGCGGTTGCCTTACCCGCCTTCACGTTGGTGCCGCAGCCCTTGGTCGGGTCGCAGAACGCCTTCGCCCCTCGGTTGCCCGCCTTCACCGCGCTCGAGCACCGGGACACCCCGACCAGACAGTAGGTCTGGTCTTGTTTCAGCTCGCCCGTCTTCGGGTCGATCGCGGCGGTCGAGCACTGGCCGAACACGCCGGTCGTCGCGCAAGCGGCGCCCGCGCCCTTGTGTCCCGGGTTCGCCTGCGCCGTGTCGTAGCCGGCGGCCTCGTACAGCTGGGCGGTCTGCGCGGCCAGCCGGTCCCGCCGCTGGTTGAACGCGCTCGCGCGCCCCTGGTACTCCGCCTTGGTGATCTTGCCCGCGTCCAGTGCCTTCTTCGACGCGGCCAGTTTGGTCTTCGCCGTACCCAGCTTCTGCTGTCCGGACACCACGTCGTTGATCAGCTGGCCGTCGTACGAACCCAGCTGGGCGGCGGACTCGTCGGCCTGCGTTTCCAGCTTCTTCTGCGCCGCGGCCTTCTTCTGGTAGTCGGCCTTCGTGATCTTCCCAGCCTCGAGCTGGTTCTTCGCCGTCTTCAGGCTCTTCTGGCCCTTCAACACCGCCAGTCGGTCATCCAGGGCGTCCTGGATGCCCTGCGAATCGGTGTTGGTCGTGCCGCCCAGCAGCCGCGGGGGGCCGCGGTTGGACAGTGACTGCGGCTGGCGGGTCTGCAGGTTGCCGTTGGCGAGGGCGCACTCGATCTCGGTCTCGCACCGGGTGCCGGCGAACTGGCCGTCGTTGTTCAACGCCCACCCGTTGTTCTGGCCACCACCGGCCGCGGCGCCCTGGCCACCAGCCTGACCCGCACCGCTCTGGCTGTTGCCGTAGTGGCCGCTGGCGGCGAGTGCTTCGAGGACGTCCTGGGCGGCGGCGGTGAGCAGTTGGCGGGCCTGGTCGCCGGCCTGCTGCCCGGCCACCCGACCGACTAGCCCGGACACCAGGTCGGTGACCCCGCCCAGGATCTGCGCGAAGTCATCCAGAGTGGCCGGCCGAGTGCCCTGACCGCTACCGCCGCCGTTGTTGGAGTTACCCCCGCCGGAGTTGCCGTTGCCGGTCGAGTTGCCGCCGGAGACACCGAGGGTCTTGAGCAGGTCGGAAACGAAGTCATTGGTCAGGTCGGTGATCTGCTCGGCCAACCCGCCTCGCTGGCCCTGGCTCTGCTGGTTGTGCTGGCCGGACTGGCCCTGGCCGCTCCCGGACGGGCGCGACAGGCCCAGCGAGTCGAACAGGTCGGACAGGAACTCCTCCACCGACCCGCCGATCGACCCGGCCCGTCCCTGGCTGTCTCGGACCTGGCCGGCGGTCTTGCCCACCGTGTTGTGGTCGGCCTGCGCCGATCGCCGACCCTCGCCCCGGACCTCGCTGTGGCCGTGCAGGCTGTCGGTCAGCTGGTCACGCAGCTCGTCGAGCGCCTGCTCGGTCCGCCGCCCGGCCTTTCCACCCGCGATCTTGGACACCACCCCGGACGCGGCCTCGACGAACCGCGACAGCACCCCGTCCAGACCATCCAGCTCGCCGGTGTTCTGGGTGTTCTCGGTGTTCGAGGTGCGGGCCTGGCGCCGGTCGCCGCTCCGGGTGTCCGAACCCCGGGCTCCGCCCCCATTACCGGCACCACCGCCACCGGCACCACCGCCGGTCAGCAGCCGCCCGAACACCCCGTCCAGCGCCTGCTCGGTCTGCTCCCCGGCGTCCTGGCCGCCGACCTGGGACACCAGCCCGGAAGCCAGGTCGGTGAAGTTGCCCAACGCCTGCTCCACACTCGGCGCCTGCCGCTGTTGCTGGCCCTGCTGCTGTTGGCCCTGCTGTTGTTGGCCGGCGGCCTTGGCCTCGGCCATGAACGCGTCGTAGTACAGGCCCTTCCAATAGTCCGCGTCATCCGAGAACGGCCCCGGATCAGCCGACCCGCCGCGCTGGCTGTTCTGGCCACCACCGTTGCGACCGGAGCCGCTGCCGCCCACGCCAAGCAGCTGCAACAGCTCGGAGACGAACCCGTTGGTGAGCTTGCTGATCCCGGCGGCGAGTTGCTGCTGGCCGCCGCCGTTCTGGGAGCCGTTGTTCTGGTTGGCCGGTGGACGCTGCTGCTGGCCGGAGCCACCCTTCTGGCCGCCGCCGTTGCCGAAGTTACCGCCGCCGAGCTGCTGGAACAGACCGGCGAGGGCCTGCTGGGTCTGCTTGCCGGCGTCCTTGCCCGCGACCTCGGACACGATCCCGGAGGCCAGGTTGACGAAGTTGCCCAGCGCCTCGTCCAGGTTCGGCCTCTGGCTGCCCTGGCTCGAACCCCCGCTGTTGTTGGCGCCCTTGCTGTTGCTGCCCTTGACGCCGAGCAGCTGTAGCAGGTCGGAGACGAAGTTGTTGGCCAGTTTGCTGATTCCGGCGGCGAGCTGCTGCTGCCCGGTGCTGTTCTGGCTGCTGGTGTTTTGGTTGGCGGGCGGGCGCTGCTGCCCGGATCCGCTCTGCCCGCCACCGGTACCGCCGGTGCCGTTGCCGCCGACACCCAGCAGCTTCAGCAGCTCGGACACGAAGTCGTTGGCCAGTTGGCCGATGGCCTGGCCCAGGTTGTTCTGCTGGCCGTTGCCGGTGCTGGGCTTTTGCGGGGTCTGGCTGGAACCACCACCGGTGTTGCTGGGGGAGCCCTTGCCGACGCCGAGCAGCTGCAGCAGGTCGGAGACGAAGTTGTTGGTGAGCTTGCCGATGTTCTGGGCGAGCTGCTGGCCGGCGCCGTTGTTCTGGCCGGACTGGCTGCCGCCGCTGTGGGAGCCGCCGTTGTTGCTCGGCGGGCTGTTGTGGCCGAGTGCGTGGGTGAGCTGGTCGGTCAGCTCGTCGAGGGCTTTGGTGACCTTCTTGGCGGCCTTCTTGCCGGCCACGTCGCGCACGATCCCGGTGACCATGTCGGTGAACCGGTCGAACGCCTCGTCCAGGTCCGGCTGCTGCTGGGGGCGCTGGGAACCTTGCCCGGCGCTACCGGAGTTCCCAGCGTCGCCGTTGCCGGCGCCTTTGCCGGCGCCGAGCAGCTCGAGCAGGTCGGACACGAACCCGTTGGTCAGTTTGCTGATCCCGGCGGCCAGCTGCTGCCCGGAGCCGGTGTTCTGGTTGGCCGGCGGGCGCTGCTGCCCGGAGCCGCTCTGGCCGGCACCGTTGCTGCCCGAGCCGCTGCCGATGCCGAGCAGCTTCAGCAGGTCGGAGACGAAGCTTTCGGTCAGCGTGGTGATGGCCTGGCCGAGGTTCTGCTGGGTCGGCCGCCGCGAACCCTGCGAGCCCTGCTGGCTTGTGCTGGTGCTCGGGCGGCGCGGGGTCTGGCCCGCGTTGGTGCCGCCGGTGTTGGTGCCGATCGCGTTGAGCAGGTCGGACACGAAGTCGTGGGCGAGCTCGCTGATCTGGTCACCCTGGTGGGAGGGCCGGTGCTGGGCGCCACCACCGCTGTGGGGGAGGCCGCCGATCAGGTCCCGGACGAACCCGAGGATTCCGCTGATGAAGTTGTCGGTCGTGCCGCCGGCCGGGGAGCGGTGGAGCTTGCTCGACCAGGAGGCCGGGTCGTTCTCGGAGGGACTGTCGTGCTGGGGGCGGGGGCGCTGCGCCGCTGGGGGGCCGCGTCCGCCGCCAACACCGGGGTGGTGGCCGGTCAGGCTCGGGTCCTGGTCGGTGCAGCCCAGCGCCAGACAGACGATGGGCCGCTCATCGGTCTCGGGTGCCAGGCCCGAGCCGGAGTGGGAAACATGCTTGGGGGCGCGCTCGGGCATGGCCAGCTGAAGATCGCTCGAACCACCGGCGGCGCCACTGTGCTTGTTGAGCTGGTTGCTGACCGCGAGCGCTTCGGACACCTGCCCGGTCAACTCGGTCAACGCCTCACGGGTGTGCGCACCGGCCTGCGTGCCGGCCACCCGGCCGACGATCCCGGACACCAGGTCGACCATCCCACCCATCACCTGCTCGACCTCGGCCGCCGGAGCCTTCACCACACCACCGCCGGAGCCGGCCTGGCGCTGGGTGGTCGACGCGCGGAACGGGTCCACATCAGCTAGGCGCTCATCCACCAACCGGTCGGACTGAGCCAGCCGGTCGGCGACGATCCGGTCGCTCACGGCGGTCCGGCCAGTCGCGGGGGTGGCGCTGCTGTCGGCCTTCGCGGCGGCGTCCGACACCCGGGCGGTGACCTCACGCGTCAACACCGCCGGGGTCGCGGCCGAGTCACCGTGAGCGGTGTGCTCGGCCTCGGCGGCGATCATCCGCTTCGGCTCGGTGGCGGCCTGGGCCTGGAAGGTAGCCGCACCCTTGCCCGGCTCCGATTCGGTGACGGGCTTGCCGTCCGCCGCCGGACCACTCCTGGCCGCACCGGCGATCTTGTCGAGCAGGTTGGAGACGAACTCGGTCACCGGGTCGACAACGGAGCGCACCGCCGACCGGGGTGCGGTGGCCGCTGTCTGCCGCGCATCCACCTGGCCACCGGATGCGGTCGCGTGGCCAGTACCGGCGCCACCGTGGCCACCGAAGAACGGCCAATCCACCCCGTCCGTGGCCACCGGTTGAGTGGCCACCGGCGCGTACTGGGCACGCAATTCGGCCAATGACCGCGACGGCTTGGCCACGGCCGCGGCCACGCGGCCATCCAACCCACTTGCCTGCTGGCCGCTGTTGTTCACCTTGGCCGGCTGGGCATTACCATCGCCGAAAGAAATCGACCAGTCCGAATACCCGGACTCGTCAGACTCGCCATCGGAATTCGGCTGCGAATAGGTAACCAATTCCACGGCGGGCGAGTCATTTCGCGGAACCGAAACCGAATCCGCTTCGACCGAGCCGCTCATCGAGACCAGCGCCGCGGCCATCCACAACATTGCCGCCCCGAGCAACACCCTCCCGAACGAGAGCGAGCCAGCCACTGACAGCAGTGCGCGCCCCAGCATCGACACGACGGCGCGCATGCGCCGCCTGTCAGCCGAAGACGCGATTACCATGGTGGATCTCACTCCAGTACGAGAAGGCCTCGTGGGCGGGAATTACTCGGAATGATCGGAACCAACCGCGGTCGTCATCACACGGAGGCACATCCTCGTCGCTCGGTACGTCACGAGCCGAACGAGTCGATCCGCAGTTTTCGATCGACGCAAACCACGCGGGTAGCGCATCCTCGGCAAGTTCCGAGTCGATCGAACCGCTGCCGGGAGGTTACGGCAGGCGCCAAGTTTATGTCCAGATCAGTTAAGGATTGCTTAATAACTCAACGGTCCATGAATTAGATCCACGATGGAGTGTTCGCGCAGCTGCCGTGGGCGTCGGCGGCGCTGGTGGTGCCGCGCCGAGGGGCGGCCTCGGCGGAGGTTCACCGAGCAGGTTGGGTCGCGCAAGGCACTCGGAAGCATCCCTTGGCATTTGACTTTGACGTGTGGCACATCTGTCTCCTGTGGCGAGAAGCGAAAATGACCAGCTCGCTCATGCACGACATTCGTGCCAGCTAATCCTCAGCACGGTCACAATCTCTCTGTCGCGACCGTCGTCATCAAGTGCCACCATCGCACTCGGTGGCCATCGCCAACTGGCCACGTGTAGCGGCCACCCGGCGGTGGCCACTCGCTCGCGGCCACCAGATGAATGGCCATGGCCAGTGGCTGCGGCGCGACGGGAATGACCGCGGTCAGCGGCCGGCCGGACACAAATGCCAGAGAATGTCCGGCGGACATCGCGCCACTTATTTACTAAGAAGAAGCTAAACCCTATCCGGCGCTGCGATGACGGTGGCGGTGGCGAGCTCGACCTCCCGCATGTTCGTCGAGATCGCGGCCGGGACTGGCGAACCGACCGATACGCCGACCTGGCCCGCGGACCTACCGTGAACCGCGTTGCAGTCGGAGGGGGAATACAGATGCTTCTCGTTGGCTCGTTGGTGACCGTGTTGGCGCTGGCCGCGGGTCCAGCCGTCACTGCGCAGGACATAGCCGGACCGGGCGGCCAGCCCGCGCGGTACCCGATCTGTGGGGAAGGACCGGGCTGTTACCCACACCCGCCGCCGGTGCCAGGTAAGCACCCGGCGCCGGCCCCGGCACCCATCCAGCATCCGGTGCCGGGCCCGGTCGCGGGCGCGATGTGCGGCGAGGACGGGTGCGTGGCTACGCCGTAGTGAGCGGGTTCCGGGACTGGCGATCTCGCCGATGTGTGAGCCGGTCGATGCGTGATCGGCTCGCCCGATGAAGCCCCGAATCCTTGTCACGCCCGCGCTCACCCTGGCCGTCCTCGGCGCGGTGTCCGCGTTCGGCACACCGATCGCGTCCGCCGACCCTTCGGGCTGTGTGGTGCAGCACAACACCGACGCAAGCCACGCGCGGCCGACCTCGGCCTGGAGCTACTGCGCTACCTACCGAGGGCAACACCAGGTATCGGCAATCTGCCGCGATGCCGGGGGCAGGAAGTCGACCCAGTCCGGCGCCTGGGTCGGCGCCGGCCAGAAGTCGATAGTCAGGTGCTACGAGGTTGGCAGGGCATGGAACAGCCTGAAGTAGTCACCGCGGCTGGCGTCGTTCGCCCAGTTCGCCGCCGGGCACTCCGGGGGTTCCGCTGAACAGCGCTCGTCCGACCCGGTTGGTGGTCGGCATCAGCGGGGCGACCGGGATCGCGTACGGGGTCAAGGTGCTCGAGTTGGCTCGAGCCGCCGGCGTACAGACCCACCTGGTGGTCACGCCCGCGGGCCAACAGACCCGCGCCTACGAGACCGACCTGACGGCCCGGGAGCTGGCCGCGCTCGCCGACGTGGTCTACCGCCCGGCGGACATCGGCGCGGCGATCGCCTCCGGGTCGTTCCGCCATGACGGGATGATCGTCGCGCCGTGTTCGATCCGGACGCTGTCGGCGATCGCTTACGGCAACGGCGACAACGTGCTCACCCGCGCGGCGGACGTCACGCTCAAGGAACGGCGCCGCCTGGTCCTGCTGGTCCGCGAGACACCACTCACCCTGGGCCACCTGCGGGCGATGGCCGGGGTGACCGAGTCCGGCGGGATCATCATGCCTCCGGTCCCCGCGCTCTACCTGCGCCCGAGCGGCATCGACGACCTGGTCACGCATACCGCGGCCCGCGCGCTGGATCTGGTCGGCATCGAGATCGACACCGTGCCCCGCTGGGGCGAGCAGATTGCGAGGCCTACGTGAAGCACCTTCGTTCGCTGCGGGAGTTCATCGCCGAGCTCGACGCCATCGGTGAGCTCCAACCGATCGACACCGAGGTCGACTGGAACCTCGAGATCGGCGCCATCATCCGCCGCTCGTACGACCTGACGGCGCCCGCACCGCTGTTCAACAACATCACCGGTTACACAGGCACAGGTTTCCGCGTGCTGGGCGCACCCGGCGGGCTGAGCGCGCCGCCGCACCGCCTGGCCCGGATAGCCCTGGCCCTGGGCCTTCCGGCCACCACGTCCGGCCAGGAGATCATGGAGGCGATCGTCGCCGCCCGGGGGCGGCAAGGAATTCCGCCGGTGACCGTCCCGGCCGCGGACGCGCCCTGCAAACAGAACATCATGCGCGGCGCGGACATCGACCTGTTCGGCTTCCCGACGCCCTTGATCCACGGCAACGACAGCGGCCGCTACATCCAGACCTACGGGATGAACATCGCCAAGACCCCCGACGGTTCGTGGACCAACTGGTCGATCAACCGCATGATGATCGCCGGCAGGGACACGCTCGCGTGCCTCATCCCCGGCCCGCAGCACCTGGGCATCATCCGTGCCAAGTGGACCGCGATCGGCAAGCCCATGCCGATCGCGCTCGCCCTCGGCGTGGAGCCGGCGCTGCCCTATGCGGGGGCGATGCCGCTGCCTGAGAACGCCGACGAGAGCCACTTCGTCGGCGCGCTGTTCGGTGAGGCGCTGCAAGTGGTACCGGCGGAGACCGTGGACCTGGTGGTTCCGGCCACCGCCGAGATCGTCATCGAGGGCCACATCGCGCTGGACGAGCAGGCGATGGAAGGGCCGATGAACGAGTACCCCGGTTACAACGCCTTCGACGCCTCGCCGAAGCCGGTGTTCGCGGTCAGCGCCATCACCTACCGCGACGGCGCCATCCTGCCCGTGGTGGCCGCCGGTCCGCCGGTAGAGGAGGACCACACGGGTACCGGCACCATGCACGCCGCCGAGATCCTCTACCAGCTGCGCGAGGCCGGGCTGCCGGTGGCGTCCACCTGGTTCTCCTACGAGTCCGCGCTGCACTGGCTGATCGTTTCGGTCCGCCACGACTGGTACGAGACGCTGAACATCCACTCCGGCGATCTGGCGCAACGGATCGGCGACATCGTGTTCACCGGCAAGGCGGGGTTCGGCGTGCCCAAGGTGCTGCTGGTCGAGGACGACATCGACATCACCGACGTCAACGAGGTCGTCTGGGCCTTCGCCACCCGCACCCACCCCGAACACGGCGAGGTGCACTTCCCCGCCAAGCCGACCGCCGCCCTGTCGGTGTACCTGGACGAGCGGGAACAGCACACCTACCGGGCCGGCAAGGTGATCTACAACTGCCTCCTGGCCGACCTGTTCCCACCGGACAAGCGACCGGTCAAGGGCACCTTCGAGAACGGCTGGCCGGCCGACATCCAGCGGCGAGTCCTGACCAACTGGCGGTCCTACGGGTACTCAGCTCAGGGCGCGGCGACCAGGCCGGATAGGTAGGCGAAGGCCACCAGCTGTGCCCGGTCGCGGGCGCCGAGCTTGGTCATGGCGCGGCTCACGTGGGTTTTCACCGTGGCGTTGCTGATGAACAGCGACCGGGCTATCTCGGCGTTGTTCATGCCGGCCGCGACCAACGCGGTGACCTCGCGTTCCCTGGCGGTCAGCGACTCGAGCGCGTGCGGGCTGATCCGGGGTGCTCCGGGCCGGCCGCCGAGCTGGGCGATGTCGAGTGCGGTGATCACCTGGTCCGGGCGGTTTCGTGTCACGTGCAGTGCGGCGCCGGCCTGGACGCTGATCGCGGCCATCGTGTGGCCGAAGATGTCGTGCAGTTCCCGGGCCAGGCGCACCCGGTCCTCGAGCAGCAGCCGCCGTTCCGCCTCCGCCGTCGCCTGGGCGTGGCGAGTCAGCCGGTCGACGATCGCCCACTGATGCTGGGGGTAGTAGAACATGGTGGCGCCGGCCGCGGCCGCCGCGATGCTCACCGCGACCGCGAACCTGATCGAAACCGTCCGGGGTGCCGGCTACCGCCCGACCGAACCGCGCGCAATCGCCAGCTGATCCCTGGCCGGCCTCCCAGCTGGTGCTCAACCTCCAGCCTCGGCGCCTTGCGCGACGCCGCGGTTGGCCGCCCGCCGGCCGCGAACCAACCCCCGCGTGGCCAAACGAGCGATCTCCAAGCAGGTCGCCAGCTGCACGAAGGACGCCACCGCGGCGGTCGCCATGTCCGGCGGCCGGACGAGACGTCGTGGCCACCCGGTGACCGCGGGATGGTCACCGGATGGATCGGGATGGCCACGGCCCCGGTGGCCGCGACCCGGTGGCGGCCATGGCCGCGGTCGCTCGGCGGCCGTCACCCGTCTCGGCGGCTTTCATCCACTGAATCCGCGACCCGACATGTCGTGTGGCTCGGCACATTTGCCGTCCTTCGGTGAATATCGCACCCATTGATCATCGATCCAATTGTCGAATTGTTTCCGAAACAACCAGCACTGACCAGTCTGGCGCCATAGGGGAGTGGAGACGTAGCGCCCCCGCGTCGGACGGATGATCACGATGTGCGGAGCCGTTGGGCTTGGCTCGCCCGACCGTCGGAATCCATTACAAGGTTTCCTTTAGGTTGGCCGCACGCGGTGGACACACTCTTAAGATTTCTGTACTCTGAAGTGGCACTCGCGATCGACTCGATGCCCCTGGGCGTTGCGAGGATGCGCTTCCGCGTGAGGTGACCGTGGTTAGCGTCGATCGCTTGTTGCTCGATGCCCCTGTCTGTTCGGGCGTCCCGGTGTATCGACTTGTGGTTCGGCAAGGATGTTCCTCCACGTGACGCCGACCGTGGTTGGTTCCGATCACCCCCAGTTGTTCCTGCTCAGGTGAGCCCTTCTTCGTGCTGGGAGCGTGTTCGGCGATGGTTACCGTGTCCTCGGCTGACACACGGCGCGTGCGCGCCGTCGTGTCGCTGCTGGGGCGCGCGGTGGCGTCGGCGGCTGGCTCGCTGACGTTCGGGAGGGTGTTGCTCGGCGCCGTGCTGCTCTGGCTGGGCGCCATGCTGATCTCCACCGAGGCGCCGAACGACTCGCTTTCCACCCACTCCGGCAAGGTCGAATTGGTGGCGTTCGCGGATTCCTCCGAATCGGACGACACCGACTCCGCCAATTGGACCGACCTATTCGGTGGAAATGGAAAGAAGTCGACGGAACAACATTTGAGTGACCGCGCGGCCACGGCCACGCCCGCGCGGTCGTTGGCCGAATTGCGTGACCGCTACCAGCGGCCAACGGACACCGAAGTGGCCACCTGGCCAATCCTGGAGATCCGCGATGGCCACGACCAAACTCTCAGCAATGGCCACGCCACTCTCACAAGTGGCCACGATCTGGTGGCCACCACCCGCACCATCACCGACTCGGTCCTGAACTGGGTAACCCACCTCCTCTCCCCCCGCGAGTCGGCACTCCCAGCACACCGAGTCGACGCTCTCGGCACACAGAGTCGGCAGTCCCAGCACACTGAGTCGGCGTTTTCAGCACATCCCGCCAACTCACACGTGCCCACGGCGACCACTCCGACGCCCGACACCACGGCACCGGCCCTGGCGACCGCGCTCGAACGCGTAGCCGCGGACGAACGCGTAGCCGCGGACGCCGGCCCCAACAGCACCGCCGGTTCCGGGGACGCCGCCGCCAACGCGACCGGTCACGCCTCCGCGCAACGCGGTCCGTCGGCCGAGCAGGTGGACCGGATGCTCGACGGAGTCGTGGACGCGTTCTCCGGGATCGTCACCGCCGTGGCCGGCAAGAGCGCGGGCGCCAGGGCGCACCAGGCGCTGACCGAGCTGGCTGACGAGGTGTCCACCGCCCTGGCCGCGAGCAACAGGCTCCGCACCGACGGCGACGGCGGCACCAGCACCCCGGCGAGCGCGAGTGACCGGCGGGCGACCAACGCGCGCCCGGACGAGCAGACCGGCGCCGGCTCCGCGCTGAGCCCCGAGCGTGGCTGGCCCCCGCCGGGCTCGGCACGGCCCAGCCAAGCCGGCACCGACGAGATCCCGGCAGCCGGCCGCGAGCCGCTCGGACAACCCGGCCGAGGCCCACCGACCCGCTGGAACGGCCAAAACCAGCAGCGCCCCACCCAAGCAGCGATCAGGGCCTCCGCCGGTGACCCCGGCGTGATCGGCCAGATCCTCGACGCGGTCTTCCAGTTCGCCCTCCGCGCGCTCGCCGGCAACCAAGGCGGCCCCGCGAAGCTGGACGAGCAGACCACCGACCTGGCTCACAAAATCGCCGGCATCGTCTCCAAGGCGGCCGGCAGGGACGCCGGCCAGCGCACCGAGCAGGCGTTCAACACCCTGTTCGACCACGTCACCCACCGCACGCCGGACGAGCAGACCGGCGGCTACGACGACTCCGCGGCCCACACCGACCGCGTCCTGCAGGGCCGCATCGACATCGCCAAGGGCGAGCAAGCACTGGCGGCCGAGAAGCAGAAGGTCGACGCCGGCAAGGGCAGCGCCGCCGCCTACGCCCAACACGTGAAGGCCCAGCAGGCCCTGGTCACCAAGGTCGACGCGGACGCCGCCACCCTCTCCCCGGAGCGCTCCGCACTGATCGACCGGGTGGTAGAGGGCAACGTCGAACAGCAGCGCCAGCAGGCCCAGTACGACGCCGAGCGCAAGCAGCTCGCCGCCGGCAAGGTGAGCCGCCAACAGTTCGAAGCCACCCAGAACCGCCTGATCGCCACCCGGGCTCGCGTCTACGCGGACACCAAGGAGCTGGCCCGCGCCACCGGCCACACCACCGACGTGCGGCTCGCCGACGGGGACGGGCCGACCGCCGGCTGCACCACCAGTGGCGCGTTCGGCGAGTGCGCGGCCACCGCCGGCCGCGACCAGAACCCCACCAGATGCATGGCGCTGTCCGGGCTCTCCTCCTGCGCGGCCACCGCGGCCACCGGCGTCAACCAGAACCAGCGCGCCTCCGCCGAGTGCGATCTGACCGGTTCGAAGCCCAACTGCGGCGTGGGCGCCGACGCCACCACGGACACCGGCCGGAAGGCCGCGACCACCGACTGCGACGTCCGAGGGGACTGCGTGCTGACGGCGCGGTCCGGTCCGGACGGGGCGGTTTCCCGGTGCGAGTCCGCGACCGGCTGCCACGGGGTCGCTTCCGCGCCCGCGCCCAAGGGCGCCGTCCAGGACCGGGTGGTCGCCGCCGCGTCCTGCCCGGGCGAGTGCGTGACGACGGTGACCTCCAGCCTGGCCGGCGTCGACGCCGACTGCCAGTCCACCCGGGGTGGCTGCGACGCGCACAACTCCGGCAAGCGGTCCGGGCAGCTGAGCCAGCGGGGCGACTCCCAGGGGCACTGCGCCGGCGGGGCCACCGGCTGCCACGTGACCGCTTTCCTGGCACTGAACGAGTCCGGCGACGGCGCCAACGCGTCCGGCGGGCTGGACTGCGGCGGGGTCAGGGGCTGCTACGGGAACGGCGTGGCCACCACCTCCGCGACCAGCCCCAACCGCACCACCAACGGCAGCGGCAACTGCAAGGTCCAGGTCGGCGGCTGCGGTACCACCGCCGAGTCGGCCACCCCTCTCGCCATAGATGGCCTCACACGCGACGGGCACAGCCACACCACCACCCAGGTCCGCTGCGCCGGGCTGGCCGACTGCCTCGGTGACGGCCGCGCGGACACCGCCGGCCGGGGCGCCGGCGACCCGGTCACCAACCCCACCACCGGCCGCACCGCCCCCGCGGCCTGGAAGAGCAGCAGCGCCACCGGCGGCTGCACCACCACCTCCGGCGACTGCGACGGCACCAGCGACACCCTCACCGCCGTCGACACCAACACCCCCGGCGGGATCCGCGCGCTGCACAGCGACAGCTCCGGCGACGGCTCGCTGGACTGCCCACAATCCGACGGTCACTGCTCCGGCACCGTCTACACCCGCGCCACCGCCGCCGACGCCAGCTACTCGGGCGGCCAGCCCCGCACCTCCACCGGCAGCGGCGGCTGCCAGGTCACCGGCGGCAGCTGCCGCGCCGAGGCCAACTCGCTGGCCACCTCCGGCACCGGCTTCCCCGGTCCCGGCCAGACCGAGGCACCCGGCCCGTCCTCCACCTCCACGTCAACCGCCTCGGTGACCTGCCCGACCGCGAGCTGCACGGGTTCGGCGTGGAGCGCCGCCAGCACCTCGGACGCCACCGGCACCCACAGCACCTCGCACACCGTTGGCTGCACCGGCGGCCCCTGCTACGCCGAGACCAACTCCACCGCCGGTACCTACGACCAGCCCCACTCGACCTGGACCCAGCGCCCGGAAGCCACGCCAACCGGGACAGAGGGCGGCAGCGGCAGCGGGACCGGCGGCGGTTGCGGCCCGAACGGCTGCCCCATCCGCACCGGCGCGACCACCATCCCGGCCACCGGCGCCCCCGTCGCCGGCACGTCGGTCGCCAGCACCCCCGTCGCCGACCGGTCCGCACCGGCCGCCACCTCGGCTGACTCGTCGCCCACTTCCGGCTCGCCTGGCGTGTTCGGATCGTCCGCTGGCTACCCGTCCCGCCTGATCGCCTCCCGCTGGGACGGCGGCGGCTGGGGCCTGCCCAACACCCCACCGGCGGGCGCCCCCGCCCCCGGCGGCGCGGCGTTCGGTGGGGCGCCGTCCGGTGGCTCGTCCGGCTCGTCCGGTGCGGCCGCCGTGCTCGGTGACGACACGTCCGGCGGCGCGTTCACCGAAGCTGCCACAGCGCCGGCGGGTGCCGGCATCCCGCGCAGCGGGCACGGCAGCGCGACCGCGCGCGGTCCTCCGCCGGCGGGCGCCACCTTCCACACGTCATTGCAAGCCCTCACCTCGCGACTCGCGACGTGGGGGCTTAGTCATGCCCGGACCCGGACCGACCCGTCCCACCCCCCTTAGCGCCCATCCGACCGAACCCAGAAACCAGAGGTGATCCCCCTAAACCAATAAGGAAGCGAAATGAAAGCTCTGATTGTCGAAAACGACCCGCAGATGGCCCAGAAGCTGATCGACGGACTCCGCCGCAACGGCGTCGAGGCCGTGCACGCGCCGGACGGCTGGCAGATCGTGAACGCCCTGGGCGACGTCGACGTCGTGGTGCTGAACATCCGCCACCGCGACCCGGAGAGCCTGTCGCTGTGCCGGGTGGTCCGCGCGATGAGCCAGGTGCCGATCGTGGTCGGCACCGCCGACCGGGAGCTGGCCGGCAGCGTCTCCGAGATCGACGACTGCCTGCTCATGCCGTACAAGATCAGCGACCTCGCGGAGCGCCTGCGGGCCGCCACCCAGCGGCAACGCGGGTCGGAGGAGAACCCGGTGATCCGGCAGGGCGACGTGGAGATCGACCTGGTCAGCCAGACCGCCACGGTCGCCGGCCGGCGGGTCGACCTGGCCCGCAAGGAGTTCCAGATCCTCGCGCTGGTCGCCGCCGAGCGGGGCGGGGTGTGCACCCGGGAACGGCTCATCGCGGAGATCTGGGGCACCCCGTGGCCCGGCGTGCAGGACACCCTGAACGTGCACGTGGCCACCCTGCGCGCCCGCCTCCGCCGGCCCGACCTGATCAAAACGGTGCGCGGAACGGGGTACCGGCTCAACTGCACGCAGGCCCCACCGGTGCCCTGTTCGGCCAGGTGAGACGGTGTGTTGCGTGCCAACCTTAAGCTTCATTTGGCCTTATGGCCCATACCAACGCGGCTGCATATCGTGGCTCTCGAAGCGATCGGAAAACCTCTTCGTGAGTTGCACCGTGGTTGGTTTCCGATCGTGGGACTGGAATCGACTCGGCGAACTGTGGCATGTGCCCGCGCCGAGGATGGGCCACCGCAAATGGTTCCGACCAGTCCATCCAGGTGGCCCGCCCCGGCGGCGGGGCGGGCCAGCAAAACCCTCGCAAATCCCCTCCCGAATCTGGAGTGAGTGACGATGTCTGCCCAGGCCACGCTCGACACCCGGCGCATCCGCGCCGCTGTGTCGCTGCTGGCGTGCGGGCTGAAGTCGCTCACGTTCGGGCGGGTGCTGCTCGGCGCGGCAATGATCTGGATGGCCGTCACGTTCATTTCCGGTCACGCCGAGAACGAGCGGAACGCAACCGTCGAACTGGTCGCCTATGACCAAGGGAATTTCGACGCGGGAGCCGACGAATCCGGTTGGTCGTTCTCTTTCGGCGGCGGCGAACACAAGCCGGCACCGGTGAACCAGTCCAGCGTTTTGGACAGCCGGATCTCCTCGGCGGCCAATGTCGGCCCGGCCCGTTCCCTGGCCGACTTGCGCGCCCGCTACGCCCCCTCGGCGAACCAGTCGGCGGAGGTGCCCGAGTGGCCCCCGTTCGACGGCCGGGCGCACGGCGGCCCCACGGCAAGCGCGGGTCAGTCGTCGGCATCGGTGACGCGTTCGATCGTCGAGCCTGTGACCGACTTCGTGGCCGACGTGGTGAGCCGGGCGACCCGGCTGGGTGCCCCCAGCGCGCCGTCAGGCGCCTCGGTGAAGCCGGCCGACTCGCACGGTGGCTCGCTGTCGGAGTTGCTCTCCGGTCTGTTCGAGAAGTTGGGCAAGGCACTCAGCTTCGGCTCGGCCAACAACACCGGCGGGCCGAAGCCGGGGGCGGAGCACCCGAAGCCGCCGACGCGTCCGGCGGCCACGACGCCCCCGGACACCGACCAGATCGACAATCCCATCGACCGTCCCTCCCGCCCGTCAGCCCCGGCGGCCGGCAGGAAGGCTCCGCCGATCGAGCTGCCGACCCGGCAGCGCGATTCGGTTGGTTCCGTGCTCGACTGGGTGTTCGATCTCGTCGGCAAGGTGCTCGGCGCCGCGACCCAGCAGCCGGGAACGGGTGCCGACCGGACGGATTCCTCCGACCTCGACCGGTTGCGGCCGTGGACCGACCAGCCCACCGCCCGCCCCGGGTCGAACCCCGGCGGTAGCCCGGTCAAGGCGCCGGCGGCCGAACAGGTCGACGAGCTGATGAACGGCGTGGTCGACCTGGCCTCCGGGATCGTGGGCACCGTGGCCGGCAAGCAGGCCGGCGCAGACACCCGCACCGCCCTGACCGAGCTGACCAGCCAGGTGTCCAAGGCCCTGGACGCCAGCAACAAGCTCAACAACCACACCGGCGCCGGCGGCAGCGACGTCAAGCCCGCCATACCGGGCCACACCACCAAGCACGACTCCCACGGCCTGGCCCCCGACAGCGACCGGCGGCCCATCACCTGCCTGGCACTCGGTTGCACCGACCGTGACCCGAGCCTCACCGGCCACCAGACCGGCGCCCCCGGCGCACGCGGTCCTCCGGCCGGTCAGCGCCTGAGCCCCCAGCAAGACAGCCTTAACGTGAACGCCCCGGCCTCCCGCCCCCAGGCCGGCACCCTTGAAAACTTCATCGGCGACCTCGTCCGGAGCCTGATCGGCAACCTGCCCCAGGGCAGCGCGAGCCAGACCCCGCGACGGCCGGCCATGTCGGACGACCTGACCGAGGTGTTCGACCGGTTCACCGACGCGATCACCGGGATCGTCCGCGACGTCGCCGGCAAGAATGCCACCAACAAGGTCAGCGAGGCCCTGGATGAGCTGGCCCTCAAGTTCACCCGGGAGCTGGGCCAGGGCCGGCGGCCGGCCGACACTGGTGGCAGCCAGACCCGGCCGCCGGCCACCCAGCAGCCCGGCACCGTCAAGCTCGCCCAGCCGACCCGGCAGCCCGAGTGGAGCCAAGCAGTCCGCCAGCTCGCCGACAAGTTCGCCTCCGACCTGGCGAAACTGCTGGGCGCCGGCGCGACGAGCCAGCGGAGCGGCGGGTCGGGGGAGCGGGGCGGCCCGTTCTCCGACGACATGGACTACTGGAAGAAGATCTACTACGACGCTTTCATGGCCGACGCCAAAGCCGCCAACCAGCAGCCCACCCAACAGCAGCAGCCCAGCGTGGAACAAGCGCTGAACAACTTCACCAACCTCGCCGCCAACCTGGTCTCCGGTGTCGCCGGCAAAGACACCGGACAGCAAACCCAAGAGGCACTCGGCGAACTCTTCAACCACCCGCGGTCGGGCGGTGGCGCCACGGCCGCCCAGGCGCAGGCCCCGGCGAGCAACCGCGATTCGCGGAACAGTGTCCGGTCGGGCGGCTTGGGGCAGATGATCGATGACCTGCTGGCCAACGTCTTCGGCAACCTCGGCCGTCACGGCGGTAAGGCCCGAGCGGGCGGAGCCAGCGACGCGCGGGGCGCCCGAGCAAATCCGATCGATGATTTCCGGTCCAACCTGCTCGACCTGGTAAACGGGCGCAAGAGCCAGACGGCCGGCCAACAAGCCAGCGACGCCCTTAAGCAGCGGATCGAGAAGCGAACCGACGACTTCGTGGACGGCCTCATGCACGACCTGGGAATCGGCGGCGGCGCTTCCGGAAACCAGTCCGGCGGCGGGCAGAGCCAGAGCCAGACCCAGGGCCAGCGCCCGGCCACGCTCGATGACTTCGCCCAGATCCTGGGCGGGGTCACCAACCTGGTTTCCGGCCTGGTCGGATCGGTTGCCGGACCGCAAGCCGGTGAGCAGGCCCGCCAGCTGCTGACCGCCGCCGCCCAGCAGGTGCTCGACGCCCTGCAAGCCAGCGGCCGCTACGGCCAAGGCGCCGGCGCGGGGCAAGGCGGCACCGGGCAGAACGGCGCCAACAGCAACTGGAGCCTGAACAACGAGGGCCAGTTCTCAGGCACGCGGTGTGAGGGCGACGTCGAATGCGCCCTCGCCAACGGCAACCTGCAAACCCGCCAGCCCGAGTCGCTGTCCAACCGCGGCCCGCCACCGCTGCTGGAGGACCCGAACAACGAAACCCAGCAGGCACTGAACGACCGTCTCGCCGTGATCAAGGGCCAGCGGAACCTGGCCACCGCGAAGTCCCAACTGGCCACGCACAAGATCACGCAGGCCGCGTACAACAAGCAGGCCGCCGCCCAGCAGGCGCTGCAGGCCAAGGCCGACCAATCCGCCGCCCGGCTCGACCCGTACGACGCCCAGCTGCTCAACGACGTGGTCACCGGCCAGCAACAGCTGGGCACCGCCAAGACCAAGCTGGACGCGGCGAAGAAGCAGCTCACCGCTGGCAAGATCACCCAGGCCGCCTACGACCAGCAGACCACGGCCTACGACACTCAGCGCGACACCGTCTACGCGCAGACCGCCGAGCTGCGCCAAGCCGCCGGCTACGACACCGCGGCGCAGGCGAACCCAGGCCGCGACGGCGCCGGCGCCGTGTGCTCCAACGACGGGGCGTTCGCGCAGTGCTCCACCGCCGCGATCGACGCCAAGACCGGCCAGCTGAAACAGGACCAGAGCCTCTGCCTGCTCGGCGTCTCCGGCTGCGCCGCCTCGTCGAAGGCCGGCGACCGAGCCGCGAACGCGTCCTGCGACCCGACCAAGGGCTGCGGTACCAGCGCGAAGGCCGGTAAGACCACCGCCCAAATCACCTGCGGCGTCGGTGCGTGCAACACCTCCGCCACGGCGGACAGCCAGGGCGCGGACACCTTCTGTCAGGCACGCAACGGATGCACAGAAAACGGAAAACGTCCGGATTCGGCATCCCAGAGCAGCGGGGCGTGCACCAAGGACTGCGCCCTGGCCGGCTTCGCCAACGCCGCCGAGGCCGGATCGGACTGCAACACCCGCAACGGCATCTGCGACAACAACTCCACCGGCCGTCGCGCCGTCGAAACCAGTCCGACCAAGCAGAACGGCGATGCCGCCGGCAAGGCCCACTGCCAGGCCGCCACGATCGGCTGCGACACGACCACCACCGTGCGGGCCGGCGTCGACCCCGAGGCGGCCGAGGCCAAGGCCCGGTGCGCCCAGGGCGCGACCGGCTGCAAGGGCAACGCCACCAGCACCGCGAACGGCAAGACCGACACCACCCAGACCACTCCGGTAATACCGGCGGTGGCCGCGGACCCGGCCACGGGGCAGGCCGCGGTCCCGGCCACCCCGGCTCGCACCAACATTGACAACCGCACCCACACCGGCACCGCTCGCTGCGAGGTCGCCGGCGGCACCTGCACCTCCGCTTCCGGGCTGAGCGAGGACGCGCTCGCGCACAGCTCGGTGGACTGCGACGAGGCCAAGGGCTGCACCGGCAAGGCCAACACCGCCACCGCCGCGACCATCACGGCGAGCGTCGACGGCAAGAAGGCCACCCGCAAGACCGACGCCCACCACGGCTGCACCGCCGGCGGCACCACCGGCAGCTGCGCCAACGACTCCAGCTCGACCGTCGACAACCCTGTTTCCGACACCATCCAGGCCGCGGGGCCGGATGCCGAGCTGGGCAAGGGCCTGACCGCCACCAGCAAGACCACCGCCGTGCTGGCCTGCAAGTCGACCGACTGCAAGGCCAACGAGTCCGGCGCCACCTCCGGCGACGCCGCCGGGGACGTCAAGGGCACCCGCGACAGCGACGGCGTCACCCGCTGCGAGGTCCACGGCACGGGAGGAACCTGCGGCTCGGCCGCCGAGACGACCGTCGCCTTCCGCGAGGCCAAGACGCGCGAAGACGGCACCGCCGTCCCGGCCGGTGTGGTCAGCGAGTCCCACGCCGACGCCCAGATCCGCTGCGACAACGCGCAGACCTGCGGTGGGAAGTCCCACGCCGAGACGTCCGCCCTGGACACCAGCGTCTCGGAGAACCGCCGGGGCAGCTCCGACACCGCCGAGTGCACCGTGCGGGGCGGCGGCTGCCTGGGCCAGACCAGCTCGGACGGTTCCTCCGCCCCCGACTACATGAAGCTCGACCCCAAGACCGGCAAGCCCCTCCCGGGCCAGCCCACCTCCGGCCCGACCTCCACCTCCCGCGCGTCGGCGAGCATCGACTGCCGGACCAGCAACTGCGGAGGTACCGCCCGCACCGCGGCGGCCGCCTGGGACGGCCCCAGCAAGCCCCGCACCTCCGAAGGCACCGTCACCTGCGAGGACGGCGGCACCACCTGCCAGGTGCAGACCCTGTCCAACGCCACCACCGGCCCCGGCGCCGCCCTCACCTACGCCGGCAACGACGCCACGGTGAACACCGCCCGGCTCGGCACCGGCCCCTCTGTCGCCTCCACCATCGGCGGCAAACTCACCGGCGAGGGCGGCAAGCTCACCGGCACCGTCCTAGCCACCAACCCGACCGTCTCGAAGGACGCCCGAGGCAACCGCGCCGAAGGCTCCTGCTCGGGCACCACCGGCGGCACCTGCACCGCGGTCATCAACGGCGCCGCCTCCACCGCCCCCGACGCCAACACCATCAAGCCGATGGTCCAGGACCAACCCACCCGGAACGCCATCACCACCAACACCCGGCTCGGCGACAGCGGTGGCCAGGGCAATGGGACCGGCAAGAACGGCAAGAACGGCAAGGGCGCCAAGGCTTCCCAGGGCGGCAACGGCGAGCCCGGCCAGCCGGGGCAGAACCCCGACCAGCCGGCCACCGCCCCCGGGTCCTCCGCCGCCACCGCCGGCACCAGCGTCCCCGGCGCCTCCAGCTGGAGCACCGCATGGGCAACCCTGAACTGCGACGGCAACACCGCTTGTAAGGGCTCCCCGCAAAGCTCGGCAACCGGACTCACCGGCACCGGCCACGCCAACGGCGGCAAGGGCACCCGAGGCCCCCCGACGAGTACCGGCACCACCACCGCGACCTGCGACACCACCACGAGTGCTTGCCAGGCAACCTCGGGCGCCACGGCCGGTTCGGGCCAGGTGGTTGCCGACATGTTGACCGCACAACAGAGCAAGCCCGCCTCGGCGGTCCCGGCCACATTGGCCCAGTCGTCCTCCGCCGCGTCGTGTGCCGGGGACGGTTGCAGGGCCAGCGCCTCCGGCGACACCAGTGTCACCGCCGGCGCCCGGACGGCCACCTCGCACAGCGCCGCCACCTGCACCGGCGGCTGCTCGGTCGGCAGCGATGCGGTCACCGACGCGGACCCCCGTCACAGCAACATCCCGGCGAGCCCGGCCAAGAACGCCAAGCCACTCGCCGGTGCCACCGCGGAGGGCTCAACCAGTGCACAGCTCGACTGCCCCCAGGGCTGTGCCGGCCAGCTCACCGGCGCCGCCGGCATCAGCGGCAAGAAGGCCGGCACCACGACCGTGACGTCCAACTGCCCGGTCGGCACCGCCTGCCAGGCCCAGGTCTCGGCCGCCGCATCGGCCGACTATTCCCCGAGCAACAAGGCGAGCAATGCTTCGGCGCAGGCCGGCGTCGAGTGCCGGAGCGACTCCGGCGCGTGCAAGGTCAGCGGTCGGTCCACCGCGCCGGGCAACTCGGCTACTACGACCTGTGGTGGCGCGCACTGCGCGGCACAGACGGCGGTCGCGGTCGCCGACGACATCCCCCAGGTCAGCGCGGGCTGCACCGGATCATCCGGGTGCCGGTCCCATGCCGAGGGCAAGGCCCGCTCGGGTGGCAACACGGCCGACTTCTCCGCTTCCTGCACCGCTGGCGCGAACCAGCACTGCGACACCGGGGGACAGGCCGGTGCCGACTCGGCCGGCGCGGTCGCCGGCGCGGCCTGCTCCGGAAGCCCGGGCGTGAAGTGCGACTACCGTGCCTCGGCATCGGCCTCGGCGGCAGCCGATGGTGCTTGGGGACGCGCGCACGCCTCCGGGTCGGGCAAGGGAAAGACCGGCATTGGGCACGTCATGGTCAGCGCCCAGGCCCAGGCGGCCCCGGGGAACGCGTCGGCCGCCGCCAGCTGTTCCGGTGCGTCGAACTGCGAGACCGGCTTCTCCGCGCACGCCGCCGCGTCCGGTGCCTGGCACGTCGACGGGGACGGCACCTACTCCGGGTACGCGTGGGCGACCTGCTCCGGTGGCGGAGCGCGTGGCGGCGGCTGCGGGGCCTCGGCGGGAGTCGGCGCGGACGGCCGGCCCAGCGCCGGTTGTTCGGGTGACGGCCACTGCGCCAACGACCTGGTGGTGACCGGTTATGTCCCGGATCGGCCGGTGCAACCCAGTGGCCCCGCATCCAGCACCGCCGCACCCGAGCAGCAGGTCAACCCGAAGCTGGAGCCGGGCGAGCGACGGGTCGACGGCAGCTGCTCGGGTAAGGGCCTTGGCCTGAGCTGCAATCTGGTGATCCACGACGGCAAGGGCCACACCTACCAGACCAGCTGCAAGGCGATGAACTGCGCGGGCATCACGCCGACGGTCAGGGCGCCGGACGGGTCTTTCTCCACCTGTAGCCTTCACGGCGGTCTGAGCTGCGACAACCGGCTGGTCGACCCGAAGAACCCCAAGCGGGCGGACACCGTTCACTCGAGCGGGCAGAACTCCACCGCCGCGACGGTGTCCCGCAAGCGCAACGGCAGCGGCACCGCCGGCTGCACCGGGGTGTGCAGCGGCCACTTCCGGGAGGGCGACGAGTTCCACACCCCCGGCCCGCACGAAACGACGTCGAATGCCCTGAAGAACCTGGGAGTCAAGCCCCCCAAGGCGGGCACACCGAGCGTGCCGGACACCTCGGTGATCATCGCGCACCCACGCGACGACGCCGGGCACGCGGCGAGCTTCAGCTGCAACATCGCCTGCGCCGGGACCACCAGGGAGGGTCAGCGCTGGATCGCCAACAAGCCGGCGACCATGTTCAAACCGGTCCCCAGCTCGGACCCGGACTCGTCGTTGCCGACCATGAACGTCTTCGGGTCGAAGGCCACCTTCATCACCATGGACTCGGCTGGCCGGGCCGCCAGCATGACCTGCTTCGCTATCCATTGCCAGGGCGGCGCCCGCAACGGCGACCAATTCGCCATTGGCCGCCAGGATGGGCTTCCGGACACGCTGCCGCAGGGCAGGTTCGTCGGCCGGGACGCGCGGGACAACCCCGCGATGATCACCTGCCAGTCCGCGTGCCAGTACTTCCCGGCCGAGGGGGGTGGGTTCAGCGTTGCCGGGAACAGCGGCGAGGGCCCCGCGCCGGATGCCCAGATGTCCAGCGCCGGTTCCTCGGGCCAGCTGCCGAGGGGCCGCTGCACGGGTGGGTGTTCCTGGTCCGGCCCCGACGGCCAGAACTTCGAACAGCGCGCCGGCGAGGGCACGGCCTCGTTTGTCGGCAATGACGCGCACGGTCACGGCGGGAACATCGTCTGCAACGGGACCTGCTACCTGCCGTCCACCAACGGGGCGCCTGCGGCCGAGTACACGGACGGCGTCGGTGGACAGGTGAGCCCGACCGCCGACCGCCCCGGGTACACCTGGTGCGCGGCGGAGGGCAACTGCCAGACCGACCCCGGCACCCAGCGGCTGCCCAACGGTGCCCAGCCCAAGTCGGAGAACTGCCAGGGGGCGAAGGGGTCGGCCTGTCAGATCACTCAGTACGCCGGTGACGCCCACGGCAACGGCGGCGGGGTGGTGTGCCGGACCGGCAGCGGGGGCGGCACCTGCGCGGGCTTCGACGGCCAGGGCAAGCCCACCGGATGCACCGGCCAGAACTGCCGTGACGCGATGATCTACGGGAACGCGGACGGCAGCGACCAGGCCCGTAGCTGCCAGCCCGGCGCAGGCAACGGCGGCGGCTGTACCGGCGCGAACGCCGGCGGATTCCGCTGGAAGGGCGACCCGGGCGCGCCCTGGATGATCGTCACCGATCCGGGTTATCTGCGACCGTCCACCGGCAGCCCCACCGACCGGGCGATGGCGACCCAGCTCGGCCTCGGGCCGAACGACCCGCTGCCGCCCCTCACCGCCGCCGCGCTGGCCGGGTTGTCCGACCAGGAAAAGAAGGCCTATCAGCGCATCCTGCCGGCCATCTCACAGGGCCAACGGGATGCCGCGAGCCTGCTCTACCTGGCCGCGCAGCGCGACGACCGCAAGTTCAGCACGCAGTACTCGGGCCTGAAGCCACAGGTCGACGCAGTCATCAACGCGATCAGCGCGGCACGGGCCGACGGTCGGGTGAGCCCGGCGGAGAACAGGTCGCTGCGAGCCCGGATCTCCGCGCTGGACGCAAAGGCACCGGGCCTGCTCGACAAGTGGTCCGCCGCCCGCCAGGTCCTCGACGGGATCGATCAGGCCACCTGGGTGCCGCCCAGCATCGGTGACCTACAGGCCAAGCTGGCCGCCGATCCCAAGTTGGTTGACGCCCTGTTGAAGTACCAACCAGGCCGAGGGCAAGGGACCAACATCCGATTGCCGGCCAACCAAGTCGCCCAGGCGCGCCAGCAGGCGGCGTTGGACGTGGTGCGCGGCCGGCTGAGGGACTACAGCATCGCGAACAACGCGGAGCTGAGCCTGCAACCCCGGATCGCCGCGCTGAACAGGCGGTATGCCGCCTACCAGAAGCTGGCCGCCCAGGCCGGCCCCGCGGATGCCGGCCGGCTGAACGCGGAGTACCGGGGGATCGCGGCGGAGAGCCGGGCGATCGATACCGCGCTCCGTCCCTTGCAACAGCGCGCGCAATCCGCTCAGAACCAGCTGCGTCCGCTCGACCTCGCATTCGCCGACGCCTCCCGCGATGGGCCCTTCGCAGGCCGGGCACATGCCGCCGACGCCGACTTGACGAAGATCGACGCGTTGGGTGCCCAGCTACGCGCTTCGAAGGACCCCAACCAGGTGCGCCTGGCCTCGACGCTGCAGCCGCTGCGTGGGCTCGCGGCACTGAACTACAACGCGATCACCCGGGACCCGGAAGTGCGCGCCCAAGGAAACCGGCTGGGTGACCTGCGGTTGCCTTCCACCGGCATGCCGGACGTGACGTTCGCCCAGGCCGCCGCGATCCAGCTCCCGATGTTCCCCGGCGGCGTGGTCGGGTACGGCCGGGTCGTCTGGGGCAGGCTCACCTCGGACCAGAAGGCCACCGTCGCCGCCTACTACACGCCCGACACCTGGCAACGCGACTACCTCGGCAGCATGGCGGACATCGAGCAGGCCATCACCGACATTCCCACCACCGGGAACCAGGCCGACATGGCGCGTCGCCACGAGATGTTCCGCAGCCAGTTGCGGGACATGCTGTACGACGACCCCCGGCTCGCCGCCGAGTTCGCCAAGTCCGAGGCCTACCTCTCCCCGGCCGATGCCGCGACGATGCGGAACGAGATCGACAATGCCGTGCCGGGAGTCTGGCAACAGGGCGGCCACTGGGTGGGTTCGGTGCTCAAGACCTCCGCCATGCTCCTGCTGGAGTCGCCGAACTCGATCAACCAGCAAGAGCTGGAGAACTGGGGCGTGACCGCCAATGACCTGGCTGCGATCGGGCTGACCCCAGCGGATGTCGGCGCGACGGGAATTCCGACGGACAAGAAGGACTCTCTCCCGGAGAACGCCCCACTGCGGGCCTTCGGGCCGTGGTCGGCGAAGTTCATCGCCAACACCGGAGCGGGCATCGGCATGCTCACCGGCTCGGCGACACAGGAGTGGGTGGACTGGTATGCCAACCCGGGTGAGATCTTCTCGGCGCCGTTGCCGGGGGAGAGCGGCGCGGAGGCCTACGCCCGCCGACGCCCGTTCACGGGGCTGTTCGCCGTCTCCGGCCAGAACCTGTGGAACCGCTGGAAGCCGGTGGTCACCCAGGGCGACTGGTCGAAGGTCCTGCACGGTTCCTGGCGGGACGGTCTCTACTCCGGTTACGCCGACCATCCCGTGGAGACCCTGCTCGACGACTTGACCGTGCCCTCCGTGGTGTTGGGCGGGGCCGGCGCCGTCTTCCGGATCGGCGCCGCCTCCGCGGCCGGCGCGGCGATCGCGGAAGGCGAGCGCGCGGCGATGGCGGTAGGGGCCGCACGAGCGGCCAGCCTGGCGCGGGCCGGCCGACTCAATGCCTGGGCCAGCGGTCTGAACGCGACCGCCCGGGTGCTGGAGTTCCCGTTCCAGCTGACCATGGCCCCGTACCGGATGTGGGGAGGTGTCGGCCGGCTGTTGCTCCGACAGGGAGCGGAACTGACCGGCGACCTGGCCAAAGTGGCCCGCTGGGGTGGTGCGCGGGTCGGGGGCAAGGCGGCGAATGCCTTCACCCGGACCGCCTCGGTGCTGGATCGGGGCGCCCAGGTCGGCCAGACGATCGCCTCGCACGGTGTCGGCGGCCTGATCAGCAAGCTGCACGCCTACCAGGTCCTCGGGCTTAGCAAGGACGCCAGCTTCCGGGAAACCTGGGAGGCGTACCAGAGGCTGGCGGACCGTCCGGAGATAAGCAACCTGCGGCGGTTCTCCCTGGCCCAGAAGTTCCTCACGGTGGTTTCTGACAGCCTTTCCCGCCGCACCGGTCTGGCCATGGACGGGCTGCCGATTGCGTCCCTGAAGGACGTCGCCCGGCGGCTCGGCATTTCCGAGTCGGAGCTGCGGGCGGGGCTGGCCGACGATCCGCACTACTCGTGCTCCGAGGTGTGTGGCAACTGGTTCGTGGAAGAGACCGGCGACGGGTTCCTCGGCGGGCTCGGGCCGGAGGACAACTGCGTGGTGTGCGTGTACGCGCACCTCACCGAGACCGGCAGGACCGCCGGACCGGCCACGCCGGAGGAGCAGAACTCCCTCGCCGTGCGGCAGTACCTGGAGGCGACCCTTGGCGGGGTGTTCCAGAAGATGTCGGGCGAGCAGCTCCACGAGCGGTTGCGGAACGCGCCCGCCGGGACCCGCGTGGTGGTGTGGACCTGGGCGAAGGATGCCGAGGGTAACCCGGTCGGCCACTCGCACATGCTGTATGCGGAGAAGGACGCCAACGGACAGGTCCGCTACCACGACAACGACGGCTCGGTCAGCACCACCCCGCCTGCCGATGTGCGCGCCGCACTCGTCCACGAACCCGGAAGGACCTCCCACAGCGGTCCCGCCGACGTCCTTCCGGAAGGGGAGCACCCGCCCCTGGTGGGCAACCGACCAGCGGCGGGTGACGATCCCGCTCGCCCCACCAGTGGCGACCGGCTCCGGTGGATCGAGCTGGCCAACGGCAAGCGCGGTGCGGTGAACCCCACCGGGACCCGGGACAGCGCTCCCCAGCCCGGTCCCGATCCCGGTCGGCCCACCGGTGAGAGCGCCGGCGCCGGAGGCAACGGCGCCTCCGGCCACGGCGGCGCACCCGGCGGCAGACGGACCCCGGCCGACCCGGCGAGCGACACCAGGACGAACACCGGTGTGGACACCAGCGGACATCGCCCCCCGCCGGAATCGGATGCCAAGAACCAGTCCGGCATCCCGCCGCCCACCCGGCTGCCCAAGCAATCTGAGATCGACGCGGCCGCTGACGCCGCGGCCGGCCGTGAACGAGAGCTGGACGAGCTGCGCGAGCAGATCTACCGGAAGCTGCACGAGTACGGCGACGAACGAGGGTCGGTCGACCTGGACCGGCTGGTGGAACGGCTCGGCACAACCGAGGAGAAGCTCCTCGCCACGGTCGCCCGGTACCCGATCCTGCGCCACTATCGAGAGGCTGACGGTGCGGAGCGGGTCTCCCTGTCGGAGACCGACCCGGTCTACGAGCACCAGACGGAGCTGCTCGCCGGGCTGGCCACCGAGATTTGGCTTGCCGACCGCTACGCGACCGCGCAGGGCCACCAGGTGCCGGAGCTGACCCACGCCCTCGGTGAGCTGGAAAGGCTCGGCGTCGTGGTACGCGACCCGATCGGTAGCCCGCACCCCATCGACTCCACGCTGCACGTCGACGTGGTGGCGGCTGAGCCGGCCGCCGGGCTGGTCGAGCCGGTGGTCATCGATACGCATCTCCCCGCGGTGTATGTGGGTGGGCAGATCGTCAAGTGGGGGCAGGTGATCGTAGCCAAGCCGGACCCGAGTGCCCCGGTGATCGAGGCGATCCCGCGACCGCACCGAGGAACCAGCCCGCTTGACCCGGTGGACCGCATCGAGCTTCGGATCGACGCCGACCTCGGCGCCGCAATGGAGGCCCTGCGGGAACGTCACGCGGACCTGTCGCTCGAAGCGTCGGAGAAATGGCAGCGCCACGTCCGGATCCGCCTCACCCGCGCGCTGCGCTCGCTCGATGCTTTCGAGCGCGGTCTGACCGAGACCGTCACGGTCACCGTTCACGGGACGCGGGTGCGGGTCACCGTGCCCAAGAAACCGGCGCCGCCCCCCGAGCCGACCTTTACCTCCCCGCGACCGGGCAACGAGCACCCGCCCTCCACGCCGCGGTCGAAACGCCCTGGGATCATGAGGTCGAAGGCCGTCGCGCTGATCGCCGGAGTGGTGCTCGCCCTCAACCACCTCGGCCTGGCCGGGTTTGGCGAGGTGCCCACCAAACCGGTCCGGCAGGCGGTCGAGCACATCGGTGGGCACAAGGTCGGGCACGGGGCGAGGCCGGACCCGGTGATCGGCCCGGCCGGCGACGCGCGGCACACCCACGCCGAGCCCGGTCGCCCCGAGCCGCCGCCACCGCACAAGCCACACCAGCCGGTCGACGTCCACGACATCCGGCTGATCTGGGAGTTCGCCCGAAACAAGGACGGGGACATGCCGCGGACCCGTCTCCCGGCCGTTCCGACGCAGATCTGGGTCGAGCACACCAAGAAACGGCTGGCGAACTCGCGGACTCAGCGGGAGACCCAGGCCCACGCCCAACTCGCCGAGGCACAGGGTCAGGTCGAGCAGCTGGAACAGCGGGTCACCGAGCTGCGGCGGAGGCTGGCCGCCCTGCGGGCCTCGGTGGACGGCGGCGCCCAGCGCCGCGTGCACCTCCCGACCCGGCGGCAGGGTCCCGGCCGGAACCCAGGTGTCAGCTGGCGCCGCCAGGCCGAGGCGGACCAGCGGCGGTACGAGCGGCTGGTCGGCCCGGTGCGTGAGCAGTTGGAGAAGGTGCTGCGGGAACTCGCTAAGGCCGCCGAGCTGCTCGAGTTGCGCGCGGCCCTGGTGCGCGAGATCACCGAGGCGAGAGGCAGGGCGCCCAGCACCGGGCGCACCGCATCCGGCACGTCGCCGCCGACCGGCACCGATCACGGCTCCACCTCGTCCTCGTTGCGTGGCTGGTGGCAGCGGGCACGGGACTGGATGGCCACCCCAACTGGCCGGCGCGTGCTGCGGGTGGGAGCGATGGCGGTCCTGCTGTCCATCGCCGGACTGGTGGCGCATCTCGACGGTCACCTCGCGGTGCAGCTGGGCATGGCCGCGGTCGGCGGGGCATTCGGCGGCGGCCCGGGCGGACGCGAGCTCGGCCCGGTGACTTACGAGCGGTCGCTGAACCTGACGGATCTGATGTCCGAGCAGGAGTGGGCCGAGTACGTGGCGGACAACGCCGAGATCGATCCCGAGACCGGGGATCTCATCGAGCCCGAACTCGGGTCCGACGGACGCAACGTTTCGATGGTCCGCGACGCGGACGGCCACGCGTTGGTCGTGTACAGCGGCGAATCGTCCGAGCAACAGACCAGAGCGGTCGACGGGGCGAACGTGTACCGGGCCGCCGGTGTGCCCACGGTGCGGACCTGGCTGGCCCGGACCGCGGTGCCGATCACCGATGCCGACGGCCGGGTCGTGGTCGAGGCCGGTCAATGGGTCCGGGTCAGCGCGTACCTCGAGGGCAGTCGAGAACTCACCGAAGACGAGTACGCCACCGGCCCGCTCCACGAGCAGGTGCAGAGCCGGTTCGGGATCGTGTTCGCGCTGGACGACCTGGACGGCATCGAGTTCGACAACCTGCGGGTGAGCGCCGGTGGCGACGTGGTCCAGGTGGATCTGGACAAGGTTATGGGAGGGGCCTTCGCCGACCCGGCGTCGAGTTTCCGGAGCCTGCGCGACATTCGCGGGGCCTTCGGCGAACTTACCGACGAGGGCGTCGCGTCGCAGTTCCGGGCCGTACTCGAGCTGCGGGACCGGTTGCTCGCGGCCGTCTCGAGCACCGAGGCGCGGAACAGACTGGCCGAGCGCCTCGAATGGATGGCCGAGTGGGTCGCCGACCATGAGGACGGACCTAGCCAGCCGCAAATCGACGAGGACTTGGGGAACGGTACGGAGCCGATCTGGGACGAAGCCTGGGCGGACCCCGGCGACGGCTGGCTGGCTGACATCGCCCTCGATCCCTCTGATCCGCCGCTGGGTGCGCACAACAACTGCGGGTGTGAGGCCGAGGCTCGCGCCGATGCCGACCAGCCGGGCGAGGTCAATCCGTCCGACGTGCGGCCAGCAAACCGGAACGACCAGGACACGGCGAAGCTGCAGGAGCGGCTGGAGGAGAAGTACAACGGGCGGACCAGGCTGATCACAGCCGAGGAACTCGACCGGGAGATGGCGGATGCTCCGGTGGGCACCGGGCTGTTCGTGTGGATCCGGGATGAAGGCTTCGGCGGCCACCTCATCTACGCCGTCAAGACCGCCGACGGCATGCGGTACTACGACGGCGACTGGGTCGGCACCGAAGCCCCCCGGGGAACCAGGGCCGTCACAGTGCGCGATTCCGGCCGCGCGGTGGGGCCGAACCTGGTGGACGTCGTCGGTGAGTACACCGGCCATCGCCTAGCGCGGCAGGCGGTCAAGGCCGGGTATTCGCTCAGGGGAGTGCGGCCCCGGCTGGCCAGGATCGCGGCGGTCGTTTCCGGGCTGTTGGGTGCCGCCGGGCTGTTGTTCGCCGGGGGCTTCTGGCTGGGTGCGGGCGCTCATTTTCCGGTGGTGCCGGTGCTCGGGGCCGCGGTCGCGGGTGTGGCCGCGGTCGTGCGGTGGTGGGGCCGGGTGGCCAGGTGGCTGCGGCCGGTGTGGCGGGTGCGCTGGGCGCTGTCGTCGTTCGGCGCGGGCCTGCTGCTGGTGCACGCCGGCGGGCCGGTTGCGGCGTTGCTGAGCGGGTTGGCGATGGCGATCGTGCCGGCCGTCGGCCGGTTCCCCACGCGGCTGTTCGGGCTGAGCGTCGCCGCCACGGCGGTCGGCTTCCTCGACCCGGTCACGCTGGTCACGGTCGCGCTGGTCCTGGGCGGTCGGCATGCCGCCGGTTGGTTGATCAGGGCGCTGCGGGGCGCGCGGACCACCCGAGGACCGACCGAGGCGGAAGGGCCGTTGGCGATCGGGCGGGACGGCCGGCCGGCCGAACCTGGCCTGTTCCAGCGCTGGCTGGTGCGCCAGGTGATCCGGCTGGCGCGGGCGCTCGGGTTGGCCAGGGAGGTCACCTCCAGCGGGCCGTGGTCGAACGCCCCGGAGGGCATCACGCTGGTGGAGCTGCCCGGGCTGCGGTTCGTGCTGCGGCCGTTCGGGACCTGGGTGCTGCACTGGGTCACCGGGCGGCTGATCGTCACCGATCCGGTGGTGGCGCGCCGCTACGCCTCGGTGACCCCGGACGACCGGCGGCTGGTCCGGGATCGGGAGGAGGCCCGCGCGCACGGCAGGGGCGTCGCCGGCCTCGAGGTGCCGGAGCGGGCGGTGCTGGCCCAGCTTGCCGGGATCCGGCCGCTGCGCGGCGCCGGGGTGATCCGGGCGCCGACCCGGCGCGGCCAGCGGCACCCGGCGCGGGCGGCGGGTGACGAGCACGGCTTCAGCTGGTCGCCGGTGACCGGCCGAGCCCCTCGGGGCGGCTACATGGTCGCCGTCGCCGGGTACACCGCGATGTTCCCGGAGTGGGTGTTCGACGACCCGGCCACGCTGCGCCGGATCATCGACGGCTACCTGGCCGCGCACGGGGACCTGTTCCGCGACCGGGACGTGTACCTGGGTGCCTGGCTGCACGACGGTTGGCTGTGGCTGGAGCCGTCGCGCAACATCGCCGGCCTCGACGCGGCGATCGCGGTGGCCAAGGCGGCCGGCGAGCTGGCCATCTTCGACGTGGCCAACGGGGTCGAGATCAGCCTGGTCGAGCCGGATGCCGCGCCGACCGGGACGGCCCGGCGCGGGATCGGGCGGCTGGCGGCGTGGTTGGCCGGCGTCGGTCGCGGTGGCTGGTTGGCGCTGATGGGCCTGGGCACCGCGGCGGTGCTCGCGGCCGGGCTGCTCGGCGGGGTCGGGGCCGCGGTGTTCACCGCGACCGTCGGGGCGCTCGCGCAGTTGGTGCGCGGGATGGTCGGGTCGTTCCGGCAGACGCGTTGGGCGGCCGGGTTGACCGAGGCCACGGTGGCCGGGCTGTTCGCCCTGGTCGCGCTGACCCGGCTGGTGAGCGTGAACACCAACATGGGCGCGGTCACGGGCGCGGTGTTCTTCGTCGTGGCGAGTGCGGTGTTCACGGCGGTTGCGCACGCGACGACCGCCGTGCACTACGAGATCCCCGAGGCGACGACCGCCTGGACCCGCCAGCCGGTGCCGGACCGGACCCGGGCGCGGTGGTGGTTGATCGGGTTGACCGGCCTGGTCACCACGGTGATCGGCATCGGGTTCAGCCTGCTGGACCTGAGCCTGGGCAACCCGGTGGGTAGCACGCTGAGCGTGGTCATCTCGATGGCCACGATGGCGTCGATGGGGCTCGGCGTGACCTACCAGACCTGGCACATGTTCCGCGAGGACGTCCGCCGACGGGAGAAGAGCCAGGCGCACGAAACCGTCGGCCTGCTGCTGCACGACCTGGCGCTCGCCGCATACGGGTTGAACGCCCTGTTCCTGCTCGCACCGGGCTTGTTCGGGCTGGTGGGTGCCGCGCTGGCCGTCGCGGGGATTGCCTGGGCACTCCGGCCGCGCCCACCCCCGACAGAGGGGAGCACCGCCCGCCGGGCTTTCGGCTTCACCGCGCTGATCTCGCTGGTCGGAGTGGTTGCCGGCCTGCTCGCGCACCGGCTCGGTGGCTATCCGGCGGCCGGGGCGGCGGTGGTCGCCGCCGAAGCCGCGACGCTGGGCGTGAGCTGGTTGCTCCACCGGATGGCCGGCCGCGAGCGGTCGGGGCCCGGCCGGTGGGTGGTACGGGTCCTGGTGGTGGCGGTCGGTGCCGCGGTGGCGCTGTTGCTCCTGCCCGCAACGCCGGCGTTCGCGGCCGTCCTCGGGCTGGCCGGGCCGACCACCGGTGCGCTCGTGCCGGTGTTGACGACGTTGGGTGCGGTGGTGCTCGCCGGGGCGGGCCTGGCCGCGATGCGGGCCGGTGGGGTCGGGTCGCGGTTGGCGGCCGGGGCGGCCGGGGCGGCCGGGGCCGCGCTGGCCGCGGTCATCGGTGTCACGCTCGCGTTCGGGGTCGGTACGGCGCCGGCCACCGCGTCGGCCAAGCAGGTCGTCGCCGTGCGGGAGGCCGGCGCGGCCGAGCTGCCGGCCGACAGTCGGGTTCGGGCCGGGCCTACCGCCGGCCCGGGGGTGGAGCTCAGGGCCGCGCGGACGGATCGGGCGATCACGGTGGCGCGCGGCCTCGGCTATCGGGACGGCGAGTTCGCCGAGTTCAACCGGCTGAACGGAAACCGGTTCAGCGGCCCGAACGAACGCATCGGCGGCCAGCGGGTGCGGGCGCCGAAGGACTGGACCGGGGTCTGGATCGCGCAGCCGGGCGACTCGTACTGGCGGATCCTGGTGGACCGGTTCGATGACCTGCCTCGCTACCGGAAGACGATCTCCGGGCTGCGCGACCCGGATCAGCTGGAGAAGGGCGCGGGTGTCCGGGCGGAGCCTCCGCCGCCCGCGCCGGCGCCCGCCCCGCCGCCCGCACCGCCGCCGGGGAGCAAGCCGGGCAACCCGCCGGAGAAGCCCACGCCCGGTAGGCCCGGGCCGTCGACCCCACACGTGCCGTGGGGGGGTTGGCTGGGCCTCGGCGGTATCGCGTTGGGCCTGGTCGCGGCGTTCCTGGGCTGGCGGCACCGGCTGGCGGTCGGCGGGTTCCTGACCGACGCCGCGAGGTCGGCGTCGACGTTGGTTCGCCGGAGCTGGTCGCGGTTCGTGCGGTCGGTGTCCTCGCTCGCGCGAAAGGTGTGGTCGTGGCTCAGGGAGCACCCGTGGGCCGTGGTGGTGTGGCTCGGCGGGTTGGCCTCCGGGGTCGCCGCGGCGGCCGGGTTGGCGGGGTTGGTGTCGGCCGGGTTGTCGGGTTCCGTGGCGATGCTGACCCGAGGCGGCATCGGCGCGTTGCGCGCGTCGAAATGGGGCCGGTGGCTGGAGGCCGGCGCGACGGGGAAGCTCGTCCGGCGGCTGCTGATCGGCGTCATCGCGGTCCTCATCGGCACCCGGTTGACCAGCGTTTTCACCAACGCGCTCGACGTACTGCCGATCTCCAACGGCTGGCTGGTGGTGGCGATGGGTGCCCTGTTCACCCTCGCGCACCTGGTGCTCACCGCCCGGTTCAACCTGACCATGCTGGCCGACCTGCTCACCGGCAGCTCGAAGCCCCTGCGGCAGGGCCTGGCGTCGCCGTGGGCCTGGCTGGCGGTGTTCGGCCCGGTCGCGATGGTCGCCGGGATGCTCGTGCTGCTCTACTACCTGGCGGTCGTGCCGGCCGTGGACGGCGCACTGGTCACCATCCTGGCCGCCGCCACGGGCGCGTCGATGGTGTTCGGCGTCGGTTACCAGACCTGGCACCTGTTCCGAGAAGGGCTCCTGGAGCAGGAGAGCAACGCCCGCTACGCCAAGCTCGGGCTGCTGCTCGACGACGGCGCCCTGTTCATCTACGGCCTGACCTACCTGTGGGCCAAGGCCAACACCCTCGTCGCCGGCGTGGTCACCGCGGCGGCGGTGGCGACATTGGCCGTCCTGGTCTGGGTGATCCAAAAGCGCGGGCCACCGCCCGACGCGAAGGACCCGCGGCCGAGCGACAAGATCGCGGTCACCGTCTACGCCGTAAACCTCGCCATCAGCGCCGCGGCGGGCCTGGCCGCGCTCGCACTCGGCTGGGGCTACCTCCTGGCCGTGGTGATCGTGGTCGGCACCCAGCTCGCCGTGCTCGGCGCCGCCCGGGCGATCGACTGGTTCCGCACGACCAACCGGCCGTGGGCCGGGATCGTCACGTTCGGCACGGTCGCCGCCCTCGTCAGCGCGGTGGCCGGCGGGGTGGTGGCCCTTGTTTCGGCCGGGGTGGTGGGGCCGGTGGCGATGCTGACCCGAGGCGGCATCGGCGCGTTGCGCGCGTCGAAATGGGGCCGGTGGCTGGAGGCCGGCGCGACGGGGAAGCTCGTCCGGCGGCTGCTGATCGGCGTCATCGCGGTCCTCATCGGCACCCGGTTGACCAGCGTTTTCACCAACGCGCTCGACGTACTGCCGATCTCCAACGGCTGGCTGGTGGTGGCGATGGGTGCCCTGTTCACCCTCGCGCACCTGGCGCTCACCGCCCGGTTCAACCTGACCATGCTGGCCGACCTGCTCACCGGCGACCCGAAGGCCCTGCAGAGAAGGTGGCTCGGGCTGAGTGTGGTCGGTCTGGCTTCCATGGTCGGCGGGTTGGCCATCCTGGTCTACTACCTGGCGGTCACCCCCGCCGTGGACGGCGCACTGGTCACCATCCTGGCCGCCGCCACGGGCGCGTCGATGACGTTCGGCGTCGGCTACCAGCTCTGGCACGCGATCCGCGATCGCGCCCGCTACGAGAAGCTTGGGCTGCTGCTCGACGACGGCGCCCTGTTCATCTACGGCCTGACCTACCTGTGTGCCAAGGCCGGCACTCTCGTCGCCGGCGTGGTCACCGCGGCGGCCGTGACCGCGCTGGCCGTCCTGGTCTGGATCATCCAGAGGCACGGCCCACCACCGGGCGCGAAGGCCACGCATCCCAGCGACAAGATCGCGGTCACCGTCTTCGCCGCAAACCTCGTCGTCAGTGCCATCGCCGGCCTGGCCGCGCTCGCGCTCGGCTGGGGCTACGCCGCGGCCGTCATCGCCGTGGTCGCCACACAGCTCGCCGTGCTCGGCGCCGCCCGGGCGGTCGACTGGCTGCGCGACCGGCCGGCCGCGCGGCGGTTGGTGTTCCGGATATTGCTGATCACCGGCCTGGTGGTGGCGCTGTTGATCCTGATCAGTTTCCCGGCCGGCGCGGCGACCATTTCCATGACCACTCCGACCACCACCACCGGCGGCGGCACCGCGGTGTTTGCCCTCGCGGCAGCGGCGATCGTGGTTGTCCGACCGGGCAAGACCGAACCGGAGGCGGTGGGCGGCCAGGCTCCGCACGGGTCGTCGCTGGTCGAGGACGCTCTGGGGCCGATCCTCCAGTCGGAAGCGGACCCGCTCGGCGCCGACGAGCGCCACGCGCTCGCCCACCTGCTGGCCGGGCTGGGCGAGCGGGTGCGGCTGCTGGGGGAGTCGGCCGACGGTCCACCGGCCGTCGACCTGGCCAACCTGCCGGACAGCCGGGCGGACCCGCGTGCCATCCTGCGGGCCTGGACGGTGCTGGTCGTGCTGATGTTGCGCGACGAGCCGTTGCCCTGGCCCGTGCGGCTGCCGGCGGTGCAGTGGTCGGTGCCGCGGGAGACGATCCCGGACCCGAAGCTGGCACCGCTGGGCGTCACCGCCGGCTTCCGGACCGTCGGCGGTGGTTACGAGCTGCTGATCAACCACCCGTGCGACGCCGCCGGTGCGGTCCACGAGGCCGTCGAGGCGTTGCTGCACGCGTTCTTCGGGTTCGATCGCACGCAGGCGCATGCGCTGGCTACGGTTGCCGAGCGGGCGGCCGATCCGACCGCCGACGCCGAGTCCTGGCTGCCCGTGCGGGCGTTGGCGGAGATCCGGATTCTTGCGGTGGCGAACCCGGGCGCTCTCTACCGGTTGGCCACCCACCCGGACTACCTGTTCGGGGTGAAGATCGACGAAGCCTTCGCGGGCCGGGAGCTCGCGGCGTGGCGGGAGCTGCTCCGCACCTACACGGAGCAGTGGCAACGGGCCGCCCTGACCGAGCTGTTCCGGGGCGACAACAACTTCGGGTTCACCGAGCGGAACATCGAGCGTGCGGTCGGACAGGCGCTGCGCGAGCTCGATCGGAAGGCGGGCAGCTGGCAGCTCAGCCTTCCGCGCACCCTGGACCGGTCACTGCGGTACCTGGAGATCCTGGTCGGCGCCTCGGTCCGCCAGGGCATCCAGCTCGAGGAGGAGGAACTGCGCGCCCTGGTGGTCCGCTGGATGGTGTGGCGGCAACACGTCCTCGCCAACCCCCTGGCACCCAGGCGCGCGATCGGCCAGCGGTTCGCCGCCAAGTTGCCGGCCGGACTGCTCCGCGACGAGGAGCTGGTCCGGGAGCTGCGCTGGGACTTGCCGCTCGGCTCGATCGGTGCTCCCACCGAGACGCCGATGAGCGCCCGGGGCCGACGCGAACTGGCCGACCAGGTGGCCCACCCGGCGTGGCAGCCCGGTGAGCCGGGGGCTGCCGAAGCCGGCGACCCGGCCAACCCGCCGGGCCGGCACGACGATCCCGAGGTAGTGCTGGGTGCGGCGCTGGGCCTGGTGGCAGGCCTGTTGCGGGGCGAGCCCCTGCCCCGGCCGCTGCTGCGCAAGGTGCGTTGGTACCAGCTCTCCCGGCCGGCGCACGACCCGGTGCTGGCCCCGTTCGGCATGCACGACCACGTCCGCGACGAGAACGGGGTGCTTCACCTGTTTGTCGACGGCCCGGCCAGCGCGGTGGGTGCGGCGGTCGAGGCGGTGCTGTATGCGCACCTCGGGTTTACCCCGGCCGAGGCGCGGGTGATCGCCGTTCTGGCCATGCGAGCCACGGCACCGAACGCCACCGCCGGCCTGATGTCCCAGTCGCTTTTCGATCTGCGGACGGAGAACCCCGCCGCGTTGTACCAGTTGGCGCGCCACCCCGAGCGAACCCTGGGTGTGGATCACCTCGCCGAGGTGCTCGCCGGGCTGCCGCCGGCATGGCGAGACCGGGTGGAGGCCTACCTGGCCGAGCTGCGCGAGGCGGCACTCAGGCATCCGTTCTTCGAGCTGACCGGGCCGGTCGTGTCGGCCGCCGCCCAGCGTGCGTTCGCCGAGATCCGCACGCTGGCGAAGCAGGCCTCGGCGGAGCGCCCCCGCGCCTACAAGGAGATCATCACGTCCAGGCCGGAGTACCTCTGGAAGATCGGCGAGTTCGCCGTGGTGCTGGCCAGGGCGGCCGTCCGGCGGCAGGTCGAGCTGGCCGAGGACGACCTGGTGACCACGGCCGTCCGCTGGTACGTCTGGTACGCGTCGAGCCGGGACCGGCCGGCACTCGGGGCGTTGCTGGGCCAGGCCTTCCTGTTCGGCCTGGATCCCGAACTGCTCGCCGACCTCGAGCTGCGCAGGGAACTGGAGCGACACGGCTGGCCGGCCGGGCTGGGCAACCGGATCGGCTTCATCGCCGCCGTGCCGTTGCGCGAACACCTCGGGGGACTACTGCGCGAGGCGCTGCCGCTGCTCGCCGACGCTGTCCGGGTGCCGGAGGACGCGGAGCGCGGCGAGCTGGAGCAGCTCAATGTGCGCGGCCTTCCCCTGGGCCTGAGGGTGCTGCCGGAGGAGGCGCTGGCGCGGTTCGCCGCGACCGAGCTCGGCGAGGTCCTCGCCGGCGCGCTGGACGCGCTGGTCATGTTCAGTCTGCCGAGCCCGGACGGCACCGGGTTCCTGGTGCTGTCCGAGCGGTGGCTGCACCGGTTGGCGCTGCTGAGCACGAGGCGCGCCACCCCTGCCGCCATTCGGTTGACCTGGCTGACGCGGGGACTCGAGCACCTGCGCCTGGACGTGCTCGGCGGGCCACCGCCGCTGCCCGGTTCCACAGCCGCCGAAGTGGTGGCCGACCGCGCGGCCGAGGTGAATGCCGAGCTGTCCGGCGAGCTGGGGGAGACGCTGCCGCGGGCCTGGCGGGCGGGCACGACCGGACAGATCGGGATGCTCACCGAGAACCCGTTGTCCGCGCCGGTCGGCCGGCTGGTGCGCGAGGCACTTCCGCTGATCGCCCATCGGAATCGGCCGCTGACCGGGGGCGAGCGCGCGATCCTGACCAACCGGTTCGGGTTGGCCGAGGATGAGCTGTGCTGGGTCCGGGTGCGGCGCAACAACGCCCTCGGGTTGCGTGGCAACCATTACCTCGACCTGATCCAGACGCTCGACCAGGTGGTGCCCGAGGTGCTCGTGTTCACCCTGCCCGAGGACGGCGGGGTGGTGGTGATCCGCGAGGGGCTGCTGGGGCGGCTGGTCCGGGCGCCGGCTCGGGGGCGGCCGCTGCGCCCGGACCTGCTCGCCCAGGTGTTGCGCAGAATGCGGCGCGAGCCGCGTGGGAGCACGGTCGCCGAGGGTTCGCAACTGCTCGCGGAGCTGCGTGCGGCCGTCGTTGCGCCGAGCGACCAGGTCAGGTGGCTAGTGCTGCGTCAGGCAACGCTGGGTAGGTAATCAGGTCTGCGGATCTTGGAGCCGACCGCGAAGTGTTGCTTGGGCATGGCACGTTTGTTGGCCCAGCGGATGTAGCCAGCGATCGCGGCTTCCTGGGCGGTGTGGGAGGGATAGTCGCTGCCGTCGAGGGTGAAGTAGCGCAGCGCGGTGAATTCGGACTCGATCCAGTTCAGCCACGAGGCGTGGGTCGGGGTGAACACCAGCGCGACGTCGTGGTCGGCGCACCAGTCGGCGACCTTGCCCTTGCGGTGCGGGGAGAAGTTGTCGCACACCACGAACAGCCGGCCGATGGGAAACCGAGTGCGGATCTGGCGCAGGAAGCCAAAGAACTCCTGCCATCGCTTCCGGTCGCGGAACCGGTAGAACAGTTGGCCGGAGGCCAGGTCGAGCGCGGCGAGCATGTGCCGTACGCCCTGGGTCCGGGTGTAGGTCGCCCGCGGCCGGGCCGGCGCCCTCGTGGGAACCAGCCGTGCCCGGGCCGGGGCTGCAGGTTCAGCGGCCCGAACTCATCGACACAGATCACCCGCCCGCGGTCGGGGACATGCCCGGCGGCGGCCTGGTCGTAGAGCTTCAGAATGCGGGCCTTCTTCACCCGGAAGTCCGGGTCGCGGCTGCCCTTCCAGGTCTTGGTCGCCTGCCAGCTGATCCCGGCCTCGCGCAGGATCACCCGGACTGTCTCGGTGCTGATCATGACCCGGTGCTGCTCGGCGAGGTGCTCAACCAGTTTCGTCAGACTCCACGTGCTGAACGGACGCCCAAGCTGCCGCGGCGCGGTCTTGGCCACCCGACAGATCAACTCACGTGCCCAGGGGCCGAACCTACGCGGTCGGCCCCCGCTCCATTTTGGGTCCAAAGCGGCGAACCCCTGATCGTTGAACGCGTGGATCACCTCCCGCGCGTACTGTGCGGTGGCGGCGAACATCGCCGCCGCCTCGGCAGCGCTGCGACCCTGCACCGAGGCCAACACTATGCCCGCCCGCCGCAACCGAACCCGGTCCCGCGCCGTCCTGGCGATCTTCATCAGACGTTGAGCCTCGGCCGGGTCCAGCTCCCGGACGAACACCTCCGGCTGTCGCGCCATCACCCACCTCCGGCGACAGCCTCCCGGGCACCCGACCGGTTGATCAACCCGACACAGTTACGACGTCGAACTTTCCTGACGAAGCACTAGCTCAGCCCATGGACTTTGCGCCGTCCAGGGACTCGCGGACGATGTCGGCGTGCCCGGAGTGCTGGGCGGTCTCGGCGATGATGTGCATGAACACCCGGCGGGCGGACCAGCGGGCGCCTGGCTCGAACCACGGGGCCTCGGGCAGCGGGTGGTCGGCGTTCAGGGACGTGAGCTCGGCGAGCACCCGGGTGGTCCGCTCGGCCACTTCCTCGTACTCGGCGAGCACGCCGGCCAGGGTCTCGCCGGGCAGCATCTTGAACTGGTTGGCGTACTCGGCGTAGTCCGCCTCGGAGAAGGTCATCGCGCTCGGGCCTTCCACGATGAAGGTCACCCACTGCCGCTCGACCCGCGCCACGTGCTTGATCAGGCCGCCCAGGCACAGCTCGCTGCGGGTGGTGCGCAGGCCGGCCTGTTCGTCGGTCAGGCCGCGGGTGGTGTTGCGCAGGAAGAAGCGGTGCTGGGCGAGCATGGCCGCCAGGTCGGCGCGCTCGCCGGTCAGTTCCGGGGAGGCGGTGGGGGGAAGCTCGGTTGAGGTCATGAACTGAAGGTAGAAGGCATAACTGCCAGTTTCTGTCCTCAATACGAAGCGGCCGCGGAAAGTTTCGCGACCCCGTCGGTTGGCCACCACGGAGCGGCATGTGGCCACTCGCGGTCATCGGCTGGCGCCGTGGCCACCGTGTGGCCATCCGGCAACGACACCGTGGCCACGCCGACTGGGCGGGCGCGGGCGGCCAGGCCGAGTGGCCATCGACGGCCAAGCCGGTAGGTCTATCGTCAGCGCGCACGTTTCCGCGATCGACCGTCAGGAATTGCTGTCCCGGCCGGCGAAATGCGAACCAGTTGGTGATATCAGCTAGCCGGAGGGAGCTCTTGCGTCGACTTTCTCCATTCCACTTCGAATAACTAAATCCATCCACGACTCAAAATGAAATTAGAACGGCATGGAGTTCGCATGCTCCGAGTCGAAAAGTTGCCCCCGATGACCCTCGCAAGTGATCATTAGCAGGCTTCTAACAGTGACTCAACGTTCGCTGAATTATGCACATAATATGGTCCGCGCGGGGCAACTTCAGTCACCCGGTGGACATCGCTTGAGGTTCTATGTACATTAGGCACTGCGCGACCGATCGACTTGGCGTCCGCAAGGGCTCCGGGGATGCGCTTCCACGTGATGTGACCGTGGCTAGCGTCGATCGAAGCGGGAAGCCTTCGGCCTGCTGGTGTGGGTGAGGGTGGATCGACTCGTGTCACCTTCCAGGGCAACGCTCGGGGGCCGCGAGGATGTGCCTCCACGTGAAGTCGACCGTGGCTGGTTCCGAACCGTTCCAGCAGCTAAGCGCAAGGTTCCGTCAGAAGTCTTGGCCGTTCCTAGGTGTCCACATGGCTCGCCGTCCCTAGGAGTAGGCACGATGGTTACCCCGCACGCGGTCGACACGAGGCGCTCACGCGCCGTCGTGCCGATGCTGCTGCGCGGGTTGCTGTCCGTGGCGGGCTCCCTGTCGTTCGGGAAGCTGTTGCTCGGCGCCGCGATGTTGTGGATGGCCGCAACATTCATCTCTGCCCACGCCGCTTCTGATTCGGCTCAGCCGAATGCGGACGGGGCTGCCGTGCAATTGGTTGGCTACTCCACTCCGGATTCCGACACGGACGCCGCCGATTCCGAATGGTCGTTCACTTTCGGCGGTAGCGAAGGCAAGCCGGCACCTGTGAACAACAGTGGCCAACAGGCCACGGGGTTGGATGGCCGCGTGGCCGCGGCCGTGGCCAAGCCGGCGCGGTCATTGGCCGAATTGCGCGCCCAGTACGCGCCCGTGGCCACTCCGCCGGTGGCCACGGAATGGCCATTCTTTGGTGGCCACGCCGACTCCGCTAATGGCCACGCCAATGGCCAGGCAGCCGCACAGCGCGGCCAGTCCGGTGGTCAGCAGCCCGTGACTGCTCCGGCCCAGTCGGTGGTTCGCTCCGTGGTGGACCCGGTGAGCGAGTTCGTCAGCGCTGTGCTCGACAAGATCGCCGACACGGCCGGTGGCGGTTCGGCGTCGGACGGCAAGCGCGTCGACGAGCCCAAGCCGGGCAAGGCTGAGCCGACCTTCCAAGCACGGACCGCGGCCGAGCCGAAGCAGCCCGCCGCCGACCGCGACGCCACCGAGAAGCGCGCCGCCGCCGAGCCGAAGCGGATGATGGCCGCCGGGGTCGAGCACACCGACCGGGCCGCGTCGCTGCCCGCCCGTGAGACGGCCGGTTCGGTCGGAAGCGCGGTGACGAAGTTCGTGTCGGGTCTGTTGGAGCGTCTGGCCGAGCACACCTCCCACGGTGACCCGGCGGTGGTCCCGGCCGCCCGTGAGATCACCGCTCGGGTCTCGGACGCCACCGCGAAAACCGACCGCATCCTTACAGACCGGCTCGCCGCGACCGACCGGGACGTCGCCGACCGACTGGCTGAGGCTGACCGGCTGGTGGACGAGCGCCTCGCCGAGGTGGACCCGTTCCATACGCCAACGGCCCAGCGCCAGACCGGCTCCAGCGGTGGCGCGGTGAAGGCGCCCGCCGCCGGGCAGGTCGACGAGCTGATGGGCGGCGTGGTCGACCTGGTGTCCGGGATCGTCGGTGGCGTGGCCGGCAAGCAGGCCGGCGCCCACACCCGAGCCGCGTTGACCGATCTGACCGACCAGGTGTCCACCGCGCTGCGGGTCAGTAACAAGCTCGACAAGCACGGCGCCGGCAACGGCTCGAGCGACTACCAGCTCGCCATGCCTGAGCGCTCCCCCCAGCAGATCTCCCACGGCGGGTCCAGCCTCGCACCGGACAGCGACCAGCAGCCGATCGTGTGCCTGGCGCTGGGTTGCACCGACCGCGACCCCAGCCTGATCGGCCACCACCCCGGTGTCGGCGGCGGGCGCGGTCCCCCGGCGGCGCAGCGTCCTCACCACCGGCACGACAGTCCCTTCGAGAACGACCCGGCTTCCTGGTCGAGCAAGCACCACCGCTCCCCGGCCGGCGGCATTGACAACTTCATCGGCGGGATCCTCGACTTCGTCGGGAACCTGATCGGCAGCCTCCCGCACAGCGGCGGTGGCGCCCAGAACCAGCCCGCCAACCAGAACGACCTGGGTCAGGCGATCAGCGAGTCGGTGAACGACTTCCTGACCGACCTGTTCGGCAAGCTCGGCATCTCCCGCTCGACCGCCAACAGCAGCAACCAGGGTCAGGGCGCCCAGTGGCCGACCCAGCAGAACAACCTCGGCCAGACCATCAGCAAGCTCACCAACCAGTTCGTCACCGACCTGCTCCAGCTGCTCGGCGTCAACGGAGGCAACACCGGCGGCTCCAGCCAGGGCACGCAGAAGCCGAGCACCGGCAACGGCCAGCAGAGCGATCTGGGTCAGGCGATCGGCAAGCTCACCAACCAGTTCGTCTCCGGCCTGCTGCAACTGCTCGGCATCGACGCCAACACCAGTGGCGGACAGAACGGCTCGGGGCAGCAGCGCCCACCGGCTGACCACAACACCGGCAGCGGCCAGAACGGTGGCGGCCAGCAGCAGCTCGCCGCCGGTATCAGCAAGCTGGCCAACGGGTTCGTCACCGACCTGCTCCAGCTGCTGGGCGTCGGCAAGGGCTCAAACGGCAACGGCGGTGGTTCGGGCCAGACCCCGCAGAAGCCGCAGCAGCGCCCGAACCTGGACGAGGCCCTGGGCAACTTCGTGAACCTGGCCGCGGGCATCGTGTCCCAGGTCGCGGGTAAGGACGCCGGCAAGCAGACCCAGCAGGCCCTCGCCGGCTTGTTCCAGCAACTGCTCGGTGGCGGCAGCGGCAACAGCGGTGGCGGGCAAAACGGCGGCTCCCAGAACAGCGGCGCGCAGCAGCAGCTGGCCGCCGGCATCAGCAAGCTGACCAACGGGTTCGTCACCGACCTGCTCGAGCTGCTCGGGGTCAAGGGCGGCAACGGCAACACCGGCGGTTCCAGCCAGACCCCGCAGAAGCCGAGCACCGGCGGCGGCCAGCACAACAACCTCGGCCAGACGATCAGCCAGTCGGTCAACGACTTCTTGACCGACCTGTTCGACAAGCTCGGCATCTCCCGCCCGACCGGCAACAGCCAGGGCCAGCAGTCCCAGCAACGGCCGACCCAGCAACAGAACCTGAGCCAGGCCATCGAACAGCTGACCAACAACTTCGTCTCCGAGCTGCTTCAGCTGCTCGGCGTGAACGCGGGCGGCAACAACGGGGGTTCGGGGCAGCGGCAGCCGTTGAGCGTGGACGAGGCACTCGGCAACTTCACCGACCTCGCTTCCGGCCTCGTCTCCCAGGTCGCCGGCGACGACGCCGGGCAGCAGACCCAGCAGGCGCTGGGCGGGATGTTCGACCAGCTGCAGTCCGGCAGCGGGGAGCACGGCGACCGGGGCGGTTCGAAGGACCCGGGTCCGTTCTCCGACGACATGGACTACTGGGAGGGCCTGTACTACGACGCGTTCATGGCCGACGCCAAGGCCGCCGGCCAACAGCAGCAGGCCGCCCAACAACAGCAGGACCAGCAGCAGACGCCGAGCGTCGAGCAGGCGCTGGGCAACTTCGTGAACACGGCGTCGGGTCTGGTCGGTCAGGTGGCTGGTGAGGACGCCGCCCAGCAGACGCAGCAGGCCCTGGGCGGAACGTTCGAGCAGATGCTTTCGGGTGGTGCCGGCGAAGGGGGCGACACCACCCAGAACATCGGGCGAAGGGGTGGAGTTCGCCAGGCCACGGTGAACCAGGACACCGGTCGCCAGACCCCACGGCGGCAGGACACCGATCTGGACCTGGACGAGGTGTTGTCGCGGTTCGTCGACGCCGCGTCCGGGGTGGTGTCGAGGATCGCGGGCGACAAGGCAGGGCGGCGGACCGAGCAGGCGCTCGACGAGCTGCGCGACCAGCTGACCGACAGTTTCCACGGCCGTGGCGAGGGGCGGCGGCCGGTGCAGGCCCAGCGCAACTCGGCCGGCAAGATCACCGGGTCGCCCTGGGGCAGCCGGGGCCGGACCGCGTCGATCAGTGACTCCGTGTCGGACTTCCTGTCCGACCTGTTCGATCAGATCGGCATCGGCGGCAACAACAACAACCACGGCCAGGGTCAGTCCGGCCAGCAGGGCCAGCGCCAACAGCAGGGTCGGGGTGGACTTGCCGAGCAGATCACCGACCTGACCAACGACTTCGTCGCCGACCTGCTCAAGGCCCTGGGTATCTCCGGCGGCAACTCCGGCAACGGCAACGGTGGAAGCAACTCCAGCGGTTCAGGCAGCGGCAACGCGGGCAACTCCGCCGGCGACGGGCAGGGCACTCGGCCGGCCACCCTCGATGACTTCGCCCAGATCCTGGGCGGGGTCACCGACCTGGTTTCTGGACTGGTCGGCCAGGTGGCCGGCCAGCAGGCCGGTGACCAAGCCCGCCAGCTGCTGACCGCCGCCGCGCAGGACGTCCTCGACGCGCTGGCCGCCAGCGGCAGCTACGGCCAGGGCAGCGGCGCCGGTCAGGGTGGCGCCGGGCAGAACCCGGGTGGCCAGGGCAACAGCTGGAGCCTCAACAACGACGGCCAGTTCGCCGGCACTCCGTGCGAGGGCGACGCCGAATGCGCCCTCGCCAACGGCAACCTGCAGACCCGCCAGCCACAGTCGCTGTCCAACCGCGGCCCGCCCGAGCTGCTGGACGACCCCAACCAGCAGAACTACTGGTGGAACACCGAGCAGACCACCGCCCAAGCATTGAACGACCGGCTCGCCGTGATCCAGGGCCAGAAGAGCCTGGACGCCGCGAAGGCCCAGCTCGACGCCGGGAAGCTCGCCCAGGCCGACTACGACAAGCAGGTCACCGCCCAGCAGGCGCTGCAGACCAAGGCGAACGAGTCCGCCGCACAGCTTGACCCGTACAACACTCAGCTGCTCAACGATGTCGTGTCCGGCCAGCAGAACCTGGGCACCGCGAAGACGAACCTGGAGGCCGCGAAGGCCCAGGTCGCCGCCGGGAAGCTCTCCCAGGCCGAGTACGACAAGCAGGCCGCCGCCTACAACGAGCAGCGTGACACCGTCTACGCGCAGACCGCCGAACTGCGCTACGCCGCTGGCTACGACCGACCCGTCCAGGCCAACCCGGGCTATGACGGCGCCGGTGCGGCCTGCGCCAACACGGGCGCGTTCGCGGAATGTTCCGCGGCCGTGGTCGACCCGACCACCGGCGAGGTCAAGGAGGACCAGAGCTTCTGCCTGATCGGCGTCTCCGGCTGCGACACCCTCCTCACCGCCGGTGACCGCACCGCGCACGCCGCGTGCAACCCCACCGACGGCTGCGCCACCGTGGTCAAGGCCGGCGCCATTACCGCGCAGACCACCTGCGGGGTGGGGGAGTGCAACACCAACAGCACGGTCGACTCCCAGGGCGCGGACACCTTCTGCCAGGCCCGCGCCGCCTGCTCACAGAACGGCACCATCCCGACCACACCGACGCCTGAGGACCTGGCGGCCGGCAAGAAGAACGGCCTGTCCCAGACCAGCGGCACCTGCCACGGGGACTGCGCGCTGGCCGGGTTCGCCACCGTGACCGACGCCGGTTCGGACTGCCAGTCCCGCGCCGGCGCGTGTGACACCAGCTCGTCGGGCAGTCGCGCCCGGGAGAAGGCCCCGAAGGGCGAGACCACCGCCGAGTCCGCCGAGCGCTGGCGGGAGAACGGCAACGGTTCCGCCAAGGCGCACTGCCAGGTCGCCACGGTCGGCTGCGTGACCACCACCACGGTGGAAGCCTCGCTGGACGAGACCAGCGGCCAATACGCCTGGTTCGCGGTGCCAGCGGTCCAGGACAACAACGCGGCGCGGGCGGCCCCGGAGGCCGAAGCCGCCGCCCGCTGTATCAAGGGCGCGACCGGCTGCTCGGGCAACGCCCAGACCAACACCGACGGCAAGGCCGAGAAGACCAAGATCACCAAGGCGCAGCCGGCGGTGCTGAACAGCGCCGGCGCCCAGGTCGCCCCGGCCACCGCCGAGCAGACCAGCACCGACGTGCAGGTTCACAACGGCGCCTCCGACTGCCGGATCGTCGGCGGGGACTGCACCGCCTCCTCCGGCGGCGAGGACGAGGGCGCGCTCAGTGCCAGCGGCGTCGCCTGCGACCAGGCCGCCGGTTGCGGTGGCGCCGCGAACGCCGCCACCCACGCCGAGATCACCAGCGGCCTGAACAACACCACGGCCACCCAGGCCACCGGCGCCTTCCACCAGTGCACCGCGAACGCCACCGACGGCACCTGCAACGTGGACGCCTCCTCCGTCGCCAGCAACAACGCCACCGGCACCGGCGCCCAACCCACCGCCCCGCCCGCCGACCCGGCGACCGAGCTGGCCCGGGGCCTGACCGCGAACAGCGACACCAACGCCACCGTGCGCTGTGTGAGCGCCGACTGCCGGGGCGCGGCGAACGGTTCCACCTCCGGCGGCGTCCCCGGCACGAAGGACAGCATCGGCACCACCCGCTGCGACGCACACGGCACCGGCGCCGACTGCGCCCAGGCCGCCTCCACCGAGGTCGCCTTCCGCGAAGCCCAGCAGGCCGGTCTGAACGGCGAGCCCGCCACCCCCGCCGGCATCGTCAGCGTCAGCCACGCCGACTCGCAGATCCGCTGCACCAACACCACGGACACCGAGTGCGGCGGCAACTCCTACGCCGAGACCTCCGCACTGGACACCGCCGTCTCACCGCACCGGCGCGGCGCCTCCACCAGCGGCCAGTGCACCGTGGTCGACGGCGGCTGCCTCGGCCAGGCCAGCTCGGACGCCTCCACCGTCGCCGAGTACGTGCAGATCGACCCGGCCACTGGCAAGCCGGTCGCGGGCCAGCCCACCGCCGGCCCGACCGCCACCGCCCGCGCCGCAGGGTCCGTCGACTGCCAGACCACCACCTGCCACGGCACCGCGCACACCACTTCCGCCTCCTGGGACGGTGCGGTGGACGGCGGCAAGCCGCGCACCTCCGAAGCCGCGGTCGGCTGTGAGGCCGGCGCCACCAGCTGCCAGGTGCAGACCCTGTCCACCGCCTTCACCGGCCCAGGCGCCGCCGTCACCTACGCCGGTGACGGCCAGGACAGCAACGCCGCCCGGTTCGGCACCGGCCCCTCGGCCGCGTCCATCGCCGGCGGGAAACTGACCTGCGAAAGCGGCGAGTGTGGCGGCAAGGTCATCCTGACCGCGCTGGCCACTAACCCCGGCGTCTCCGCCGACCCGCGCGGCAACCGGGCCGGCGGCGCCTGCGCCGGGGCAACCGGCGGCACCTGCACCGCGGTGGTGAACGGCGCTTCGTCCACCGAGCCGAACGCCAACGCCATCAAGCCGATGGTCACCGACCAGCCGAGCACCAACGCCACGGTCAGCAACCAACAGATCGGCGGCAACGGCCAAAGCGCCGGCGCCGCGAACACGGGCACCGACACCACCGCTTCACAGGGCGGCCAGAACAACGGCAACCAGCCCGGCCAGCAGCCCAACCAGCCGGCCACCGCCCCCGGCTCCAGCGCCAGCAACGGCGGCCCGACAGTCCCCGGCGCCTCCAGCTGGGCGTCCTCCTGGGCACAGCTGAACTGCGACGGCAGCGGCCCGTGCAAGGGTCAGCCGCTCAGCTCCACCGCCGGCCTCACCGGCCTCGACCACACCAGCGGCGGCACCGGAAACCACGGCCCCCCGGGGAGCGACACAGCGACCGGAGCCACCTCCGCCAGCTGTGACACCACCGGATCCGCTTGCCAGGCCACCTCCACCTCGACCGCCGGGTCGGGCCAGGTGGTAGCCGACATCTTCACCGAACAGGCCAGGGACACCGCCACCCAGGCCACCCAGCAGGCCGAACAGGCCAAGCTGGACGCCGAACAGGCGAAGCAGGTCGCCGCCGCCCAGGGCGCGACCGAGGAACAGAAGAAGGCCGCGGCCGAAGCCGCGAAGACCGCCGATGAGGCCGCCAAGAACGCGCAGGCCGCGACCCAGGCGGCGAACCAGCCGATCACCAACCCACCCGCGTGGTCCGAGTCCACCGCCACCGTGTACTGCGCCGGCCCCGACTGCACCGGTCAGACCACCGCCGAAGGCTCCCTCACCGGTGACCCGACCGCACACAGTGTCTCCCGTACCGTCGCCGAATGCCGGGGCGGTGCCTCCGGCTGCGCCGCCGCCAGCAACGCGGTCGTCACCAGCGACCCGACCAGCGGCGTGCCGAGCAGCGCCACCCCCGGCGCCCCGATGCTCCCCGGCCGCTCGGTAAGCATCCAGGTCGGCTCCCAGATCGAGTGCCCGGACGCGGGCTGTACCGGCACCGTCACCGGCGACTCGGTCTCCACGGTCAAGCCCTCCGGAGGTGCCGAGGCAATCAGCGCGACCCCCGGTTCCGCACCGGTCAACGGCACCGCGACCGACCCGGTCAGCCGCAGCACCGCGCACGGAGAGACCGCATGCACCGGCCAGGGGAGTGGTTGCCGGGCCAGCATGACAATCGGCGCCTCGGTGATCAGCCACCCCGGAACCGGGCCGGCGGGGACCGGCCGGTTCGGTATGACCAACGCCTCGGTGGTCGGTACCTGCGAGACCGACGCCGGTGGCTGCCCGGTCACCGCGAGCAGCGCCACTACCGCGACCGACGACCCGGCCACCCTGGGCGTGAACGGCACCGCCGGTGACAACACCACCCGGGCGGTCGCCACCGCCACCTGCGCCCAGGTTGGTCAGTGCTTGACGACCACCGACGGCTACGTCACCGACTACGCCGCGCAGGTCAACGCCGCCTGCGCCGGCACCGGCTGCGGCGCCCACACCCAGGGCAGCGCCCACCTCGCCAACAAGGGCGTCACCAACACCGCGACTTCGAGCGGTGACTGTGTCGCCGGCGTCAACGGTCAATGTGGCGCCAGCAGCAGCGTCGCCGCCTCCCCGGAGGCCGCGCAGGCAATGGGTGGTTGCCAGGCCACCGCCGGTTCCACGTGCGCCGCCGCCAGCCACGCCGAGTCCAAGCGCCCGGGGCAGCGGGCCGTCGCCGACGCGTCCGCCCCGCCGACCGTGATGCCCGCCGACGGCCAGGTGATGACGTTCGCCCAAGCCGGCACGACCGCCAACAGCGCGCAGGCGTCCGCCGGGTGTTTCGGTTCGCCCACCTGTCGCCGTAGCTACGAGGCGCACAGCCGGGCGAGCTCCGGGGGCCTCACCGGCTTCGCAGACGAGACCGACTCCGCCACCGGCGAAGGTGAGGGCGGGGTGGCCACCGTTGCCGGCGCCGGACCCGACGGCGCCTACGGCTTCTGCTCCGGCGCCCCCGGCGCGCATTGCAAGCAGAGCGGTGTCGTCGTGCCGCCACCGGTGGTCACGTACACCACCACCGGTGGTGGCGGTGACGATGTGCTCTCGCCATCGATGAAGCACCGGGCCGAGGTAACCGGTCGTCAGGCGTCCGGACGCGGTGTCAAGGAAGCCGCCGCGCATGCCGCCGCCACGGGCGCCACAGACAACCAGGTCATCAACGCCGACCACAATATGGAGAAGGCCGAGAAGCGAATCGGCTCGGAGGCGGACGAGGCCCAGAAGGAAGCCGAGCACAACGCATCCAACGGCGGCGCCACCAAGAAGGAAGTCGCCGCCGCCGGCCAGGACGCCCGAGCCACCTATTTCGATCACGCGGCGTACGGAGCCGACCCCAAGGCGACGGGATCAGTACCGAACGAGAAGATCCACCAGGCCAAGAATGGCGCGTTTGCTGAGCTCGATGCTGCCATCAGGCAGCAACATGAGTTCTCGGAGATCCAGGATCAGGCCGGTAGGGCGGGCGAGTTCCTCAAGGGCTACTACAACACCGCCGGACGTAATCTCCCGGACACCAAGTGGAGCGTCGACAACCTGAACAAGGCAAACACAATGCTCCAGGACGTCCTTGACCGTGCCGACAAGTGGGCGACCGCGTACGCCCAGCGCCACGGCCTGGATGAGGAAAAGACCGCGAAGTCCGTCCAGGACACGCACTCCTACTTCGTGGACTACACCTACGACGCGGCCGACAGGAAGATGAAGGGATCCCCGACCACCCTCCCCGTGACCGTCGGTGGGCAACCCAGCAAGCCGTTTGTCGAGTTCAACGCGGTGGTACTGGCCCGGGGCACGGCGGAGGCGGCCGGCGCGAAGATCACCCCCAAGACCCCGAAGATGGGCGAGTACGTCACGCGCGCATCCGCCGATCGGGATGAGGAAACGGGTGACGTCGAGCTCATCGTGGAGAGCCCGGGCCACAAGACCGTCTACTCGTGCCCGGCGGCGCAGTGCAGCGAGCCGAAGACGTTCACCACCGGTACCGGGCAGGTTGCGTCGTGGGATCCCGCGACCGGCACGGTCGACGTGGCCGACGGCGCCGACCGCGTCGACGACTCCACCGGCGCGGAGATCACCCACGACAAGGACGGCAACGGCGAGGTCTCCACCGAAGGCGGCACCGTCACCGACGGCCGCACCGGGGCCACCGTCCGGTTCACCGCGCCGAGCTCGGATATGAATTCGCGATTCCATCTCCGGCTGTCCAGCCCGAACGGGGCGCCGTTCAGCGGCAGCTGCCAGGGGTGCGTGGTGACCGGGGCACAGCTACCAGGCAAGCCCGGGCGGGACGTGCTCGTGGTGAACAACGGCGGCTACGCCGAGTTCACACTCCGCGACTTCTACGGCAACCCGGCGAAGATCACGGTTGAGCAGGGAGTGGGAGGTGGCGGAGCAACGTTCACGTCCGCCGAGGGTGACACGATCAACACAACCGTCGGCTTCGAGGTCGTCACCCGCGACTCCCACGGCCTGGGCGGACACCTGAAAATCACCCAAGGCTACGGGTCCATCCACTCCATCGAAGGTGTCGACCAGGAGGGCGGCACTTACCACATGCCCACCCAGCCCGGACAGGGTGGCCAGACCGAGTGTGACGGTGGCGGCTGTAAGAGCTTTGGGCCGGTGCAGCCGAACGGGCAGCGCGACTACGCCTATGGCGGGAATTTCATCGAACAGCACCGCAACGCGGACGGCACCGGCGGCGGCGTCGAGGCCTGGGCATACGACGGTGAGGTCGTCGGCGGCCAGGACGCCTACGGCAACTACATCCACACGGTGGAGGGCGCTCAGGAGACCAGCGCCATTCAGCTGCTCTTTGCGGAGGAGGACGGCTACCACTCCGGCCAGGCATGCAAGGGGAAGTGCGTGGGATCCGACAAGAGTCCCTACGCCGTCCCCGAGGATCACAACCTGAGCACCGCTCCCTCCGGCCCGGGCTCGACCAGCAACAACCTCACCCCGATGAACGACCGATGGCTGGGCTTCCTCCAGGCGGCGAATGCCGAGGAGGTAACCCACCTCACCGGGGTGGAGAACCCCGGACTGGTGTCCAAGACGCGAGCAAACCTGACGTTGCTGGCGGACCAGAGCGCGACGCGCTGGGCGAGCGAGGTCGGCTCGAAGGAGCTCAAGCCGTTCATCGATGCCTCCAACGCGGCGACCCAGGACGGCAAGATCACTCCGGACGAGGAACGCACTTTGAGTGACCTCGCCGACGGCATCAACCCGCTGACGCTGGACCGGATGCTGGCGACCGGCATCGCGGTGGACGAGCTGGGCTACCACTACTACCAGGTGGGCAAGGGGAAGCACCTCGGTGAGTCGAACGAGGGCAAGCGGATGCAGTTCGCGGACAACCCGGAACTCATCAACACGATCAACGCAATGGCTCCCGGCACGCTCGACAATCTGCCGAAGGACCCCGCCGCGCGCGCGAACAAGATCCTGGAGTACTACCAGGACGAGGCCGACAGGCTGAACCGGGACCTCTCCGACCTCGTACCCGAGCAGATCGAACTCAACGGGCGGATGGAAAACTTCCAGCGGAACCTGGAGCGGTACGGGGACAGCCCCGGCGCCATGCGGTACATCCTCGGGCGGGAAGGGGATGCGCTGGACCGGGACGGCCGGGATCTCGGCGCCCGGATCACCTACTACCAGAACGGGCTCGCCGCCGCTCAGGGCAAGCTGCGCGGCATCGACCTCACCATTGCCGGCATGGCCGATGATGATTACTTCACCGACGCGCTCACCTCGGCCAAGGCGAATGCCGACGCCTTGAACAATCTCGCGGGCATGGTGGTGGCGTCGAACGGTCCGGGCGCCGCGGCGTTGCGCGAGCAGATCTTGCCGATCGTCCAGGCGGTGGACCAAACCTACTCGGGGGCGGCGATGGGCCTGCCCGTCTACGCCGACGCTGGGTTGTACGGCGCGGGACTCCCCTCGACCGGCGACCGGTCCTGGACGAACGCCCTGGCATCGGTCGCCGAGTTCGACGGTTACTGGAACAACTCCGACCCGACCAAGCGGGAGGACTACCGATCGAAAGGGCTGGACGTGGTGGCCGCCATGGCGGCCGAGCTGCCCGAGAACCGGCGCGGTCTGAACCCGGACGATGTGATCATCTCCGCCGACGAGACCGGACCCGACCGCAAGAACAAGCTGCGCAACATCGTCAAGGAGGACCTCCAGAACTTCGACCCGGAGTCACTCAAGAAGGACCCGGGCCTGGTCGACGAGTACGTGGACAAAATCTGGAGCAACGGCGGCGACGAGGGCGACATCGTGGCGCTGCCGGTCAAGTTCGTGCCGGAGGGCAGCTACCGCGCCATTGACATGCCGATCTACCGGGTGACCGATCGTGACGCCGGCTGCTTCGCCTGCGAGGTAAGAGCCGATGCCGAGGAGGACGGCTACGGGTCGGACTACGCCACCAAGCTCTCGAATGCCGCGAAGAAGGACATGGCAGGCGGCAAGAAGAAGGAAAACGACAAGGGCGAGTTCAAGTTCATTGATCTCACCGGCTTGGTGTCCACCGGCGAAGACGACTACGTGCGCAACAGCCCGTGGACCGAGTACGACAAGCTCATCGTGCCCACCGACTGGACGGCGCCTACCGGGACCGAGGAGAAGCCCGGTCCCGCAGTTGGGCTGAAAACGATCGCCGCGCACTACACCCCTACCGCGAAGAAGTGGGCGGATGGTATCGGGACGGCCGTCCTGTTCGTCGGTGCCGGCGCGGGCAGCGCGATCATCGGCGGGATCGGCATGGCCTACCAGGCGTACAGCACGATCGACGCCATCTACCAGCGCGGCAAGCACGAGCAAAGTCTCAGCCTGGCGGATCCGGTCGCGCGGTCGCTCTGGATCAACCTGGCCTCCACGACGTTCTTCGGCGCCGCCTCGGTGGCGGGGCGGCTCGCGGGAGTCGGCAAGGCACTGGGTGGGGCGGCGGTGCGCCCCGGCCTGGTCTTGCCCGCGAAGGTGGCGAACTGGGGTGCTCGGGGCGGCTTCACAGTGGACGCGCTCGACCGAACGAGAGGTCTGATATGGGACGAGATGTCCCCGGGCCAGCGCGATCAGGCTCTCGTGGGCCTGTTCACGGATGTGGCGATGTGGGGCGTCAGCCGTACCGGCGCGTTCAATGCCGAGCCTCGAGAACCTAAGGCGCCCGGCCTGCGCACGGTGAAGGACCTCAACCAGTCCAAGATCGACATCCTGGATCAGGCCACTCGCAGGGGCGGCGTCTACCCGCTGAGGAAACTGGCGCCGTACGGCATGAGCGAGTCCGACGTGCGCGACACGGTGCGCGCCGACGGCGGAACGCGGTACTCGATCCACGAGGGCGCCGACGGTGTCACACGGCTCGAGCGGCACACCCGGCGCTCGCAACTCGCCCGGTTGCTGAGGGGCGATCCAAGCGCACCCGCGTACGCGTCCAAGATCGTGCTTCCGGGCGACGTACCGAAACCCGGCGAGCCCGGTGGTCTCGTGCTCCCACCGAAACCCAGCGAACCCGAGCCCGAGCCGCAACCCAGTGAGTCCGGCAAGCTCGTGCTGCCCGGCACGCCGGAATCCACTGAGCCTCCTGGCAAGCTCGTGCCGCCCGGCACACCAGAACCCACCGAGCCCACCGGCAAGCTCGTGCTGCCCGGCACAACGGAACCCACCGAGCCCCCCGGCAAGCTTGTGCTGCCCGGCAGCTCGTCGAGCCCCAGCCAGCCCGGCAGTACCCCGAACCCCAGCCAGCCCATCAAGCTCTTCGTGTCCGGCAGCTCACCGAATCCCAGCCAGCCCCACCAGGTCGTGCTGTCCGACGGCTCGCCGAAACCCGGTGTGCCCGGCGGGTCACCGAAGCCCGGCGAGTTCTCGAAGCCCGGCGGGCCGAGCAAGCCGATGAAGGACGGGGAACGCATCGACGAGGTCACCCGTAAGGGTGGGCAGTACAACGTGGCCGATCTCGCCGCGCACCTCAAGATGTCGGAGGTACGACTCCTCGCCGCGCTGCGCAAGCTCGGGCCGCAGCGGTACGCGCTCAGCCGCAACTCCCTGGGTGCCTGGCAGGTCGACCGGCTCACCGACAAGCAGAGGAAGGCCCGGACGCTCCGCACGCCGCGGGGCGGGCTCAAGCCGACGGCATCGTTGCTCGAGCACATCGAGCAGGTGACTCGCGTCGGCGGCCGCTACACCTTGGACGAGCTCACCACCCACATCAACAATCTGCGCGCCAAGATCCACCTCGACCGGGTGACCTCCGAGCAGGTCCGCGAGGCGCTGGAATCGGCCCCGCGCGACCACGTCGGCCGGGTGCCCTATCGGGTCGGGCGGGATGCCACCGACACCGAGGTTGTGCTGCGTCCCAAGAGCCGCATGCGGCCGTTCGCGCCGCGGCCGGGCGCCGACGACCGGGCCGTCCCGGCGGTGATCGAGGGCTTCCACATGGGTCCGGAGCCGAGGCGCCTGGGCAAGGAGGCTTCGGCGCCGACGAAGCCCAAGGATGCGTGCGAGACGGACTGCGTCGGGTTCGTGATGAAGGAGGTCATCGCGCACCGAGCGACCGAACCGGGCTTCCAGCAACCGCGGCTGCCGCACCCGGATGCGGATGGCGAAAGCAAGATCGCCGCCGTGGAAGCCGCCTTCGGGCACCAGCGCCAAGCGACGGACGTGGAGGACCTCGCCGGCACCCTGCACGGGATCCAGAACGGCGAGTACATCCTGGTGCTGGCTGGGAAGGAGCACTCCGTCCTGCTGAGGATCGAGGACGGGAAGTGGACGTTCACCCACCAGACCAACGGCGAAGAACACACAATCGCGCACACTGATCCGCTGCTCACCGAGATCACCGGTGTCATCCAGGCCGATGGCTACCGGCCGGTCCGGTTCAGCGGCGCGACGCACGAGTTCGTCGTGCCAGCGGGAATCCACGGGCTCGCGGGAACCGGCGGTGTGCCCGCGCCTGGTCGGAGCCCGATGGAACCCTTCCCCACGGCGGTCCTCCCGGGATCGGTGGCCTCCGGCTCACGCTCCCGGTTCGGGTCGGGCGGTGCCGACCCCGGCTTGTTCCCGACGACGGAAGAGCCGTCAACGCCGTTCCTGGGTCACGGCAAGGCTCCGGAGAACCCCGATTTCCAGCCACCGAAGCCGGACGACCACTACTCCGGGCTGGACCCACCCAGCAAGGGCACCCACCAGGACCGGACTCCGGAGCAGCAGCGGGAACGCGGCGCGGACCCGGACGCCTCCCCGAAGCGGGTGCCGACCCAGGAGGAACTCGACCAGTACCGGCCCAAGGGTCGCGACACCAGGTCCAGGGCGGATCTGAAGAAGGAGATCAAGGACGCACAGCATGCGCTGAAGCAGACCAAGAAGGCCAAGGCCGAAGCGACGGACTCGGTCGCCAAGGCCAGGCGCGCGGTCAAGGACAACTTCGCCAGGGCCGAGCAGGACCAGCGGATTGAGCTGAGCCAGGCGTTGGCCAGGGCCAAGACCGAAGCGTCGAAGGCGGAACGCAAGCACGAGGCGGCCGAGCGCAAGTACACGGACGCCGAGCACGAGCTGGTCAAGCGGGACAAGCTGGTCGAGCTCGAGCTCCAGCCGCTGGTCAACCAGGCCCGAGAGCTGTGGTCGGAGCTGGGCGACGACAACCACTGGCTGTACGAGAAGCAGGCGCGCGGCGAAGAGCTGACGCCTGTGGAGCACGCCGCGCTCGCCGCGGAAGGCCTGTTGCGGACCGAGAAGTTCGACCCGTCGAACCCGGACGCCACGCCTGTGGTGCCGCACGATGTGCAGCTGGCCGCGTTCCTGGTGCGGGTGATCGGCGGGCCGCAAGGGCGGGGCGGCAGGTTGCGCGGCCTGGTGTTCGACCAGGAGATGCGCGGCGTGATGGTGGAGCAGGCCACCGGCGAAGGCAAGAGCTACGTCGACCGCATGGTCGCCACGCACCACGCGCTGGTCATCCGCGCCCGGCACGGCGTCGAGGCCCCCGGCCATGGCGTGCACGTGTTCAAGATTGACTACGAGCAGGCCGCCAAGCAGTACGAGGACGACAAGCCGCTGCTCGACTGGTTCGGACTCACCGGGGCGCTGATCAGTGACACGCATCCCGGCACCGAGGCGGACTACAAGGCCGACATCACCTACGGCACACCGCGCGCGTACCTGGAAGACTTCCTACTGGATCGCCGCCGGCCCGACGGCGAGAAGGTGCAACGCGGCTTCACCTACGCGGTGATCGACGAGATCGACGCGATCCTGGTGGACTTTGCCCGGCACCCGCTGCGGTTGGCACAGACGGCCGGGTTCGGCTACAGCAAGCTCCGCTTCGAGGCGCGCGACCTGGCGCACAAGCTGACCAAGGGTGAGCACTACCGCCTCGGGCGCGACGACGAGGCCACCATCAGCGAGGACCAGGCCAGCCTCATCGAGCAGTACACCAGAGACCAGGGCCGCGAGCGGGTGGTGACCGGCCTGTTCCGTGAGTACCTCAGCGACGCGCTCTGGGCCAAGCACCAGCCGACCAACATCAAACACCTGGTCCGCGACTTGTACGACGCCGAGATCCTGGACAACGCCACCGGATGGTCGCTGCCCGGCCAGCGCTACCGGGGCGGTAAACACAGCGCGTTGGAGGCCGAGCTCGGGCTCCCCGTCCGCCACGAGCTGACCACCCTCGATGAGATCAACATCCACCAGTTCCTCAAGGAATACGACTGGCTGTCCGGGTCCACCGGCACCGTCGATGGCATCGAGAAACTGGTCCGCAAGCTCTACGGCCTGCAAACCGTGGAGATCCCTCGCAACACGCCGGACCGCCGCGAATACACCCAGTGGCGGATCTGGGGCACCACGGACGCCAAGCTCACCGCGCTGGCCGAGAGCATCGCCCAGGACCACCTCGGCGGCAACGACCTCCCGCACGTGGTGTTCATCCGCGAGATCCCCGAGGCCCTGCGCCTGGCGCAAATGGTGTCCGAAGTGCAACTGAACGGCAAGCCCGCCGGCGTCCCCGTTGAGATCGTCAACGCGCTCGACGAGCACATCACCGGCCTGGCAGGCAAGATCGAACGCGCCTCCCGCCGGGGCTCCGTGGTGATCGCCACCAACCTGATCTCCCGGGGCTCCGACATCAAGCCGCTCAAGGAGGTGCTGGAGGCCGGTGGGCTGCGGGTCACGATCGCCAGCGTGTTCCCGAACCTACGCGCCCTGAAGCAGGCGTTCGGCCGGCCCGGCCGGCAAGGTGCGCTCGGTGAGATCAATGTGTGGCTGGACCTGCACGACCGGCTGCTGGCCGGATCCGGCATGGTCCACTGGCTGCGCGGACAGCTGGACGAAGGGGAGCTCACCGCACCCGCGATTCGCCGGTTCGCCACCTGGCAGATCAAACGCAGCATGAAGCGCGCCAACAAGCAGGACGTCAAGATGGCCGAGCGGGTAATCCTGGGCAAGGTCGAACCCGAAACCGAGCTAGTCGTCCAAACCACCACCACCGATGTCGATGCCGAGTTCGCGCAGCTCGCCGCCCAGATCGACGAGCTCGTCACGCAACGCGCCGAGCTGCGCGAGGAGGTGTTCGGCCGGTTCGACGCCGAGCGCGCCGCCGACTTCAACCAGGTCGAGACCGAGCTGATCCACTCGTTGGCCCAGTACCGCAAGCTCACCTCTCCCGCCGTGTCCGAACAGCGGGCGGCCACGGACGCCGAGCAGGATGCTGACGAGGCCCCGGAAGAGGTCGCCCTGGCCCTCACTCCCGCCGATGTGCGCCGGGCCAGGCAGGAGGCCGAGGCCGGCGAGTACGGCGAGGCGACCAAGACGCTGCACCGGATCGCCTCGGCGGCCGGGTTGATCGGCGTCTTCTCCGACGACGAGTGGGGTGCCTCGGGATGGGCCGAGCAGATCGCCAAGCAGACCCTCGCCAGCCTGCACCGCAAGGCCACCGAGCCCGGCTCCGCGCGCGAAACCGCCACGCTCTTCCGCCACCTGATGCTGCTGGAGAGCCTGGTCGACACCCTGCCCACCGACACGAAGGCCAACCGCCACGCCGCCGTGCTTGCCCAGGCGTTGCGCGAGCTCAACCGGTCCTTCGAACTGGGCGAGCAGCTGAACCTGAACCCTGACGAGGTGGCCGCCACCCTGCGGGTCGCCCGCCGGCTGCTCGCCGAACGGGAGGCCAGGCAGTGGAGCATGGCCGACGGCGACATCGAACCGTCCGCACTGGAGTCCCTGTTTACCTATGAGCTCGCCGTGTTCGTCGCCTGGGCCGAGGGCGCGGCCGACGAAACGATCGCCGCCGACCTCGGAATGACCACCGACGACGTCGAGCAACTGCGCGCCTTCGTGATCAGCTGGCTGGCCAACGACGCAAACCGCGCCGTGCTCACCGAAGCCGCCGTCCGCGAGCAGGCCATGGCCAGCTACGAGGCCAAGAGCAAGAAGGCCAAGAAGAGCAAGAAGGGGAAGAAGACCAACCTGTGGTGGCACGTCCGCAACCAGCTGCGCGACGCCCAGGACGCGCTGCACCCCGCCGAGACGGCGGACTGGGACCGCGAGGACCGCGTCGAGGAGCTCATCGCGCACATCCGCAATCTCGGCGCCAACCGCGACCGCGAGCAGGAGTACCGCGACCACATCTACCGCGCCCTGATCGCCGCCGGGATGACCTCCATCGCCGAACTGGCCACGATGGACGATGCCGCGATGGCCCGCCTCGGCGTGATGGAGTCGGAGGTCAAGGCGGTGCGCGCCGCGCTGCACCGCTACCGGAACGTGGACTTCCGCCACCACCGCGCACTGACCGAAGCCAAGATCACCTCGATCGAGCAGCTGGCCGCGACCGATGACGCCACGCTGGTCAAGCTCGGTATCGACCCGTCAAGCCGCGAGGCACTGCGCAGGGCGCTGGCCCGCGCGAACCTCGACCGCGCCCAACGGCGCCGCGCCGCCGCGCTCGTCAACGCGATGCGCACGCCCGGCGGCCCCACCCAGGAACAGCTCCAGCAGATTCTCAAGGCACTGCAGGGCGAAATCCTCGCGGACAAGAACACCCCCCTCGCCCGACTGCTGACCGGCAGCCTCGAAGCGCTGCTCACCGGCAACCTACTGGCCCCCATCTTGGCGATGATGCCCGCTCTGCCAGCCGAGCTCACCGCCCTGTTCGACCAGGCCGGCACCGCTGACGGCCTGGCCCGGTCGAAGCGGCGCGCGCTGACCGCCTACGCCGCCGGCACGCGGCGCCACCACGAGCCCGGCACCGACGGCGGGCTGGCAACCCAGCTCCTCGCCGTCACCGTGCTGGACAAGCACGTCAACCGAGAAAGGCGCAGCTGGTCCGAGGAGACCACCACCGAACACCGCCGGTTCCCCCTCCGCACACTGCTGATCAGCGCTCCGTCCGGCGCGGTCGGCGGCGGCGCACTCGGCATCCTCACCGGCGGCACCCTCCTGGCCATCGGCGGTTGGATGCTCACCGGGCTCGCGGCGGCCGCCGCGGTCGTGCTCGCCGTGCACCTCGTGCGCGCCCGTGGCCCCCCATCGGGCCGGTACATCGCCCTGTTCACCCTGGCCACCGTCGTGGCGCTAGGGCTGTCGCTCATGCTCGCCGGGCTGCCCGGCGCAGGATGGCTCACCCTCGGCGCGGCCGGCAACGGCGTCATGGCCGTCGTCCTCGCCGAGTTGCGTGACGCCTTCAAGAAGCAGCCGAAGCTGACCGGAATCCGAGCCCTGCTCTGGTCGATTCCGATCGCGGCCGGGTTCATGCTGATCAGCCACCTGGTACTCGGCACCGACCTGCACGTCAGCTTGCTCATGGCCGTCGGCGGGCTGGTCGCCAGGGCGACCGTCGTGCTCGTCGAGCACGTTCTTTCCCGCCGCGACCGCGACAACTCCGAGGCAGCCGCCAAGGCCACCACCGAGGCCCCCCGCAAGAATGTGCGGCCGCTCGTCACCATGGCGCTGCTTGCGGCCAACGTCCTCGTCTACCTGGTGGCCGCTTGGCAGGTCGGCGACCTGGAGACCGCCGGGGCCGCGCCGCTGGCCCAACACGGCGCGCTCGCGGCCGCCACGTTCCAAGGCTGGCAGTTGCTCAGCAGCGCCTTCCTGCACATGACCTGGTACCACATTGCGTTCAACATGGTCAGCCTCTACCTGCTGGGCCGGCAGCTGGAGCCGCTCCTAGGGCGGGCACGCTTCGCCCGCCTGTACCTGGCCGGGATGTTCCTCGGTGGCCTGTTCACGCTGCCCTTCGGCAACCCTGTGATGGGGGCCTCCGGCGCGATCTTCGCGCTGATGGGTCTCGGAGTAACGATCGAGCACCGCCGCCACGGCAAGCTCAGTGACCGGACCCGCTGGATGCTGGGCATCAACATCGGGTTCAACCTGGTGTTCGGTCTCGCGATACCGTTCCTCTCGGTCGTCAACCATATCGGCGGCTACCTCGCCGGCTACCTCATGGCCCGGCTACTGAACCCACCCGACCAGACCGACCCGGAGAAGACACCGACCCAGGCCGAGACCAGCCCAGCCAGGACCGTCCAGGGGCTGACGTCGGCGCTGACGTCCACGCTGACCCATGCCTGGGCGCGCCTGGGGCCATGGCAGTTGCTGGCCCCTGCCCTCGCCATGGCACTCGCCCTGACGATCCGCCATCCAGAGATCCTGGTCGCGTTGGTGATCCCGCCGGGCGGCTTGATCCTCGGCGCGTTCGTGCTCGGCGGCATGGTGATCGCCGCGGTGAAGCTGCTGCCCAGGGGCACCGTACAACGGCTGGTCAGCGAGCTCCGGCTACTCCTTGTGGCACTGGGTGCATGGCGTTGGCTCACGTGGAGGGTGGGTATCGGGATTGGTCTGCTCGGTTTGGCGTGGCTGACTGGCTCTGAGCAGATCCTCGGCCTGCTGGGCAGCGGCGGCGCGATGATGGTCTTCCCGCTCGGGCCAGGCGCCGCGCTGGTGAATCGAGTGCATTCGTTGGTGGATTCCGCCCGCCTGGCCCGTGTCGAAGACGTGGCGGCCACCCTCGGGGTCACGCCCGAGCAGGTGTTGGCCGTGGTCGATGGAAGGCGGGTCACGCACGCCGATGGGGTGTTGCTGGCCGTGCCGGGCATGGCGGTCGGTCCGCTGGGGCCACGGGGTAGCACCCCGGGTCCGAGGGGTGCGGTGTTCGCTCACGGCCAGGGCGACCAGTTTGCCGACGAGGTGGGGCGTGCATACGCACTCGGGTTCCGTCCGGCACTGGTCGGCACCTCGGAGGCCGCGCGGCTGCTGGCCGAGGGTGGCCAGTTCATGTGGGTGTTGCTGCTCGACGGCAGCCTGTGGGTCGCGCGGGAGCTCGTGGTGACGCGCGAGGGCGAGCCGCTCAAGTTCACCCACGGCCACTTGGCCAAGGGCGCCCAGGTGCGTGGCGCGGGCAATGTCTGGCTGTTGCCGGCCGTCGGCGGCCCGGTCGCGGTGGCCCTCGACGCGGAGAGCGGCCGCTACCACCCGGAGAACTCCGCCGCCGACAACGCCTGGGTCCGCTCGGTCGGATACGACGCGTTCAAGGCGTACGGCCACGACATTCCGCTCGCGCTCATCCAAATCCGTGATCTGGCCGAGCTCCCAGGTCTGGCCGAGCCGGCCGCCGGCCGGCCAACCCCCTCCAGCCACCCGACCCAGCACCTCAACGCCCCGTTGAACACCTGGGTCGACCCGGCCAACCAACAGGAACCTGCGCAGCGGCACCTGAGCGCGCCGCTGAACATGCCGGTGGAGCAACCCGACGAATCAGGCGACCGACGGGATGGTCTGGGACCGGTCGCCACCGTGGTCCTGTTCGTGGGCGGCATGGCCCTGGGCATGCTGGCGGCGCACTACCTGGCGGCGCTGGGGACCTCCGGGGCGGCCGGCACGATGGCCGCGATGGCGTTCCCGCCGTTCCGCTTCGGGCGGCGCGGCGGCCGGGACAGCGGCGAACCGAACGAGCCCGAGCAGCCCTACATCCTGGCGGAGACCGACGCGACGCCGCCGGCCGGTCTGACCCAGCTGAAGGTCCGTGTACCGAACGGCTCAGATTTCGCCGTCGAGTGGCTGGCCACGGCGGACGCGGGGCCGGAGCTGCGCGAGGAGAACGAGCTGCGGGCGGAGGCGGCCGCCCTCGAGGGCGAGGTCGTCGTCCCCGCCGCCCACACCGGCCGCGGCTTCAGCAGGTCCGACGACGGCCTGGGCTATGGCAACGAGTGGCGGGCGATGCGTGCGGATGTGCTGAACACCGCTCGCCTACTGCGCGGAGAGCACCCGGACTCCGGCCAGGAGGTCCCGGCGATCGCGTTCCACCGGGTCACGGCGCCGGAGACCGACCCGCGCCTGGGTCTGCCGGTGGACGCGATCGCCGGTTGGGAGGACCAGCTGCTCCGCATGCTCGCCAACGATCCGGCCGGTCGGGCGAACGTGGCCTTCCAGGCGGTGTTCGCCAAGTTCCACGGTCTCGAAGACGGCGAGGCTCAGGTGCGCGCGGCGATCATGGAGCGGGCCGTGCCGTGGCAGGACGGCGCGCCCGAGTTCCCCGACTCGTGGCTGACCGAGCGGGGCGCACGCGAGATCATGCTGTTGCGGGAGAGCAACCCGGACGCCTACTGGAGGCTCATCCGTGCGTTCCCCCAGCGGTTGGCTGAGCTGGAGCGCACCTTCACCAACCAGAAGGGCGCCTACTGGCTGGACATCGCGAAAATCTACGAGTACCACCTCCATCTGGCCCTGCTGGCGCACGCGCCGCCCGTTCAGGTCAGCGCCGAGGATCTGAACCGGGCGATCGGTCTCGCCGAGCGCGAGCTGCAGGCCCTGGTGGAGGGGTCGGGCTGGACGAAGGGCCAGCAGCGTAAAGCCTTGCGCCAGCTGATCTCCGCCCGAGATGAGCGGCGCGCGACCGAGGACGTCGCCGAGGCGGTCGGGGCCTACACCCGCTATGTGGCGATCGTCGCCGACCTCGCCGGCGTGAACCTGGACCCCCAGGACGCGCTGATGCTTGGCGCCCGCCTGGTGACCTGGCACGTCGGCACCGCCGCCCAGTACCGCTGGGAGGTGCCGTGGGAGCACGACGGCGGTATCAGCCGCCTCGAAGGATGGTCGCCCCTCCCTGAAGAGCTCCGGACGCTGATCACGGAAAGGCTCGTCACCAGGGTGCCGGAAGCCCTGCGTAGAGACATCCTGCCCAAGACCGACGACGAGTTGATGCGCTGGTGGCTGGAACGGAGCGAGACCCACCCGCTCCAGCGGATCCGGCGCATCCTCCGCGAGGGCAGGCCAGCACCGGAGCACCTCAACCGGAGCACGCTGGACCCGGAGGCACCGGCGATCCACCATCCGTGGGAGTCCGACGGCGGCATTGAAAGGTCACGCTCGCCGTGGAGCACCATGCCGCTGCTGATTCCGGCCTCCGACCTGATCCCCTATGCGCTGCGGGTGGCGGCGCTGGCCGGGCTGCTGGTCCTGGTCGTGGTCCGGTTGGCCAGGACGCATACGGCCGGCGACGACACCGCGACCAGAGGTGGTCCGGCCCCGATGGCGGATACCTCCGACCCGGGCTCCGCCGGGTGGGACGGGCACGGCGAGAAGGCCCAGCTCGACTCCGAACGGCCCAGCAGCACGTACCTCTCCGACCGGCGCGAGCGTTCCCCGCCACTCGGCTGGGCGTTGCCCCGGTTCGCCAGCTGGGTGCGCATGTTCACCACCCAGCGCTGGCTGGACCTGGCCAGCCTGTTCGCGGCCGGCGTGACCTTGGCGTCCGTGGGAGCGCTGTTCTTCGGCTATGCCACCGGCGCGGCGGTCAGCGGCGGCGCGGCCATGGCTTTGGGTGGCTTCGACCGCTTGCCCGAGGAGCTCGTGTCAGGCTCGGCACGGGAGCGCCGGGAGGCGGACGGCCGCGGTGGGCTGTTCCGCAACAAGGCAGCTCGCCGGCTGGATGCGGCCGAGCGACTCATCGCGCAAGCCGAAGAGCAGCCGGTCGACCAATGGGCCAGCGCGGTGGAATTGCTTGATCGTGCGGAAACACAGCTTCGCCTGAATAGGTACCACCGGTGGACGGGTCCTGACGGGTGGGATGCCGAGCGGCTAAGGAAACGAATCGTTGCGGAACGTGTCCGAATCGCGCGCTATCGCAATGCCCATGACCCGCTGGTAGAGGCCGAACTTGCCGAACGAGTCGGCGCATTCCTCAACAGGTGGACCAGGAAACCATCAGGTTTGCGGAAACGCGCGTGGTTGATTCGTGAGCGAGCGAGAGACATTATCGGGTACGTCGCGTCAGCCTCGACCGGTCGTCGGATGGAGCGAATCACAACGGACGATCCACTCGGCGCGTTGTTCCACGCCGCGCTTGATGAATACGAGAGGCTTATCGCCGAGGTCGACATCGACCCCGAGACCCGCAAGTACCTCGCGGAGTTCCTCGAACGGGTCCGTGAGCACAGCGTCTGGGAGACCGCGCGGTGGCGCTCTTACCCTGGGTTCTGGGCGGCTACCGAAGTTCACCGGCCGGAACGCTCAGAGTCCGCGGTCCTCAGGATGCGGATGCCTCGCCGGGCGGTGAAGCCGCGCGGCAGCATTACGCAACTCTTGGCGGCGCTAGGGCTCGCCGCCGGGCACTCGGACGCGATTGTGTTCGAGATGCTCGCCGCTGTTCTCCATGAGGCGAACCATGTGCTCCAGTCCGCCGACGGGGCGGCCCTGGGCTGGCCACTCTTCATGGGGGACGGCGAACTCGCCAGGCGAGTGGCTGACAGGCGGATCGTGACAGGCTCTTCCCTCGACCAGATAAACGAGCAGATCGCGGAAGGAATCGCCCAAGTACAGCGCGCTCGGTCCCTGACCGACACCTACCAGCTCACCCAGGCGCAAGCCAGCTGGCTGCCCCAACTACTTCACGCCACTTACTACGGCGATCTAGGAACCGACGTGCGCGTGGGTTCCCAGGTCTACGCCGACCACCTGGGCGAGGCCGCGGTCCGCGCGACCTTCCGTCTGCTTGCGGACTACCGCACGCCCACCGACTTGCCCGAACCAGTGCGGAGCATGTCTCGGCTGCACCACGAAGGCTTGTTCAGCCTGCTGCTTGTGGGGCTGATCTTCGGCAACACCAAGGAGCTCGAGGGGCAGTTCGCCCGGCACGGTGTGCTCACGCGCTCCATCCCCAACCGAAGCAAGCTCGACGAACTGATCACTGAGGCGGCGCGCGACCCCCAGGCGCCCACCGTCGAACGGCTGTGGCGAGCTGATTACGAGCCCGGACAAATCGCCGAGCAGCTGAACCTCGACCTCCGCAAGGTCCTGCTCATCCTGCGGGAAAGGCTCACCATCCACGATTTCATCGCGCGCTACCGCGGTACTACCGAACCCACCCGGCCGCAGAACCGCGGCCCCAGCGACGGCCTCCATGCCGGTTCCGTGATCGCCATCGCACTCACCGGCCTCACCGCCGCCGTGGTGACCTGGTTGCTCACCCGGGACTCGACGCTGGCCGGCGGCGCGGCCATGGCGGTGGGCGGCTTCGACCGGTTCCTACCCGAGGAACCCGACGCTGCTGAGCAGACAGACCGGCACGGGACCGCTCGGTGGTACGCCAAGCCACCCGCCATCGTGGCCAAGTGGCTAATGTCGTTTGCGGCATTGAAGGTTTCGGCGCATTGGCCGAACGCGGCACGGTCAATGCTTCATTACCTGGACAACACCGGTGTGGATCTTTACCTCAATGTAGACCAGATGCTCGCCGACATGCCCCTGTTCCGGCGCGAGGTAAAACAGACCATACTCGACGCAGTGGTTGCACAGAGCGGCAAGTACAACCCCGTGGTGCGGTTCGACAGCGGCAAGAAGCAGTCGGGCGCGGGAGAAAACAGAGACTGGTACCACACGATAGGCCTATTCCAATATCAGGTGACCGGGACGGCGTCCATCCGCCATCAATGGGATTCAGATAGTCGGCCGGCCTTTGACGCTACCTACCGGGTGAAGGTGTTCGACCGATACGACTGGCACCCGGGCAAGAGCGTCCATATCGGACCGATTCGGGTTGGCTTCTCAAATAGGTACATTTCGATCAGCGACTGGTTGATGGACCTCCCCAACCGTGCTGGGCTAGCCAAGCCGTTCGACGCTTACGGCGAAAGCCAAGACCACCGGTTCGAATGGTCAGGTCGCTTTTCTATGGTCCCTCTGTTCCAGGCCGACGTGTCTGCTGGCGAAACTCGGACTGCTCGCGCGGCGTGGTGGCTGCGGGCGGTTCGGGCGGTGGCGGGTGCACTGGCCAGGCTGTGGTCGGTGATTACCCACCGTGGCCCGCCGTGGCGCTGGCTGGTGAAGTCCGGTCTGGCGCTGGTGGTTGCCACGGTCCTGGCCACCGTGCTCGCCGGGGATGCCTCGGCCGAAACCATGACCGGTGCCGCCGGCGTCTTCACGATTGGTGAAGGCATCGCGCGCGGGGCCTCGGTCGCCGTCATCGTGGCCGCGCTGGTTGCCCTGACCTGGCGGGCTGATCGCAAGAAGTCGGTCATCGGCGGTGGGTCTCCCGCCAAGGACGAGTGGATGCGGGAGGTCGCCGGGCCGGCTCTCGCCGCCAGAGCAGTGAGCGACGGTGAACTGGTCGCGGCCCAGACCCGGGTCACGATGCTCGTGTCGGCCGGTCGGAAGCTCCTGAACTATCTGAACCGTCGACTTTTCGGCGGTTCCGGGCTTACCTGGCATGGGCTGAAACATCTGCTGGGACGCCAATTGTTCGGCGCCGATCGCTGGCACTTGAACTGGAATCAGGGCATGCTGCTGGGCCTCGCTGGTGTAGTCGTTGGCGCGGTCGCGGCGAGGTTTGATCTGGGGATACCTGCGCTTTTGGGTGCGGCCGCCCTGTTCGTCGTTAGCTGGCAGAAGCGGAAGCAAATCTGGTCGCCGCACGAGATCCCGCTATGGATGAAGGTGTCCGGGCCAAGCAGTCGCGGATTGCTGATGGGCGCAGGTTTCACACTGTTGTTCGATTGGGGTCTGCTGACGACCTTCACGGTTGCCGCCGTCCTCATCGCGGCAGCGGAGCTGCGCTACCAGGTACAGCGAGCCGTCTGGAAAGACTCTGCCTCACTCGCGCATTCCGCAAACCAGCGCCGGCTTACCGTACTCATCGCCATAGCCGCAGCGATTCTCGTCATCACGATATTGCACGCCTGGAGCGCACTGTTCGGCCTGGCGCTGCTCGGCCACGGCGCCGCCGCGCTGCAAATGGCGGTTATGGTGCCGTTCTCGAGCGGGGTCGTCAGGGCCGGGTCCCGTGACGTGTTTGAGATCGAGTGGACGACCAGGTTCTTGGCGAGCGTGGCGGACCAGGGGGAGCCGGTCACCGAGTACGGCTCCCGCCTCAAGCAGCCACCGACGCTGCGGTTGCTCGATCTCAACCCAGTACTACTGAACCAGTTCGTGGCGGCCGATTTCGGCGACCTGCCGGACCGCTTGATCGCCCACTACCTGCCGGGACGTCACGAGGTCGTGATGCTCAGGCCGGTCACGGAGATCTTCGAGGCCGCCGGTCTGCTGGGCTGGCTGGTGGATGAGTACGCCAAGCCGTTCGGCCGCGACGGCGACGACCCGATCTTGGTGGATCCCGACGGCCCCGAGCGCGAGGCAGCCGTCGTGGACCTGCTCGACGCCGGGCTGCTGGGATTGTTCGGAAGCTTGCGCGCCAGGTTCGCCGTCGAGGCGGTAAACATCGACGCTCTTGACCCGCGTGTGCTGGTCAAGCTGGTGGACGCCGCGCGCAACCCCAAGCGCTCCGCGCTACCTAACCAGGCGAACAAGCAGCAGCTGCCCGCTGACGCGGGCTGGACCCCGCGACTGCGCAAGCGCATGGTCGAGCTGCTGCGGACGGAGGTGGCCAAGCTTCCGGCGAGCGCCCCCAAGTTCACCCCGCTGCCCGACCTCGACGCGATCGATCGCGCGCTCACCGAATTCCGCTCGGACACGGGTTGGTCCGCGCTGGCGCTGCCCTATCGCGGCGACAGCAGGCCACGGGGCGGCAACCACACGCCGAGCGGGAAGGGCCCGATGGTCGGTTTCCGGATCGGCGAGGAGTTTGAGGACGGAGTCTTCCTGGGGACCTCGCACACCCTTCTCCCGATGCATTACCGAGAGAAGCTCAAGAAGCTCGGTGTGGAGTTCGTCCAGATCGACGGCGACGGCGGCGGCCTTCGGAGCCGGGAGCCGGTCGCCATGCGTCTGGCCGATCCGGCGTCACGCCTACCGGCACCCGGCGCGATAGGCGAAGGGTTCCGCACGTATGTCTGGTTGAGCGAGGCCGTGGACATCCCGCACTGGGGAGCAATGCCGTTCGCGGCTACGTTCTTCGAGTCGGCCGAGACCCTCGTGCTGGCACGCCGGCCAGGGCCAGCACCCATCCTCGGGAAAGAGCTGGCTGTCGCGACTCCGGTGCTCGCCGACGAGGTTGCCAGTCTGGCCGGTGCGCAACGTCGGGCGCTCAGCGGCGCCCCCGATCGTGACCGCGGCGACGGATTCATCTCCTGGTACCTCAACCAGCATCCACACCTGTACGGCGGGGCGCTACCACTGCGACTGGGCTCGGTGGCCGTCATCATGCACGGCCACCGAGTTGCGGGTGGCACGCCGGGGACGTTCGCGGCATCTCTCATTCCGGCCACGGTGCCGTTCTCGATATCGAGCGGGTTCGCACGCAACATCGGCTACACCGGCCCGACCAGTCCGATGCGAGTCGGCGTGGTTGGCCTCCCCGGGCAGACCTTGGCGGCTCCGAGCTTCGCGGCCGATCACATTGCCGGTGCCGACCTCACCCGGCATTTGCTCATCGTCGAGGTCGACCCCGTCGCGAAGAAGGCGACTCTGATGCCGGAGCATCCCGCGCCGGCATTCCGCGCGCCCGAGACGCGGCCGCTCGGCGGCGCCGGCCAGTCTGGTCAGTCTGGTCAGACGAAGGCGGGCAGGCAGGTGCTGAGCCGCCGGTCCCCTGCCGCGCGGCAGAGCACGCCGATCGAGTCGTCGACGCCGGTTCGGGGTGTGGCGTTGTGGTCGGTCGCCATGGCGCTGGCGGCATCGCCGGGCGAACTGACCATCGAGGAGCTGCAGGCGCTGGTCGGTGACCTCGGGTTGGAGGCGCTGAACGATCGGTTGAAGATCTTGCGGGATATCGGTCTCGCCGAGCGCAGGTGGAAAGACCGGGGAGGAGGCTGGCTGCACTTCGGCTCGGCGGACTTGCCGGGACTGCTGCGCTGGCTCGATCAACTCACCGATGAGGACGCGGTCAAGCCCGCCGCGGAGAACACAGACGCGCTCGTTTGGCGCTGGTTGGCGCCGGCCGCCCCGTTCATCCCGAGTGAGATTCCGGTGTGGGAGCTCGCCGACGCGGTACGGACGGTGTTGGACAGCCAGGAGGAGCCGACCGATGGGGATGGGCAACCGGAGTTGCCCTCCAACTCGGTCTGGGCATTGGTCAACGAGCTCCCCGACGCGCCGGGCGATATGACCGCCGGCGCGCTGAAAGATCAACTGGGCGACATCACTCTCGACGCCATCAGGGAGTGGCTGGACGAGGGGGTCAGCCTCGGCCTGTTCGGCTTCCGCACGTACGTGCCCGAGACCGGCGGCACGGGACGGGCCTACTTCCTGTTGCCACACACCCGGTTGATGCTCAAGCTCCTCGACCGGCGGCTCACCCTCTATGACGGGCTCGAGCTGGAGGTGACGGACGCGATCGCGGCTCTGCTGATGTCACACGCGGCGGAGGGCAGCGCGGCACGCATCGGACCGGACCTCCGCTACCTGCTCACCTGGTGGGCGCTGGACCACAACAGCCCACTGTTCGGCGTGACCGAACTGGCCCCCGCCGATCCCGCCATCACCATGCAGACCCGTGCGCGGAAGGCCGAAGACGATTCGGTGCTCCTGCCCATCGTGACCCCCTCGCCCAAGACACTGTGGGCCTTCTTCAGGGCACTGCTCGAGCTGCGCAACGCCGACGCCAGCGGCAATGCCGAGAACCAGCGGCTCACCACCGCCGCACGGCTCGAAGCCCAGTTGGCCGGCGGTTACAGTGCCGCCACCCTCGGTCGGCAGCTCAAGGTGTTGAAGCTCCGGGGGCTCGTCGAAACGACTGACTCGCGGTACTACGAGCTCACACCGCTGGGACTTGAGTTCCTCATCGCGATGGGCCACCCCGCCGTCATGGCCGAAGACGCGATGGCCCACCCCGTCAACATGGACAAACGAGCGCGCATCGCGGCCGGTCGCATGCGCGCAGTGGCAATGGGCCGCGAACGGGCACTGCGCCCGGCCAAGGAAGCCCCCGCACTCGACAAGGCCATGGCCGAGCTGCTGAAGGCGCTCGGCAACACCGGCACCAGGGCGGACGACCCCGACCCGGGCACTGACCACGACGAACGGGAACAGCCGAGCCAAACTCGCGAAGCACACAACGCGGCCGCTGGGATCATCGGCGGGTTGCTTGGCGAGCGGCTGCGCCAACACGGCGAGCTGCTCGGGCAGTCCGCGCCCGACCCCTTCCGCGGGTTGTGGCATTTGATCGACATCAGCGTTCCCACGCTGGTGATCTTGGGAGTCGTCGTCGGGGTGGCAGTGGTCGTGGGCGTCGTGCTGGCGGCTCGGCTGGCCAAGGTTCGGGCGACCACGGTCGTGGGCGGAGTGGACTTCGCCACGCCAGGGCTGCCCGTCGCCCTGGTCGGTGAGGACTGGGCCGAGCAGGGGCTCCCGCTCACCGAGCGGGAGGTGCGCGATTGGCGGGCCATCGACGCGGTGATCGCGCGGCTCGACGAGACCCATGGGCTGAGCCCGGACGCGGTGCACGTCCTCCGGCTGAGGTACGGCACGTCGCTGGTGGGTGCTTCGGACAGGGTTCTCGCCAGGTATGTGGCGAACGCGGAGAAGATCTCGCGCGAGGATCTGGAGCGGGAGCGCGAGCAGGGCTTGGAGTTGGGGCTCGACCCGGCGCAGGCCGCGCACCGCCTGCTGGTCCAGCGGATGACGCAGTACGCCGTGCGGCTGGTGAACCACGACCACCACGAGAGCGCCAACCGCGAATACAACTGCATCAGTTGTGCGATCGCCTCGGACACCGGTCGGCCGAGGACGGTGGAGCCAGGTCCGGTGCCGCCCGACAAACGCGTAAACCTGGCCGTGTACTTCGAACAGCTGCGGCTCGGGATCGAGGCGCGGTACGGCCGCCGCTTCCAGACCGTCGCCGGCGAGACCGAGGTCCGGTCGATCATGCTCGCCGCCGGCGTCGGCGCGCGCGGGATCGTCGCCACGGACTTCCACGTGTTCAACGTGCGCACGGTGCTGGCGCTGATCGACGGTGAGTTGCAGAAGGTGGTCGTCTTCACCGACAGTCTCTCCGGTGGGGCGCCCACGACCGATGATCGCGCCGACATCCGGACATTCCTGCGGACCGATGACGCCCCGGCGCCGCTGAGCGCCGACACCACCGAGCCCACCAACAACGGCGAGGCATCCGCCGCGCGGCTTGACGGAAACCCCGCACAGAGACCAGGGGCTGCCCGCGCCGAAGGCCGGTGGCCGACCGCGCGCCGGCTGCTGGTGATCGGGGTCGCGGTGCTGGTGGCGGTCGGTGTGTGGCGGTTGTTGAAGTTCCTGCGCCGACAGAACGCCCCGCCGACGCCCCGTCTCGCCAAGGCCGCCCCGGCGCGTCCGGTCGATCCCAGCGTCGAGGAGACAACCACCTCGTGGATCAAGCGGACGTTCCCCGCCCTGGAGTCCGAGGGCTTCGGCGCGTTCACCGCCATGCGGCTGATCGCGGAGTTCGCCGCCTGGATGCAGGGCACCGCGATGGGGTACCTGGTGCTCCACCAGGGCACCGCGGAGAACCTGGGCTGGGCCGGCTTCTTCCTGGCCGTTCCCCTCACCCTGTTCACGGTGCTCGCCGGCTTCCTCGCCGACCGCATCGACAAGCGCCAACTGCTGAGCTGGGCCTACATCAGCCTGTCCGTGACCATGGGCGTCCTGGCGGTGCTCACCGGCAGTGGCCTCGCCACGATTCCGGTGCTCTATGTGGGGTCGTTCCTGCTCGGGGTCGGCTACGGGTTCATGGGTCCAATCGGGAACGCGTTCGCCTTCGACATGGTCAAGGCGGAACACCAGCGCAACGCCACCGCGCTCACCGCGATGTCCAACAGCCTGGTGCGGACCGCGAGCGTCGTGGCCAGTGGGGCGCTGATGGAGTTCCTTGGCGCCGACGGGGTCTTCCTGCTCAACGCGTTCGGTCTCGGGATGGTGGCGCTGGCGCTCGAGCGCTTCCCGTCGCCACAGCCGCGCCGTGCACCGCTGCCCGATCAGCCACGGGAGACCGCGCTCGGCCACCTGAAGACCGTGCTTGGTCACCTGGGGGAGACGCTGCACGAGGTGGGCCGGCGGCCGGCCCTGGTCAAGATGCTGCTGGTGGTCCTCGCGGTGGCCTCGTTCGGGTTCGGCACCCTGAACGTGACGCTGCCCCTGCTGGCCGAGAACTTCTACCGCGACGCCAGCACGTTCGGCCTGCTGTCCGGCGCGGTGACCTTCGGCTCGTTCGTCGGCTCGTTCGTCACGCTGTTCTGGCTGGGGCGCAAGCAAGGCACCCTCCAGCCGCGCTGGGTGTACGCCGCCGCGGCGGTGTTCGGGATGTCCTTGATGGCCGCGGGCCTCTTGCCCAGCTTCATCTGGTCGCTGCTGGCGCTGCTTCCCGCTGGCGCCGCGCTGATCGTCTTCGCCAACGGCTCCTTGACCTACGTCACCGATTCGGTGCCGGACCCGGCGCAGCGCGGCCGGGTCGCCGGGTTCTACCAGCTGGCATTCAGCGGCGCCGTCCCGCTCAGCGCCTGGGGGGCCGGGCTGCTCGGTGAGTTGTTCGACGGCTGGGTCCCCGCCGTGGTGATGGGGGCACTGGCGGTAGTCGTGTCACTGATGGCGCTCGGCTCGGCCCGGGTACTGGCCGCCGGCGCTGGTGCGGCCGTGCCGCTGGGCGGTGCGTTCGCGGTGCTCGGCGACGACGCCGGCCCGCCGCTGCTGCTCGGGGCCGGCGTGACGCTGCTCGTCTGGGCCGGCGTGCGCAAGGTGACCCCCTTCCACCGGGCGCGTGGTCCTCCGGGGCTGGTGCTCACCTTGCTCACCAGCGCGGCGGTGCTCGCCCTGACGCTCGGGCTGAGCCACGCGACCGTGCCCTTCGCCGTCGCGGCCATGGCCGGACCGGTTGCCGCGGTCAGCGTGCTGGCCGGGCTGCGCGCGGTCACCCCGCCCGCGCACCGGGCGCGGTGGATCGCCGGCGGCGTGCTGGCGGCCCTCACCGTGCTGGGCGTCATCTTGGCCGCACCGAACGCGGACGCCACGATCCTCGCCGCCGCCGTCCTCCCGGCCATCGCCGGCGACGGCCTCACCGGCGCTGCCAAACGCAGCCTCCGGACCCATCTTCACCACCTCTCGACGACTGCCCGCGCCGCGTTCAGCGGCCGACGGCTCGCCATCGTCGGGCTGCTCGTGCTGGGCGCCTTCCTGGTGCCCGCCCTCCTCGGTATCTCCGGCACCGCCTTCGGGGCCGTGCTGAGCGCCGCCGACCTCCCCACCACAACTGAGCCGCAAAGCGGCTGGTGGGAGGGGGTGCCGGCGCTCGCCGGCGCCCTGTTCGCAATTCGATTCGCCGCAACTGGAGGAATGTCATGGGTGACACGCGCACTCCGGAACACGACCCGGCGACCTGCCAGCTTCCTGGCTGCTGCCGGCCGATTCCCGAGCACCCCGGGCGGGAGGGGCAGGCTCGCTACTGCAGCCCCGACCACCGCAGCGTGGCAATGGAGCTCCGCCGCAGGGAGAAGTACAGCAACCGCTGACGACCCGACCGAGCCCCGGTCGGCTACCCGGACGCCCCGGGTGGCCGACCGGCCCGGTCACCACAAGCACGACGGCGCGGCGGGGCTCGATTCCGAGACCGCCAGGGCGTTTGGCGACGCGCTGCCCGAACTGCGACGGTTCGTGTTGCCGGTTATCCGGTCGATTCCGTTCGGCATCCCGGCGCCGCCGGTTGAGCTGCTCGACGCCGAGCTGGCGCGGCCCGAGCTGCAGGCACGCGGGCTGGGCAACGTCCCGGACGACCTGCTGCTGTTCCGGCACGACGGCAAGCTGGTGGCCTTCGCCCACACCTGGGCGGAGCTCATGGCGCTCACCGACGCCGGGCTGCTCGGCAGGGCGTTCTGGCGGGGACTGGTCGGCCACGAAGAAGGCCACGCCGACGGCACCTGGGAGTCGCTGGGCGAGGCCGCTCACCTGGCCGACGCGCAGATCTGGGTCGATCACTGGTTGTTGGCGCGCGTGCACGTTCGACGGGCGACGGCCCTGCCGGACGCGCTGGAACTGCTGGCCGAGGCGGAGCGCCACCGCGAGCACGGTGAGTGGCGGCACCTGCCAGGCATGCTGGAGCGGATCGCCGTCGCGTTGGCCCACGCCGAACTGGCCATGATCCGGCTGACGGTCGAGGCGCTCCTGGCCGGGCCGGCGGGGGCGTTGGGCGACGCGTGGACGCGGTTGGACGCGCTGCGCGCCGCGGTCACCAACCAGATGGAAACCGATCCGAACCCGTTCGACAAGCGACAGGAAGCCGTCCACTCGGCCAGGGTCGCCGGGTCCGATCCTCAGTACTTCTCCGAGGCCGCCGACTGGCTGGACCTGACCGAGGACGGGCTGCGCGCGTTGATCGAGCGCGAGTCGGAGCTGCTGCTCGGCCCGGACAACCGCGTGTGGGCGGTGCCGGCAGGTGCGCTCGCCGCCGGGTTCGCCGCGCGGGTGGAGCACCGGCCGACGGTGCAGCGGCCGAGGGCGCACGACGTGGTGCTCGAGCTGTCGTTCGGCGCCAACCAGACGCTGGTGATCGAGGGCGAGCGGCTGACGAAGATCGTCGACGACGCCCTGGCCTGGCTGCCAAGCTCGCTCGACCCGGTCGAGCGGACTCGCTGGCTGCTCTGGCTGCTCGGCCTGGCCGCGAACGCCGGTCTGGTGCTTGCCGACGAGAAGGTCGAGTTCGACCTAGACCGCCCGGTCGCGCTCACGCCGGCCATGATGACCGGTGGCGTGACCAGCCGCATCGAGCTGCGGTTGACCAAGATCGGACCGGGTCGCTTCCGGCTGGGCGACATCCGGCTCCCGGCCGATCTCGGCCTGGGTCAGCCGGTGTACCTGCCGGGCGGCGGAAGCATGCGCGCGCCGTTCGTCAGTACCCGGACCGCGGCTGACCGGGACGACGTGTCGTTCGTCGTGAGCGGCAACGGCTGGACCGGTGCGGTGGTCTCCAGCGGTGGTGTGCGGGGCAACAATGAGGACGCGGCCGTCCTCACCGCCGCGGATGGCCGCTACATCGCGAAGGTTGGCGACGGGGCGGGCAAGTCGTACGAGCCGTACAGGGGTTCGCACGGCGCCACCAAGGCCGGCGCGGCCGTCGAGCTCAGCTCGCTACCGGCGGCACTGGGCGCGCCCGCGCGCCTGAGCGAGCGCGCGGCTCGGGTGGCCAACCGGGTGGTCGCGGCCTTGCGGTCGGTCGACGGCAAGCGCTCGGCAACCACCTACACGTCGGTGCTGATCACCCCGTCGCCCGAGGGCGGTGACCAGGCCACGGTGCTGGCGACCGGGGACAACGTGGTCTTCCGCGTCTCCAGCCGCGGGATCACCCAGGTCAACCAGCCCACGTACGAGTTGGGCGAGCAGGCCTGGCCGGAGGGCCTGCTCAGCGACCTGTTGCCCGATGGCTTCCTGCGGGCGCGGACCTTCCCGCTGGAGGAGGACGAGTGGCTGGTCGTGGTCACCGACGGCGTGGCCCGTTACCTCTCGGAGGGCGCCGTCGAGCTGTTCGGTGTGCTCGACGGGATGACCGACCCGCTCGCCGCCGCCCGGGCGATCGTCGAGTTCGCCCTCCGCGCGGGCGGTAAGGACCACACCACGGCGGTCGTCCTCGCCCCCAACGCGGCGATCGGCACGCCGATTCGCCCGGGGGCCGGCATATTTGACCAGCTGCACATCAACCCGAGAGCCACTCACCGGGGCTTCGACGGGGACGACCGGCGCAAGGCCGAGAAGGCGATCAGCGAGTCGGTTCCGGTTGCGCGGATCCGCAACCCGAACGGCCAAGGTGGCGTGGTCGTGATGCAAGACCTCACCGCGCGGTTGCAGCGGGCCTACAACGGTCCGCACGACATGTACTACTACCTGGCGCCGGACGGCTCGATCTATCTGGACGCCCGGGTGTTCCGCGCGCTGCTCGCCGGCACCAACCCGAACGAGGCGCTGCTGCCGGACGATTCGTTCCGGCTCGAGTGGGAGCGTCAGCACTCGGCACCCAACTGGTCGACGCTGCTGTACCGGGCCGAGCGACTTGCCGCCCTGCGCACAGGTGACCCGCTGGCCTTCTGGGATGCGCTGGTCAGGCTCGCTCCCGAGGTGTGGTCGCTGCACAGCTGGTTCCACGCCCTGAAGAGCGACGACGAGCGGCGTCAGCACGTCGATGAGATCAGGGAGCTCGGCCGTTTGCTCTGGCCGGTCATGCCGGACGACATCCTCATCCACACGATGCCGGCTGGCTCGTGGCAGGTCAGCAGCATGCGCGAGCGGCTGGGCAACCTGGGCTTCAACCAGTCACTGCTGCGGCAGCCGCCTGCGGCACCACATCCCCGGAGGGGGCTCGTCCACCGGTTGTTCGGTGACAAGACCGCCTCGGGCCCGCGCATTACGCGGATCGAGGACGGCGAGGCGTTCCCGCTCTCCCCGCGCCAGACGCACACGATCGGACGCGGAGTTGACAACCACATCCAGGTCCCGGAAAGCCGTCGGACGTCGCGCCGTCACGCGGAGGTCGAGTTCCACGCCGACAAGGGGGGCTGGATTCTGTACCACGTCGGCTCCGATAACGGCACGTTCGCGGACGGCGAGAAGATCGACGGCGAGAAGCTGGGCCACTGGGAACTCCGCGACGACAAGCCTGTTCTCGCGCTGCCGCTGTGGGACGGCGCCAAGATCGGCTTCGGCAAGCCGCAAGCCGACGTCATCTTCCACACCGGCAAACAGCCCACCGGCGACGGGACCGGCCGGAAACACCGGTCGGCGTCACTCGGGCTGGCGCTGCTGGGCGGACCACTGAGCCAGCACCACACGCCGGCCGGGCACCAGGCACCACTACCGGGCATGTCACACGGTGGTTTCTCGATGCGGGACTGGCTCGGCACGACCCCCGGGCTGATCACCGTCGCCGCCGTGAGCGCCGTTGTCCTCGTGGCGAGCTTGGTACTGATCAACCGCCGGTCCGGCCGGGAAAACCTCGCGGGGCACGAACCAGTCGTTGTGCCGGTTACCGATCAGGCCACGAGACCGACCAGGTCCGATGAGGAGATCCTGGCTGACGCCAACCGCATCGCGGGTCGGCTCGACCTCGCGGCGGACCTACTCAGGGACTGGCGCTACGAGGACGCGAGCCGGGAGGCCGCGGCGGCCATGGAGGAGCTGAAGGCGCTCTACTCCGAGCTGGGGATGTCGGCCCTGGAGGACACCGCGCCGCTCTACCTGGGCAGCGGGTTCGGGGCGTTGGAACGCACCATTGCCAACCTGGACGTCAACACGGCCGCGCTTACCTTGTACTCGTTCGAAGAACTCCTCGACCAGGGGGAACGGTCGGTCGAGCTCTGGGCGCTGCGCGACGCCTCGGCCGGGGTCGTCGCACATGTGAAGAGCGTGCTGTGGGGGCCGACGAGTTACCAGTCCTACCCGGCCGCGCTGAACGCCCCGGCCGGGGAAACCCCGAACCAGGCCGTTGACCGCCTGATCAAGAAGGTGTCCGTCTGGCTGCTCGAGGCGGCGAAGGCTGGCAGCTGGTTCGCCACTCCGTTGCCGGGCCGCGTACGGGGTGTGGAGCAGCAGCACCACGCCCTCGAGATGTTCGAGTCATTGGCCGGCGCCATCTCGCAACTGGCCGAGGCGGCGACCCATCCGGAACTCACCGACACCACCCGCGACCGCGCCAAGGCTCAGGTTGAGGCCGCCGAGCGCACCCGGCAGGAGTGGCTCGACCGAGTCCGGCCCGGTGTCTTCAACGCTCGGGAGATCTTCCGCGCGAGCGGACCTGCTGCCTGGCGGCTGCCCGAGGATTGGGCGGAGTCCATCGCCGAGATGCTGCCGCCCCCGGTGCACCGCACAGAGCGCCTTGGCGGCCTGCCCATCATGGTCGTGCCCGCTGGGTTGCTCGAGGGTGTGCTGGAAACCAGTGGCCTCCGCGAGATGTTGACGCGGCACGAGCTGGAGCATGGAGTCAAGCCGGCGTCACCGCGGCGCGGTCGCTTGAGCTGGTTGCGCGCGCTCGGCAAGTGGGTCGTCCTGGGCATCGCCTGGGTTGGCGTGGGCACGTTCGTGGCGATGGTGGCCTCGGCATTGCTGGCGGGGTGGACGGGCGAGCCGAGGCTCCTGGCCGCCATCGTGCTGGCGGGTGGCGGCAATCTGCTCGGTCCGAACGACGAATCGGAGAGCTGGTCGGAGTTCCTGGCACGGCGGTACGTCACCCTTCGCCGCGACCTTGTCACGGGGGTTGCCCGGATACAGGACGCCGAGCTAGACATCGTCCAGCGGCTCGCGCTGGACATGAGCGCCCTGCTTGCCGAACCCCAGACAGTCCTCTCCGGCGAACAGTTCCGAGCATGGGCAGCGCTCGGGCCAGACTTTGAGCTGCCGGCCGGCTTCAGCTTGGTTGTGCTGGGCGGGCTGATCGACCGCGTGGCCGAAGCTCGAGTGGCCCAGGAGAAGATCCAAGGCGCCCGGACGGAGCCGCTCGACGATGTGGTGGCGTACCGGGTTTCCGGCCGGTGGGTGACGGACGCCGAGGTCTTCGCCGTTCTTGACCAGGATTGGACGCCCGAACAGCGTCGTAGGCTGTTCGAGAAGATCCTCAGCTCGCGGGGTGTGTCGGCGGTGACCGAGCTGGACGGGCTCGGACCGTTTACCGCTGCCCGCACTCAGGGGCAGCGCATCGTCGACGAGCTGCGGCGCGGCCAGGTGGACGCGGCAATCCCGTCCATGCTGTCCGCCGCTCTTAGGCTGTCCAGCGGCGAGCTGGCCGCCGCGATCGCCGCGCACCCCTGGCTCGGCACCGATGGCACCCGGGTGTGGGCGGTTGATCCGGCTGCCATCGCCGCCGGTTTCACCGCGGTCGTGCGGAACGACGGCACCCTGGTGTTGCGGCTGGACTCCTCCGCGCCGGGACGAGGCGCGCTGCTCATCCGGGGTCTCGACACCTCCAGCTTCGGCGGACCGCTGGCCACGAAGATCCACACTTTGCGCGGGCAGAGCATTGATTGGGCCACACCCGACGGATGGGGAGAACCCGCGTTCGCGGAGCTGTTGTTCGCGTTCCTCGCTGACGGCTGGGAACACGGCACACTCGGCGCACCTCGGCCAGTGGCTGACGGCCTGTGGGCACAACACCTCGAGCAGGTTCAGCCGTGGGCCCGCGCATCCACTGACGGCTTCGAGCTCGCGGTGGACATCGATGCGACCGGCACGTGGCTGGACAACGTCTATCCCGGCTCGCCGGCCACGATCACTTCTTCCGGGGACAGCACGGTTCGCGTTCAGCTCCCGAACGGGCATGGGAGCGGCGTCCGAGTCGGGGTCTACACCGTGGCCACCGTGCTGCACGTGGTTGACGGCCGTACACCCGCGGAGATGGTGGTTGGCGATCTGAGCAGAGGCCTGGCGCCGGTCACTGGCTGGGTGCGGGCCGAGCTCGACGAGTTCACCCGCAACCGGCTGCTCGCCGAACAGGCCCCCCAGTACAAGGGCACCCTCGAGTTCGCGCTGTTGATCGTGCCCACCCTGCCGGACGTCTACGGGCCTGGGGTAGGCCCATCCATCGCCGAGATCGGCACCGGCCCGATCCCCGATGGCTCTCCGTTCGAGATCACCGGCAACCTCGGGTTCGACCGGCGCACCACGATCGGGCCGAGCCGAGACAACGGCCGACTGGCCCGCGCGCACGCCCCCGGGGGTCATTCCGGAGGCGGCGCCTACCACGCGGAACGCCTCTTCGGGCTCGTCAGCAACTCTGGACCCTTCGGTGCCAAGCTGGTCGGCCCAGGGGAGCTGCTCGCCGAAGCCATCGAGATCACCACCGCGAAGGCGGAGGCCCTCGGGCTTCTCCCGCGCGAGCCGGCACTCGCCGACGAGACCGCCGCCCAGCTTGACCAGCTCGAGGCACGGCTGGATGAGCTGGCCGGCGGAACGGTCCGCCCGATCTCGGTGCTGATGCAGCTGCCGGAGCTCGGGGAGCTGCTCAACACCGTGCGGGAGGCCCTGCGGAAGGGCCCGGCGGACAGGGTGTTCGCCCGGCTGGCCGAGCGAGCCAATGCCGCCGAAGTCGTGATTGACGAGTTGCGGCGCGGCGCGGCCCATGAGTTCTTCCGCGACGAGAGGGATCGGTTGCTGCGCGACCCGTTCACCAACCGCCACCCCGGCCCGCAAGAGCAGACGCGGCCGGTGGGTTGGTCGTGGCAGGACCTGGCCCCGCCACCCACCCTGAATCCGCGGCTGCATGGCTGGGAGTGGGGCAGAACCGCCGGCGACCGGTTCGGCCCGCCGACCTGGGTCGAGCCCGACCTCGTCCGCCTTGTCCCTCGGGAGACCCGTGGCTGGCTCGCGCCTGCCCCGCGCGTCCGTGGCCAGGGCATCGGCGGCGGATTCGACGACATCGGCGTCCGCTGGATAGACCAGCACTGGGCGAGGTTCGACGAGATCGATCACACGCTTCTCCGGATCGATCGATTCGACAAGGTCGTGCTGGCCCCGATCAAGCTGAACAAGCCGTGGAAGCGTTGGTTGTGGCTCGCGTTTGTGCTCGGCGCGGTCGCGGCCGCGCTATGGGGACCAGTGGTCTTGTGGGTCACCGCGACGACCGCGGTGCTGGCCTGGCTTGCTTGGCGGGGGGGCTGGTGGCTACGAGCTCGGTGGGTCACCGTCCACGCGGCAGCGGCGGCGGCCGGTGCTGGAACCGTGTTGGCCGCCATCGCGGCTGGTCCGGTCGGTGTGGCTCTACTGACCGTGGTCGGTATGGCCGGCAATGCCTTCCTGCTGGCCGCTCTGCTGGTCCCGACCGGCAGCACAGCCGGGCGCTGGGGCTGGTTGCGCGCGCTCGGCAAGTGGCTCGGACTTGGCGTGGCTGTGGTGACAGCCACCGCCGGGTTGATGGCGGTGGGCCCGGCCGCCGTAACCGCCCGCGCCGAGGTCGCCGGCCATATCGCGCAGGGAGATGCCGAGGGTCCGCTCGGCTGGGTGTTCGCGAACCAGCAGTGGCTGGTCGCAGGGGGCATCTTGTTGGTCGGCGGCCTGATCCTCGTGGTGCTTCGGGGGCATGCACTGCAGGTGTTGCGCCAGCTCAAACCCCTGCCGAGCAAGACGGCTCGCACCGAAACGCCGAATCCGACCAGGAGTGATGCCGAGATCTTGGCCGATGCCGCGCGCATCGCCGGCTGGTTCGGTCGCGCCGCGGACCTGCTCGACGACGGGGACCACGAAGCCGCGAGCCAACGGGCGGCCACCGCCATCGCCGAGCTGGAGCAGCTCTACACCCAGTCCGGGGCGGTGCACATCAAGATGACCGCCGAAGCGTTCCTAGGCAGCCAGCTCTGGCGTCTGGCAGAGGCGGTCGCCAGGCTGGTCGAAGATGCGCCCGAGGGTGCGGATCTCGACAAACTCGCAGCGGCCTTGCGTGCGGCCTCGGCCGGTGTTGTCGAGCACATGAAGAGCGCACTGTGGGGCGGGACGGGTGAGCTGATCTCTCCGGCGCCCGTTCTCCCGGTGTTCGGGGAGACGCCGAAGCAGGCCGTCGACCGGCTCGTCAAGCACGTGTCGGAATGGCTGCAGGCCGCCATGCTGGCAGCCGACCGGTATGGGAACCCGCCGGCCGGCTACCGGCGCGGTACCGACCTGGGTGACTACGCATTCGAGCTGCTCACGTCGGCCGGTGAGGTCATCTCGCGGTTGCGCGCGGCGGCCACCCACCGCAACCTGCCCAAGTACGTGCGCGACCGAGGCATCGCCGAAGCCGACAAGGCGGACCGCATCCGCAAGGAGCTGCTCGACCTGCTCCGGCCCGGGGTTGACGGTCGAGGCCTGGTGGGCCTGGCCGAAATGCCGTCGCGGCGGATCGTGCACCGGGTCAACCGGGCCGCCGACTGGCTCGATGCTGGCCAGCCCACCGCGGCCTTCCGCGAGCTGAGCGCGGTTCTGGTCGAGCTGCTCGACCATCGGGACGCCATTCGGCTGGTCAGGGGCGGCGCCGCCCGCATCCTCGAGAAGCGGCTCCGCAACGAGCTCGAGGGTCTCCGACTCACCACCCTGGAGGTAAAGATTGGTGGCCACGACAGCGACGTGGCCTCCTGGCTGGCGTTGGCTCTGCGGGACCGGGCCGACGCCCTGACCGAACTCGGTGAGTTCGCCTCGCTGGTCATGGTCAACCCAGTCCTCAAGACCAAGTGGGTGACCTCCAGCACGGCCCCGGCGATCTTCCGCGACTGGGCTGCTCAGGAATTCGAGTGGGTTGCCAGGGAGGGTGTCGGCCGCCGCCCAGGCCACGAGGCCGAGACGCCCGGCACGGATGTGGCCGGGGGCTCCACCCCCTCGATGAGCCCCATGCTCTGGTTCAACCTGGTCGTGGACCCGGCACTCGCCTTCGGCCGGTTGACCACGGTGTGGGGACCGAAGATGCTGGTGATCTCGGCGGTGATTCTCGCGTTCGCCGGGTCGATCCGCATCGGCCTCCGGTTGCGCGCTCGGACGAAACCGCTCGACTCCGAGGCCATCTCACCGTGGTGGAAGGACCTCCTCTGGTACGACTTGCCTCGGCTGATCGTCTACGCGGCCGGCGGCGCGACGCTGGGCTCGCTCATCGCGCTCTGGCTGACCTCGACCGGGGTGATCGGAGCACTTGGCGCGCTCGGCATAGTTCTCGCCTTCCCCGGCCGTCTGTTGTCGCCCGACCGAACGGGCCGGCCGGCGCGAGGCTCGCCGACCGGCTCGGGACCGGGTCTGGCCGCGGTGGCCGCCGCCGCGATTGTCGGCCTGTTCGGGTTGGCGCTGGTCGGCTTGGTCGACGCCCACCCCGCGGGGTTGATGGGGATGGCGGTGATGTTCGTCCGCCTCGGTGACGACGAGGAGCCGGTGGTGCTCACTCGTGAGGTGGCCGAGCGCCTGAAGGGGGACAAAGACCTGCGTGCTTCGGTGCGGGCGCAACTGCTGCGGCAGCGCGTGCCGGAACACGTCGTGGACGGTTTCCTCTTGTACTGGGGCAGCGGCGGCACGATGCTGTCCATCGCCGAGGCTGCATCGCGGATAGGGCTGAAGGAAAGCGGGCTGCGGTCGGCGCTTCATCGGCGTGGTCTTCCGGTGCGGACCCCCGCGCGCCTGGCTCATGAGCCGGTCGTGGTGTTTGTCAATCTCAGCCGACCGGGCGAGACCGAGGAGCTGGTGCGGCTCACCCCCGAGGTGGCCGAGCGGCTGATCAAGAATCAAGCCCTGCGTGATTCGGTGCTGGCGCAACTGCTGGAACAGGGCTTCTCCGAGGACATCGTGGAGGCGTTCGGCCTCTATTTGGGCAGCCGCAGCAGGCCATGGTCCATACGCCGCGTAGCCCGTGAGCTCGAGATGCACCCGAATACGCTCGAGTGGACTCTGCTTCGGCACGGACTTCCGATTCGAACCCCGGACGAGGCGGCGCCGTATTACGCCGAGCCCCAGGTTACGAGGAAGCGGCGCAACGCGCCGGCGCCGGCGCCAGCGCCCGCGGTCGTCGCGGCGCCAACGCCCGCGGTCACCACGACGCCCGGTCGGCTGTTGGACGCGGTGGTCACGAAGAGGCACGGAGCGCCCCTGCGGGAGTTGGCCAAGCAGTTCCCCGACATCAACCCGCACTGGCCCGACTATCGCCTGGTCGTGTTGCTTAGGGCCGGACTGGTCGTCCGGGTTGTCGAAGCCCTGCCGCGCGGTCGCGCCCAGGTCCGCTACCAGGCGTCAGAGCAGCTGTCCGAGCTGCTGGCTCGATCTCCGAAGGCCCTGGACTCGGCCCGGCCGTGGCTCTCTCCGAACAGGCCGAGTGCGGTGCCGACGCATGAGGTTGTGGGTGCCGTGCGCGGGCTGCTCGGTCTGCCCGATCCGCCGGCGGACTTGATACCGAGAGGTTCGCTCCGGGCTGTCCTGGAGAAGTTCCTTGATCATCACCCGGGCTGGTTGACTGCCGAGGATCTTGCCGGCCTGCTCGATGGCGTCAGTGAGCGGGCGATTGAGAACTGGATGAGCGGGCTGGCACGGGTGGGCCTGTTGTGGAGCGCGGGCCGCCGCTACCGGTTGGCGGAGCACGTCCCGGGCCTGCTGGTCACGGTCGACGACCCGATCGGCTATCACCATCAGGACTTGGCCGCGTTGAGGGCGTTCGGCGTGCTGCTGATGAGGCCGGTTGTCGCACGGCTCGTTGACACCATCGAGCAGGACTTCGCGGACCCGCTGAAGCGCATCGCCAAGATCGACGGCGGCCCGCTGGCCGGCGCCTTCCGGCTGTTCCCCAGGGGCTCGGTCGGCCAGATGCTCGATGCGATCCTCGCGGAGCGCCGCACCCGTGCGGAGCTGGCGAAGCTGGGTGGCGTGCCACCGGGCCGGGTCGACACTCGTGTGCAGACCCTGGCGCCAAGAGGGGGCGAAGTCTGGTCAGGCCTGATCACGACTGGCGGTCGTCCGGAGCGCTCCACCGGTACGGAGTTCCTCAGGTGGCTGTGGGCGGCGCTGGACGATCTGCCCAACCAACTGAACCCGGACACTTTCGACAAACTGTGGCGGCTTGCCGGGATGCTCCGCAATGGGACTCTCACCCTGCAACGGGGGAAGGCGCCGACTAACGAGTTCCTTGCTCTCGTGTCCGAGCTGCGCAAGATCCACGAGGACGCGCTGGGGTCGCTGCCGGTGTACTCGGGCACCAACCCGATGTGGTCTCTGTTGCACAAGGTTGTTCGCGCATCGGGCATTCTCGTGTCGGTCGGCGCGGAGCTGGGACCGCTGGAAAGGCTGGTCCAGCTGCGGCTGCTCACCCGCACCGTCCGCTCCGGCGGCATCCATTACCGAGCCACGATGTCCGCATGGGTGTTGCTGCGCGATCTTGCGGCCATTGGGTCGCGAACGCGCGGTGACTACCGGACGGCGATTGAGGAATTTGCGCTGGTGATCGATCAGCCGGCGACATTCAGCGAGGTCAGGGACGGACTCGCGGCGGTGCGCGACGTGTCTGGTCCTCGGACCGACGAGTCGGGCGGCGTTTCGGCGAAGGCACCGCTCGGCTTCCTGACCACTGTCGCGGCCGCCCCGGCTGGGGTCACCGTGGCAAGTCTTCGCGATCAGGGCGGCTACACCGACAATGTGGTCTACCTACAGCTGCTCGAGCTGGTGGACCTGGGGCTGGCCACTGAGGAGCGGGACGTTTGGAAGGTCTGGGGGAACGCGAACGCCCACCTTTACAAGTTCGGGCCGGGGATTGGTGAGCTGGTATCGGCCTTGGATCAGTCCTGGACGATTCCCGATTACACGTCCCGGCAGATCCTGGGGCAGGCCAGGGCGCGGCTGAGCCTGGAGTGGTCGTTCGCCGGCCCGCGTGCGGAGGAGTTCGAGGAGCTGATCGAAGCCGTGCGCCTCCACGTGCGGAACCCCGACGGCCACGGCGCGGGCTCGGGGGGTGCCACGCCGACGGCGATGGTGGCGTTCAGTGGGTTGCTCGGCGACCACACATCAACCGCCGAGCCGATGAACGCGGCCGCTCAGATGCTCCCGGCGGCCGATCATGGGCCGGCAGGGCTGCTCGACTGGGCATCCGCCTACCAGAACTTGCAGGTCGTAGCGGGTGTCCTCCTGGTGGGCGGCCTGATCTTCCTAGTGCTTCGGGGGCATCTGCTTCAGTTGTTGCGCCAGCTCAAACCTCCGCCGAGCAGCACGGTACCCACCGAAACTCCCGAGCCGACCAGGCGTGACGCCGAGATCCCGGCGAATGCGGTCGAGGACCCCGCCGCCTGGATGAACCTCCGGGGCTTGTTGCTCATGGCCGCGGGGCAAGCGGTCACCTTCGGCGCGTTGGCCGCGGCTAAGGGACCGAACGTGCTGGTGATCGTGGCGGTGTTCTTCGCGGTCGCCGGGTCGATCCGCATCGACTCACCGGTACGGCGTTGGCTGCGCGCTCACGCGGAGCCGGCCGACTCCAGCGCTATCTCCCCGTGGTGGAACGGCGTCGTCTTGCAGGTGTTGGCTCGGACGATCGCCTACGTGGCCGGTGGCGCGACGCTGGGCGCGCTCGTCGGGCTCTGGCTGGTCTCGACCGGGGTGATCGAACCATCCGGATCGCTCATCATGCTCGCTTTCCCCGGTGGGCTGTTGGCCAGCGCCGCGCGGTTGCACGTGGCCGGCGGACGATCGGAGAACCAGCGGGCCGGACACGCTCATGGCGGCGCGGTGGCAAATGGCATACCCGGCGAGCAGGTGGTGGCCGCGGTGGCGGTGGCCGGTGCCGCGTTGGTCGGTGTGGCGATCAGCGCGGTGGTGGTGTTGGCGGTCCAGCACGGGGTGGCACCGGGCACGGTGGCCGCCGCCGGGATGTTCGGCTGGCTGCCCGGGCGGGCGCGGCTGCGCAGCGCCGTGACGCTCGGCGGGCGGCAAGATCAGGGCGGGCCGCGCGCAACGTTGCTGGCTGACGCGGACCCCACGGCTGGGTTGTTGGGGCCGATTCCAGGGGTGAGGGTTCGGTCGAGCAGCCGGCACGGGCCCAGCGGCGCGGTGATTGACTATGACGAGTGGGAGATCAGCACGCGGCGGTCCCTACCTGTGCTGCCCGCCGATGCCGGCCAGCTGGTACTCGACTTGGCCACGTTGTGGCGAGCGGTCACCCTCGAGCTGATCTCAGGCAAGTACGACGGACCGGCGGTCACCGAGCTGCTCGAGAAGACCGGCCGGACGGCGGCGGATCTGCCGAAGCTGGTCCTCCACCGGTCCCGAGGCGACTTGACCAGCGACCAGATCAGGCACCTCGATGTCGCCGGCGAGTACCGGGTGGAGATCGCCGCTGACGGCACCCGGGAGCTGCACGTCTTCCCCGCCATGCGTGGTGATGGGTTGGAGGTCTATGCGCTGGTGGCCTCGCACCTCGCGGCGTGGGCCGGGTTCAGTTCGGCACAGGCGCCGTGGGTGGCGCGGCTGGCGGTCAGCGGCGGTGAACGCGACACAAAGTGGATCAGCTCCGAGTGGGTACCGCTGCGGGTTCTGTCCGATCTGCGCATGGTCGGGTCGTTCCTCGACCAGGTGATCGCGGCCTTCGCGGACACCGGCCCGGTCAAGGCGGAGATCCGGGATGCCTTCCCCGGGACGGGGACCGAGCTGCAGCGGGTGTTCGGACGGGCGGCTCTCGCCTTTGCCACCGAGTTCGCCGCCAAGGCCGACGAAGTACGCCGGCATCACCAGGAAGACCTCGAGCAGAACGACCAACCTCTGCCGGTCGAGCCCACCGGGGGACTGGTGCTGAGCTTCCACCGGCAAGGTGAGCTCGATGACGAGCGGTTCACCGACGGAGGCGAGCCGGACAGGTTTGCGCCTCGGGTGGGGCAGTTGCGGGTAGTCGAGGTTGACGCGCTGCGCGAGGTATTGCCCACGTTGACCCCGTTGCGGTCGTGGCGGGTGCGGCGCCAGCTGCCCAAGGAAGACGCGGATCTGGTCGTGGTGTCCGAGCGGAAGCTGGCCAAGGCACTGGCGGGCGCCGAGATTCAGGTGCCCGAGGTGCCCGGGTTGCTGTACCGGTTGACCGTCGTCGAGGTCGATGGCCACCGCTATACCACCGACGCTCGGGTCTGGGAACGCCAGGAACACATCAAGGCCGGCCGGTGGGACTCCGACAGGCACGACCGGTTCAACAGCTGGGACGACTCACCACGTATGCCCGACACCAGGTGGCTGTATCCGCGGGAAGACGCCTTGAACCACTGGCGGTGGCTGGCCCGGCGCGGGTGGTTGCGGCTGCCGGAGGGCTCGGATTCGCGGGTGTGGGACGAGGAGCTGCTGGCTGCCTTGGGTGGCCCTCGATGGGATGTCCCAGGCGAGATCGACTGGCGGCCTGACGCGCCAAGAGAAGCGCGTGGGGTTGTGTTGCCGGTGCTGTTGGGGTGGGCGAGCGGGGAGTTGCTGGCCGGTCGGCGGTCGGGGCCTGGGATCGTGGCGTTGCGGCTGCGCGCCGGGTGGCGGGGTTGGCGACGGTTGCCGTTGATCGAGTTCCACCGGCAGTCCGGGGTGGTGGTCGACCCGGGCACCGAGCTGCCGGTCACCGCTGGGGTGCGGTGGAACCCGGTCACCGGGGCGTTGGAGGTCTACGGCGTCGATGCCGCCGCCGTGGCCGAGACGACGATGATGCTGTTGCTGGCGCACTGGTTCAACCGCGTGCGCGCGCTCGCGGACTGGCGGGCATCGCCCACCGAGGCCGAGCTGGCCGTGCCCACCCGTGCTCACCGAGACGTCGACACCCTGGTGGCCAACCACGACCACGGGACGCTCAAGATGTTGTACTCCTGGGCGTTGTCGCGCGGGTCGTGGACGGGGCAGGGTCGCTTCACCTTGCCGACGGGTTCGAGGACGCGTCGGTCGAGCGCGGCATCGCCAAGCGAGCAGCGCGAGCGTGGCGGTAAGCGCTACGTCCAGGACGTCCTGGAGTATCTGCCGGCCGGATTTGTCCCGGGGCACGCGCAGGACGGTGGCGAGGTTCTGCGCCTGCGGCGGCGATCGGAACCGTCCCGGGTGCTATCGGTACGGCTCTCGTCCCCCACGGCGGTACCGGTCACGTTCTCCGTCCGGGGCGACCAGTTGCCCACGCGCGGGCCTGTGCCATGGCGGTCGTGGTCGGCCACCGAACGCCTCGGGCTGCTTGCGGTGGCCGCGGCCTGGCATGCCGCCGGCGACCCGGTCGCTCAGATCGACGGCTTGGATGTCTACCAAGCGCAAGGCCGCTACCGGATGGAGGACTTGCTGCTGCTCACCTATCCCGATGGTGAGCTGGTCGCGGCGTTCAAGCCGGCGTTCAGCGATATAGCCGAGGTGCTGGCGACGTGGGACGATCTACTGCGCGGCGTCGCGGCGAGCCAGCGGGCCACGGCCGGGAACGACACGCGGTTGGCCTGGCTGATCGACGAGCTTGCTCTGACGCTGGACACGCTGCGGGTGCGGCTGCACGGCAGCGAAGAGTTCCCGTTCCGCCACACCGGCAAGGACTACTCACCCACCGATCTCGTGTTGGCGGCGCGGCAGCTGCCGAGTGCGCTGCGGCTGCTGGCTGCTCTGGCCACAGACCGGGATGGGCGCTCGGGCCGGGTGGGAGAACTGGCCGCGGAGCTGGTGACCGCGCTGGCCGCCGGGCGGGCCGAGGGAACCGAGCCGAACCAGCGGGAGCGGGAACGGGCCGTAGCGGCGCTCATCACGGCCGGGACGCTGAGTGTGGCGGGGCTACCGGCCGACCCGAAGCCCGAGGTGGCACCCAACCTGATCCGATTCGGGGCGCGCGCGGTGGGCAAAGCCCGAGCCTCGCTCGTCGGCGCTGTGCCGGCGCTGGCGCGAGCCGCTGATTGGCTCGATCTGGCCAACGCGCTGGGCACGCTGACCGAAGCTGAACGACGTGCGCTGGGTGTCGATGCCGCTGGTGTTGATGCTGTTCTTGTCGAGTCGGCGCGGATTTATGCGGTGCTTTCGCGGCTGTATGCGGCGCTGGCCGCGCTCGGTGAGGGGCTGCCGGGCTGGCCGCGGGTCACGGATCTGCTGGGTGAGCTGTCGCGAATCCCCGGAGATCAGCGTGATGGGCTGGACCGGGCGGTGTTCACCGCACTGATCGAGGCGCTGGATGCTGTGGGGCTGCCCGAGGACGGTTTCGGCGATACCGCGCCGGTGTGGTTGGCCCAGGCGCTGGCCACCGCTGACGGGACGGTGCCCGGCTGGCTGGGCGAGTACTGGTCGGCCGCGTCGTCGCTGGATCGGCTGGCGCTGTTGCTGGTGGTGGTCAAGGCCGGCTCGCCGGTGCCGGGTTGGCTGGCCGAGGACCCGGGGCAACGGGCTCCGATCACCCGCGTCGGTGGTTTTGAGGTGCACCATCTGCCGATCGGTGACCAGCGGGTATTCCTGTTCTCCACACCGGATGGGGAGCTGGTTCGGGTGGTGGTCGCCGACGCGCCCGGCCCGTTCTCCGAGAGCGATGTCGCCGAGGCCGGTTCGGCCGAGCCGGACCCGGCGCTGACGCGGCTGCGCGCGCAAGCAGTCGACTGGCTGGCCGCCCTCAACGGTGAAGACGCCGCGCGACTGACCGGGGTACTGGACCGGCTCATCGTCATGGTTGACGAGCTGCAGCGTGTGCTGGCCTGGATCGAGCCACGTGACAAGGACAAGGCCAACAAGCGCCGCGAGGACGAGGACTGGCGGATCACCGAGCTGCTGGAGCATGGCGCGCGGCTGCTGGTGACGGTAGCGGCGCATCGTGACGCGGCATACACCTTGGCCAGGCAGGGGCAGATCCCGCTGCCTGGCGGAGGTTTGATCGACCCCGTGGAGCTCAAGCACGCCGGCCCCGCGCTGAACTATCTGCTGCGCCAGAACCCAGATTCTCAGGCCACCTGGAATCGGTACCACACCGAGCGGGTTGTCCTCACCCAAAGCCAGCAATCCCGCGAAGCTGAGGCTGTCGACCTCCCAGACGAGTTGAGCGACGCGCGGCCGATCCCCATCGATGAGGCGCTTGAGCGGTCCGCCCGCTGGTGGCGACAGGTGGTGGAGTCCAGTGAAGAGATGCGCAAGACCATCAAGGAGTTCCGACGCAACAACCGTGAGGTACAAGCGTACCTACAGCGCAAGCGACAGTGGGGAAGCGACGCGCCTGAGGACGAGCTCGACCCGGCGCTGGAGCGGGAGGCCGAGGTCGTCGACGACGCGGCACTGCTCGCCGAACGCGGCCCCGTCGAGGTGGTCTACCGAGGCGAGGTCTGGGGCATCACCTTGCCGCCGCTGCCCTCCGACCCGGTCGCGGCGGCCGCCATCATCGCCGGATCTTCCGTCTCCGCGCGGCCATTCGCCCTGGATGACGTGCGCGAAACCGACACCATCCAATTCGTCAGCCTCGACCGTGAGTATGCGATCGGCTACGCCAAGAAGTGGTCCCACGGGAAGCTGGCGGTGCTCAACGTCTACATCACCGACAGCGCCGTCTGGATTGGTGCGGCCGGCTTCCCCGAGACCGAGGGCCTGCTGCCCCGAGGACACCGATCCGTGCTGGTCGGTATCTCTCCTCCTTCCCCGTTCCCTGGGATCTCCTACCAGCTCACCTGGGTCGATGAGCACCTGCTGCCCACCAACCCCTCGGTGGCCGCCCACCAGCCCGCCCCGGGGCGGCAAGGGGCGCTGCTCGGGGAGTTGCTGGAATGGTTTGTCCCGGTGGATACCCGTGGCTGGCGCAAGGTCGGCGGGAAGCGTGGCCACAACCCCGGCGGCACCTATCGGGCACCTGACGGCACCGAGTACTACGTAAAACAGGCGCCCACCAAGGACCGCGCCCGCAACGAGGTGCTGACGGCGGTGCTGGCCCGGCTGACCGAGACAGACACCGCCGAGGTGCGGCTGGCGATCCTGCCCGGCGGCCAGCTGGGAGTTGCGTCGAAGATCCGTCCCGCCGCGCGCCACAACTTCGAGGAGAAGGTACGCAGCCCGCGCTACCGGGCGAAGGTGCACGCCGGTTTCGCCCCCGCCGCCTGGCTGGCCAATTGGGACGTGGTGGCCCACGGCGAAAACACCCTCACCGACTACGCACAAAACAACGAGGGCGAACCATTCTGGGTCGACCTCGGCGGCGGGCTGCTGTTCAAGGCGCGCGGCAAACCCAAGGGCGAGAAGTTCGGCGACGTCATCACCGAGTGGGACGTGCTGCGCGGCCGAGCCAGCTCCCACGACCCCGAGGCCAACAACCCGGAAGCCGCCGTGGTGTTCGGCGACATAACCGGCGCGGCGATGAAGGCCTCCGCCCTACGGGTCGTAGGCGTCTCGCCAGCTCAGATCGAAGCCGCGGTGACCGCCGCCGGGTTCGACCCGACCACCACCGAGTGGCTTGTCCGCACGCTCAAGACGCGCCGCGTCGAGATCGCCCGCCTCGGCGGCCTTCAGCTGCCCGACCAGCCGAGCCCGGCGTCGCCCGAGCAATCCGACTTCGCCGACGACGGACACACGCTCGTCGCTCGGCTCGAACGGGCGGTGCGCGTCTTCGAGGCGGCAGACGCACGGTTGTGGGTGGCAGGCACCGATCAGGATCTGAGACAAGCCGCCGAGGAGTTGTCGGCGGCCCGCGACGACCTATACGCGCTGTACGGCGAGCTCGCCGGCGGGCGTCCGGGCTGGGACCACACGTGGAGCATTTCCTCCGAGGAGGAGATCGCGGCCGAGCTGCGCCGGTTCGTCGACCAGATCCCGGGTGTGCTGATCGGTTGGGACTACGACGGCTCGTTCACCCTTGACGTCGGTGACAGCAACCCCGAACTGGTCGGTCTCGGCGCTGGATCGGACCAGGCGCCGTTGCCCGGCGTGCCCGCATTGCTACGTTCACTGGCCCGACTCGGAGAACAGCTGGGCGCGCCGTTCGGTGTCATCTCCGGCGGGACGGTCGAGCGGCTGACCAGCGCGCTGGCCGTAACGCCCGACGATCCGCTGTTCCTGGTCGGGCGCTATGGCCGGCAGGTCCGTTTGCCCCGGGCCGCATCCGTAACGACTTATGATCACTTCAGCAGGGAACGGTGGGAGAACAAACTGCGCTCCTTTGAGCGGGCGCACTACACCGAGGCGCACCGCGCCGCGGGGATCGCAGTAAGCGAGACCTACGGCGTCACCGGGCGGCTCACGCACACATACAGCCGGCAGGACGCGCCTACCGCCGACCAGGCGACCGCCGCACAGCTATTCGTCGAGCTCAAGACCGCGGCGACGGCCGAGGGGTTCGTCGTGCGGGAAACAGGCCAGGACACATTCGAGCTCACCCACCCCAAGGCCCCGCCCACGAAGATCACCGGTTTGGCGCGACTGCTCCCCGGGCTGTTCACCGAGCCGGGCACGGCTGCCCCCACCTCGTTCCTCGGGGGTGGTGACCAGATGGCTGACTTCCAACTCGTCGAAGATCTCCACCACGGTCGCGATGGCAGTCGGCCGGCCTCACTCGACGCCGAGACCTACCGTGCCGCCTTGCCGCACTGGCCCAGCGATGTCCTGTCCGTCGCCGTTGTCCACCCCGACGTCCCCGTGGAGTTCGCCGAGACCGCAACCCTCCGCGTGGCGGGACCGCTTGGCCTGATTCAACTCAACCTCATGCTGCACGCTCTGCTCACCGACCGCTGGATCAACCTGGCATCTCTGCCGGGAACCCTCGGCGCGCCGGACTTCGCCGTGATCCCCGATGTCGACGTCGCCGAGCCGCCGCTGCCCTCCAGCCGACGGATCTCCGCCGGAATCGTGATCGTCGAGCCGGACGGCCGGCTGGTGCTGATCGAGCCCAAGGGCCACTACGGCGGCTACCGGTTCACCTTCCCCAAGGGACGGCTCGACCCCAACGGGCAGACCACCCAACAGAATGCTCACCGCGAGGTGTGGGAGGAAACCGGGCTGACCGCCCGCATCGTCGCCTGGGTCGGCGACTTCCAAGGCGGCAGCGGCATCACCCGCTACTACCTCGGCATCCACACCGGCGGAACACCACTGTCACCCGATCCCACCCCCTATGTCGAAGGAGGACGCGAAACCGCCACCGTCCGCTTCGTCACTCCCGCCGAAGCCAAGCGCATGCTCAACCGGGACCGCGACCAACGCGTGCTCGCCCGGGTCGAGGACATGCTGCGTTCCGGCCAGCCGTTCGGCACCGACCAAGACGGTTCCGACGACAGCGGTGGGCCGTCCATAGGCGATGGCGAGTCCGGGTCGGCCCCGGGTGGGTCGCCGGCCGCAAACGCCCCGGAGCAGGGCGCCACCGGGGCGCGGGGCACGTCGGACACCGCCAAGTTCCGAGGTGTTCGGGTACTCGCCACCGCCTTTGGCGCGACCATGTCTGTGGGCGGCGGGTTCGCCGTGCTCGGTGGTGACGCCGCGCTGCCGCTGCTGGCGGGGGTTGGTGCCGCGGCGGTCCCCTGGGCGGCGCTGCTGCTCTCGCGCCACATCCGTGGCGCGCGTGGCCCTCCGGGGTTGCTCAGCACCCTCTTCATCGGCGGGCTGGCGTTGTCCGTGCCACTTCTGGTGTTTGGCGCGACCGGGGCCGTCGCCCTGGTGGCGGGCGCCGGATTCGTCGCCGCCATCATCGTGCTGGCTGGCCTGCGCGCGGTCACCCCCGGCAACTGGACCCGCCCGGTCGCCACCGGGCTGCTGTTCGTCCTGGCCGCACTGGGCATCCTCACCAACACGCCGACCAAGGCTGACGCCGACACGGACACGTCGCCGGGCACCTCGGAGACCAGGGACGCGCAGCCTCAGCAGCCGCGGACAGTGCAGCTACGGGTCGGACACACCCAGGAAGGCGACACCCCGCGCCGCTGGATCGTCGGGCTGGGCACCACCGAAGCGGCATTGCGCGCACGCAACCAGCACTTCGCGTGGCCGGCCACCCTGGACACCCCGTTCGAGGTCAACACCACGATCTACATGCCCGAGGGCACCGGCAACACCTGGACCATCGCGGAGCCGAACGGCCTCGAGGCTGACTCGCTAACCGCCGCCATCGCCCGGATCGGGGTGTTCACGCGGTACGGCCACGTCAACCCAGCGGTGATCGCCGACGCCAACCCGGCGATATTCACCCACCAGAGCGTCAACAAGCTGCTGCCCAACCAGGTGCTGACCCTCCCGGCCGGCGGCTACGGCATCGTCACGATCATCCTGCCGGGAACTGAGGAGCCCGAGCAGCCCAGCCAGCCTGGACCGCCAAGCCAGACTCCGGAGCCGAGCCACACCCCGGAGCCCAGCCAGACGGGGCAGAGCGAAGGCCCGAGCACCACCCAGAGCTCGGACGAGTCGACCCCGTCGACCGAATCCACCAGCACCACCGAGACGTCCGAGTCGCAGGGCACTGGCCAGCAAACGACCACTCACACCAACACGCTGTGGCGCTGGCTGGTCCTCTTGGGCGGGGCCGTGCTCGCGATCGGCGCCGCGATCTTTGGCACGCGGTACTTGAACAGGCTCAAGCGCATGCTCGGCCGGGTTGACCTCATCCAGACGCCCGGCCAAGACGTCACCCCCGTCGTGCTCCCGTTGCCGCGGCTGCCGGACCTTTCCCTCCACAAAGCCCCGGCCGACGCTGCTGAGGCAGATCCGGCGGACTCCGAGCCGGGCGGGGCGAACTGGCTTCGCCGCTGGGCGTTGTGGATCGTCGGTCTTCTCGGCACCGGCGTCGCGGTGACCGGGATCTTTGCCGCGACGGTGCTGAGTCCGGCGTTGTATTGGCCCACCACATGGGGGCTGTTGGCCGGTGCTCTGGTCTTGCTGCCGCTATGGGCGTACCTGCCGAGGCGGGCGGTCGCTGTCGCCACGATGGCATTGGCCGTGGGGTCCTATTGGTTGCTGGCGACCACACCCGGTACCGGGTTCCTGGCGTGGGCGGCGACGTTCGGGTTGGGCTTCAGCGCGATGCTCTGGACTGTTCTTCCCGACCTGGTCGACGAGTGGACCGGTGACCAGATCGCGAAACGGAACGCCGCCCGAGACGAGGCCGGGGCAAAGCCGCTGCGGTTGGGTGTGAAGAGCATCCACGCGATCAGCATGTTCGGTTCGTTGCTGGTGTTGGCCTGGATGCTCAACCTGCAACGCACGTTGCTCAAGGAGTCGTTGGCCACCGCCGCCACGGTGTCCGCGGCGATCGCGGCCGTCGCCACCGTGGCCCTGTTGATCTTGCCGGGGGAGCGGCCCGACCGAACGCGCCCGACGTTGAAGCAGCTGTTGTGGGGGGCGTTCGCGCTGCTGCGTGCCAGCAAGCACGCCACTGACCGGGTCGAGGCCGCAAGGAAGGTGCGGTTCGTCTGGGCGATATCACGGCCGCTCGGGTTCATCGCCATCGCGGTTTCGCTCTACGACGGCTTCTGGCATCTCGGGATGCCGGCCGGGTACGACCGTTGGGAACTCGTCCTGGATTACCGCTTCCTCGCCGGTGCGGCGTTGTTGGTTGGGATCGCCGTCGTCGCCGACCTGCGCGGCCGCAAGGACACCGGCGGTGGCTCGCTGTTCCTGATGGGCAGCCTCATGGTGGCCGCCGGGCTCATCATCGCGGCCACCTCGGCGCTGGCCGGCGGGGGCGTCCTGGCCGGGATGATGCTGGGCGGGTTCCTCGCCGAGGCCGCGATCACCGGCATGGCGCCCGCCCTCTACGGGACCATCGACGCACAGCTGCCGGCAGAGGATCGGAACCTGGCCTACGCCTCCGCGACCTTCATCAAGCAGGTCGCCCAGGTCGTCGGCTCCACGGTCGGCAACGTCGTCGGTGGTCTGTTCGGCTGGCCCGGTGTGGCGGTCCTGATCGGTGTCTTCTCGGTGGCCGCGTTCATCACCAGCCTCCGCGCCAAGAAGCGCTACGGGGAGCACGTCGAGCGCGGGCCCACGCGCGGCGGCGCGGTCCTGAAGGCGTTCACTGACTGGTCGGCGGCGTTGCCCGGCTGGTTGCGGACCGGGTTGCGGGTGGGCGTGCCGCTGGCCGGCGGGGTTGCACTGACGTTCGTCGGCGGGTCGACACCGGCACGGGTCGCGGGCGTGGTGATCGCCGCGGCCGTGGCGGCGGCGCTGCTGCGGCTGCTCTGGTCGCCGGTCCAGGCCCGTGCCCCGACCCAGACCACCCCGGCGGAAGCGAAGGCCGAGTTGGTCAGGCTCTTCGTGGCCGTCGAGCGGCTTGCCGCCCGCCCTGAGGCCGCCGACGAGTTGCGCGAGCTGTTGCTCGGCACTCGCACCACGGTTGCCAAGGCGGTCGCTCTGGCACAACGCACCCGTGACAACGCCGAAGACGGCAGCGACCTGGCGGAACGGGCTGACGATGCCCTCCTCGTCCTCGCCATGGTCAACGCGGACCTGGAGCGGCTCGCCCACGATGCCCAGATTTCAGTGGGCCGGCTCCTGCCCGCCATTTCCATGACGGTCGGGGCGCTGCGCGGCCTCGAGCCCAGGACAACCACCAACAAGCCGACCGACCGCTCGGGGCAGGAAAGCGACGGTCCGAAGGCGCTGTTGTCCACGGTGACCATGGTGCTTGGGGCCGGCGCGACCGTGATCGCCGCCAAGGTGCCAACTCCGAGTGTCGCGGTCATCGGCGCGGTTCTGCTCACCGGCGTGCTGATCGTCGTGGTGAAGGCGCTACGCAAGGCCACCCGAGTCAGCGTGACCGGCGCCGCGATGTTGGCCGGGAGCACGGCGCTGCTGTTCGGCGTGCTGCTCGAAGGGCACGTGTCGTTCCCGGCGGTGGGGATCGCCGAGTCGATCGCCGCGGTGGTTCTGCAGGCCGGGGTGCTCGCACGAGCCAAGCAAGCTGACCCCGCGCGGCGAGCCGCGACCGAGACCGCACCGCGCGACGCCGAGACCACCCCGACCGTGCCGGCCGCCACCGACGGCGCTGTCGCCGCCGAGGGCACGGTCGATGGATGGCGAGTGTTCGTCGACTGGAAGGCGCCGCTGTCGGCGCGGTGGTTCACCGGGCTAATGGTCACCGCCGGGGTGGGTGCCGGGATGGCGGTCGTGCTGTTGGTGTTCCGCTCGGGGCCGTTGGCCTCGGTGGCCGGCGCGGTGGCGGCGGCGCTGTCGATTCTGGCTCTGCTGCGCGGGCTGTGGACGCCGGCTCAGGCGCGGGCGCCGACCGTCGCGCTGCTGGTCGGTGGTCCGGTGCTCGCCGCGCTGGCGTGGGCAGTCGGTTCGGAGTGGGTGCTGCCGCTGGCGCTCGGGTTCGTCATGTTCGCCGCCCGGGGCACGCTGTCGCGGGTCAGTGCTCTCGGGCTGACCGGCGGCTGGAAGCCGGTCGCGCTGATCGGGATCGCGGTGTCCTGGCTGGTGAACCTGGATCTGCACCTGCCTGGCGCGGTCCTGGTGGTGCACGAGTTCGGCCTGATTGGGGCGTTGGGGGATCTCGGGTTCTGGGCCAACGGGCTGTTCGCCGCGGCGGACGTGCTGTTGTTCGGGGTTGCGCTGGCCCCGGTGGCGGCGGCGTTCGGCGCGAACTACGTGCTCAAGGACAAGGTCGACACGCTGCGGCGGTGGGGCTTCACCGCATTGATGACGGCGGTGTGGGTGTTGGCGGTGCAGTTGGCGTTGCCGGTTGGGGTTCTGGGTGGGGCCGCGGTGCCGGTCGGGGTGGTCCCGTTGGTGGTGCTCGGTGTCGGGCTGGGCTATGTGGTGTGGACGGAGTGGGCGCCTCGGCTCCTGCCGAAGCTGGGTAAGTCGACGCCGGCGTTCGGGGTGAAGCCATTGGCGGTGCGGGTTGTGTTCGCGTCGCTGGCGTTCTACGGGTTCGACCGACTGTGGTTGGGGCACATGGGTTGGTTCGTCGGTGCCTCGGCGGTGTTGGTGGCGTTCGTGCTGGCAGCGAAACCCACCGCGATCACCGGAGCTCGTGTCCGGGGGCTGAGCGACCAGATCATCGCCGCCGCGTTGAGCCTGGTCGGGGTGCTGGCCGGACTGCTGGGTTGGCACGCCGGCATGGGCTGGTTGCCCGCGATGGCGGTTACCGCGCAGGTGTGGGGCACGGCCGTGCTGGTGTTGTGGTGGCGCAACCGTGGCGCGCCACCGGCCGGGCGAAAGATCCGCACCGGGCAGAACCTTCAGGAACTGCTGATCAGTGCCGGGGTGGCGACGGCCGCCTACTGGCTGGTGCGGACGGTGGTGGGGGAAGCGGGCCGGTGGTGGGTCTTCGCCGGTTCGGTTGCGCTGGGCGTCATCGCCTGGGCGATCCAGCGCCACGGGCCTCCACCGTCGGACGGCGGCGGCAGCGGAAACGACCCCGGCACGCACGGCCCCAGCCCCGACGGCTCCACTGTCGAAGACGGCAAGAGCACCAACTTTACGGCGCGGTTCCGGGCATGGGCGGCTTCGCCACTGGGCCTGGCCATCGTCGGCAACATCGCCGGGCTGGGGTTGGCGATCGCCGGCTGGTACCTCTGGTTGCCGATCACATGGCTGGGCAACGCGGTGTTCGTCGCCCGGACCATGTTCAACTTCTTCAAGGACGACTGGTCCCGAGGTGACGACCGGTTGGACGGTCCGATCACCGCGATCGCGGCGTTCACCTTGTCCATAAACCTGGTCTTCCACCTGGAAGGGGCGTTGTTCACCAGCGGGTGGGGCCAGCAGATCTCGGCGTGGTTCGCCGTGCTGGACGTCGCGTTCATGGCCCCGCCGCTGCCGACGACGTTGTCCTGGGCCGCGCACCAGATTCGAGTCTGGCGTGGCAAGGCATCGGGCAAGTGGACCAACCGGCACGCCGACTCGCGCGAGCACAAGCGCCTGGGCGCGGTCGGTACGTTCGTCGGCTTCGCCATGGTGCTGGGCTCGGAGTGGTCGATGTTCGCCTGGGTCCTCGAGGACCTGCCCGGTCCGCTGGCCACCCTCACCAAGCTGGTGTTCATCGCGTCGTTCCTGGGCAACGGGTTCGAGGCCGTGTTCGTGATCGTCGACCAGCTGCGCCGCCTGCGGCCGAACACCAGCTACGTGACCTCGGTGTCGCACATGAAGGTGGCCAACCAGATCGGCAGGGTGTCGCTGGGCGGGTACGCGTTCTTCGCCCTGCGGGCGTTGCCGACCAGCTACCCGGTGACGGTCGTTGCCTTGGGCGTGGGCGCGGCGCTGATGTTGATGTGGGCGAAAACCAGCCACGGCCCACCGGCGGAGTTCCCGGTGGACATATCCAAGACCCTTCGCAACCGGCTGGCATGGATGCCGGCCCGAAAGATCCTCATCCTCAGCAGGCTCCCCATCATGTTCGGCCTGCCGCTCTACGGGCTGATCCGGTTGTCGGAGTCCTCCCCGAACGTGGCGGGACTGATCGGGACCGCGCTGGGAGCGGCGACCATCGCGATCGCCCACCGGCCAGCATCGTCGAGCCGAATCCGACACAACGCACTCACTCGGTCACACGGCTGGCTGGCCGTCAATACCCCCTTCGTCAACAAGCTCACGACACCCGAGCTGCTCGCGTGGGGTGGCTACAGCGCGACCGTCTTGACGCTGCTGGTACCGGTCTGGATGGCGGTTGCCGCAGTCACCGGAGCCCTCGTGTGGACCATCAACTCCCGCCATGACCCCAACCCGGGTTCCGCCGGTGCCACGTCGCGCGACACGAGCCTGGCGCCGGTGTCCATCGGGCTGCCCATCTACGATATGGCGGCCGTGCCGGCGCTGCTGGCAGCCGGGGTCGCGGTGTTCATGCTGGCCAGGGCTGGGCTGTTGGGTCGCTGGCTGCGCGCGGCGCGCGGCTGGCTGTTCGGCTCACCGGTTGGCCAGACCGCGGCGATGGCGGTCACCGCGTTCGTGATGTGGCGGTTGGGGGAGCCGGCGACGGTCCTGGCCGCCATGGTGGTGGGTGGCGGCGATTTCCTTCGGAACGAGCGGCTCGAGGTAGACCGCGCTCGTCGTCGACTCCTCGAGGCGTATGTGCGGGCGGGCCGCGAGCTGAACAAGCTGCGAACGGCGGTGGCCCGGTCTCTGGAGCTTGACCTACTGGCCGAGGTAACCCAGCTGATCGAGCTGGCTCCGGTCATCTCCGCGTTCCGTCAGATGGAGCAGGACCGGCGGTGGTATTCCGATGCTGGCACGCTGGCGCTGCTGAGGGATCCGTCGGTCGATCCCGAGGTCGCCAGGCCGTGGCATCCGGCCGTGCGTGAGCTTGCTGTCGAGCTGCGCCGGCTCGCGGATGGAACGCCCAGCGAGATGCGGGACTTGCTACGCGAGACCCGCGACCTCATTTCCGACCTCTCACTGGCAAGTGTGCCGAGCGCGGGACAGCTTGTCGCCAGACTTCTGCGGGCGATTGACGCGGCGTACGAGGTGCTGCTCCAGTCGCTGTTGGACGGCGCCACCGCCAAGACGGGCCTGCGCTCGTGGCAGCTGCACGACCAGCAGGTGGCCGCCCTCGCTTCACTGGAGCTGGAGCTGCGCGAGGGTTCTCCGGCCTATATCTACGAGTGGCGCGACCGGCTCGACAACAAGATCGATGCCGCGCAGGAGCGGATGTCCGACCCGGAGCGGCTGATCGGTGCCGACCCGGCTCGGTTCATCACCGAGCTGCTTGCTTCCTGGAAGCTCGCGGCGCGGCTGGACCTGAACCTTGACCTGGTTATCCAGCTTCTCGAGCAGGGCACCTTCGACGAAGTCGACGATCCTGCCCGGACGGCGCGTGACCGCCTTCGCCAGATGATGTTTGCCACCGCCGTACAGCGTGAACGGCTACTCGAGCCGAAGTTCCGTGCCATGTTGGCGCGTGCCCTCGGACTCACCGTCGAGGAGGCGAACGACCTCCTCACCGGCCACGACCAGGTGGTCAGCGAGCTGAGTGCCCAGCTGGACGCCGCCAACGCCGCACTGACCGCGGCCGAGCAGGCGGCAAGGGACAAGCGTGGCGGGCCGCTCGCTGTCGAGACGAACGGCGCGATCGTCTACCACGACGACCCCCGACTAACGGGCGTGCCGGACCACCTCGCTCACAGCATCCCAACCGGCCTGACCTGGGGCCACGGCCGTACCGAAGCCCCCTTGCTCACCGACCAGGACCTGCTGGACGCCGCACCCGGGGTGCTGGTCCTGTCCTGGGTGGACCAGCGCGGAATCCACCTCGACCCGCGGACGCTCGCCGCGTTCCAGCGGCTGCCCGCACACTTCCAGCAGGTGATCATCGAGCGCGAGCTGCTCCGCGTCGGCAACCCGAACGAGCACCACCTGGTCCAGCAGTACGACCGCCGCCACTCCGACGAACTGCGCGACGCCGTTACGGAGCTACTCATCGAGCTGGCCCGTGGGGCGGGCGGCCACCCCGAGACCGGGAACCTGCTGAGGGAGACCCACGAGATGTGGTTCCACCTCGACAGTGAGGACCACCTCGGGAACCACAACGAGGAGAACCTGCCCGAATACCGGAGGGTGCTCCGCGAAGCCGCCGACGAGGCTGAGGAACGAGGCGACTACGAGCTGCGCGACGTGCTCAACGGCTTCCTCGACGCTGTTGCCGGGGCAGCCACCGGCGCGGACCAGCTCGAGGACGCGTTCAACGCCGTGGTCGACGCTCTCGGCGAGGCAGCTGTCGACGCTGACCAGCGGACCGAGTATCCAGGTCAGGATGTCCCGCCGTACCTGGGCGAGGCCGTCGAGCGGCTGGTCGAGCGGTTGGCCACCCGGCAGATCGAAGCCGACCAAGCGGTTCAGCGGTACCTGGTGGGTGGCCGATCGAGCGCCGCCGACGCGCACCGTGAGGCCCTCGACCGGCTCGACTCACTGGCCGAGGCGATCGCCAAGCTGCGCGAGGCGGAGGATCTGACCGACCCGGTGCGCGCTGTGGTGGACACCGTGGCGGACACGGCCGACGAGAACCGGCTGTGGCTGCTCGAGCAGGTCAGCTACCAGGCCCCGACGGAATCGAGCACGCCGGGCGCGATGGCGAACATGCTCCGGCCGATCGCGGATCAGCTGGAGCGGGCCGCCGACCTGCTCGACCTGGCCGACCTGGACGGTGCCCACGAACCGCTTGCCGCCGCGCTGGTGGAACTGAACAACCTCCACAACGGCCTTGAGTCCAGGACCACACTCGGCAGGCACCGCGCGGAGGCGGGCTCCGCCGTCAACTCGACGCTGCGGTGGTTGGCTCAGAACCGGTCCCCGAACACCGACGCGGCCGCGGAGCGCCGACAGCGCGCGGGCCAGGTGCGGAAGCAGGCTGAGAAGCTCCGCGAGCTCATCGCGTTCACCTTCCTCACCGAACAGCTCGGTCTGGGCGGGCCGTTGTCGTTGCTGCCGATGAGCCGCGAAGAGGTAGCGCGGTTCAAGCGGATCCTGCCCATCCTCATGGTGGTTGCTCGGATAGTGGACGACCCCACGCTGCCGTTCGACCCGAATGGCCCGTCGACCACATACCTGGACGCCGAGCGCGCCCGGTCACTGCTGAGCGCGCGGGGCATCGACCTGGGGTGGCTGACCAGGGCACTGCTTTTCTTCGGCTGGCAGCACGACACCTACGCCCCGAACGGCACCCGCGTCGTGTTCCGTCACCGCGCCGTAGAGATCCGCCGACTCGGCAAGTACCTGCCGGCCGGCTGGTTCCGCATGGCCGACGCGCACGAACAGGACGAGATGGACGGTGTGTTCGACCTGCTGCCCGAAGACGCGCACGCCCACGACTCCGAGCCGCTGGTGACGGCGTACTTCGAAGCGGAGGACAAGCGGCGCCGGTTCGGGCCGGACACCACCACCAGGCCCAACGAGGTCCGGCCGGTGCACGTCGACGAGAAGCAGCAACCGGACGCGGCGACGTTCGCCCAGGTCGCCGAACCACACCGGACCGTTCTGACCCGCATGTTCGGCCGAGGCTTCGAGGCCCTGTGGCACCACGCGGGCGGTGACAACGACGTACTGGACCGGCTGAACGGCTTGCTGGCGCGGCTGGGCGAGGCGACCGGCCGCCGTCCCCGGCCCTCGGCGCGTCCGGACGCCGCGCGCGGGCTGCTGCGGTCGCACCGGGCCGCGTTGGCCGCCGCCGAACGGCTGATCGGCACGGGCGACCTGGAGGACCCGGACCGGACGGCCATGGAGTCGGCCCGCTGGGACCTGACGGAGCAGATAACGGCCCTCGAGCGGTTCGGCGACAAGCCCGAGCACTGGTTCGAGCTCGAGGGTTGGGAGTCGCTGACCCCGGAGGTACGAGAAAACTTCACCCGCGTCCTGCGGCTTGTGCTCGCCGCCGGCCCCGGTTTCTGGCTGGACGAAGGCCCGCGGCCTCACCTGAGCATCCTCCCGGACAACAGGTTCGATGCGCGTTTCCGACCCAAGGGCATGCCCGACGGCAGGAAGCTCGAGGCGGTCGCCTTCCCCGGTGTGGGGATTGTGTTCCGTGCCTCGGCATTCGAGGGACACCTGTACTTCTCGGGTCTCATCAAGGCGGTCGGGCTCCTGGCACACGAGTGGCGGCATGTCCGGGACACGCCCGCTCAGGCCGCTTCCCAGGTGGAACGCAACGCCTACCTCGTCCAGCACCTGGTGGAAGAGGCCGTGCGCTGGTGGACCCTGCTGGCCAACTACGAGTCCAATCTGCCCCAACTCCCCAAGGCCGAGCGCGACGCGAAGGCCGTGGAGTACGCCGGGCTGCGCTACCGCGCCGAGTACTGGGCCGCACTGGCCCGGCAGTGGCGCCCCTGGTGGCAGGGCCGGGACGACTATCCGTTGCCGGACGACGCCACCGTGGACATACGCGTGGTGAAGCCCGGGAAGCACACCGAGGGGAATGGCACCCCGACGGCGATGATGACGGTCTTCGGGGTGTTCCTCGGTGATGTGGCGACCGTGCCGGCGTTGGTGGTGGCGGCCGCGCTCGCGGTGTACACGCTGGCCAAGACCGGTCTGTTGGGTCGCTGGCTGCGCGCGGTGCGGGACTTCGGCGGCGGTGCGGCTATGCCCGGCGGATTCGTCGAGGCCGACGAGGAAACCCGGACGGCGCGGGAGCTGGAGGACGCCTACCGAACTGGGAACGTGCGGCGGATGGGTCGCCTGGAGCTGCCCGGCGCGCCGAGGGCGCCGCCGACGGAGTGGGCGCTGGTCGAGTCCTCGTGGCTGCGTGAACGCGGCCTGGCACGGGTCGCGGGCCTGCTCGGCGCGTACACCCTGTGGATCGACGGCGTCCCGGTGATCTTCATGACCACCGGGATGCATCAACGGTTGAGCGAGGAAGGCCGGCTCGGGGCACTGCTGCTCCTCGAACTCGAGGACCGGGTACTGCGGCTCAACAGCGAGCCGGCCCACCAACAACGGGTAGACGACTTCTTCGCGGCGTTTGTCATTGTCGAGCGGCTGCGCATCCAGCTCAGCGGCTTGGCCGGACCGGGTGTTGGCGCGGTCGCCGACTCTGTGTTGCTGAGGTTGGTGTCGGTCGCACACAGCGGCAAGCACGCCGAACTGTCCCGGGTGGTCGGCGACTTGTTCTCCCGTAACGATGACTGGACCTCGGCGGATCGCAAACAGTTGGTCAGCGCGGTGCGCGCGTTCGCCCGTGATAAGCAGAACGCCACCTGGCTGGACCGGCTCGCGGCGAGCCAGTCGGCGCGGCGTGAGGATGACCCGCTGGCGGGCATGGCCGGCGTGGCCGAGATCTTCGACCGCTACCTCGCCGCACATCCGGATCTTGCTGGGTTGCTGTTGCCCTACTCGCCGGCTCCGGATGTGGGCCATATGCCGATGGTGAGCCTCCAGCTCGGCGACGGGCGGGTTCCGATCGTCGGTGTGATCGACACCGGGGCGTATACCACCCACCTTCCGAGGCACTTAGCCGCCGAGCTGGGCTACCGCTGGCCCGAAAACCTCAACCGTCGCGAGGACGGCGGGTTCATCGCCACCACGCCGTTGACCGCCAGGCTGCTGGGCGGGGCTGACGCGGTCACCGGTCAGCCCGTCGCCGGTCGGATGGGCGAGCCGGTCACCCTCTGGCCGGTCTTCAGCGACGGCCTGCCCGCACCGATCTGGGGCCGGGACCTGATGAGCACCTTCACCATCACGTTTGTCGGGCTTACCCGGCCCGTGCCGGTGCTCGCACTCGTGCGGGCGGCTCAGGATCCGTCAGTGGCGCGCACCAGCTGGGAGGATCTTGACTTCGCGCCCCGTCCGACTTCGGAAGAGGAGCGCGTGCGGTTCTTTGCGACCCAGGAATCCATCCTGAGTCGCCGCCAGCGCGCGTCCAGCGGTGGCGGGTTCCTGGACTACTTCCTGCGAGAGATCGCTCCGGGACGGGCGGGCGGGACGCTGCCGTACTGGCACGGTGAAACCCCCGCCGCGTACCCCTTCCTGATCGTCGTTGCGGGCCGCGCCGACGGCGATGGCGAGCCGAGCATGCACTTCGTCCCTCTCGACACTGGTGCCCAGTTCTTCATGGTTCCCCTCGAACTCGCCGCGCTGTTCGGCTACGCCGACAGTGACCTGAGGCTCAAGAACAAGGCGGTCGGACTCGTGGACGGCCCCAAGCCTGGACTGGGCGGACGCGTGCCTCTGGTGGTACAAACCCCCGGCCTGCCCGGTCAGATCGAAGTCGGTCCGGTCTTCACCAAGATCTCCACCGTCGCCGCCGGAAACCCCTTCTTGCGGCACATCGCCCTCGAGGTCAACGGGACCGAATACACTCTGGTGCCACGCGCCAGGCTGGGCAACACGTTGTCGGCACGCGACTTGACCGACCCGCAGCTGGCGGAGCTCCAGGAACGACTCGTCGAGCGGCTGGCCGACCTGGAAGTCCCCGGGACCGGGTGGTTGGCGCGCGCCGGAGAGTTGCTCGGGCGGGAACGACTGGCCCAGCTGCTGGCGGACCTGGAGATGGTCCGGCTGCTGCCCGACGAGCTCGCCGACGAGCTGGCCAGCGATGGCCTCGCCATGCACCTGGACGGTCTGGTCGCGTTCAGCTGGCCCGATCCGACCGCGCCGAGCGGCGGCTACATCGTCATCGTGAAGAGCGCCTGGGACGAGGCGCTGGCGCGGGACGATCTGGGACCGGAATGGCTGGCGGGGCTGATCGCCTACGAAGTCGCGTACCGGATCGAGGACGAGACCGGCCAGCGCCGCCAGGCCATGCTGGGCGAGGCGCGGGAGGCCAGGGACCTGCTGGCACGGTTCGGCGACCCGCGATCGTTGGAGCAGCGGCAAAGCGTTGACGTGCAAGGGCTACTCAGCGCCGCCGGCTTCACGCTCGGCGACGCCTTCCCGGTCGATGCCCCCGCGGGCCCGGACGTCGGCGAGATCCTCGCCGGGCAGCGCAATGTGGCTGGGCTCTACGAGTGGCACTTCCTGCGGGGGGTGGTGCCCGGTATGCCTCGGCGGGCGCCGGCCGATCGGGAGCAGTGGCTGCTCGGCGAACTCGGCCCGGACGAGTTCGTGCTGGACGACGAGCAGCTCGACCAGCTGGCTTCCGGTGCGCTCGGCAGGTCCGTCACCGATCTGAGCGCGTTCAGCTGGACCGAGACCCGCTCGGTGATCATGGGCGACGGCACCGAGATCGAGGACCGGGTTTCCTACACCGTCTACGGCGCGAAGTCGCTGCGGGAGAACGCCAACCCCGAGTTCTGGGCGGGGATGCGGGAGCACCAGAAGCACTTCCACCGGCACGCCGCCCCGTACCGGAACGGTTGGACACACGAGGACGATCTCGACCTGCTCGGCCACCAGCGTGGCCGGTCGGCGGTGCCGTTCGGCGACTTCCCGACGGGGTTGAACCCGCTGGTGGACTGGCTGGCCGGGGTGAGCCCGGATGCCTACCCGGAGGCGCTGGTCGCGCGGCGGATTCACGAGCTGCTGGAAATCGCGCTGCCGGTGGCCACCGAGGCCGTCGCGGACGTCATCGAGTGGGTCGACGGCCAAGTACGGTTGCGGCCCGGCGTCCAACTGGCCGGGCTGGACCGTGTGCTGGCCAAGGTCAACGCGCTCAGCAACGCCGTCGCCGCCCTGTCGACCAGCGCTCGCGACGTGGCGCCGGGGTTCCAGAGCCAGGCACGGTCGGCCGGATACTTCGCCGAGACGCGGCGGCACGAACTGGCCACGCACATGGCGGAGGCCGCCGGAACGGCCATCACCGAGGCGGATCGGCTGACGCGCGAGTTCGAGCCGGTCAGTGAGCTGCTCGTGCGCGCCGGCCTGTGGCTGCGGTTGGGCATGACCGACAACGCGCTCCGTGATCTCCGCTATGTCCAAACGGAACTCGGGATCCTCGGCCTGGATTGGCAAGCGGTCACCCGGGACCTGCACAGCACGATCCGCGAGATGCGACCGATGCCCGACGTGCTGATCAAGGAGAACGCGCCGGTCGTCAACGACATCCTCCGAGACCTCGAGGACATGCGGCAGAGGCTCATCGCGCTGGATCATCGGCTCGAGCAGCCGACCACACCACAGCGCGGTTGGCGGGACTGGCTGCGAACGGTCGCCAAGTGGTTCACGCTGGGCGCCGCCGTGCTGCTGACCACCGTCGGCGTGCTGGCGGGCCTGGCGGTCGCGCCTGCTCGGGCCGAGGTATCGGGCGACGCCGGGCGGGATCACGCCGCCGGCCTGCTCGACCACCCGGAGTGGCTCGTCGCGGTGGCGGTCGTGGTGGCGGCCACCGCCATTGTGTTCGCATGGCGAGCCTGGTTGGCGCGCTGGAAGCGGGAAGGTCCGGGACGGCTGCTGTGGTTGCTATTCAGGCTGTGGGCGACTCACTTTGCCGCCGAGAAGCTCAGGCAACGACACCTCGCTCTCGAGTTGCGCACCGCCGGCCGGATTCTGGGCGGCCCGGCGGGCCAGAAGTTCCCGGCGGAGGTTGAGGCTCGGTTGGCCGGCACTCTGGCCGGAAGATTCCTGCGCGAGTACCGGCCCGAACTTGGCGACGAGGACACCGTTGTCGCGGACTTCGAGCGGCGAGTTGTCCTCACCGACCGGCAGGACGGTGTGGCGAGCAACTATTCCATCAGCAACGGCCCTCCGGAGCTGAACGGGCGGCTGCGTTCCGGGATACCGCTCCCCAGGGAGGAAGACCCGTTCACTGCCCATCCTCGAGACCCGTCGGTGGAATTCCGCGAAGTCCTCGACTCGGCGACCACCTCGTACCAGACAACGACGCCGCTGATCCTGCACCGGTGGACCAACGAACAGACCGAACCGAACCTGACCGGTGCGCTCTATCAAGACGCCGGTAACGGGTCAACCACCTACGGCATGCCCTACAGCCCATACGGCAAGCCGGGCGGCGTGGTGCACTGGACCATCCTGCTACCGGCCGGCGGCCACGGACTGCCTGTCGCCGCGATCAAGGGTGCCCGCTACTTCGAAGAAGAGTTCCTCCTTCCCAGTGGCAGCCGCTACTACGTCGAGAAGGACGAGTGGGTCGGGTTCAAGCGCCAGATCACCGCCATCGTGGTCCCCAATACCGACGCCCCAGATGGACCACACGGCGTTGTCATGCACAACGCCAGGCAGGCCGATCCGCGCCGCTACAGCGAACAGGGGTTGCTGAACCTGCTGGTCAACGGGTGGGACGCCTGGTTGGCGGACAACCTGCCGGTGAGCCCGGCGAAGACGGCGCCGACCCAGCGGGCGCGGTCCGGCCTGGGGCGGACGCTGGCCACCGGATTCGGCGCGGCCATGTTCGTCGCAGTCGGGTTCGCCGTGCTCGGCGGCGCCGCGATCATCGTGCTGGCCGGGCTGCGCACGGTCACCACCCGCCGCGGCTGGACCCGCTGGATGGCGGGCGGGCTGCTGTTCGTCCTGGTCACGCTTGGCGTCATCACCAACACCCCGACCAGGGCGGACGCTGACACTGACACGTCGCCGGGCACCTCACAGACCACCGAGACACACCTCGAACAGCCCCGGACCGTGCAACAGAGGGTCGGGCACACCCAGCCGAACCAGTCGGACACGACCAGCCGGTCGTCGGGCCAGCCGGTGGACGCACCCGCTCGACTCTCCTCCCCGGGGCTGCCGCTGGGCG
>NZ_BAABJP010000019.1:129235-299934 GCF_039543365.1 Actinospineispora eucalypti
GTGGGCGGTGGCCTCACCCTCGAGCTCCGGTCGCCTCGTAGGCTCGGCCTGCTTGCCGGCGGAGTGGTCGGTGGTGCCGCCGTCATCGCGGTCTGGACTGGCGTACTGCCGGTGCCCACCGCCGCCGTGCTCGGCATGGGGTCCGTGGTCGGCGCGGTGCTCGGCGTGTTCAGCGCCGGCGGGGCGCTGGTGGCCAACCCGGCGCTGACCGGGCTGTTCGACCAGTCCGTGGCGCACGCCACCACGGGCACCCTGGTCGTGGTCGTCGCGGTCGCTCTATTCAACACTCGGCACGGGCTGCGCAAGCAGGAGGTCGACTGGCGTACCGGCGCCCTGCTCGGGGTCATCGGCTTCCTACCGGCCACCCTGGGCGGGCTGCTCGCCACCAACGTTAACGCCTACGGCCCGCAGCTGGCGCTTGCCGTGCTGATGGGCTGGGCGGCGGTCAAGACCTGGGCCGGCGCCAAACGGTCCACCGACTTGGCGCTGGTCACCGGCAAGACCCGCCTGGCGCGGATCGTGCTCATCGGCACCGTCGCCGGGCTGCTCACCGGCATGCTCGGCGTCGGCGGCGCGTTCATGATCATCCCGGCGTTGGTGCTCGCCAGGATCATGGACTTCAAGGCGGCCGGTGACACCGTCGTCATGGTCACCGCGATCAACGCCCTCGGCGGCCTGACCAGTCGATTCGATCAGCTGGGCGCACTGGACTGGGGCGTAATCGGGCCGTTCGCCGCCGCCGCGGTCATCGCCGGCCTGATCGGCAAGCAGATCAAGGCGAAACTCCCGCTGCCGGTCCTGGAGCGGGGTTTCGCGGTGCTGCTGCTCGGCATCGCCGGTTACACCGGCTACACGGCCGGCCTCGCGCTCACCGGCTCGGCGCTCACCGCCGGGATCATCGCGGGCAACCTGGTGATCGGCGGTGCGCTGACCATCACTACCGCCGGCGCGAATACGGTGGCGCACCGTGTGCGCGGCGCGGTGTGGCTGGTGGGCAGCCTCTCGGCGGCACTGGCGATCGCGGCGGGACCGGTGTGGGGGCTGGTGCTTCCGCTCGCCTCGGCGATGGGGATGCTGCTGCGCGGCGTGTTCTCCGTGCTGCGCGGGGCGCTGCCCGGGAATCTGCCGGAGCGGATCGAGAACACCCGCTGGCTGTACCTGAGCCTGTACGGCGGGTACACGGCGACGTTCGTGCTGTCCCTGCACGCGAACGTGCCGGTCGGGGAGATGACCGCGTGGGTGTTCTGGGAGTCGATCGCGTTCGCGGCGGCGCACGTCGGGTTCATCTTCGCCGGCAAGCTGCCCCGGCTGGCCGCCGGCGACCGGGATGCCCTGGACCCGACGGTGAACAGCCTGCCTCGCCGGTGGGGCCGGTTCCTTACCATCGGGCTGTTCGACCTCGGCCACTGGTCGTGGCTCACCCGGCTGTCGCTGCCCGAGCGCGCCGGCGGCAAGGGATTCCTGGGTGATGCGCTGGCCGGCCACTGGCTGAAGGGTGCGGTGCTGATCACCATCGCCTCGATGGCGGTCGACATCGGCTACCAGGCGGTCAACTCGTTCATCAAGGAGATCCGCAACCTGGCGCATCGGATGCGCGGGCCACGGATCACCACCGTGCTCGACGACGGCGCGATGATCGTCGTCGCCGGCGGGTTGATGTGGTTGGCCAGCCCGACCGCCACCATCATCAGCGGTGCCGTGCTGGCCGGGGTGACCGCGTTCGTGCTGGGCTACCTCCGCAAGCGCGGCCCGACCACGGCCAGCCTGTGGAGCCAGATCACCGGTATCGCCGCCGAGCTGCGGTCGGTGCTCGGCAACTGGGCGCTGCCGTTGCCGAACGCGTGGCGCGCGGGGCTGTTCGGCATCGCGGCCGTGGCGGTCGAGCTCTCCCTGGAGCTGCTGCTGTTCACCAACGGGGCGAACGCCGCCCAGATCCCCGGGGTGCTGGTCCTCGGAGTGGCGCTGGTCGCGGCGCTGCGGGTGATGTGGTCGTGGTCGCTGATCCAGCAGCGGGCGCCGCCGTGGCTGTGGCGGTTGCTCGGCGTGTTGGCGCCGCCGTCGCGTCGGTACCTCGAGGCGGTATCCGCCACCTTCGAGACGCCGAGCCAGACCTCGGCGCGGATGCGCGAAGCCGAGCGGCTCGAGCCGTGGGTGACCGCGCGGACGCACCACGCCTACCCTGGGACGACCACAGTTGACCAGCTGGTTCAGTGGCTGGGCGCCTCGGCCAAGGTCGTCATCCTGGCCGCGCACGCCGCCGGGCTGACCGTGGACGAACCCGCCGGCACGGTCGCGCCAGCGAGACCGACCGGCCTCGGCGACACCTTGTCGCGCAAGCAGCTGAACCCCGAGCAACCGGGGCGGGTCCGGGCGGGCTTCGGCCGGCAGGTGGCTCGCGCGGTGACCGTGCTCGGGCTGACCGCCGGCGGGTTGCTGGCGGCCGCGGCTACCGCCTACGGCGCGCCGCTCGTCGACGGCACGCCACCGGTCCAAGCGGGTGCGCTGGTCGTCGACTGGGGCAGGGTTGCGCTGTACATGGCCGGCGTGATCATCGGTGTGGGCGGGCTGGGCTGGCTGTACCGTGCAAAGCTGCGTTCGATTCGGGACGGCGAACGCTACACGCTCGACGCCAGATCGCTCATCTGGATCCTGTTCGGCGCGCTCGCGCTTCGGCTACTGGTCTCGCCGGGCCTGCGCAACCTGGGACCGAGACCGTTCGATCTGTTCAACCACGTAGGGAACCTCCTGGGCGGCGCCCTGGTCGCGCTGGCCGCGGCGTGGCTCAAGGGCAAGATCGAGAAGCGCCGGACCGGCCGGGAGTACCTCACCGGCACGCGGCTGCGCGGCTTCTACCTCTGGTGGTTCCCCGTTGCGCTCCTGGTGACCGCTCTGATCAACACGATCAGCGAGACCCAGTGGCTCATCCAGCCGATCATCGAGCAGTTCCGCAACAAAGCCGCCCCGCCCAGCGTGGCCGACGCCCTCGACGTCATCTACAGCGTCGGATTCGGTGCGCTGACCATGCTGGCCGCCTTCGTACGCGATGACCGCGGAGCAAGCCCGTACGGCCATGCCGGCAACCTCACCTGGCACGCCGATCCGGCCTCGGAAGCGCCGATCGAGCGGGCCGCAAGCGAGGTGACGCTGGGGCGGAAGATCGAGGCCGGGGAGTACACCTGGCCCTCGGACCTGAACCTGGCCCGGCCCGGCGACGTTTGGCTGGCCTCGGCCGAGGAGCTCTTCGAACTGGCGCGGAACGTACATGGGTTGACCGCCCGTGACGCCCACCGGGCGATCGCGAGCACCATGGCGCACACCACCAGGACCGGGCGGGTGCTGGTACTCGACGCCTGGTGGAACCGGCTGACCCCCGAGCAGCGCGGTGTGGCGCTCGCGCATGAGGTTCGGGCACACCGGCACGGAACGGTCGTCGACCACGCCGCGGACACCGCCGACACCCTGGCCGAGCTGCGGCGGCTCGGCGTGGACCCCGCCTTGGTCGACGTCATCGCCACGCTGCTGGACTTCACGGCCGCACGGGAGTCACTGGAGACCTTCGAGGTGGCCGCGCTGCTCGACCGGCCGATCGAGCAGCTGTGGGACGCGGAACTGGTCGAGGGCCGGGCGATCGACGGCCTGTTCGAGCTGGTGGGCGAGCCGGTGTACGCCGACCCGGCCGGGTATCGGTTGTTCATCGACACTCGCGCGCTGGTGATGCTGCGTTCCGGCGCGCTGGACGCGAATCTCGTGTCGCTGTTGGCCGACCACAAGCTGGCGGAGCTGGCCGACGCCAGGGTGCCGAGCCACCGGCGGCCGGTCCGGCCGACGCTGCCATCGCTGCCACCGGCGTCCGAGCTGATGGCGCCGGCTGGGCAGCGCCGCCAGCGGGTGTGGGACTGGGGGCACCGGCTGGCCGAGATGACCGGCGAGACACCGCGGCTCACGCTGGGGGAGATCTTGCGCGCCCAGGGCATGGCCGGCCCGGCGAGGCTGATCGATCCGACCGAGGCGCGGCCCACCGGCGGCGCCCGGGTGTTCTACGGCGTCCCGGGCGCCGGCACCGCCGCCATGGTGGAGGCGATGCTCACCGCCCGGCCGTTCCCCGGCAAGGTCGCCGCGTGGGGTGGCAGCGGATATGGGTTCAGCGACAGACAGGGCGACGCGGCCGAGGGGATGGACGCTGGTGTGCGGCCGCTCGAGGGCTGGCTGCTGGCGCCGGGCGCGAACGTGGTCCGGTTCGAGTGGGCGCGGCGCGCGCAACAGGACGACATCGAACGAGCACTCCAGCTCGAGATGCCTCAGCTGGCCACGCCGCTGCGGGACCTCGGCGTGTGGGCGGCGCTGCGCGGCATCGACGCCCTCGAGTTCCGCAGCCCCTTCGACAGCCGGTACCTGGTGCTCAACCGGGCAGTGCTGCGCATCGAGACCCCGGCGGCCCTCCGGCCCGGGACCACAGGGACGGACCCGGCCGAGGAGCAACTGCGCGCCGAGCTGGCCACCGGCAACCCGCGGCTGCGCGAGATGCCGCACGGCCACGGCGGCGAGTCACGCGTGGACATCGACGGCCGTCCGGTGGCGGTCACCATGCCGAACCCGGAGAACACGCCGTGGGCGGATGGGAGATCCGTTCGGGAGATCGTGGCGTACCTGCTCGTCAAGGTCATCGGCTGGCCACACCTGGTCCCGCCGACCATCCTTTGGCATGGGCCGAACGGACTCGGCGCGGCACAGCGCTACCTCCCTGACCCCCGGGTCTTCCCGCTCAGCGCCCTCCAGCGTGAGGACGTGCAGCGGCTGGTGGCCCTTACCTACATCCTGCTGCACCTGAATCCGGACCCGATGAACGTCCCGGGCAGTCGCCGGGCCGACGGGGTGGTTCGGCCGTGGCTGTTCGGCCAGGAACGCTCCGCCCCCGGCGACGCGGCGATGGAGCTCACCACTCTCCCGCCCCTGGTGCAGGCATTCCTCCGATCGGGCGAGGAGCTCAGCCCCACCGTGCTGCGCGATCTGGTCGCCGCCGACGCCGGCCTGCTGTATCACCTGATCCGCGAGGCCGGCCTGGGCGTCAACGAAAGCGGCTGGTTGGTGACCAGGCTGGGGGAGATCCAGCACCTCGGCAGGATCACCGGCGAGACCCTGGAGGCCCAGCGGAACCGGGCCACCGGCAAGGGTGGCGCGCGGCAGGCGCGACCGACCAGCGAGACGACCAACGTCCCCCAGCGGGGGATCGTCGCGCCGCTGGCGTTGATCAGGCCCGAGCTGTCGCCGGCCGACGTGGAGTTGGACGGCCGGGAACTGACCCATGAAGAGAGCGAGGCGCTAGCTGACCAGCAGGACGCCTGGGACGAGGATCCACCCGTGCCGGGCGATCACGACGATTTGGTCAGGTTGTTCCGGCTATGGGTGGATGCCAGCATCGAGCGCCTGCTGGGCGGAGAGCTGAGCCGAGGCACCATCAACCAGCTCGCCGAGTTCGGCCGAACCGGTCCGATGCCCGACCTGTCGTTCCGCCTGTTGTCCACGCCGCCGCTGGACCCGGTGCTGAAGGTGGCGGCGCTGGCGGGCTACCACCGGGACGGTGACACGCTTCGGGTGTACGTCCGCGACCTGGCCGGGGTGGTCGCGGTGCTGGTCGAGACGGTGTTCGCCCCCTGGCTCGGGCTGAGCCCGGCCGAGTCACAGGTGGCGGCTGCTCTGGCGATCCGGGCGGTGCGTGGTCAGGAGGCCCTCGCCGGGTCCTGGGTGACCTCGCGTGACTTCGTCGCGGCCACGCAGGTCACCGTGGCCGCTCCCGACGCGCTCACCACCCTCAGCGATCAGCGTGCCGCCAACCTCCACCTGGGCATGCTCTTCTCCACCTGGGCGGAGTGGCTTGACCTGATCCGCGACTACCGGATAGACCTCATCAGCCTGTTCACCGGACGCGAGCTGGAGCCGCTGACCGACCCGGACTACGCGCAAGCCATCGCGCGGGCCGCCGGCCACGGGAACATGTACCCCGAGCGACTCGGCCAAGACCTGGCCGTGCGAGGCATCACCGTCACCGCGCTCAATGGTCCGGCGGACCTCATCGACCTGGTCGGCCGCCGGCCCGGGCGGTACGAACTGACCTGGAACCTGCTCGCCGACGGCACCTTGCCGATCCACTTCTCCCGCGAGGGTGCGTTCCAGGCCATCAACGCTCGCGGCCAGCCGGTGCTGGTCGCCGGCCAGGCCGTGGTCGAGGTCCTGGAGAACGGTGCGGTGGTCGGCCGAGAGTTGAACGTCCTCGCCGACTACCACGACCAGGAGCTGGGTGCGCTCGAACCCGAGCTGCTGCGGCTCGCCCACCGCGGGTGGGCACAGCGGGGGATCACCTTCCCGGAGACCGAGCGCGGACTGGATCGGCTGTCCCGGCTCGTGCTGTTCCTGCCGATGGGGACGGACCTGCCCACTCCGGTCCGGGTGGTCCTCGCCGCGGTGCTCGTGGTGGCCGTTGTGTTGCTGGCTGCGCGGTCCTGGCTCGGGTTCCTGGCCTCGGTCTGGGAGTGGGTGTCCCGGGTGCTGGGCCATCACCGCGGGATACTTGCCGTCACCGCGATCGCCGGGCTGCAGTGGTTGCTGACCGACGACCGGCTCTACGCCGCGATCGCGCTGGGCGCCGTGGGCGCGGCCGTACTGGCCGGGTTGCTCGGGTTGGATCCGTTGTTCGCCGTGAACACGGCCGCCGGGTTGAAGGCCGTGGTGACGGGGATCGCAAGCCTGGTGACTTCGGCGAAGGTGGACCGGCGCGGCCGGGCACACCCGCTGGCTTCGGACTTGGAGGAAGGCTGGGAGCCGGCCATCGATGCGACCGTGCGGCGGGCGCGACGGACCGGCAAACTCGAGCCGCGCGAGCACAACTGGTCGGAGGCGGCCAGGGACGCGCCGACCGTGATCCTCTACGACGCCGCCCATCACGCCACGCTGCTGGATGTGCGGTTGGGTGCCGGTGTCGGCGTCCGGGTGGTCGAGCGCCTGAGGGCCTACACCGCCGACGACGGACGGATCTTCCTGCCCGGCACCGCGCGGAAGCGATACAACACCGCACAGCTGGCACTGATCATCAACCACGAGTGGGGCGTCTACACCGGCGAGATCACCGACCACGACGCGCACGCCGAATGGACCCTGAACGCACTGCGCTACCTCGACTACCTCGGCAACCTGTCCGAGGGCATGACGTGGGAAGACCTGGCCGGCCGGCTCGGGATACTGGAGGATTTGGACGCGGTCGGCGGGCTGGAGATGCGCAAGCCGGACTCGGGGGAGGCGGCGAAGCCGGCCCGCGTGCGGGAACGCCATGTGCTGGGCTTGCTGGCCGGCGAGGAGCACGAGGTAGACCTGGTCTTCCAGAACGACGGGTACCCACAGTCGGTCCGAGACACCCTGGCCGACATGATCTCGCTGGTCACCAGCTCCGGGGAGCGGTGGCTGAACGGGGACCTGGTGCGCGAGACGGTGCGCATGGTCGCACTCGCCGACCTGTTGTCCCGTGACACACACGACGAGATGTTGAAGCGGGTGCGGGCGTTCTGGCTGCTGGTGCGCGAGCACAACCCAAGCGACCTCGACGCGCACGAGCGGACCAACCGGCTGTTGCGCGAGAGGCTGAGCAGGCTCCGAAACATCCACGAAGCCCATCGGGAACATTTGTTCGAGACGCTCTCGTCGGCGGTGCGGAGTCCGCATGGCCGGTGGCCGGTCAGCATCCAGATGGAGGCCATCGAGGGCTTGGACAAGCGAATCGGCGATGCGATCGACGTGTTGGGCCGGGACGACCACCTGCTCGAGATCTTCCGGTTGCACGAGGAGCGCGCGCAGCGGTTGCTTGAGGCGCGTGAGCTGAGCGCCGAGATCAAGGAGCCGCTGGCCAAGGCCGAACGGCTCGCGTTCGACGGCCTCACGGAATTGGGCTTCATGAAGCTCGGCGGCGGCTCGATAGACCTCTTCGAGGCCCTGACCACGCTGGCCACCTGGGACCGCCGAGCGGACGAGGCCCTGGCAAGCATCGAACCAGCGGGCCAGATCGGGTGGGCGGTGCAGATCCGCGGATACCTCCGCTCACTGCAGCGAGTGATCGCCGAGCAGCGCCGAGCGCTCACCGGGGGCGCAACGCGGCACAACAACTGGGGGGTGTTGGTCGGCGGGGCGCCCGCGGCGAGCGACTGGCTCCACAGCCTGATGCCCACCAACCCCATGGCGGCCGTCATGGTCACGCTCACCGCCGTGCTGGTGGTCATCCTGCTGGTATCCGAGTTGCGCAGCTCCGCAGGCAAGTTCCTCCGCTGGTTGCTGACCCGGGTCACCGGCCCGCCGGGCGAGGCAGCAACGACCGAGGCGCCCGCCGCCAGGTCCGACGACGACATCCAGATCGCCGCCGACCGCATCGCCGCCGTCTTCAGCCGCGCCGCCAACTACCTCGAGAGCGGGGAAGGGCACCCGATTGCGAGAAAGTTGGCAAACCACGCCATGATCGACCTCACCGTGGTCCACGCCAACCTTCGCTCCCGAGGGCTGGACGAGACGTCCCTCCGCGTGATCGATGACAACTTCCAAGCCCTGAAGTCCACGGTTGCCAAGCTCAATGAGGAAGGCGGTTGGGCGGCGGGATCGACCGAGGCGGGCACGCTGCGCATCGCCTCGGGCATGATCGCGCTGAATCTCGAGTGGTCGTTGTCGCGCGCGCAAGCGGTGCCGACCGTGATCGAAGCCGTCACCACCACTCCCTCGGAACACTCCGGGCCGGCTGTGGGCCAGCTCATCAACCGGGTCGACGAGCTCACGCTCAACGCCATTCATGCGGCCAACCAGTTCGTGAACCCGACGCCGGTGGGTACGCGGCGCACCAAGGCCCAGGAGCACGTAGCCGTTGGCCTGCTTGCCGCCCTGGCCGAGGCGATTGGTGCGCTGCGCGCGGCGGCGGCGCGGGCGGAGCCGGACGACGGGGACCGGGCGCGGATCGTGGCGGCGGCGGCCGAGCACCAGCACGATCAATGGCTGAGCCTGGTCCAGCCCGGTGTCCTCGGTGTTGGCGTGTTGGGCCGGGCCGATCGGGTGCTTCGGCTGGCCGTGCACCGGTTGGGCAGGGCGGCCGGCCTGCTCGCCGAGGAAATCAACGACGCGTTCCTCGAGGCCGCGGCGGTCCGGGATGAGCTGAACGACTACCGGGTGGCCGTCACCAAGGCTCAGGAGCCCGGCATGGCGGCGTTCACCAAAGGCTTGGACCCGCTGGTCGACGAGCTCGAGCTCTGGCTCAAGTCGATGCGGATGCGCGTCGACTGGACACCCGACCTGCCGGAACTGATGGCCGCCCTGATCGAACACGGCTCGGACACCGTGCGCGCCCTGACGGAGCCGGATCTTTCGGAGGTTCCGGGCGGCGCGGCTGAGGAGCTCTCGCCGCGTGCCGGCGCGCGGATCAACCCGTGGGTGCCGCGGATCGGTGCCGGGGTTGGCGTGTTCGCCGGTTTCGCGGTGGGTGGCTGGCTCGGGTCGGAGGCGCTCTGGTGGACCGGCGCCGTCGCGGCGGCGGTCCGGGTCGGGTTGCTGATCTGGCAGCGGCTGGCGGCCCGTGGCCCCACCGACGGGGCGGTGCCGAGCAACCGGCCGCAACCGATTGTCCAGGTGGTCCTCCACGTATTCGGCGGGGCGACCATCGGCGTCTTCCTGGCGCTCTCCCTGGTCGCGGCCGGGGTCGCCGGGACGGGCGTGATGATGACCGCCGCGTGGCCCACCTTTGTGGAACGGCGGCGGAACACTTCGGGAGACGGCCCGGAGCGGCTGATCGAGCTTTTCGACACCGAGCGCAACTGGTTTGCCGGTTTCCTGGCCGATGCGGCGCGCGCCACCGACGACGAGCGCCGGTCGGAGGCGTTGGACAAGGCGGTCCTGAGCTACCACGAGCTCGAGCAGCTGTTGGTCGAGCTGGAAACCACCTCGGGTGAGCTGCTGCCCCAGCAACAGCAGGTCATTGACGCCGCGCTCGCCTTCGTGATGGCCGTGTCCGGGCACGACCCCCGGTCCGCCGCGCTCCGCTTCGGGTGGACCGGCACCCGGGCCGTACTGGAGCTCGACGGGCCGGCCGGGAGGCTCACCATCGGCGCATCCGGCCAGGATCTCGCCGCCACCATCTACCGCTGGTCGCGGGTCTACCCGGCCGGTGAGCAAGGGCTCTTCGAGCTGGTCGCCGAGGCATGGCGGCACGGCGGGGAAGTGTTCGCGATGGACGACCTGCGGGTGTACGCCGCCCCGCTGGGCGAGGATCGGAGCCTGCTGCTGTCTCTGTGGCGCGGCGACCTGGATCGGCTCACCTTCGGTGACACGGGCGACCGGGTGCCGGATCCCGCCATGGCCGAGGCGCTCACCGAATCGCTGGCCTCGGCTGTCCGGGTCACCACCGCTTCGGGCATGGCGGTCAACGGGGTCGTGGTCGCGGACAAGTTTGTGGTGGCCCACGCACACATCGCCCGGGGGGCAGACGCCGCTGATCTCCTGGTCGACAACGTGCTGCCGGTGGACGACGCGGTCTTCGTGCCGACGCCGGTGTTCGGGCCGCTAGCGAAGGAGATCGCGAACGTCGTCGCCCTGCAACAGGACACCATGTCGTCCCAGCCGTGGCTCAACCTCGTCCTGCTACACGTCCCCGGGCTGCACAAACCGCCGGTACGGTTCCGCGGGGACGCCCTCACCACGTCGGACCGGCTGTTGCTCGCCGGCCACGACGGCGGATGGGGGCACAGCTACGGCGCCGTGCTTGAGACCGGCGCGGAAGTCCTCGCCGACCTGCCCGCCGATCCCAGGGATGCGGGAGCGCCGTTGTTCGACCCCGCCACCGGCGAGCTCGGCGCCATCCTGGCGCGCGGCGAACTGGGCACCGAGCGCGCCTTCGCCATCGAAGGGTGGGTGGTTGCTATCTTCGCCGGGCTCGGCATCGGGTTGTTCAGAGACCCGGCCGCGCGGGTCCGGCACGAGGTCACCGGGCGACTGCGGCTGATCAATGCCTGGGCCGAGCGCGCCGAAACTCAGGTCGCGGACTACTGGCACGCACTCGGGCACGAACTCGATGCGGCGGACGCCGCCCTGGCCGCCGTCCCGCCGCTGCTGGCTCGGTTCGCCGAGGGACCGGAGTTCGACGAGCTGCGCGCGAACGCCGATGCGACGGCGGCTCGGCTGGACGGGACCCGGGCAGCTATCGCGGCGGCCAGGGAGGCCAGGGCGGCGTCCAAGGAGCAAGCCCTGGCCCGGATCCATGACATGTTCCGCAAGGCATTCCCCGGCTTCGGCGCGGAGTGGGACGACGAAACGGACACGGGCTACCTGACCATGCCGCTGCTCGGCGCGGTGGCCGGTATGCCGAGCTGGCTGACCGGGTGGGCATCCTGGGGCTCGGGCTTGGTCATCGGCGCCGGCGTGGCGATCGTGGTGCTGAAGTACGCGCTGTCCCGCTTGCTCGACGTGGTCCAGTTCGTGGTGACCGTGCCTGTACTCAAGGTGCTCGATGAGCTCTACCGGCGAGGCGGCATGACCGAGGATCTCCAGCGGGAGCAGGCGATCCTGGCCCGCTACGGCCTGTTGGATGCGTCGTGGTTGGAGCGCCTTGCCGAGCTGCGGCAACAGGGCGCGCTGGCCGACCGGGAGCTCGATCATCAGCTGGCCGACCAGCTGCGGATGGCCCGCGACCTGCTGCCCCATGAGGTGCTCACCGATCCGGAGAAGGCCGGGTTCGAGCGGGTGACCGAGGACGGGGTGCGCAAGCTACGGCTCGCGCTGCCCGACGAGTCTCGTGCGTACTACATCGTCGGCACCCGTCTTGGCGCGGACCGGGCTGTCGGGCTGGACCCGCTCCAGAACGCGGTCGTCCAGCTGGCCGAAGAGGTCCGGCCGCTGGCCGAGGCATTGGGCCTGACGCCGTACCAGCTTATCGCCGAGCGGCTGCGCGGCCCGCACTCTTCGAAGGCGTACCGCCATGGGTTGAAGCTGCACGTGGCCGCGGACGAGTCGATGGCGTGGATCACCCGGAACGGCGAGCTGATCGACATCGACATCGCCGGCCACCCCGACGCGATCAAGCCGGCCACCGGGTCGCGCCTGGCCCACCAGCCGCTCCGGGGCAAACAGCGGATCTGGCCGGGTTGGCGGCGGGTGACGGACGGCGGTACCGGCGCTGGCGTCGGTACCAGGAGGTTGCTGCTCCTGGCCGTTGGGGCCGCGGTCAACGGGGCAATGCTCGCGGCATGGCTCGCGTCGGTGGCTCCCACGTCCGTGGTGGTGCTTCCCGTGGCGTTCGTGTTGACGTGGTTGGGCGCGAGGGCGTGGCCGGGAGATCAGCTCCGCACGATCATCCGGCTGATCCGCTACCTGGCCATCGGGGCCGCCATCGGCGTGCTCCTCGGACCCTCCCTGGCCCAGGCAATGGGGCTGGCCCAGGCAATGGGGCTGGCGAGCATGGTGTTCCCGAGTTGGCTGCTCCAGCAGCCGGGGGGTCGGCACGGGCGTGTTCACTCGCTGGCCTGGGACATGGAGAAGGCGGCGACCTCGGGTCCGGTCGTCGGGGCGACGGTGGCGCTGGCTGAGCGGGTTGGGTGGCTCGAGCCGCACGAGTACGACTGGTGGGGAGCGCCCGCCGACGCACCGACCGTGCACCTCATCTCGCCCACCCATCACGCCGAGCTGCTGGACGGGCAGTTGGGCGTCGGTCGTGGCGTCGAGGTGGCGGAGAACCAAATCGCCTACATCGCGGCCGACGGCCAGATATTCCTGCCCGTAACCGCGCGGGAGCGGTACACCCCCGCGCAGCTGGCGCTGATCATCAGGCACGCGGTCGGTGGGTACACCGGCGAGATCCCCATCGCCGACCTCGACGAGCATGCCGAGCTGACCCTGGCCGCCCTGCGCTACCTCGACTACCTCGGTGCACGCCCCACGGGCATGACGCGGGAACAGCTGGTCAACCGGCTCGGCCCGCTGGAGAGGTGGGCCGCTCTCGGCTCGCTGTGGCTGCGCGAGCCGTACACGGCCGAGGAGGAAGACGACGCCCCCGTCCGGGAGCACGAGGTGCTGGGGCTGGCACCCGACGGGGACGCCGGGGTGCGGCTGGTCTTCCAGACCGGGTACCGGGAGTCCCTCGAGAACACCCTGGCCGATATATTCGCGCTGGTCACGAGGAGCGGAGAGCGGTGGCTGAACGGGGACCTGCTGCGCGAGACCGTGCGCATGGTCGAGCTCGCCGGCCTGCTGTCCACTGACAAGCGCGACCAGATGTTCGGCCTGGTGCAGGACATCTGGCTGCTTGTGCGAATCCACGACCCGCGCGACATCGACATGCACGAGCGGTACACCCAGGACCTGATGGAGCTACTGGATCACGCGCGCGTCCTCCATGAGGCGAACAAGGCCCTGCGGTTCGCGAACCTGTCGGAGGCGGCCCTGGGTCGGCCGCACCGGCGGTCGGCGGCGAACCTGCCCGACGCGTTGCTGCGCCTTTCGGGCCTGACGGGAAAGCAGCTTGCCGACTGGTACGCACAGGAACGCAAGGCGCTGCGCGCGGTGGCCGGTACCCCGGAGGAAGCGGCGCGGATCTCCGCCCTCCAGGACGTGTGGGCGTGGTACCGCGCCAATCGTGACGATCGTTGGTTCGGCGCCCAGCTGGCGGCAGTCGACGGGCTGATCGGGCAGCTCAAGGACACCGTCGAGGTGTTGGAAGATCGGGGCGGCGGCCTGGGCCAGCTGATGGAGATTGCGCAGCTGCGCCGGGAGAGGCTGCTGAAGCTGCACGAGGCGCGGGACCTGAGTGTCGATGTCGTCACAGAGCTGGACGAAGCCGAAGACCTCGCGAGTGTGGCCATCAGGACGATGCGCTCCATCGGCCGCCTCGGCCGTTCGATCGATCTCAAAGCCATGCTGACGAACCTGGCCATGTGGGCCTCCTGGGTGAACGACGCGCTGGTGGCGATCCGTCCGGCGGGCGACATCGGGCGGGCGGGAGAGATCCGCAAGCGCCTGCTCGCGGCGCGGGACGAGATCGCCAAGCAGCGCCTGGCGCTCGCCGGGCGCGGTGGGCACAGTCACCCGTTGGCCTGGCTGTGGAAGTCCCGCTGGGCGCCGGGCGTCGAGGCCGACCTCCGGGGCATGACCGGGCCGGATGCGGTCGAGCTGGACGGGCACGGCTGGGCCGACGCGCGCGGGCCGCCCAGGTTGAAGATGTTCTCCGCCGCCGAGCTGGCCCGGCGGCAGGACCGACGGCCCGGCGTGCCCGGCGCGCTGGTAGCCGCGAACCTGATCGCCTACACCCTGGTTGAGGCGGACGGCAGCCGCACGATCTACGTGTCCGACATGTGGTGGCCGCTGCTCAGTGACGAGCAGAAGGCCGCGGTGATCGCCCACGAACTGCGCGCCACACCCGCCAACCACGACGCGGACGCCGACGACGCGCTGAATCGGCTGCGCGCCGGGGGAGTCACCGAGGACCTGGTCCGCGATATCGCGAGCGTGCTGGCCACGGTGACCCAGCGGGTGAACGCGGTCCACCTCGCCGCGACGGCCGACGGGCGGGGACGCGCACTGATGTTGGCCGGCCCGACGGCCCCTGGAGTCACCGAGGAACAGGTGCAGGGGTGGCAGACCGCCACCGATTCGGTGGACCGGTACTCGAACGGCTGGCGTCCGCCGGTCGTGGTGTCGCTGGCCCCGGCCCAGGTGGCGGAGCTGTTCGGCATCGACGAGGCGCGACTGCGCGAGGTCGGGCTGGCGCGGGTCGTCGCGATCGCCGGACACGCCTGGTACGCGCAGCTCTACGGCGGCCACCCGGACGTGCTGCTGCACTGGACCGATGACCCGGTGATCGACCTGGTCGACGGCCGCGAGACCGACCGGACCACGCGCACGGCGTACCTCGACCTCGCCGTGTTGGCCGCCATCGCCGCCTCGCCGGACCGCGAAAGCGTCCGACGGCTGGGCGAGCTGCTGGTCAACCCCGACCTGGCCGGCCTGAGCGGTCTGGAGCTGCCGGTGGGGTTGTCCGCGACCCTGCACCGGGCGATGCCTGGCAAGGACGACCGGTACTGGATGGACAGTGACCGGGCCTTGGCGCTGGCGGTGTCACTACCCGGCATCGGGCTGGACGCGGCGACGGTCCGGACCGCCCAGCGCTCGATGGTCGCCGTGATCACGCCCGATTACCGCTTCGCCGGCCACCCGTGGCGGTACAGCGCGCTCGGCATGCGGACTGACGACGGCGACGTGATCACCGCCGCCCACGTGGCCGTGGGCTACGCGGAGGATCTGCGGACCCTGCGGTTCAACGGGCACCCGGCCGACCTGGACTGGTCCGGCATCGACTACCCCCGCGGCCTCGCCCGGGCACGGGCACCTGGGCTCGCTGGACCTCCCGCCGGCGTCGAGCTCGCCACCGGGGAGCTCGCCCCGGGGACGGTCGTGGCGATGTTCTACGCCAAGGACGCCGACCAGGATGGCCGGCCCGTCTGGTCAACCATCATGTTCGGCTCGGTTGACGCCGAGCTGGCCCCCAGGATCTGGCCCGGCGCGGCCGTGGTGAACGCGCCCAGCTGGCGCGGTCTGGTCGGTGGCGTGGCCGTCGCCGCCGGTCCGGTCTGGGCCGGCCTGGTGAGCGCCCACGGCTGGGTCGACCACTCGCCGACGGAGGGCGAATCTCGCCGATGGGACAAGTCCGGCCGGTCGGGAGTCGAGCTGGTGCCGGCCGGCACCGTGTCGGATTTCCTCCGCGCCGCCCGCGGCCACGAGCGCGCGCTGGCCCGGCGCTGGAAGGTGACCTGGGGGATTCCCGTCTCGGTCGAACTGAGCCACATGCGGCCGAGGGGCACGGTTGGGCCGGGCGAGTACCGCTGGGACGAGGACCGCGGCCCCCGGCCAGACGTGGAGATATACGACGACGAGGAGCTCGAACGGCGGCTCGACTCGCGGCGGCCCAGATCGATGTCCGGCGCAACGGTGACCGGCAACCTGTACGCCTACCCACTGCTGGGCGTGGGCCCCCAGGGCTACAAGATCGCCGTGCTCAAATCCCGCTGGCAGCGGCTCAACGGGGCGCAGAAGCGGCTGGTCATCGAGTACGCGCACGACCTCGCCACCGGCAGGATCGGCATGGCCGAGCGCGACGCGTACACCAGGTGGACCCTGGGGATGCTGCGCGCCCTCGACTACCTCGGCGCGCTGCCAGAGGACATCGTCCCCGGGGAGCTCGCCGACCGGCGCCTCAGCGCGCTGGAGTCCGCGATCGCGGACGATGAGCTGCTGTTGAGCCGCCAAAAGCACCGGGTGATGGGCCTGAAACCGGCGATGCGGCTGGTCCTCAGCCCGCTGGATCACTCGGCTGCGCCCCTGCTGGACGGCACGATCGCGTTCACCACCGCCGCCGGTGAGCGGCTGCTGAACGGCGACCTGGTGCGGGAGACAGAGGAGATGGTGCGGCTCGCCAAGCTCCTCCCTGACCTGTACAAGCCGGTATTGGCCGAGGTCAAGGCGTTCTGGCGGCTGGTGCTGGCGCACGACCCAGCCGACTTCGACGAGCACACCCACGCACACCGGGTGTTGCTCGACATGCTGGCCAGGCTGCGCGCCGCCCACGAGCTGCGGAAGGAACAGCTGGTCAAGCAGTATTCCCTGGAGTTCCTCGGCCCGGTGGGCCAGCGCTCGCTGGACCCGAAGGCGCTCGCCAGGTTCCTGCCGGGTCCGGATCCGGTCCGGCAGCTGCTGGCCCGTTTGTTCGCCGAGGGGCGCAAGGACCTGCGGGCCGCCACCCCCGGCTCCGAGGACGCCGTGCTGCTGGCCGTGACCTTGCGGCGCCTGTTGGCGTTGTCGCCGGCCGATCTGGACGCCACCAAGCTGGCGAAGAAGCTGGCCGACGAGGAGACCAGGGAGAGGCGGACCAACGAGGCCCTCGGCCTGATGGGCAGGGAGGCCGATCCCGCGAATCCGCGGGACCAGCGGGTCAAGCGGCTCTTCCTGCTTCGCGCTGTGTCGCGGCAGTGGCAGGAGTGGCTCAGGCAGCTGGGCGCCCTCCGGTCCTTCACCGGGGGCAACGGCACCCCAGGTGAGCTGTCCGAGCTCGCCCACCATCCCGGTCGGGCACCGAAACTGGCCGACCTGATCCAAACCGGCGAGGTGGCCCACCGCGCGCCGCTGGAGACCCACGTCGACCCGATCGAGCGGGAAATCCTCGGCGAGGACACCCAGGCCAGGCTGCTGTACCCGGCCGGGCACGGCGGCGATGCCGAGGAACTGCTCAACGGCCAGATCGCGTTCACCACCCCCGACAGTTCCCGCTTCATCAGCGAGCGGGTCCTCCGGGAGACCGCCGACATGGTCGAGTTCGTCGGTCAGTTCTTCCCAGATGACCGGCAGCGGGTGCTGGAGGAGGTCCAGGCGTTCTGGAGGGGAGTGCTTGAGCACGAGGCCCGGTTCCACCCGCACGGCCCGGCCACCTCACGCAAGCACGAGGCCGACCGGCGCGAACGGGTCGATGAGCTGAACGAACTGCGCGCTGGCCACGCTGAGCGAGTGCTCCGGCTGGTCCCACAGCGGCGGCTGGACGATCGCGCCGGGCCGGGCCCCGAGACGTTGCGGCGGACCGCCCAGCTGCTCTGGCAGTGGAGCAAGCAGTTCAGCGCGCTGGGTGAGGTCCCAGGTGATCCGGCGGTATTTGAAGAAGCGCTGGCCGGGCTCGAGATGGTCGATACGGGTTGGACCGCAACGCTGCGCGCATGGCGGAAACAGGACCGCGCCAGCATCGACTTCATAGTCAGCCGGTTGGCGAACGGTGGCTTCGGGGAGACGGTTACCGAGTTCATCGCGGACAACACCACCATGATCTTCCGGGTCATGACAGGACAGCTCAGCGCGTGGGCGCGGGCGCTGCTGAGCATTCGCTTGACCACGACCACCAACATGGACGACGACGAGTTGTTGTCCGCGATCGGGCGCCAAGTACGGACCGCCAGGCAGCTCGAGCGGGAAGCGGTCTGGCTGCACCGTGCCGAACCGGTCGATATCCAGGTCGCGTTGCTGGCCGGTGTGCTGTCCTCGGCCGCCACGCAACTCGTCGACCGGGTCAAGGTTGTGTATGCAAACCTGTTGATGGCGGCGGCCGAGCGGCGAGTCGTTCACGGTTTCACCGAACTCGGTTTCGCGGACAAACGAAGCCGGCTCTACGACGTCACCGAGCAAGTCGACGCGGCCATGACGCTGTGGTTCAGCCTGGCCACCGGGTATCAGCACGGAGAAATGACCGCGCAGCTCCACCGGCTGAGCACACGCCTCGCCGAGTTGTACGCCGCGATCGACCCGATGCGCGACCACCTGTTGGCCGAGCGGATCCTCGACATACTCGACGACCGCGGCTCCCTCCAGCGGGTCAGCTTCCTGGCGCTTCTGCTGGGTGCCGATGAGGACGAGGTTCGGTCCGCCGCCGGAGGCTCGCCGTCGCTGACCGTGTCGTCCGACCAGATGCGGATCCATCGGCGTGACGGCGTTGGCTGGCGTGTTTGGCGATGGCTGAGGGCATTCGTCCGGGCGATGTGGCTGGCCGCGGCCGTGGTCGCGGTCTTGTTGCCGCTGTTCGGGGCCGGCCCCACCGGCGCGGTGGTTGGCACGGCCGCCGCCGTGTTCGGCGCTGGGTCGATCAGGATCGACCCGGCGGCCTGGCGGGCGGCGATCCAGAACGCCCGCCCGGTCACCCCGGATGAGCGGCGCCACATGGCCTCCGACCTGGACCTACGGCTGCGGCGGACGCCGCCCCCGATCAGCCCGTTCGCTCATGAGTACCGCAAGCTCCAGGAGCTCGCCCGAGAAGCCGTCGCCGTGCTGCACGGCCAGGCGCCTCGGTATATGCGCGCCCCGAACGAGGATCTGTTTTGGCTGGCCGAACCGCTGGTCGATGCCGAGACCGGCAGGCCGATCACGTCGGTGACCGAGGTACTCCCTTCGCGCATCCCGGACGAGCGCCGCTGGGAGCCTTACCGGAACGTGGAGTCGCGGATCTTCCTGTCCGACGAGATTGGCGCGCTGCGGCAGATCGTCGTGTCACGGCTGAGGGACGATCTCACCCCGCAACAGGCGGAGTACCTCGCCGAACTGGTCGTCCGGACCGTAGACGCGCCGGTCCAGGGACGCGCCGGCTGGCTGCCCGCCCGCATGGCCAGCGAGCGCGCCGAGTTCGCTCAACGGGACCCGGCCCGGTGGGCACTCGACGTGACCCGCGCACCGCTGGACCGGGCACGGCTGGCCGCGGTCTTCGCCGACAAACCCGGCTTCCAGCGGCTGGCGATCCACTTCCGCGACCTGATCGAACGGTTCGACCGGGAGCTGCTCGAGCCGGGCCGGCTGCCGGACCAGGTGCGCCTGCGGCTGCGCGCGGAACTGAACGCGCGGGCCGCCGAGGCTCACCAGCGCTTCCAGCGCCAGAGCGAAGGACCGCGCCACGACCGCGCGCCGGCTCAGCGGGAGGGCGCCAAGGTGCACACCCTCGCCATGGTGGTGGCCCTCGAGCTGCTGGCCGAGGCGGAGCGGCAGCGGGAGGGCGGCGACCAGGAACGCTTGGCGGATGCGGTGTACCGTCTGGCCTTCGCGCTGGCCGAGGCCGAGCTGGCCATGGCCCGCTTGCCTGCCGGGGTGCTGCGCCACGGGCCAGCGGCACGGCTGGGCTCGGCGCTGGGGCGGCTGGACACGCTGCGGGCCTCGGCTGACGCCGCCCGAGGGTGGCCGTTCGCCGAGGGACTCGAGCTGACGTTCGAATCCGGCGACACGCTGGTGATCGAGGGCGAGCGGCTGGCCCGGATCGCCCGGGAGGCCCAGGCATGGCTGCCCACCGCGCTGGACCAGCTGGACCGGGCCAAGTGGTTGCTGGCGGTGCTCGCGGAGCTGAGCCATAGCTCGGTCGAGCTCACCGAGGGGCTGGTCCGGGCGACCACGGGCCGCCCGGTCGCGCTGACCCCGGCCATGTACACCCGCAGCTTGATCCGCGACCTCCGGATGATGCTGACCGAGGTGGGCCCGGGCCGCTACCGGCTGGACGAGATGCGGCCGGCGCCGGTCGGCTTCGGCGTACCGGTGTACCTGCCCGGCGGCGGCGTCATCCACGCACCGATCGCCAGTACGCGCCAGCCCCACCACGGAGGGTTCCCGATCTCCGGCATCGGCTGGAACGGCGCGGTGGCCACCAACGCTGGCCCGGGGGGCGGCTCGTACGACGCGGCGGTGCTGGGCAACCGGGACGCGGTGACCGCCGCCGCGGTTGCCACCGGGGACCACCGGTCGGCCCGCCCGTGGGACGGCGCGCACCTCGCCGCCGAGATCGGGACGGCCGTGCCGCTCAGCTCGCTGCCGGCGGCGCTCGGCGTGCCGGCGTGGCGCGCGGAGACGGCGGCGCGCGCGGCCCTGCGGATGGTCTCGGCGGTGCCGGCCACCTACCGGTACGCCACCTCGGCGGCCAGCTACGCCTCGGCGCTGATCGTTCCAACCGGATACGGCCAGTCCGAGGCGGTGGTGGTGGCCACCGGCCGGACCGCCGTTTTCGTGCTCACCGCCGACGGAGTCGTCCAGGTCAACCGGCCCACGTCCGAGCCGTTCAGCAAGGATCTGGCCGAGGACGCGGCGTCCCTGCGCGCACACACCGTCCCGCTGCGGAAGGGCGACCGGGTCTTCCTGGTCACGGAGGGCGTCACCCGCTTCCTGTCGCCGGGTGCCGTCGAGCTGCTCGCCCTGCTCAACGGGGTGGCCGACCCGCTCACCGCCGCACGGAAGATCCTCGACTTCGTGCGGCGTGCCGGCGGCGTGGCCCCCGCGACGGTGGTCGTCCTCGCGCCGAGCGACACCGAGGCATTCACCGGGCTGCTCCCCGACGGTGACTGGATCGGCCGCGGCCGCGAGAACGGGGACGGTACGCCCGGGGAGCTGTCCGAGTTCGGTCACGATCCCGTTCGGGCGACGAAGCGGGCGGAGCTGATCCAGTCCGGCGAGCTGGCCCACCGCCCGCCGATGGACACCCACGTCGACCCGATCGAGCGAGAGATTCTTGGCGAGGACACCCAGGTCAGGCTGCTGTACCCGGCCGGATACGGCGGCGAGGCCGAGGAACTGCTAGACGGCCAGATCGCGTTCACCACCGCCGACGGTCTGCGTCTGATCAGCGAGCGGGTCTTCCGGGAGACCGTGGAGATTGTCGACTTCGCCGGCCCGGATCGGAAGCGGGTGCTGGCCGAGGTCCGGGAGTTCTGGCGGCTGGTGCTCGAGCACGAGGCCCGGTACCACCCGCACGGCCCCGCGACCTCGGCAGAGCACGAGGCCGACCGCCGCAGGCTGGTCAACGTGCTGCGCAAGCTTCGCAAGGAGCACAACGACCGGGTGACCCAGCGCCTTCCTCAGCGTTGGCTGGATCACCGGTCCGGGGTGCCGGCCGGGGCGTTCGAAGCGGTTGCGCAGCTGCTCTGGCGGTGGGACAGGATCCCCGGCCCGCTTGGGATGGCCGAGCCGAACCGGACGGCGTTCGAGCGAACGCTGTCGCTGATCGAGCGGACCAATCCGGTCTTGGTCTCGTTGCTCCGTGACTGGTGGGCGGAGGACAACGTGAACCTCGACTTCATTGAGGTGTTCATGCGGAACGCGAACCTCGGCGAGATGGTCGAATCACTCTCGGAGCAGGCACCCAAGATCGTCCTGACGCGGCAGCGCACATTCGACGGATGGGCGCAGGCACTGGTGAGCAGCCACCTCAGTCTGGCCGCCGACATGGATGACGGCGCCTTGCTGGCCGTGACCAGGCGCCAGGTACAAATCGCGCCGAGCCTGGCCCGGGAGGCGGTGCGACTGCACAAGCTGGGCGCCCGGCACTTCACCGAGTTCGGCGAGGCCACGCTGTTGACCGGGCAACTGTCAGTCGTGGCACCTCGGTTCCTCAACCAAGCCAGGATCGTGCACGGCGCTCTGCTGTTGGCGGCCGCCAAACGTCGACTCGTCCATGGCGCCGCGGACCAGCGGAACCAGCTCTACGAGATCACCGAGCTGCTCGACGAAGCCAGGGCACTGTTGCTCGGCGTGCCGTCGCCGTACCAGAACCGTGAACTGGCCAAGACATACGACCGGCTGGCAACAGCGCTCGGCGAGAAATACTCCGCGAGCGAGCCGAAGCGCAAGCGTTCGTTGGCCAAGCGGATCGGCGTCGTACTCGACCACCGTGGTTCCCCCCAGCGGGTCAGCTTCCTGGCGCTGCTACTGGGCGCCGAACCGGCGGACACCCGAACCGCCGCCGACGTCTCGTCGGCACTCACCCTCACGTACGACCGACAGCGGATCCATCGGGTGGCAAACGACCGTTGGCGGGATTGGTGGTGGAGCTGGCTGGGGCCGTTCATCGGGATCGTATGGCTGGTCGGCATCACGGCGGCTGTCTTGCTGCCGCTGTTCGACACCGTGCACGCGGACGCGCTGCTGGGCATGGCCGTCGTGGCGCGGTTCGTCATGCTCGACGAGCAGCGGCTCGAGCTGACCCGCGAGGTGGCCGAGACCCTGGCCGGGAATCGGGACTCGATGCGGTCGGTACAGGCGCAACTGCTCAAACAGCGCGTGCCGAAGGAGTTGGTGGACGCATTCGGCTTCTATTGGAGCAGCGAAGACACCCCACCTTCGATGGCCGCGGTTGCCCCCATGGTCGGGAAGTCACGCCAGGCGCTCTACCGAGGCTTCAGCCGGTACGGGCTGCCGAAGCGCCGCTCCGAGGAAGGGGTGCGCTACAGGACCCATCCATCGGCCTCGCCACGGCGGCACGCGACGCCGGAACACGACCCGGACTACGAACTGGCCTACTCCCCGGACGCGCTCGCGGACAAGGTGTGGGACCTGGCCATCGACCTGGGCCATTCGCCGTCCAGCCAAGTCTGGATCAACCGTGGGTTGACGCCTTCCGTGGCCTCCGTGAATCGGGTGTTCGGCCCATGGCCCGGGATGCTCAACGAGGTCGGCCTTCCCCCGCTGGTACAGGACTACACCGACACGCAGAAGCTCGCCGAGGTGGCCTCCGCCGCCGAGGACCTGGGGATTGACCCGAGCGAGCTGATCCGTGCGGACTACGAGCGCTGGCAGAAGCGGCAGCCGACGCCGCACCGGAAGCGAATCCCGACCGTCGGGACGCTCGGGGCGACGTTCGATGACTGGCCCGGAACGCTGGCGGCGCTGGAGAAGCTGTTGCCCAAGCGGCAGAAGAACCGCCGGGACGCGCTGCGCGCGTTGGCGGCATCGGCACCCTCGCGGCAGCCACTCACGGAGGCGGCGAAGGCCAACCGACCGGTGTTCTCGACCGAGCCGTCGACGCATGCCCATGCCACGCCGCACCAGCGGATCGACGGGTTGGACGAGCCCGTGGGCACCTGGTGGCGGCTGCACAACGAGTTGGGGTGGAGCACGTACATGATCGCGGCCTACACCGGGGCCGCCCGCTCCACCATCCAACGGAGGTTCGCCAAGCTGCCGAGTCGCAACCTCACCGAGGCCCGGCGGCTCGTCGCCATGCAGGACTGGGACGCCGCCCGGGAGGTCGCGCCGGCAGTGATCGCGGAGTGGCGCGGTGGTCTCATGGGCGAGGAGATCGCCGAGAAGCTCGAGCTGGATCCGACCCTCGTCGCGATGGCGCTGGACAACGGGGAGATCTCGGCGAAGGAGTTCACCGAACGCCGACGGGAGATGCGGCAGCACGGCCGCACCGCATCCGCCAGCGCGCCGGCGGTGGTCGCCGGGCTGGCGGGGGTCGCGTTGGTGACTGGCGGGTTGTGGCTGTTCGCGCCTGCGGGTGCGCACCCGGCGGTGCTGGCCGGGGCGGCGGTGGTTGCCATCCCCACCCTGGGACGGGGCTTCGACCCGGACTACGAACGGATGTACGCGGCCCGGTTGTGGGACCTGGCCATCAAACACCGCCGAACCCCGTCGAAGGAGATGTGGGAGGCCAGCGGCATGGCTCCTTCCTCGAGCTACCTCAGCAGGAACATCGGCCGGTGGGAGGACGTCACCGATGCGGCCCTGCTGCCGCGCTCGCCTCGGCACTACACGGACGAGCAGCTGCTGGCCGAAATGGCCGCCGCCGCCGTCGATGAGGGAGTTCCACCGTCCACGTTGACTCGCCGGATCTATCGCGGTTGGCAGGAGGGGCAGCAAAAGGGGCCCCGTGCCCGGCAGCGGAAGGGAATCCCGACCGAGACGGCGATGGTGAACCGGTGGGGTAGCTGGCCGGCGGCGCGGCTGGCGCTGATGGCTTATCTGGCGAAGTCCGACGAGCCCCTCGAGGCCGCGCTGGGGGAGTTGGCGGCCGCCGCTCCGTCCCGGATCCCGCTGACCAAGAGGGAGAAGCGGCGCCGGCTCGCAATACTTGCGCTGGCCGATCAACCGGCCAAGGCCGAGCCGGTGCCTCCGGTTCGAGTCGAAGACCTGCCCGAGCCCCTGGCCACCTGGAAGCGGCGGTACGACGAGGGCTGGAGCCTCCAAATGATCGCCGCCTACTACGCGGGCCCGGGGGTCAGCCTCACCACGGTCAGGCGGAAGTTCGCGAAGCTGCCAAAGCGGGATCACAAGCAGGCCACCCGGCTCGGGAAGCTGCAGGCCCGGGCGATCGTCGACAAGCACATGCCGAGGATCCGCGCGGAGCGGGACAACGGCCTGCACGGGGAACAGATCACCAGGAAACTCAGGTTGGCGCCCGGCGTCGTGGCAGCGGCGCTAGCTCGTGCCTACGAAAGGGAGCGGAGGCCGCACCGGAAGCCCTCGGGACGCGCGCGGGTGGGCAACGGTGGTCGGTTCGGCGGCGGGGTGGCGATCGACCTGACCGGCGAGCAGGTCCAGGAGCAGTTCCCGGAGGCCGAGGCGACCCGGCTGATCGACGGTGGTATGACGCTGGGCGCGGCGGGGCTGGCACATCTGGGGCACGTCGCGCCGGAGGAGTTCACCAAGGAGGAGCGGGACGACCTGGCCCGGCTGGCCGACTGGGTGGTGATCACCGACGAAGAACCCCTGGACCGTAGGTTGGTCGGCGGCAGCGGTTGGCGCGCCAACGGCAAGCCGGCGATCCTGGTGCCCAGGTGGGTGGCCGAGCTGGTATCCGAGCTGGTCGCGGCCGACCCCCGGTTCGCCCACTGGTGGCTGGAGTTCCTCCGCCACGAGCGCGACCTGCACATCAACCACGCCGAGCACACCGGCAAGCGCCACGACGCGCACAACGACGGCCTGGTCGGGTGGCTGCTGGCGGCCGAGGCAGTACGGGGCGGCGAAGGTACCCAGGAGGCGGCGGACCTCCAGTCCGGCGTCGCCCCATTGTCGATGTTGCGCGCGATCCGTCAGTCGGTCGATGGGCTGGCCCCATCGCGGCTGCCGGCAAGGTTCCCCACCACCTTCGGCTGGGCTCCCGCCGACCAGCCGAGCCTGGAGGAGCCGGAGGGCGAGATCCGGCGCCACGGGCTCGGCATCGACCGGCCGTTCGGCGACGCCCCGATCCCAGGGGTGTTCTACGGCGAACCGCATGTCATCCAGGTGAACGTCCGCTTCATTGACTCGGGCGATTCCGTGGCGTGGCGAACGCCGACCGGCGAGTGGCGTGAGGTGCTTTCGGAGGTCCTCGAGGTCGAAGATGTCGGGATCTTGGATGTCGGGGGGATGGGCTACGACGAGGGACTGACCGCGGTCACCGCTGCCGACGGGTTCCGGCTGTTCAGTTGGTTCGCCGTCCGCGAGGCCGTGGTGATGGTTCGGCTGGCCGCGCTGTTCGGCGACGATGTTCGTGCGCGGGTGTTGGACGAGGTGCGGGCCTGGCTCGGGCGCGTGCACGGGCACCTGAGTTACTTCCACCCGGGCGGACGCTGGTCTGTCCGGGACCGCGAGGAAGATCAGGGGGCGCTGCTCGAGGAGCTGTGGGAGCTGCGCCGAGCGCATGACGACCGCCTCGACACCCTGGTCGGGCTCATGCGGCGATTGGTCAGGGCACCCCGGGGCCACCGAGTCGTGCTCGAGGAGTTCGGCCGGCGCGTCAACGCCATCGACGACCTTGAGGACCGGGGTCCCGCCGTGCGGATACTGCGCGGCTACCTGCGGACGGACGAGCGCACGTTCGCCGCCGCGCTGGATGCCATGGCCGACGGAGGGCAGGTGGACATCGAGCTGCTGCCCGCCCGGAAGTGGGACATCGCCGTGTGGTTGTCGTCGGTTTTGGATGGCCTGCAGGTGCGGCAGTTGCGGATGGACCAGGAGATCACCCTGCGGGCGCTGGAGCGGGCCGAGGCCGCGCTCGCGGCCTCGCGGTTCGTGGACGAGGAGGACGCCGCCGAGCAACCCAGCTGGCGGAGGCTGACCCAACTGGTGGCACATCTGAACCTGCGTCTGCAGCGGATTGCCGCGCTGCTGGACGCGGTCGAGCCGGGCGACACCGACGCGGTCGGGGTGCTGGAGCAGCGGCTAGCGGAACTGTCCGCCCAGGTCGACTCCGCCGACCGGCGGCCCGGCGACACCGAGCCGGGCGACACCTCGCCGGTCCTGTCGCTCCTGGAGGAGCAGGCCGCCGAGGCGGACGCGATCGAGCGGGCCGTTTGGGAGATCGGCTACGGGGGGCCGACCGAGCGATTGACCCAGCTGCTCCGCGCGGTTCGAGCCAACATCGCGGACAAGCACCGGCAGTGGGATCCGCTGGTCGGGGCCGTCCCGGCTTGGCGGATCGCGGCCTTGCTCGACCGCCAGCCGGAGCAGACCGTGCCGGTGGATCGGCTGGCCTGGCTGTTCGAGCTCGACGCCGACCGGGTGCGCAATGAGGTCGCCGAGGCGAATGCGCTGGACATGGACGTGTGGGACGGTACTGAAATAGCGCGGCCCGCCGGTACCGTCCCCGGGCGGACGCAACTTCACCGGAGTTGGGGGGTGCTGGTCGGTGCGGCGTCCGCCGCGCGCGACTGGGCCGGTGATCACCCGGTGCTGGCCGCGCTGGCCGCCGTCGTAGTGATCGCGGCGGTGCTGGTGCTCGCGATGCCGGGCCGGTTGGCCCGGCTGTGGGAGCTGATTCGCGGCTTGGCCGCACGCGCCCCGCCGGCCCCGACCGCGGCGATCACGGTGACGGTGGCCGCGCTGGTGGTCGGCGGGCTGCTGCTGTCCGTTCCGGCCGGTGCGCAGCCGACGGCGCTGGCCGGCATGGCGATCGTCGTCGTCTTCCGAGGACGGAACGTCGAGCTCGACCTCGCCGTGGCCAGGCAGCTGGCGGGGGACGAGGACTCGATGAAGTCGGTACTTGCGCAGCTGCTGAAGAAGGGCGTGCCACCGAAGGTCGTGCGGGCTTTCGGCCTGTACTGGGGCAGCGACAAGGGCGAACCGATGCCTGTCCGCCTGGCCGCTTGGCAAGTCGAGCGCACGGGGCGGTGGCTGACCCTGGCACTTGCTGAATACGGGCTGCCCCAGCTCCCGGACGCGGAGAAGCACCAGCATCGGACCCGTCGGCCGGCCCTGAGGGGCGACAACCCCGACTACGAACGGGAGTACTCGTTCCTAGAGATCGCGGCCAAGCTGTGGGACCTGGCCATCGGGCGGCGCCGCACGCCGTCGAAGGAGCAGTGGGAAACCAGCCGAATGGTGCCTTCCTCGAGCTACCTCTACGACCATTACGGCCCGTGGGAAGACATCACCGACGCGGTTCTGCTGCCACCCTTGACCCAGCACGCCATGGACGTGCAGCTGCTCGCCGACCTGACCGCCGCCACCGTTGATGAGGGATTCGAACCGGGCACGTTGCCCTCGTCGAGATATAACGGTTGGCGGGCGCGCCAGCAAGACAAAACGAAGCCCCTTCACCAGCGGCGGAAGGGCATCCCGAACCTGAACACGCTGATCACACGGTTCGGTCGTTCTTGGGCGACGGTGAACGCGGCGCTGTTGGCCCACTTGGAGGAGACCGGCGAACCCTTCGGGGTCGCGCTGCACGACTTGGCCGCCAGGGCTCCGTCGCGGATCCCGCTGACTGACGAAGAGAAGCAACGCCGGTTGGCCATCCTCGCCGAACAAACCGAACAACCCACTAGCGCCGAGCCGGCCCCCGCCGTTCGCACCGACGATCTGCCCGAGCAGGTGGCCACCTGGTGGCGGCAGTACGTTGAAGCGGGCTGGAGCATCCCCATGATCGTGGCCTTCGCCGGAGTCCCCTACCGCGCTGTCTACGACGCGTTCGCAGAGCGCGATCTGCCGTACCGCCGTCACGCACAGGCCAACCGGCTCAAGGCACTTCAGGATTGGGATACCGCCGAGAAGGAAATGCCGGGAGTCGTCGCGGAACGGGACAAGGGGCTGGGCGGGAGACAAATCGCCGACAAACTCGGGCTGTCGGACCGCATTGTGGCAATGGCGCTGGCCAAGGACCACGAGGCGGATGTGCTACTGGCGCGGCAAACTCCCTGGTGGCCCGCCAACGCGCAGCCGGCTGCACCGGGCGGCCTGATGCGGGTCGCTTTCCGGGGCAAGCAGGTCGAACTGACCCCTGAGGTGGCCGAGCAACTGGCCCGGAACTGGCACTGGATGAGGTCAGTACTGAGGCAGCTGCGCGTCAACGGCGTGCCGAAGCGCGTTGTGCGGGGCTTCAAGCTGCATTGGCGTATCGGCGAAGGCGCACCGTTGTCCATCGCCCAAGCCGCCGCCCGGATGAAAGGCCGTGAAGCATGGTTGGCGGAGCAGTTCACTGAGTTCGGGCTGCCGATGCGCCCCGACGAGGAGCCAGGACCGGCGGCCATCGAAGGCGCCGATCCGTCGGCAGGGGACCCAGGCCATGACCACCCGCTGGCCTGGCGCCGGGTGCCGGCCTGGGAGAAGGCGTACCCAACCGCGTTGCTGGCGGTGGCCCTGACCAGTGTGGTCGATCCGGGTGAGTACGCCTCGCCGGCGGGTCGTGACTCGACGGCGGTGACGGTGCGGCGGGTTCTGGTCACCGAGCTGACCGAGCAGCTGGTCACGGAGCTGGGACCCGAGGTTGCCGCCGACGCGGCGGAGAACCTGGTCGCCCACAAGCTGGGCGACACGATCTTCGTGGTCAGCTTCTCGTGGGACGGGTTCAGCCCCGCGCAGAAGGCGGCGGTGATCAACCATGAGCGGCGCTCCGACCTCACCAAGCCCGCCGCCCACGAAGCGGACCGGCAGGCCACCCTGGCCACGATCCGCTACCTGGGCTTCCTCGGCGAGGACGGGCTGGAGGATGCCGCCCACCTGGTCGAGCAGGTGGAGGAGCGGCTCGCCCGGGGCGAGCTCACCCTCCGGGACCCGCGTCCACGGTGGGACGACGACCGACGCCTCGGGGAGTTCGAGCTGCTGGGCGAGCCGACCGGGGTGAAGGTCGTCTCCCCGGCGACGTTCGGGCACACCGAGGTCGAGCGGTTGCTGGACGGGCTGCTGGTGATGCGCACCAAGACCGGCGAGCGGCTGGTGAGCGAACGACAGTTGCGGGAGACCGTCGAGATCGCCGAGCTGGCTTGGTTCATTTCCGAGGATCTGGGTCGGTTGGTGGAGGAGAAGATCCAGGAGTTCTGGACGCGGGTGCTCACGCACCGCTCGTCCTCGGTCGACGAGCACGACCAGGCTGGCCGGGAGCTGCGCGCCGAGCTGAGTGGGCTCCAGGAGGCGCACCGGGCTCGGCCGGGAGAACTGGTCGGGCAGCTGCTGTGGGAGGTCCGGGGGCCGCTGGAGCTGCGGCTGTCGAGCATCGAAGGGCTGGACGGCTCGTTGCCGGCGGGCCAGCGCGCCGATGAACAGCTCATGGACCGCTGGCACCAAGAGGCTTGGAATGTGCTGAACGCCGGCGAGCCGTTGGACATCACCGGGCGGTTGGCGATCCTGGGGGACGTCCAGACATGGTGGGAGGCCAGGGGCGACCGCCTGGCGCTGCAGCTGGGCCACGCCCTGGCCGAGCAGGTGGCCGTCCGGGTGGCCGCCGGGGTGTCCTTGTTGGACCGGCTACAGAGCAGCAGCCTTGGCGACCAGGGCGACAACATCGAAGACCTGTCCGTGCTGGGCACGGTCGTGCGACTGCGGCAGGAGCGGCTCGCCCAGCTGATCGAGACGTACGAATCCGGCCCGGCGAAGCTGGCCCCGAAGGCGCGCGTGAATCGGATCCTGATCGAGGGCTCCGCGACGGCACCGTTCATCCGGCCGATCGAGCGCCTGGTGAGCCGGGACAAGGCGCTGGCCGAGCTCGCGGCCTGGACCCGTCGAGTGGGCAATGCGATCACCTTGGTTCATCAGATGGAGGACTCCCGATGGACCCGGACTACCCAGAAGAAGCTCCTCGACCTGTGGAACACGATCGGCGACCTGCGCGACGCCATCGCGGGTGACGACTCCGCCGGCCACGACCACGCGCTGTCCCTGCTCCCCCTGCGCGAGGACCAGGAACTCGGCGTTCGGATGATCTTGCCGGCGGTCGCGTGGCGGCGCTGGATCAGACCCGCCGAGTATGGCGGCCTGGCCGGGCGGGACCCGCCGAAGGTGAAACTGATCTCCGCCGCGCACCTGGCCAGCCTGTACGGCGAGGACGGCGAGTGGATCGCCGCGAACCTGTTCGCCTACCGGCTGGGCGACACCATCTACGTGCTGGACACCGCGTGGCACCGGTTCAACACCGCGCAGCGCGCGCTGGTCATCGCGCACGAGGCCCTCGGCGGTGGCGCCGGCCATGCGGCGCACGCCCGGTGGACCCTGGACATGCTGGCCGAGCTGGCCGACAACCGCCCGGCGCTGGGCGACCTGCTCCCGCGCACCCCCGCCGAGGCCGAAGCCGCCGCCGAGGTGATCGGCGCCACCATCGTTGAGCACCTCGCCACCCGCACCTACGGCGGGATGAGCCTGCGGTACGGCGGCCGGGGAACGCCCACTGGTCGCCCAGCCGCGGCGGTGCCGGTGCTGATCGAGATCATCGACCCGGCCGGGGCGGTGGTCGGCTCGGCGTCCGTGCGGTTCGAACGCAAGGGCAGCGACCGCCTGCACCTCGGACTCACAGACTGGTGGCTCGACCCATCGGCGCAGGGCAACGGCACTGCCACTGGGTTGCTGTGGACCCTCGAGGACTGGCTGGGCGGCTCGGGTGGCGGCCAGGCCACCGCCCAGGGCCGGGGCGCCGCCCGGTACTTCTTCGCCGCCCACGACTTCGGTTGGCCGCCGGGTGACGAGTTGGCGGCCGACGTGGTGCTCGCTCAACTCGGGTTGGCGAAAAAGGAGGTGGACACCGACGCCGCGCTGGTGCGCCGGCGGCTCGGCGGCGACAACGCGATCCATGCCGGCACGCTGCTGACCAAGTACGGAATGACCGACACGGACGCCCCACGGGCCGGGCACCGGAGTGCCCTGCTGGAGGCCCTGCTGACGCGGCTGAACCGGCAGAGCACCGCCGCCGCCGACATCCTGCACCAGGCCCGGACCCACCGGTTCGGCACCGACGGCTACCCGACGCCGCTGGAGATCTCGCTGGCCGGTTGGACCGGCCGGCGAGGCCCCGACGCGCGCTGGATCGGCAAGACCGCGCTGCGCGGCATGCCGCCCGTCACCGAGTCGACCTTCCAGGGCGCGAAGCCGGTCCCCGCGCACGGTGTCGCCGGGGCGCTCACCGAGCGGGTGTTGCGGCCGGAGCAGGCCGCTTCGGTGCGCCGGATGTTCGCCGAGGCGTGGGCGACCGGGCAGCTCACCGAGCTGACCCCCGGACAGCGAAAGGCCACCGGCCTGACCGATCGCCACGTGCGGATCGTGCCGACCGAGCTGATCAGGCGCCTGGCGAACGGCGACTTCGGTGTGCCGGTGGACGGGCTGGCGCTCTACCCCTGGGCCGACAGCCGCGTCCCCGGGGGCGTGCTCTACGGGCTGCCCGAGCCGGTGGCGAACGAGAGCATCGACCTGCGCGCGATCATCCGGGCGATCGAGGCGAGCCGGCCCGTCCAGGTGTACGACGAGGACTTGCCCGTCTTGTCGGACAACGCGGTGCACGCGTTCTGGGCCGACGCGCTCCGGCACGTCAAGGCTTACCGGACCATCGGCACCCCCGGCATGGAGCTCGCGCGGCGTGCGCTGATCGAGCGGTTGAACGCGCTGCGGGTGAACTGGGCAATGCCGGCGGTCGGCGAGCGGTGGGAGGACTTCGACAACCGGACCGCGGACACCCGAGCGCTCGACCTCGCCGGCCTGCTCACCGACAGTGAGCTGCCCGAACGGTACGCCGCGCTGCTCTGGCGGACCCTGGCCGAGGACCGGGCCACCGAGTGGTCGCTGGGCCGGTACGCCGACACCCCGTGGGCCGAGATGGCCGAGGCGTTGCCTGAGGTCCGGGCGCAGGACCTCGCCGACCTGATCGCCTACGCGACCGACCTCAGCACCGCCGCGCCGGAGCGGTTGCACGACCTGCAAGCCGAACTGGCCCAACGGGCGGCGCGGCGCCTCGAGCAGGCGCACGCCACCGACCGCGTGCGCATCTGGCTGACCGCCCTGGCCGACCGGGCGAGCAAGACCGAGGAGGTCGCTACCGCCGCGGCGTTCCTCACCCGGTTGACGGCGGAGGTGACACGGAGCGCCGAATTGTGGGGCGCCCTGGCCGAACTGGCGCGGCGGCCGGTCGATCCGGCGACGCTCGACCCGCAGCGGCTGTACCTGCTGATCGCCAAGGCCGAGGTCACCTTCGGCGAGCTGGCCGCCGCGGTCACCGAGGACGACCTGGCCCGGTTCCACCCGCTGGCCGAACTGCTGGAAGACGCCTACTCGCTGGTGCTGACCAAGGTCCAGGACCTGAGCGCCGAGGTGAAACTCAACCGGCTCCGGAGCGAGGTCGGCCGGCTGTATCGGCGGCTCAGCCATGGCGACGAGTCCCTGGCGGAATGGATCGCCGCCACGGTGGGCAGGGCACCGGGCGTTCAGGCAAGGCTGGGCCGGCTGACCTGGCTGATGCTCGAACCGGTGCTGGATCTGAAGTCGGCCGTCGACGAGGGCGATGGCACGCACCTGACGATCCACGGCGACACGGTCTACCTCACCCGGCTGAGCAATTGGCGGGACACCCCGGACAGCGACCTCGCCCGGATCGGTGCCCAGATTGACGCGGCCGTGGCGCGCCCGGTGGACCGGCTCACCGACACCGAGCAGGCGATGCGCCAGGTACTGGTCTGGCTGGATGAGCTCCACCGGACCGATGAAGCTTTCGAAGCAGAGTCCCGCGGCACGGACGACCTACGGCGAACTGAGATCGCCATCTATGAGATGCGGGCCTACAAGCTGTTCCGCCGCCTGGACCAGACCCAACAACTGTCGCCCGAGGCGCGGATCGTCAGTGTGCTGAGCCTGCGGCCGGGCCTGCCGGTCCGAGTGGTCACCCTGGCCGGGGTGCTGGACTGGGCGGGGCAGGCGCTGGCCGACGCCGCACGCGGCTCCCGAGAGCTCGACACTGACGCCAATCCCAGGGATGTCAAATCACTCATGAGGGGGAGGATCTGGCTGGCGGACGATGGTGCCCCGTCCGCGCCGGATAGTGGGGCGCTGGCCGACGGCGTGTCGGACGACGAGGCGAAGCGGCGCATGGACCCGGACATGCCGACCTTGGCCGCCCACGCCGAACAGCTGGTCAAACTGGACCTCACGAACCTGCTCGCGCATCCACGGCTGGCCGAGGTGGCCGAGCAGCTGACCGCGGTGAAGATCACCAAGGCGAAGCCGCTGGGGGGCAGGCTGCTCGGCTACGGCTGGCTACCCAAGGGCAGCGCGCCGGCCGTGGACGGCGTGATCCTGGTCCCGGTACACATCGCCGAGCTGGTGAACCTGCTGATCGGGCTCGACGAGGAGGTCATCCAATGGTGGATCGACTTCCTGCGCCACGAATGGGCGCACGTCCTCGGTGGTGAGCACACCGGTGCCGCGCACCGCGCGGAGTCGGAGGACCTGATCACCCGGTTGCGGGCCGAGGTGGCCCGGCTGCTAGGTGTGCACGTGGTCGACTGGACCCGGATTCCCACCGCGGTGCCAACCCGCTGGCTGGCCGGGCAGATGGCCCAGCCATCGCAGGGCAGCGGCGAGATCACTCAGCTCAGTGCCGAGGAACTGGCCGAGTTCCAGCGCTGGTCGGCCACCGAGGGCGCCGACCGTCCGGTCGTCGGCGGCCCGATCGCCGCCCCGCCGGGTGGGCTGGTCGGTGTGGTCGCCGAGGTAGGCGAGAACAGCCCGGTGGAGCTGGGGGAGCGCGGCCTGGAGGTCAGCTTCGGTCAGTGGCGCCAAGCGTCTCCCGAGCCCGCCAGGATGACCGGCATGGTCGCGCGCATCCCCGGCTACCAGGGGGTGGCGGTGGTCCCGGGCAGGCTGATCACGGAGTTCATGCGGTTCGTCCAGGACGAGCCGGCGCACGGCCTTCCGGCCATCCCGGCGGCCGAGCGGGACACGCCGCTCACCGGCATCGTGGCGGCCGCCGAACGCGGCGCGGGCGTGTACGAGGTGCGCCCGGAGCTGCTGAAGGCGTTCCTCGACCAGGTCGAATGGGCCAGCGACCGCCATCCGTTCCGGCCCTCGCGGTCCCGCGTGCTGGCCGACCACCAGCTCGAGGACCCCGAGCACACCTCGGTGCGGGCGGCGTTCGCCTGGGCGGAGGACCACGGCGGGTGGCTGGAGCAGGGCGGGCGGGAATGGCGAGCCGAGCTGGGGGCCTTCGCGCCGGGCCTGGTGGCGCTGCGGGAGTCCGTGCTGGAGCGGCTGGCCCTCGGCGAGTTCGGTGAAAGGGTGGAGGGGTTCATCCTCGACGTCTGGACCAGCGGGGACGGCAAGCGGATCGTGCTGTCCGAGGCGGTGGTCAACGAGATCGGGGCCCTGCTCCACGAGCTGGCCGTGGCCGGCGCGAGTGACCTGGTCGAGGTGACCGCTCAGGCACAGGAGTTCTGGACCGAGGTGCTCGCCTACGCACGAAAGTATCTCGTCGGCGAGGCCGAAGGCGGCGAGGCCGCCCGGCGTGCATTGCTCCTGAAGCTGGCGGCGCTGCGAGTCAGGTCGGCCCGGCTGTTCGTGGAGCGGATGTGGCCGGGGTCCGGCACGCGCACCGAGGACGCCCCGGAGCCCGGCTTCGACCTGTTCATCGTGGGTGAGCGGGAGGACTCCCCGGCCACGCTGTACTGGACCTGGCAGACCGAAGACCGGGAGGCGACCTCGGCGGCCGCCCGGGAGGCCGGCGAGGAGTGGGCCGCGCTGTTGGACGATCAGGCCGGCCCTCGGGAACATGATCTGCTCGACCTGCTCCTGATGATCCACCAGTTCGCCGGGGCCCAGCCGCGTCAGTGGCCCGCGATCCTGGCCATCCTGACCTCGAAGGCGGAGCGGGCCGAGGTGACGGCGGACACCGTCGCGGCGAGGCTGGCCGCGCTGCGCGCGTTCGCCGATCGCGCTGGGCTGGCCCATCCCGAACTGAACGCCGCGATCGCGTTCTTCGAAGTGTTGCGCGGGGAGACCCGACAACGGGCGGACCGGTGGGGAGCCGCGGTCCACGCGATGCACAAGCTGGCCGCGGCGGAGCGGTTCCGGGAGCCTGAACTGATCACCCAGATCCGGGAGGTCCTGGCCGAGCGGTATCGGCATCGCGGACCGGCCGGTGACTGGGTTCTGGACAGCGAGCAGGATTGGGAGCTTTCGCCCCTGGAAGGCGAGCTGGGCCAGCTTGCCAACCACCTCGACCGACTGCGGGACCGCCGAGTCCGCGGGGGGAACGCGACCCAGCGCCGCGCGGCGATGACGGCAGTTCTTGATCTCCTGGTCAACCTCGACACGGTCGAGCTCAACATCGGGGTCACCTCGGCTTACCTCGACGGGCAGGCCCGCGCGCGGGATGCACTGACCCGGGGCATATTGCTGCGTGAGCGCGCCTTCGCCCTGTTCCACGACCTGGACCGGTCCGGCGAGGAGCCACTGGCCAAGCGGATCCGCGGCGTGTTGTTCCTCCGAGGGGGCCGGCCGGTGAAGCGGAGCTGGCTGCAACGCCTGCTCGGCGTGCCCGGTGACGACGTGGTCAACGCCGTGTTCGAGGATTCCAGGCTGGATTTCAGCACCGACCTCGATCGTGCCCGCCAGGACGAGAACGCCACGGTCCACCTGGTCAAGCGGCCCGGTGGAATGGCGGCGGGGCGCACCTTCCCGCTGCTTGCGCTCGCGGTCCTCGCCGCCGGGGTGGTGGTGTACGTGGCGTACCGGACCGGGTTGTTGGACCGCCTGTGGGCTTGGCTGCTCGCCCGGTTGTCCGACATGGCGCCCAACGCTCCGCCGGCGCACGTCAACACGATGGGCATGGCCCCGGTGGGTCTCGCCGGCACCGACGGCGGGCACATTCCGGCCTGGGGCGGGGTGGCTTTCGCGGTGGTCATCGGGCTCGTGGTCGTCGGGTTGTCGGTCCGGAAGTACCGCGCCACACGACAGGTGGCCGGCGCGACCACCCCGGTGACCGAGGAGAAGCTGAAACGGGACGCCGAGCGGCTTGCCGAGGAGGCGGCCACGTACCTGGCCACGGGCGACGAACCGGCAGGCGGGCAGGCGTCGCCCAAGACCAGCAACCGGCCCTCCGCCGATGAAGAGTTCCGGTCCGTCGCCCAGCGGATGACACACGCCGCCAACCTGCTCAGCCGGGGGGAGCCGGAGGATCTGAGGGCGGCGGCCGAGGAACTCCAGAAGATCTCCGACGATCTGCTCCGCTACCAGGTTCGACTCGCCATGAGCCCGCACGACGACGGCCCGATGCTGAGCAGCGAGCTGACCGTGCACCAGGGGCGGGTCGAAGCGGCACAGAAGGCGGCGGTGACGCCCCGGACGAGCCCCGACGACGTGCTGCATCAGGTATTCGCGGCCGGCCTGCGGCAACAGGCCACACAGCTGGACGGGCTCGCGGAGCACGCCTCGAGGGTCCTCGACGGATCGGCGCCCGGCGATGCCGTCCCCGGGCGCAACGCCCGGCTGTCGCATCTCGCCCTCGGGGTCGGCTTCGCCCTGGGCGGCCTGCTGGGTGTGCTGGTGGGGCCCGCCGTGGTGATCCGGTTCGCATTGGTCGGCGGGGCGATCGCCTTTGTCGTCGCCTTCTTCCGGCCAAAGGCGGGTCAACCGCCTTGGCACCTGGCCGTGGGGGCGCTCGTCGGCGCCCTGCTCATCCCACTCATGGTGAACGGCTTGACCTGGGCGATCGGCGCACTCAGCGTGGTCGTCGCGACGCGCAGCCACCTGTTCCCGATGTTGACCGCCGTGGAAGCGGCAGGGAAGCGGGGGATCAGCCGAGCCGAACTACCCGGCGAGCTGCGCGCCCTCGGCCTGCCCGACATCGACCTCACCTCACTGGACAACCGCGCGCTGGTCCTGGTCAAGGCTGGTCTGATCACCCATGAGGTCATGCGCCCACGGGGCGGACAGCGCTACATCAGCTATCGGGCCACGGAACTGCTGCCCGAGTTGATGGGTTACCTCCGGGATCCGAGCACCTACCCCGACGAGCGCCCCTGGGCGGCGCTGGTCAAGGTATGGAACTGGCTGGCCCCGAACGCCGAATTCACGCCCAGCGAGCTGCCCATTCACGAGGTGGTCGCCGCGGTGCACGAGATGCTCGGCCGGTCCGCCGGATTGGCGCTGACCAGCCTGGTTCCGGAGAAGTCGGTCTGGGCATTGCTCGAGGCCATGACCGCCTTCCCGGAGGGCCTGACCACCGAGCAGGCCAGGGATCTCCTGACCACGTTCGGCCGGGAAGGGGTCACCGCGTGGCTGCCCGGATTGGCCCGGTTGGGCCTGCTGTGGGTCACCGACGACCGCTATCACCTTCCTGACCACACGTGGGAGATTCTCCTCTACCTGGACGACCCCTCCGGGTATCCGCCCAGGGTCGGCTCGGCGATGTGGGCGCTGGCCGCGCGGCTCATGGGGCCGGTCACCAAGCAGCACCTGACCAAGGTCGAACAAGGTCTCGAGGATCTGCTCGACTGGCTCGGTCGGATGAGCGACGGCCCGCTGGCCGGCACCGCCCTGCTCGCTCCGGAGCGCTCGGCCGGTCACATGCTCAGCGCAATTCGCCGCAAGGGCAGCACGGGCATGAGCCGCGACAAGCTGGTGGCGGCGCGGGGAGCCGCCCCGCCAACCCGGGTCGACTCTCGCCTGCCTGTCATGGCCGAGCGGGAGCTGATCAAGGCCACCGAGGACGGGCGTTACGTCTTCGGCAAGTTCGGGACGTTGCTGTGGGAGGCGCTGGAGGACCTGCACAACCGCCTGAACCCGGACACCCACTTCCTGTTGTCCTGGTTCGCCAAGATGCTGCGCGACGGTGGGCTGAGCCTGCGCGAAGACCTCAAGGCAACCGACCTGTTCAGCGAGCTGGCCGAGGAGCTGTACAAGATTCTCGACGCGGAGCTCGTGCAACCTCCGGGCTGGGTGGCGGCCGACTCGCCGTGGGCTCTGTTGTACCGGGTCGCACAGGCCGCGGATGGCGTCGCCGACGAACCGGGCGGCCCGGACGAGCGGCTGCTCGAGCAGCTCTCCGGGTTGGGGCTGCTCACCTGGACCATCGACGGGGACAGCGCGCGCTTCCGGGCCACACCGTCCGCCCGGGAGCTGTTGCGCGACCTGGCTGCCTGGGGGCGGATCGGGCGTGACGAGGACGACTCGGCCGGGCAGATCGGGGACGACGACTACTGGATGGCGGTGGAGCGGGCCGCCCCGGTGCTCGGCCGGCGGGCGACGGACACCGAGGTCGCCGAGGCGGTCGCGTTGTTGCGCGACGTGTCCGGCGCCCGGGTCGCCCCGCTGCTGACGCCATCCGGCAAGACCACGTTCGAGCTCCTGCGCGTGCTTGTCGCCCACCCCGACGGCATCACGGCCACCGAGATGCAAGCCACGCTGGACGGCTACGAATACCGCTCCGTGTCCGGCCAGCTGGTCATGGCGTGGCAAACCGGGCTAGCCGAGTACGCGCCGGATCATCGGCCGGGCAGCGACCCGAAGAATCATCTCTACAAGCCCAAGAAGCTGGCACGCCGAGTCGTGGATGCGCTGGCGAAGCCCGGTGACATCACCGACAACGCGGCGCGGCGGCTGGTCGGCCAGGCCAGGGCGTGGACCAGCGGAGAGCGGGCGCTCACCGTCTACTACAAGGGCCCCGGCAAGCTCGAGGACGTGGTGAGCGCGCTGAAGGCGGCGCTCGGCATCAAGGACGACGACCCGGAGAACGGTTCGGCCCGCTCGGCCATGTGGTCGTCCGGGGTGCTCGGCCTCGGCACCGGGCAGTCGACGGTCCCGCCCTCGGTCGGGGTGGCCCTGCTGGTCACCGTCGGGCTCGGTGTGCTGCTGGTGCGGATGTTGTCGCCGGAACGGGCTGGGACGCCGACCCGGGGCTCCCCGACCTGGTTCACCAGGCTGATCGAGACGCTGGTCCGCTGGTTCAAGATCGCCCTCCGCGCGGCGCTGTTCCTTCCGGTGTTGCTGCTGGTCACGGCGCTTCCAGCGGCGGCAACACCCCGCTCCCCAGAGGTGTTCGACGGGCTCACCACCGTCTACTGGTCCACCCCGCCGGGGCTGGTGGTCCTCGGCGCCGGTGTGCTCGGCATCATCTCGGCCTACCTGCTCCTCCAGCACCGCCCGCACCGGCAACCGCTGGCCGCGCAGGGTGGCCGAACCAAGCCCGCTGTCGACCGCAACAAGTTGTTGGCGTGGTTCCGCGCGGAGAGCAAGTGGATGTGGGGCAAGGCCAGCTATGACGATCTGACCGGGGCGCTCAGCCTGTACGGGTTGTACAAGCGGCTGGCGGCGATGGACCCGAGCGCGCCCGGGCGGAGGATCGCGGTCGCGGTGCTGGACCTCGACTCCTTCCGACCTTTCAACGATGAGTACGGCGAAGAGGAGGGTGACGAGGCGCTGCGGTTCGTGGCGGACACGTTGCGCGACCAGTTGCCGACCGACGCATCGATTGCTCGGGTGGGTGGCGACGAGTTCGTGGTCGTGCTGCGGGACATCAGCCAAGCGGACGCGGTGAAGGACCTGGAGTCGGTCAGGAACGTGGTGAACGTCCGCTACCGGCGTTCGGATCCCGTGATGACGATCAGCGTGGGCATCATGCACACCGACACCGCGCCGGTGAGCTTCGAGTGGCTCCGCGCGAACGCCGACAAGGTGCAGTACGCGGCCAAACGTTCCGGCCGCAACTTCGTCGCCTACCGGGACCCGGCAACCGGGCTGGTCAAGCTGGCCGGCGAGGCGTCCAGGCGTCGCGATGTGCCGAAGGAGGCCCTCGTCGTGGAGCCGGTGAAATACGTGCACAGCGTCGGCGCAATCCACCCGGTCGAGCCGGTGGAGATCGACCTGGTCGGGTTGACCGAGGAGGAGCGGGAAGCAGCCGAGGAGCACGCCCGCGCCCGGCATGCGTTCACCCACGACCCCCTCACCGGGGCGCTCAACCCACGTGGCCTCCGCCTCGAACTCCACGAGACCGGTTATGGCCTGAACGGAACCGGTCGCGGGGTCGGGCTGGTGCTGATCCAGCCGGACAGGTTCAGCGCCGTCAACAACGAGTTCGACCACAGCAAGGGAGACGAGGTGCTGCGCGGGCTGGCCGACCGCCTGCGCACCGCGTTCCCCACCGGCCTGGTCGCGCGCAACGGCAAGGAGTTCCTGGTGTTGCTCCGCGACGTCAGGCATTCGCAGATGATCAGCTCCGTCGAACGGCTCCGCCGCCGCGTCAGCCTGGTTAACCTCGTCCGCAGATGGCGGAAGGAGCCGGTCGTCACCATCCGGGCCGGGCTGGTGCACTCCAGCTCGTTGCCGGCCGACGCCGGCTCCCCGCCGGCCGAGGTCGGCCAGCTCGCCGCGCTTGCCAAGGGCCCGCTGCAGCTGGCGCGCAAGGTGCGGAACACGGTGGGCTTCTACCGGTCCGATGGCACGATCGGCGTGACCCGAGGCGACCCGACGCGTGCTGCCGACACCACCGAGGAGCGTCCCGGCCGGAGTGGCTCCCCAGGCTGGACAGCCAACTGGAACTGGGGATGGCTGGCCGGCGCGGCCGAGGCGCGCGACCAGTTCGGCGACCTTCCCGTGCACCCCGTGGTGTTCTTCCTCGTGGTGGGCGTCCTGGCACTCGTCGGTGTGCTGGTCACCCGGAAGGTGCTGGAGAAGACCGGCGCCCTGGGTCCGAGGGCACCACCGCCGGGCGCACAGCTGGTCGTCGTCGAGCTGGCCCGTGAGGGCGAGGGTCACGACCCGGAGCTGGTCCGGGCCTGGATGCCTGGGCTGATGAGCCGGGCGCACGAGGCCGAGGGCGCGGTGCTGCCGACCGGGCCGAGGGTGTGGGTGGTGCCGGCTCGGACGATGCCGCCCGGTGTGCTCTTGGTGAGCTGGGAAGGCGGCCGCCACGTGTACGTCTCGGCCGCCGCGTTGCGGTTGTCCCGGGTATTGATCCAGCGCGGTGTGCTGGACCAGCGCTTCTGGCACCGGATGCTCGGCGGTTTGGGCACCGAAGAGGCGGGGGCGCTGGCCAGCGAGCTGCGGCGGAAAAGCGAGGAGGCCGTCGACGAGGAAACCTGGCCGGTGAGCAAGCTGGACAACCGTCTGCGTGTTTCGGCCGGCGGGGGCAACCGCGACCTGGCCCACATCCCCGACGAATGGCTACAGATCACCTCGGGGAGCGAGCATCCCCACGTCGACCTGCCGGGCTGGATCGAGGAGGCGACCGGGCTTTCCCTGGACGACGCGACCAACCTCACCCGCGCCAGCTACGAGTCCTTCCGCAAGAACCGGACCCGGGACATCCTCTGGTGGGCCGCGCGGCTGATGGCCGTCCGGGCGGCGGCCGCCACCGGCCGGCCCGTCGAGGCGGAGATCGACGCGCTACTGGCCAGCTCGCGCGACGCCGGCAAGATCGTCATGGACTCCGAGCGGGTGTGGCAACAGCTGACCAACCTGGCTCCCGCGTTCGCGTTCTTCCCCGAGCAGCAGCGCCGCATCCGGGAGTTGGCCGAGCTGACCAACCGCATCGGGCTGGAAGCCGTAGCGCGCCGCGGCCGGGCCAGGGCGGTGTTGGCGCTCGCGCGCAAGATCGCCGAGACGCCCCCGACCGGCCGGTCCGGGGCGCTGTCCGAGCGCGGTGAACTCGACGGCGACCAGGTGTTGGCGGTCAACACCGCGCTGCGCGACAACGCCAAGCAGCTCCGCCCGCTTACCGGCACGGAGCGGAAGGCGCTCGGCCTGCGCGAGAACGATCCCCAGGAGCTGTGGCTGATACCCACCACGCTGCTGAAACGGCTGGCCCACGGTGAGTTCCTCGGTGTGGAGGTGCATGCCGTGGTCTTCTACACCTGGGAGGGCGACGACGCGCCTGGCGGCCTGGCGCGCGCGGTGGCCCAGCCGGTGCTGGAGCTGGCCCAGGGAGTGCGCACGCTTGCCCGCGAGGTCGACCCGACCCGGTTGGCCGAAACGGGCGACCATGTCCAGGCATTCTCCGCGCTGGGGCTGCACTTCGAGGAGAGATACCGGGACGCCGGCAAGACCATAGGCAGGTCCGCCGCACGCAAACGGGCACTCAAGGCGCTCAACAAGCTGCGCGCCGAGTACCTCGACCTGCTGGCCGAGGTGACGCGGCGGCCGTGGGAGTCTCACATGCCGGACTTCCGGCAGACCAGCGCCGGTCATGTGCTGGGCATGCTGGTCGACACCACGCCGCAGCTCACCGCCCCGGTCGCCGCCGAGCTCTGGCACTGGTTCATCACCGACCATGCCTGGGCCAGGCTGCCCCACTCGTTCGGCGAGACCCCCTGGCAGGAGCACGCCGCCCGATTCCGCCACGGGCGTGGGCATGACCTCGCCGACCTGTTGGGCGCCGCGTCCCGGGCCATGACCTACACCGGCTCGGATCTGGCCGACCTATGGGCGGACATCGAAGAGCGGATCGACGACGCCCTCGACGTGGCCCGCCGGATCGACCGGGCCGGGGCGGCGGCACTGCCCGACCTGGGTGACCGGGCCGACCAGGCGTTCCGGTTCCTCCGGGCGCTGCGCGCGGAGGCAATGCTGCAGGCGAACCGGTGGATCCGGCTCCGCGCGGCGCTGCGGGCCGGCGATCCCGGTAACGGTGCGCTGCACGGGGTCAAACTGGTCAGCCAGGTCTGGCGGGAGCTGCCCGACCTGGAGGGTCGGGATGCCGTGGCGGAGGCATTCGGCCAGGCGCAACGGTTGTGGCGAGCCGAGCGGCTGCTGCGCGCGGCGGGGTTCGGTGACCTGCCGCTCCTGGCGGACCTGGAAGGCCTGAAGCCCCGGGTCGCCGCGTTGTACGGGCGGCATCCGAGCATCGCCGGTAAGTCTCCGGTCGCCCAGCTGGCGGCGGTGCGGGACTCCCTGCCGACCCGTTCGGCCACGGTGGACGAGCTGGCCTGGCTGCTGCGCATGACGCCGGACGCGCTGCGCGACGACGTGCTTGAAGCACGGGGGAACCGCAAGCGCTTCCGGGTGCGTGATGAGACGGTGTTCCTGCGTGGTGAGCGGCCGGCGTCGGCACCCAGACCCCGGAACGAACCACGGCCGGCCCCCGAACTGACCGTGCCGCCCGCCCTGCCGGCGCAGTCCCGAACGCCCGCCGCGCCCACCGCGCTGGCTCGGCTGTTGCCGCTGATCGATGACCCGGCCCGGTTGTCCACCGACCTGTTCGACGTGCTGAACAACCCCACCGAGCTGCTGCCCGCCGGCATGGTGCGGCCCAGGATCCTCATCGCGCTGGCCAACTGGGCGATGGAGAACCGGCGGGCGGTGGAGCGGTTCCGCACCGAGGCGGCCGGCGCGGTGAGCAAGGCACAGCTGGACGCCATCGCCGAGGTGATCGAGCAGGCCCGAGGGGCAGACCTGGACGACCTCCGCGCGGCCGCCGCCCGGATGGTGGCGTACCGCGACGACCAGGAGCGGCGCGAGGAGCTGGTCACCGGCATGCGCAACCAACGGAGGGTGGCGCAGGAGCTGGCCCAGGAACTCGGCACGCTCTACGTCGAGCAGGCCAGGCTGGCGGCACGGGACGCCACCGCCGAGGCGACCCTCCTCTACCTGGGGCCGCTGCGCGACGTCGCCACCTCCCGCGCCGATCACTGGCGGATCCTGCTCCACGAGATGCAGGCGCCGTTGGCGCCGAGGACATGGGACCCGGCGAGCCAGCTCGACCGGATCATGGAGATCCTGCACCGGCTCGAGCCCGTCGGCGAGGTGGAAGCGCTCAACACCAAGCAGCGGCACACCAAGCTGCGCCGGGTGTTGGGCCTGCACGCCGAACTCTGGCTGGTCCTTGAGCCGCTCGGCGGACCCGCCTGGAGCGACGACCGCATCGGCCAAGCCGAGGAGCTGCTCATCCGTCGCTATGCCGACCTCGACCGGCCCTCCGGCGACGACCTGTTCGACAGGCTCTTCACCCTGCTGAGCCTGTACCCGGGTCGATCGGCCGCCCTGGCTCACATTCAGAACCTGCTCGGGGTCGATTACGACGAGCTGGTCACCGTCATTGGGGAGAACCAGCGGTGGTTCCACCTGGAAGGCGAGGTGCGGGTGCGGCTGGACCCCAAGCACGGCGACGGACCCCAGCGTCATGCCTCGGTGGGCACCGGCCTGCTCGGGCTGGCCCTGGCCGCCCGTGACTGGCTGGCCGCCCACCCCGGGTTCGTCGGCGGGGTGCTGGTGGTGGGCTCGGCGGTGCTCGGGCTGTGGTTGTTGGCCCGATGGGCGAAGCGGGCGACCGGCGGCCAGCTGGCGCGCGCGGTATGGGCACTGCTGGGTGTCGCGGTGGCGAGCACGGTGGTGCTGCACATCGTCGGAATCGGCCACGTGCTGCCTACCAAGCCGGTCAGCGCGTATGTGGTGGCCCCCGGTGGTATGGCGCTCCTCGCCGCCGCGGCGCTGGCCATGGCCGGTGCAGCCGAGCTGCTGGCCAGGCTGGTTGACCAGGCCAAGACCGCAGGTGTCACGCCGGTCCGAGTGCTGCTGCGGGGCGCCGCCGCGGCGCTGGTGGTGCTGGCGGCCTTCCCGATAAACCCCGGTGACCTGTGGACGTTCTCCTCGATCGTGCACCAGGCGGCGACCACGGTGCTCTTCGCGGGGGTGCTGTCGGCGGGTGTCCGGTTGGCCATCGACTTCCCCGGGACGCGCGAGCTGCGCATCGGAGCCTGGGTAGCGGGGGCGGCGGTCACCGCGCTCGTGGGGCAGGCTGTGCTGCTGCTGGTAGCCGGCGAGGACCTGCCGTGGCCGCTGTCCGGTGGCTTGACGGAGCGGGTCCTGCTGGCCGCCGGGGTAGCCGTGCTTGCGCTGGCCGCCGCCGCGCTCGCTGGGCGGCCCACCGACACCCGGCGCACCATGGCCGGCGCCCTCCGGGCGATCGCGCCGTCGTTGGCGAGGGTGGCGATCACGCTGGCCGGCATGTTTGCGTTGGCGGCGGCCGCCGCCCCGGCCGAGGGCCGAGGGGCTACCGGTCCACGGTCGCTCTCCGTCCCGGAACTCGTCACCATGGGGCTGGTCGTCGTGGCGATCGGCATCTACGCGCTCTTGCGCAACGGTTCCCCTGCCTGGCTGCACGCCGCGTGGCACCGCCTTCGGGACAATCGGGTCGCGGTCCCGGAACCGTCCCGGGCGGCCCCCCTCGGTGAGGGACCGCTGTACCTGAGCCTGGAGCTGGATGTATGGCTGCGGAAGTTCCGCATGCACAAGGCCGCCCGGCACGCGGAGGGGCGGCTGGGTGACCTCGGCCACGTGCGGCATGACCGGACGCCCACGCACGGGTTCGAGATCATCGCCAACCCGATGGGTTACCCGTGGGCGATCAAGCACTTCCCGTGGGAATTGCTGGCCGAGCTCAAGGCCTTGGGCGCCACCCCCGACCGGGCCGACCTGCGGGTCAACCTCAGCCGAACCGGGTTCGACTCGGCGGAGCACATCGAGCGGTGGATGCGGCTGATCCTGGAGAACTCGGATCAGATGATCATCTTGTCCCGGCGGCAGTCCAGCCTGGCCCTGCTCACCGCCGAGGAGCGGGAGCGCATCCCGGCCTACGCGCGGGCGCGGCTGCGCACCGGGAAAGACCTGGTGATCAACAACCGGAACCCGCTGGTCCTCCAGCTGCGGATCTTCGCAAGCACGTTGGACCCGGAGCTGGCCAAGGCCGCGCTGGCGTTCGCCGAGGCGTCGGTGGAGTACGCCCGGGGACACGTCGGCACGGACGCCTGGGACTGGGCGAGCTTCGCGCGCTGGGCCGCGTCGCGGGACGAGTACGCCCCGCTCGCCCGGGAGCTGCGCCGGCTGGGCCTCGGGCCCGAGGAAGAACCCGCCGGCGGACTGGCCGAGGCGTTCCATGCCGTGCTGAGGCGCCCGAACCACACGATGGACGACGTGCTCGACCAGGTCTTCGCCGTCGGTGACCTGCTGGCCGAGCACCTCGCCGGGTTGCCGGACCAGGAACGCCTGTTGGGCGACCTGCTCGCCGAACTGGGTGACACGCGGCGAACCAAGTTGGCGGTGCGGCGGGCGGTCAAGGCGCACCCGGGGCTGCGGAGGTCCTGGGACCGCCGGACGGTGTGGTACGTGCCGACCGACCCGGTGGGCGGGCCGGCCCCGGAGCCCGGCGATGTGGCCCGGGCAGAGTTCGAGCCGGTCGATGAAGCCGACCGAATCACCGCCGACGACCCGGAGGGGCGCCAGGCGTTGGCGGTGTTCGACAAGTACCAGGACTACGTCGGCCAGCTGTCGCCGAGCGCCGACGTTCGAGCCGAACTGGCCGCGCTGATGGCCGAGGTGCGGGCGAACATCTACTGGTCGAACAGCGAGGCGAGCTTCGTCCAGGCGGTGGGGGCCACCGAGTCCGGCTTGCCGCGCCTCGAGCTGGGGCTCTCCCGGACCGCATTGACGCTGTTGGCCAAGGACATCAGGAGCGCGTTCAATGAGCTTGGCCACCCGATCAGCAAGCCACTGTCCTTCGATCTCGCGTTGCGGCTGGTGTTGTGGCACGAGCAGACACATGTGTTGCAGCTGGCCTACCGGCTGGTCTTCGGCACGTGGATGGAGGACGACACGCTCGCGGCCGGACTGACGGTGCCGTTCGCCATCCCGCTGGGCGGTTCGATTACCCACCAGGTTCTGGAGCGCGAACGGATGGCCCATGGCGCGGCGATGGACCTGCTGGTCCAGCACATCCTGGCCCGCGACGACCTGGAGTTGACCGCCGCCCAGCGGCGCTACCTGCCGGACGTGCTGCGCTCGATACTCACCGACTCGTTGCACTACTCGGCGGCGCTGAACCGACACGGTGGCCCCACCGCCGCGACTCCAGAGCTGCCCGGCTACCTCTACTACCACCCGGGGCCGCTGGTGCGGACCGCCTTCGACTGGCTGAGCCGGGCTCCCCGGGGGCCGCACCTGGCGGAGTTCGGCCTGGCCGACGAGAGCGTCCTCGCGCGCATCCCCGGGCAGCGTCCCGAGCTGGAGTTCATCCATTGGGCACGCGGCCAGCTGGCCGAGCGGGTCGCCGAACCGGATGCCGAGTTCTGGGCGCGGGTGCTGACCGTGTTGACCACGTTGGCCCAGCTCCCCGAGGAGCCGTACTTCGGGCCGCAGGTACCCCAGCTGGAGGTGCTGTTCCAGCTACTCGACAGGTTCGGCCCCGGTGCCACGCCGGCTTCGGTGGCTGAGCTGCTCGGGGACGTCCACGCGCCGGCGTGGTTCGACCACCACTACCTCTACCGCTCCGGACTCGAGCGCAGCGCGAGGGAGTACGCCGAGCTCATCGCCGACCTGCGCCAGTCGGAGTGGTTCCTGCCCGGCTGGCGGCGGTTGGTGACCACGTTGATCGAGGTGGTTCGCCGGCCCGACCAGCCCGCCCCCAAGGAGGTGCGCGCGGCGCTCAACGGGCTGATGGGCGGGATACGGAGCGCCGAGGACCTGGACACCCAGCTCGAGCTGATCGCGCGGGCGGAGGTCGAGGTGCGCGGCCTGTCGCGGGCACATTCCGGTTGGGTGATCGAGAACGAGCGGCCGACCGACGCGCCTCGGTTCACGCGCATCCTGCCCGAGCTGATGAAACTCGACGAGCGGCACCGACGGGAGACGAACCGGCCCAGGGGGCCACCGGGGGTGCTGGAGATCGCGCTGACCGGGCAGGTCCGGGGGCTGCTCGGCACCGAGCTGGCGGACCTGCCGGACCGGATGATCGGGTTCTACTGGGCGGAACGCGACCTGATCGTGATGTTCGCGCCGATGGCCGCAAGGGTGCGCGCCGCCGGGATGTGGTGGCGGCTGGGGTATCACGAGGACTTCTTCCACCGGGAGGGGAACGAGCAGGGCCGCAACCGGTTCGGGCTGAACCACAAGCAGGACAGCGCCTTTATCGTCCAGGCGGTGCTGCACGGTGGCCCACAGGTGGCCGACGACGCGGCGCTGGCCCAGGCCGTTGCGTTGGCCCGGTTCTACGCGTCGCGGGAGCGGGGCGACCCGCGCGACGTCGCGCTCCGGCTGGCCTTCGAGGTGGCGTCGCTGCTGGTCGCGCACCTGCGGACGCGGCCAGACCAGGCCCGCCCGCTGGCCGAATTGGTGGCGGTGCTCGGTGACCCGGCGGACGAGGAGCTGGTGAAACGGGCCGTGGCGCGGCATCCCGGGCTGCGGCCGGTGGGTCAGGGCACCACCGTGCGGTACGTGCCGGTCGAGCCGGTCGGCGGCCCGGCGCCGACGGCCAGCGAGCCCGACCCGCAAAATCTGCCGGAGCCGGACGTCGGCACGCGGATCGTGTCCGACGGCGGGGACGGCAGCCGGGTCCTTGCCCTGCTCGGGAAGCTGTTCATCCAGGTTGGCAAGCTGCCGATGGACCAGCGCACCCGGAAGAACCTGCGCGACCTGCGAGCCCAGGTGTTGGCGAACAGCTACTGGGCGGAAGGGCCAACCAGCGTCGTTCATTCCTTGCCGGGTTCCGATGTGCCGGGCCTGCGGCTGTGGATATCCCGGACTCAGCTGGCCGCGTTCGAGCGGTTGGCGGTGGAGGCGTTCGAGCTGCTCGGCCATCCCCTCACCGCCAAGCCGGCCGCCGACCTCGGGACCCGGCTTCTGTTGGCCGGCGAGGTGGCCCGCGTGTTGCAGATCGCCTTCGGTGCCGGCCGGACCAAGCAGCAAGAACACCTGCTCAGCCATTTCGCCTTCGCCGCCGGGCTGTCCGCGCCGCTACCCATCCCGCACGGCGAACTGGTCACGCCGGAACACGTGGAGTGGGAGCGGTTCGCTCGCGGCCTCGGTATGCACCTGCTGGTCGAGCACGTGCTGGTCAAGTTCCGCACGCTGACCGAGACGCAGCGCTACTACCTTCCGGAGGTGCTGCGCTCGGTGTATACCGACGCCATCCACTCGGCGGCGCGGGACGGGCACGGCGGCCCCACCTCGGCGGTTCCCGCACTGCCCGGGTACCTCTACTACCACCCCGCGCCGGTGGTGCTGGCGATCCTCGCCTGGTACGCCGAGCCCCGCCGCGGCCTGCCGCTCGCCAACCCGGACGCCATCGCCTGGATGCCCGGCGCGCGCCCCGAGCTGGAGTTCCTCCACCGGTACCGGGCGCTGCTCCGCCACTGGCCGGCCGAGCCCCCCGCCGGGCTCGCCGACCAGGTGCGCGCCGCACTCACCGGACTCGCCCGCCGGCCGGAGCAGTTGGTGAGCGAGCTGCACCAGCGGCAGATCGAACTTGCGTTCGATCTGCTGGACCGGCTCGGGAGCGGCACCACCCCAGATGCGGTGGCCGCCCTGCTAGGTGCCGTCGACCAGCCGGCGTGGTTCGACGACTACTACCTCAGCCGGCCTGGGCTGGACTACGACCTGCGCTCCTACGGCAACATCATCGACCCGCTGCGCCGGGATCGAGGCCCCGCCGACCGGTTCCTGGCCGGCTGGCGGCACCTGGCGACCGCACTGATCGAGCTCACCCGCGCCCCCGACGGCCACCGCCAGTTCGACGTGGTGTCCGAGCTGCTCACCACGATGGCGATCAGGATCGGCGCGACCGACAAAGAGAGCGATCAGCTGAGCCTGCTCACCTCGGCCGAGGCCGCCGTGCGCGCACTGGCCGGCGCGAACGGGGACACCGGGGCAACAACCACCCCGGAGGACACGCCGGCGCGCGCCGGACCGGTCGGCCGGGTGGGCCAGACGGCCGGCCGGGTGCCTTCCAGCGGGCAGATAGTCGCCTCGGCCTGGTTCGACTCCGGCGGTGGGCGGGACGAGGACTACCAGCAGTTCGTCTTCTTCACCACGCGCGAGCTGCTCGAGGAGATCGACAAGCAGGGCACCTTCTCCGGGGTGCTGGGCGCCCTCAGCGAGCGGTACGGCCGAGTCCGGCGGATGGAGTTGCACCACGCCCTCTACCTGCTGGAAGGCTGGCTCATCAAGGGCCGCCGAGCCACCGGTTACGCACTCACCGACCTGGGGAAGGCGACGCTGAGGTTGCCCCGAGGGTCGATCTCCACCATGCAGGACTTCACGGTGCACGACGCGATGGGGCGGGCGCGGCACGCGCTCTCCCACGCACCGGGGCCGACGACGGTTGCCGATCTGCGGCGGATGCTCGGCTTCCTGGTAACTCGGCCGTTCGAGACATGGTCGCCGGTGGTCGGCACCTCGGAACCGAGCTCAGGGCTCGGTCGGCTGCTCAAGCTGGTGGGCGAGGGCGGCATGACGCCCGCCAAGCTGGCCAAGCTGCTCAAGCGACCGATCCGTGCCGTGCGGGCGGTGTTGGAAGAGCTTGTCCACGAGGGCTGGGTGCTGGAACGACACGGAAACTACGTGCTGGGTGTTCGGCAGGCGCGGCTGGTGGGCAAGCTCCGCGCGGACAATCTGGCCCCGACGCGCCGACTGTTCGACCGTTGGCCAGACTGGCCGGCCCGACCCGGTGCCGACTGGGCGGTGTTGTGGGCCGCGCTTGACCTGGTCGCGCCGGAACCCCGGGCCGCCCAGACCACGATCAGCAGCCTGTGGGATGCCCTGCGGCTGATGGACGAGCATGGCAAACCGATCCGCCGTAGCGTGCTCGCCAATGCGATGGGGTTGGACCCCGACGAGTTGCACGAACCGATGGAGGCGCTGGACGAGCTCGGCGTGGTACTCGCTACGCGTGCCCCGGGGGCCGTCCGCCCGTACACGTACGAGCTCACCCAGCCGGGCCAGTCGCTGTGGAACAGCCTGGTCGACGGACCCGCCGGAGTCACCGAGGCGATCGTCAGCGACTTGCTCCACGGATTGCCGACGCGGGACGAGCTGCTCGCGCACAAGCGCGAGTTCGACGAGCTGCTCGCGCACAAGCGCGAGTTCGACGAGCTGCTCGCGCCGGACACCGATGGCAGCACCCACGCGCAGCTGCCGTTCGGCCTGTTCACGGCATTCAAGGGCGCCGGCGCGATCGAGACGGTGAGCCAGCCAGCGCCAGCGATCGTGGTGTTCTGGTTCGTGGCGGTCGTGTTCACCACCGCGGCGGCGGTGCTGCTGGGCGTCATCGCCCTGGCGCATCGCGCGACTGAGCCTCGGTCGGTGCGGCTGGTAGCCAGCGCGGTCGATGAGCTGGCCCTGGTTGTCGGCGGACTCAACGCCGCCACCGCGCGCCGGCTGCGTGGCCTGCTCGCCTCGATACCCGGGCACGTCGATCAGTCGCCGGCCGAGCCGTCCGACCCCCGGCCGACGCGCGCGCAGCTGCTCGAGGAACCGGGCGAGCCGCTGACGCTGTGGTTGCCGGCGGGCTCGGTCAGCCAGCTCACCGCACATCTCGAGGACACGCTGGACAGGCGGATGCGCGAGCGGACGGCCGTCGCCATGCTGGTGTCCGCCGCCGTGGCCAACTACCTGTACCAGAACTTCGAGGGAACCGTCGCCTCGGCTTTCGCCGGGCGGGCCTACAGCGAGCTGCTCGCCGCCATGCCGGACACGATGGCGGCCGAGGTGTTCCTGCTGCTGCGGGAGCTGACCGACTTCGACCCGCCCGCCCAGGTCCGGGCCGCCGGCCAGCGCGCCCGTTCACCGCCGGCGGAGCGCACCGAAGCACGCCTGCGCGGCCTCATCCGGTTCGAGGGCTGGTGGAAGCAACAGCCGTTCTGGGCGCTCTATGTGGGTTTCGCGGCCGGGGCCATGATCACTCCGGTCTGGAACCCGATCCCGGTTGTGGTGATCGGGGTACTGATGGTCATCTTCGGCCGTGTGTTGTACGGGCGCGACGGCCCGAGGGTTGATCGGTGGTTGCGCACCCTGATGTGGGCCGCGGGCGGGCTCGCCGTCGGAGGGATCTGGATGCTGCCCTTTGCCGCCGGCGGCGGTGCCATGATCGGAATGACCGCGCGGCTGCAGCTGTACCCGGAGGAGGACCCACTCAGCGAGGACGAGGACGAACGGGTGGTGGAAGTGCTGTCCGACCGCAAGCTGCGGACCACCCCGTTGAGCCACGGCTTGACCGACGCTCCGGACGACCTACAGGTGCGGATGTTCGATGCCCTGCTGGTGGGCATGCTGGTCGGCCAGGACACGATCGACAAGATCGTCGAGTACCGCATCGGCAACACGGTGTACCTGCCAGACACTGTGGTCCGCCGCCTCTCCGAGGAACAGTTGCGCGCCGTGATCGCCTACGCGGCCAGCGATCTGGGCGACGACGTGGCCGGCCGGCGGCACGCCAACGCCCTGCGGCGTGATCTGCTCGGCACCGCGGCGGAGTTCGCTCGGGAGCAGATGGAGGCCCAGCAGCGGATCCAACTCGGCCGGCGGATCGGCGAGCTGGAACTGTTCCTGGACGAGGTGGACGCCACCACCTGGGAGCCGTCCACCGAGGCGTACCGCCGGCTGGGCGTACAGGCCAGGGCGCGGCTGATCGGCGCGCTCGCCGGGTTGGGGCTGATCGACGACGCGGTGGAGATGTATCGGGACGCCCTGGACTACCTGGTACTGCGCAGCGCGGCGCCGGGCCTGGTCAAGGCATGGCCGTCGGGACGCCCCGTTGCCCCGTTGCTCGACATCATGCGGACGAACCAGCACTGGGCAGCGCTGACCGTCGCCTTCATCACCGCCGACAGGCTGGCCGAGCCGGCGAAGATGATCGCCGAGGTACACCGCCGGGCTGAGCAGGACCACTATCTGGACGAATACCGTTGGGACTACGACGTCTCGCTCGCGGTATACGAATGGCTCGTCGACAAGCGCGGCACCCCGCGTGCGGACCAGTTCTTCGCCGGGAACGCGGCGGCGCCCGCGCTGCGCTTCGTACACGAGTTCCTCGAGGGCACCGAGTCGGAGAAGGCGGTTGGCCAGCTGACCCCGGGTCCGGCCAAGACATGGGCACAGGTCCAGATCGACGAGCAGAAGTGGCTGAAAAAGGAATCGGAGCTGGTCAACGAGTTGCTGACGGAAGCGGCCGATGACGACCAGTCGGTGCCCGACGCCGCGACCGTTGCGTACTTCCTGGCCGACCACATCCGTTTCCTGGTGCCAGCGCTGGCGCCCGATCAACGCGACCTGACCGACCTCACCCGGCACGGCTCACCGTGGACCGACCCGGCCAATTGGTCGGCGACCGAGTGGCTGGAGGTCCGGGCCGCGCTGCTCATCGGCGCCTGGTCACGGCTCGGCCCGGTCGACGCCCGGTTCTGGGCCACCGCGACGGCGGCCGTGCGGGAGCTCGTCGAAGCCGGGAACGTGCCACCTCCCACCTGGTCGCCGTTGCTGCGGCGCCGGCTCGCGGCGATGGTGGCCCGGCCGGTCGCGGACGCCGACCAGGCGGCCCACCGGGCACTGGTGCTGGGCTTGCTCGCACCGCGGCTCGATCGGGGCTCCGAGGAGGTGCGGACCGAGCGGCTGGTCGATCTGATCACGCTGTTGTTCGCCCCGGCATCCGGCAGCTACCGGAGAGCGCTGATGCGGGTACTCGACCAGTTGCCCGACAAACCGACCGTGACAAGCGCCTGGTTCAGGCTGATCGAGACGATAGCTGGGCTGACGCCGGCGCTGCGTGCGTACCGGCTCACCGAGAAGGTGGGCGACGAGCTGGCGGCGCTCGCGATGCATCTGGACGGGTTGACCAACCCGATTGCGATCACGGACCGGCTGGACGAGGTCACCGGTGCGCTGCGTGACCTGATCGACCGGGCGCTGGGACTTCCCGCCAGCTTGCTTCTCGATGAGGAGCTGATGAGGGTCCTGGTCGAGGAGCGCCCGACCCAGCCGGCGCTGGCCGGGCGGCTGGCCGCCTACGAGTCCGCGCTGCACGCTTTCCGCGGCCGCGCGTTGGCCGCCAGTGCCACCGCCCACTCCCTGGACAGCCTCGGGGCACCCCTGCCGGGGATCGCCCCGACCGTCCTGCCCGACGGCACGCGGGGACGGGTGCGGGTGTTGGACGACCTGGTCACCAAGATCGACCTATTGCGCCGCCGCTTCGGTGCCGAACTGGACGAGGCGACCCTGGCACTGCTCACCCACCCCCGGGCGGTGTGGGTGGGCGCGTTCGACGAGCACGAGCAGCTGCTCGGCTATGCGGTGGCGTTCCTCGGCGAGGGCGGCGTGGTCGAGCTGATTCCGACACACAACCTGACCCACCTGGACGTCCGGTACGCCGTCGAACTGTTCGTGGCCACCTGGGACTTTGTCGCCGGCCCGGCCACCTCGGTCACCCTGACCGCCGACGGGCACCGGTTCCTGCGCACCGCGGACGGCGCGGTCACCCTGCCGCACACCTGGCCCGGCGGCGGCCCGGCGATGGTGGACGGCGGCGACCTGAGCGATGAGCTGCGCAAACGCGCGGTGCACGTCATTGCCGAGCTGACCGGGCTGGACCCCCGGGACGGCGGCTGGCGGGACGAGCTGACCGACGCCGACCTGACCGACTTCGCCAAGCTGGGCGACGAAGAGGTGGCGCTGGCCGGTGCGAACGGCCTGCGGGTCAGCAACCGGTTCACCGCCGAGCTGCGCATCGCCGGGGTGACCGGGTTGGTCATGTGGGCCGGCTGGGACGGCTGGCTCTACACGGACACCGCCACGCTTGAGAAGCTGCTCAAGATGCGGCCGGCGAAACGCCGGAAGTTGATCCGCCACGAGCTGGCCGAGCTGGTCAACGCCAGGGCGCCGCCGGATCAGCGGCGCCCGCACCACGAACTGCCCGCCCCGCCGGACCTGTCCGAGCTGATCCCGCTGGTCGGCTCCCCGGGGGTCGGCGCGACCGGGTTCAAGGTGGGACCGACTCGCCTCCACCCGACCGTGCTGTGGGCGCATGAGATCGACCCTCGCTACCGCCCGGCGGTGGACGCCACGTTCCTGGTACGCACGCCGGATGGCGGCAGCGGAGCCGCGACACTGGTCCAGGTGGCCGGCCAGCTGGTGGTGCTGACCAAACGGCACCTGGTGCGCCACCACCCCACGGTGGACCTGGTGCTCGGCCGGCACACCTTCACCGGGCGGGTGCGGCCCGAACCTACGCTGGAGGCGCTGGCCGACGCGATGGTCGCCCTCGACCCGGCCGCTGCCGCCATGCCGCGCGAGGAACTGCTCGAGATGTTCCGTGTGATGGTGGCCCAGCTGCCCAAGGAGACGCGGGAGCACGTCACCGGCGTCGACATGGCGTTGGTGGACATCGACCCGAACGAACACCCCGAGGTCAGGCTGGTCGGGGTCGAGTTGGCCGATCTGGTGCCGGGGATCGGGGAACCGGTCGCGACGGTCGGCATGCCCGAGTGGCTTGCTCAGGCGGTGCTGATCGCGGAGTCGGGCCACACGGTGCTGCCCACCGTGACGGGCGGCTGGGCGGCACAGCACCGTTGGAGCACCAGCCCGCCCGCGCCACCGTGGCACCTGGTGGTCGCCGGGAACCCGGCGGTGCGGTCGGGCTACTCCGGGGGCGGGGGGTTCGTCATCCGGGTAGAGGATGGGCAGACCAAGGTCCAGCTGGTCGGGCTGATCGACAGGGTCTTCGGCAGCTTCGATCACACCGGGCGCGCGGACACGCCGGGGGCGGGCCTAACCGACACCCTGCTGATCCGGGCACTGTTGCTTGCGACCTGGCGTGCCGACAAGTCGACCCGGCCCGCCGCGCGCGCCCTGCTCGCCGAGCGTCGGCCGGCCGAGTCCGGTCCCTGGCGGGACAGCCCGATGTTGTTGGCCATCGCCCGTCAGGAGGTGGACGATGCGCGGCGACTGATCGCCAACGCCGGCTCCCTCCCGGACGAGGAGCTGATGGCGCTCGACGAGGCGGTGGATTCGATCGGTGTGGCGATCGACAACGCCCGGTTCACGACCCAGCGCAACCCGCGCCAGCTGGCCGCCGAGCTGCACGAACTGGACGATGCGCGCACCGCACTGATCGACCGGCTGTGGACCATCGCTGAACGGGAGACCACGCGGTTTGACCAGCATGCGCCGCTCATGCGGGTGGCGGAGGTCGTGTACGTGCTGGGCACCGTGTTCGCCGCGCTGCCCGACCCGCTCACCCGGGAGGCCATGGACCGCTTCGTCGAGTTCATCGCCGTGCTCTACCGGCTCGAGCTGCATGTGCAGAACCCGGACGAAGTGACGGACGAATCGGTCGAGGACGAACTGCTGCAGGTCTTCAGCGGCCTCATTGACGAGGCCGACTCGACGCTGCTGGCAGTGGCCCGGGCGGAGGGCGCGGTGCCGGCGGCATTGCCGGATCGCCCGGTGCTGGCCACCGCCAGGCGCAGAGCGGAGGAAGCTGACTACTGGCTGCAGGTCGCGACCATCCGGAGCGGTAACGGTGACGAAATCGACAACGTGCTCGTCGCGCTGGACGAGGCTGACCGGCAGCTAGCGGCCGCCCGGTTCCTGGGCCAGCGCGACCCATACGCGCTGCCCTTCAGCATCGACCGCACCGAGGCCGAGATCCGCGCGCTGCGCGCCGCCCAATCGTCGCCCGAACCAGAAACCGGTGGGGACCTGTCCGACGGCATGAGCCGCGCGGAGCGGGCGCGGTTCGAAGCGATAGTGCGAGAGCTGGTCAAAAAGGCCGCGCGGGGCGAACCTCGACCGCTGCCGCTGGACGTGCTCGGGGTCCCGATCCAGTTGCTGCACACCGAGCGCGCCAAACCGCTGCTGCGCCACCATGACCTGGCGGACCTGGCGGACCGGCCGGAACGGCTGCTCAGCTACGCGCTGTGGACCGCCGAGGGTCCGGTGAACGTGATGTTCGACGAGGTCTGGAAGTTGTTGTGGGACCTGACCGAGCTCAAACTGCTCGACCGGCTGTGGTGGGAACTGTTCGCGGCGCATGAGGGGCGACATCTCGTGGGTTCGTGGGCCGGCTTCGACCACGAGCTGCAGGCCGCGCTGCTGATGCGTGTGGTGCGGGCGGCGACCCCACTGGTGACGGCCCACCGGGTGCTGCTGGACATCGCGGAGAGCTCACGCCCGTCCACCGCAAGTCGCGAGCAGTTGGAGCTGATCGCCTACGCGCTGGCCCGCGCGGAGCTGGAGCTCGCCGGGCTGAGCCACGCCGAGCTGTTGCTGGCCGGGTTGCCGCTGGACCTGGCCGAGACGCTCACCGAACGCGTATACGCCATGACCGCCGACCTCGAAGCGCTGCGCGCGGCCAACCCCAGCTCGCCGCGCGGCGACGAACTCGACACGGTGGCCAGGACCTTGACCGGCCAGCTTTCCGCCGCCGGCGCGGACGAGGTCGTGATGATCGGCGAACGGGTACTGGCGGATCTCGCCGAACGGGCGCTGCCCTGGTTGCCCCAATCGCTCGGCGCCGAGGACCGGGAGCGTTGGCTGCGGGGCATGCTGGGCGGCCGGGTCACCCGCGTCGAGTGGATCGAGGGCGAGCTGCTCGTCCGGGTCGCCGCCACCATTCCAGTGGCGTTCTATCCCTCGGTGTCCAGTGGGGTGACCGAGGTGCTCGAGCTGCGGTTCGGCGAAACCGCGCCGGGGCGCTACGAGCTGCACGCGGTGTCCCCGGCGCCGTCCCTGTTGCCGGCGCGCGAGCCGGGTGGTGAAGCCGTGCACGCGCCGCTGACCAGTACCTCGGATGCGCCGAACCCGGGGCGGGTGGAGATCACCGTCATCGGTCATGGCTGGAAAGCAGCGATGGTCAGCGACAAGGGCAAGAAGCGCGTCAAGAACCCGGCGAAGGGGGTGAACCACGACACGGTGGTGATCGGTGAGCTGCCCGACGGCGGGTTCGTCGGGGTGCTCACCGACGGGGCCGGCGGCCGGCCCGTGCCCCGGGTCTCGTCGCGCCGCGCCGCCAAGTTCGGCGCGGCGGTGCAGCTCAGCTCGCCGGATCTGGCGATGCGGGACCCGGAGTGGCTCGCGAAATTCGCCGCGCACGGTGCGCACCGGACCGGGGTGGCTATCGATCCCGGGGCGAAGCCCGGAAGAGGCCCGGCGACCACTTATGTTTCCATGCAGGTCACCCGCCGGGAGGACGGGGGCCGGCGAGTCACCTCGTTGCCGTTCGGCGACAGCGTCCTCTTCCGGGGCACCCCGAAGCAGGTCGTCGCGGTGAACCATCCGAAGCACATCAACAACAAGCGGCACCTGCCCGCGGAGCTGATGGGTGACCCGCTGCCGCGTGGCGGGTTCACCACGCACAGCTTCGATCTCGACGACGAGGAGTGGCTGATCGCGGTCAGCGACGGGGTCACCGCGTACCTCAGCCCGAAGGACATCCAGGATCTGCTCAAGAGCTCGACCGATCCGATGACCGTGGCCCGGCGGATCGTCGCGCTCGCGCTGGCCAGGGGCGGCAAGGACCACATCACGGTCCTGGTGTTCGCACCCACCGAGCAGGGTGAGCCGAGGTCGGGCGAACGGCGCTCGGGCACGCTGGCCACCGGCCTGCTCGGGCTGGCCTCCGGCCATCTGGGCGAGGCTTCCGGCCCTCTCGGCGCGGGTCTCCCGCACATGCCGACTTCGGTGCCGATTTTGCTGGCCGTCGCGGTGGTCGGTTACCTGGTCCTGGCTCGGCTGGTCCGCCGGTTCATCGATGAGCACAGCCTGGCCGATCCCACCTGGCCGGCCCAGCTGGAGATGTTGTCCATGCCGGGCGGGCCGCTGGCCTGGCTGCTGTGGCGCACGATTCCCTCGGCGGTGACCGCCGAGCGACCGTTGCGCGCGCGCCAGCTGTGGTCGCTGCACCAGCGGATCAAGGGCCTGCCCCCGGCGCTGGCCGAGCCGGACCCCTACGCGGACCTGGGTAGCCAGGCGCGCGAGCTGGGGTGGAACCTGACCGAACCGCCCGCCGCCCAACCGGAGCTGGGTATCGGTCGGTGGCGTGCGTTGACGCCGGAGGAGTCCGCCGAGTTCGCGGCGGTCGCCCCCGGGCTGGTCGCGGCGCGGCTCGGGCCGGAGACGTTGATCCCGGCCGATCTGGCCACCGAGACGGCGGACGACATGGCGGTGGGCGTGCTGGCCGAGGACTGGTGGCGGCGGGCGCTCGCGAGGGACGGGGTGTTGTCCGCCGAGCTGCGCCAGGAGCTGGCCGACGCGTGGCGGTACGCGCCCGCCGCGCTGCTCGAACGGATCGCGGAGCTGCACGAGCGGATCGATGCGCTGACTGATGCCGGGCTGACCCACGACGACTTGTCCTGGCTGACCCGCGGTGCAAGGGCCGGGCTGACCCACGACGAGATGTCCAGGCTGCGCGCGGCGGTCGAGGAACGCTGGGTGTTGGAGGCGATCGCGCGCCGCTACGCCGACCGGTTCGTCGACCAGCACGGCGACGAGCACCGCGCGGCGCTGGTCGCCAGGGCCAGGGTCGATCTGGGGGCACTGGACGCGATGATCAAGAAAGCGTACCGGCCGGCGCGTTGGCGCTACGCCGAGGCGCTGCTCTCGGTCGCCTGGCAGCGACTGACCGGGCCTGGGCGGGGCGCCACCACTCTGGCGGAGCTGCTCGAGATCGCCGTCATGGCCCACGAGGCGTCCACCCACCTTCGATCCCGGCAGGCCCGCCAGCAACTCCAGGTGCCCTCGCGAGACCGGCTCATGCGGGCGCGGACCACGTTCGAGGCCGTCCGCACGGTGCTGCGCAACCGGTATGCGCGGCTCACCACGCCCGATCACCAGGCGGTGGAGGACCGGCCGCTGGACGAGCGGTTGGTCGAGCTGCTCGACGCGCTGGACCGCCCGGTGCACATCGGCCCGCTGGCCCTCCTGCTCAACGCTTGGCCAAGCATGGTGTACGAGTCCGCCGACGGGTCCGCCGCGCTGGACGTAGACGACACCGACCGGACGGTAAGCCGGCGCCCCGGCACATCCCGGCCTGGCCGGGGCGGTCCGGTGGTTGCGGACATGCCGAGCGCCCAGGCACAGACGCTGATGGATCCCCAGATGCCCGGCCTGCTCAGGGGCGCCGTCGAGCTGGAACGGAAGAGGTTCCCGTACCTGGTACGGGCGCCGCCGGAGCTGACCGGGCTCCTCGCGGAGCTGGTGGCGCTGGTACGGGTCACCGAGGAGGCGCCGCTGGGCGGGAAGCTGTACGGGTACGGCTGGCGGCCGACCGGGGAGATCCTGGTGCCGGCGCACCTCGCCACGCTGGTGAACGCGCTGATCGCCCGCGATTCGTCGTTCCTGTCCTGGTGGCTGGACTTCCTGCGGCACGAGCGGGACGAGCACCTGCGGGGCCACGACCACACCGGTGCGGAGCACGACGCCAAGATGGCCGCGCTGGTCGCAGGGCTGCACGAGGCCGTTGCACGGCTCACCGGTACCACCAGCGAGCCCGAGCTCGCCGTGGCGCTGGCCCGGTTCCTCTCGGTCGACCCCGGCACGGCGGGCGCGATGTTCCCGTACACCGCGCTCGAAGGTTCGTACCCCGGGCCCGCTGTTGGCCTGCGGTTGGGCGAGGCCGGAGTTCCGGCGGCCGGCCTGATCGATACCGGCGCGACGTTCACCCGCATGCCGATGAAGTGGGTGGAGCGGCTGGGCCTGCGCACCGACCCCGAGGCCGGCGATCGGGAGCCGATCGGGTTCGGGGTCGGTTGGCGGGCGACGCGGCCGGTCCAGGCCAGGTTGCTGGACGCGGACGGCAACCCGATGGGCGGGCTGCTGGGTAAACCGTTCTGGCTGTGGCCCGACTTCTACCCGGGGCTGGATTACCCGGTGTGGGGCCTGCTTGACCTGCTGCGGGTGTTCCCGACCACGTTCAGCGGCGCGGCCCAGCGGTTCGTGATGACCCGCCGGCCCGGCCCGGCACCCACCGACCGTCCGGTTCTCCAACCGGGTCGGTTCGTCTGGACCGATCAGTTGGCGCGGGACGCCATGCGGGCTCAGGAGAAGGCGCTGACCGCACCCGGCCGTGAGCTACCCGCGGATCTGCTCGGGCAGGTGCTGCGCGACCAGTCCGCCGAACAGGGTGGCCAGCTGCCGTTCTGGCCCGGGTACGCGGCCGACAGCCCCGGCGCGTTCCTGTGGGTGGATACCAAGCATCCCGACGGCCGGCGGTCGCAGGCATGGGCGTTGATGGACACCGGCGCGGACGTCGTGGCGTTCCCACCCGACGCCGCCGGCCAACTCGGTTACCTCGGCCGCGCCCGCCAGCGGGTTCCCCTCGTCTCGGTGACCGGTGCGAAGCCCGAACGACTGGCCGCCGACGCGCTCTGGCTCCGGGTGTTCGGGCTGTCCGAGGTTGTCTCGGTGCGGCCGCTCTTCACGGCCGCCGCGGAGGTCCCGGTGCTGGGTGCGCCGGTGCTGGCGCACCACACGGTCGGCGTCGACGGGGACGCCCGGACGTTCACCATCGCGCCGAACCCCGCCCCGAAGCACGCCCCGACACGCAACGTGGTGGCCCGCGCCTTCCTGCTGTTCCTGGCCATTCCGCTGGCCGCCGCACTGTGGCTGGGTGGGCAACTGCTGGCCGGTTCGGCCGCCTCGGCCACCGCGGCCCACGGTGTCGTCGGCACCCAGACGACGGTGTCCTTGGGCTGGCTGGCCTGGGTCGGTCCGGTGGTGGCCGGCATCGGCCTGGTGCTGCTGGTCGGGTGGTGGCTGCGCGCGCTGGTCGCGGCGCGGCGCGTTCCGGTGTGGCCGGGCGCCGCGAGCTGGGCGGAGATCCCGGACGCGCCGGACCCTGGCCGCCTCCCGTTGGCGGCGCTGGACCTGTGGCGGCTGCTGGCCTGGCGGTGGATCGACGAGGGCGGGGAGACCGGCTATACCGCCGCTGAGGTGCTGGACCTGGTGAACGCGGGTCACTGGCCGGGCGCTCCGACCTGGGCTGCGCGGCTGCTGGAGGTGGCGGCCGAGCAGAACCTCGGCGACGGCGGGATCGGCTGGCGGCTGGCCCTGCTGGTCGATCACGACCTGCTGGTCCGCGACGAGCACACCGGCCGCTACCGGCCGAGCGATGCGTTCGAGCGGCTGCGTGCCGATCTGCCGGGCACCGCCGTCCGGGCGCTGCTGCGCAACCCGACCGTCACCCTCGACGTGCCGGCCTTCGTCGTGCTGCCACCGGCCGACCAGGCGCGGGCGGTGCTGGCCGGGCCGCCGGACGCGGCGCGGGGACCGACCACCGGCACGCCCCGATGGCCCCGGCTGAGTGCACTGGTCATTGCGGTGGCCCGGTGGCTGGCCCGGATGCCGTTGCCTCGCGCCCGGCTCGGGGACCCGGAGACCCGGTTGACCAGGCTGCCGCACCGGCTGGCGTTCGTGCTGGCCGCGTCCGTCGCCGCCGGCGTAGCCGGCAGTGGGATCTACACCGCTACGAAGATCGCCGGCGCGATGCACACCGTGCCCAAGGCGGCGCTGTTCGCCACCGGGCTGGCCGGCAGCCTGGCCGGATTCGTCCTGCTCACCCGCTACTGGGCCAGCCGCTCGCCCCGGTTCATGAGCGTTTCGTCGCTGTTGGGCACCACCGGCGCCTACGGGCTGGTCGCGCTGGCATCCGGCCCGGTCGGCTACCTGACCGCCGGATTCCTGCTGGGCATGGGCGCCAACGCGATGTTCACCATCTACGACATCGCCAGCGGCTGGCTGCGCGAGACGAGGGCCAGGTTCGCCGAGTCGCTCAGCGCCTTCGTGCTGTTCGGGCTGACCTTCGTGCTCTCCGCGACGCTCGACGTGCAGGGCGCGCTGGTGGCGGCGGGGCAGGACCGGGCCGCGCTGGTCGACGCCACGCTCACCTCGGCGACCGGCGCACTGGTCGCCGCCCTGCTGATGTGGGCGACCACCCCGCCCAGGTTCGTCCCGCCGGATTCCACACCGAGCATCCCCGAGATGTTCGGCGCGCTGCGCGACCCGTTCACCGCCCGCGTCGGGAAGATCAACGCCTGGATCGCGGCCGCGCTGGGCATCTTCGACGGCACCTGGCGGCTGGCGCTGGCCCGGATGGAGGCGCCGGCCGGGCTGGAGTCGGTGTTCAACTACGGCCTCGTCGGCGGTGGGGCGCTGGTACTGGTCATCGCGCTGATCGCCGACTTCTCCAGCAAACCGTGGGGAGCGGTGAAGGACGGGCACGGGCCGGTGCAGCGGCACATCGGCGGGTTCCTCGGCGCGATGGGCATGCTGATGGCGATCAGCGGGCTCAGCTCGCTGATCACCCAGGCGGCCGGGGCACCGTTCCTCGGCATCGGGGTGACCAGCCTGCTGGGGGAGACCGCGTCCACCGGGTTGATGTTCGCCATCCAGGCCGCGGTCGCCATGCGGTTCCTTCATCTGACGCAGCGCGCGCTGGCGTTCGGCATGCTCGCCCTGATCAAGGCGAGCAGCCAGGTGATCGCCGCCTCGGTCGCCGGTTTCGTGGACAACGGGCAGACCCCGCTGCCCGCCGGCTGGGCCGGGGTGAGCATCGCGCTGGCGGTGGCCAGCAGCATGGCGCTGGTCGAGGCCGAGGCGCTGCGCCGGGTGGAGATGCGTACCCCGGGCAGCACACCGGCGCCGCCGGCCGGTTGGTGGCGCTGGGCGGCCGCCGGGGTGGGTGTGCTGGTCGGCCATACCGCCGCGCTCGGCGGAGCCGGCTGGCCGACCGCGGCCACGGCGGTGCTCGTCGCGCTGGCTGCCTGGGTCCGGCACGCCGTGATCACCCGGTCCGGCCGGTCGGCGAACGCCAGGGCGCCGCCGGTCCGGCTGTACTTCGCGGTGGCCGGTGTGCTGGCCGGCACCTGGGCGTATGTGCCGTTCATCGGCACCCCGATCGGGCATTGGACGCTGTTCTCCGCCGGGACGGCCGTACTGGTCATTGTGGTGCGCAAGGTCAAGGCGTTCTGGATGTCCCACTTCGACCATTCGCACGAGCACGACGAGGACCAGGAGCTGCCGCTGAGCGGGAAGATCTGGGCCACCGTGTTCACCCTCGGGACCGCGGCGGGGCTGCTCGCCACGGTGTGGATGCAGTACCAGACCGCCACCGGGCTGGCGCTGGACAGCGCCGCGGTGTTCAGCGAGATCCTGCACAACCTGATCGACGTCGCCCCCGCCGTCCCGATGATCATCTCGTACTGGATCAGTAAGACGAAGACGCGGATCATCTGGAAACGGATCGCCTACGGGGTCATCGTCGCGTCGATGACCGCGACCAGCGGATGGGTATTCGTCGAGTCGTGGCACCACCTGCTCCACCCGGAGGCGCTGAGCGTGGGCGCGGCACTGCCCGCGCTGCTCGGGCTGGTGGCCAACCTGGCGATCGCCAAGGCGCGCATGTGGTCCGGCAACCGGTGGGACGTGCGCGCGCTGCTGCTCGAGGGCCGGCACGCGGTGGCGGACGCGCTGGCCAGCATGGGCATCATCGCCGCCGTCGGCGTCGGGGTGACCGCGAAGGTGTTCGCCGCGCTGACCACCGGCGCGCTGGCCGAGCTGCTCGGCGTCACCGCACGCCTCGCCGACGGGTTCATCGGCGTCGGTGTCGGGTTCCTGCTCCTTCGCGCGGCCTGGGAGGTAGCCGTCGACGCGGGGCTGCGCCAGTTCTGGCGGTGGTTGCACACCGCCGCCGACCGGCTGGACATCGCCGAGCTGGTCACGCGGCTGGACGCCGTGAAGGCCCGGTTCGACGCCGCCAAACCGAGCCCGCACACCGAGGTGGACCCGCTGTTGGGGGGCATCCACCGGGTGCGCGACGAGCTGACCGCGCTGCCCACCGACCGCCGGGTCGATCCCGCCACCCTGAATGGCCTGGCCGAGCAGGCCATCGGGATGATCGACGCGCTGGACGGCTGGCTGGCCAAGCAGGCCGGGGCGGACGACAACGCCCGGCATGGGTTGTTCGCCGCGCTGCGGGTGCCCGGCTACCCGTGGTTCGTCCTCGGCGCACTGATCACGACCACCGGCACCTGGATGGCCGCCATCGCGCAGGACCTGCTGGTGCTGCAAATGTCCGGGCACAGCGCGCCCATGGTGGTGCTTGCCGCGTTGTTGCAGTTCGGCATCGCGGCGGTGCTGGCACCGGTGGGCGGCGTACTCGCCGGCCGTGCCAACCACCAGGTGATGCTGCGGGTGCTGAGCCTGATCGGGTTCGCCAACGCCGCCACGGTTGCATTGTTTGCGATGGTCGGGCTGCTGAGCCTGCCGGTGCTGCTGGTGTCCGCCGGGTTCACCGGTGTGCTGATGGGGCTCTCCCAACCGGTGCAGGACGAGATCGTCGATGCCCTGGTCGGGCGCGAGCGGGTGGTCAACGCCAACGCGTTGAACCTCCAGGTCATCAACTTCTCCCGGCTGCTCGGTGCGGCGACCGGGGCGACGCTGCTCTACCTGGTTGGCCCAAGCTGGCTGTTCCTGGCCAACGCGGCCAGTTTTCTCGCGGTAGCCGCGATCCTGGGCAAGCTCAAGATCAAGCACCAGAATTCGGCCAACGGAGACGCGCTGCGCGTGGCGTTCGCCAAGCTGGGGGTACGGCTGTTCTCCGGGGCGCGCTACGCCTGGCACAACCGGGTGCTGCGCATCGTGCTGCTGCTGGTGGTGCTGCCGGTCTCCTCGCTGGCCTGGAACACCAGCATCACGCTGCCGTTGCTGGCCGGCAACGCCTTCGGCGGAGGCGCGCTGTTGCTGGGCATCTTCTCCGGCGCGATCGCGGTGGGCGGGATGGCCGGCGGGCTGGTCAGCCTGTGGCTTTCCGCCAGGGCACAGGGCGCGAAGCCCCGGCTGCGGCTGGTGCTCGGCGCCGGGCTGGCGATGACCACCGCCGAGGGGGTGTCCGGACTGATGCCGCACCCGGCCACTGCGGTGGCCGCCACGGCGGTGTTCGGATTCTTCGCAATGATCTACTTCAACGCGGCGAACAGCAACGTCCAGCTCTCCGCCCGCGACGACATGCAGGCCAGGGTTACCGGCCTGTACTGGGTGGCGGCGTTTGCCGGCGCCCCGCTGGTGGTCCCGCAATACGGGCCGCTGGGCGACGCCAATCCCAGCGCACCCGCCGTCGTCGGCGGGTTCGCGGCGGCCGCCCTGATACTCCTCGCCGCGAGGCTGATCCGGAAGGTGTTGGCGCGCGAAGGCCCCGGGCTGAGCACGTTGGTCCGCCGGCTCGGGCTGGGCGCGGTGGGCGCGGCCGGGTTCATGCTGCTCACCGCCACTCCCGCCGCTGCCGAGGTGGCAGGGGCGATCGGCCAGCACGGCGGGACGGGCCTGGCGCTCGGCGTCGCGGCGGCCGTCGCGGTCCTGCTCTGGCGAGGTTTCGGGCGCAACCGATGGACCACCGGTCCGCACGAACGCGGTGCGGTCGGGCTCTCCGATGAACAGGCCGAGCAGTTCGGGCGCGTGCTGCCCGAACTGCCGGCCGAGGCATTCCTACCGGGTGAGCACGCTCTGCCATACGGTGCCCGAGGCCCACCGGTTCGTTTGCTTGTCCCCGCCGAGGCGCGGCCCATGCTTGATCAGCGGCAGCTTTTCGACGTGGTGGGTGCACTCATCGGCTACACCGACAGCTTGCCCGGGCACTTTGCGACGTTCATGTTCGAGGACGTCTGGTCCGAGATGCTGGCCCTGGATCTCGGTCCGGTGTTCTGGAACGCGTTCGGCGCGCACGAGAATGGCCACACCGACCTCACGTGGTTCGGCCCGGGTGCGGCGAGGACACACCGGGTGGACGCCTCGTTGTTGGTTCAGGCGCGTGACGCGGCGCGCCAGCGCAGGCTCGAGGCCGTGGAGCGGTGGCTCATGGTCCCGGCCGGCTCGTTGGCGCCCGAGGCGATTGCGCTGGTCGACCTGGGCGCGCTGCGTGCGGACTGGTGGGTCGAGGTGTGGGCGGCGCGGGGGGCGGCGGGGCCCGTACGAGAGGCGGAGCGCCGGATCGAGCAGGCCCGCCGCGACGCCGGACCAATGGTGCGGGCACGGTATCGCCTGCTGCGCGACTGGCTGTCGGAGAACAACCGGGAAGGACCCTCGCCCGAGCCCGGCGAACTCGCACGGGACCTTGACACGCTGAGCATGCTCGGTGAGTCCGGCGACCGGGCCTACCAGATATTCAGCGGGTGGCTGCGGCTGGAAGACCAGCAGCACGACCACTTGAGGGCGCGCGGCCTGGCGACGCTGGCCGGTGATCACAGGGCTCGCTTCCTCCAGCTGCTGGACGAGCTGGACCAGCAGGGGATCCGTGACATGCGGGGCTGGTCACAGGCGCTCACCGCCACGTTGATCGCCCGGGAAGTGCCCACCGAGGGGGAGAACGAGCCTCTGCCAGCACTATTGGTAATGGTCGAACGAGCCGGGCGGTTGGCCAGCGAAGCCGCGGTACTGCATGCAAACGCGACTCGACCCGGATTCCCGATGCCCGGGGTCGCCGAGGAGCTGGACGCACTGCAGCAGGTGCTGCGACACCGCCTGGGCAACGCTTTCGTGGTTCGCGCGGTGGCGCAGTTGGAGGCGGCCTGGAACCGACTCGGGTGGATCAAGGCCCCCGCGATGTCGCGCCTGGATGAGGCCGCCGAGTTGCTGGTAGAGGTCCAGGATTTCCTCGACTGGGCGGAGCCGGTCGAGCCCTGGCCGGGTTTGCGGGAACGTACCGAGGCCGCCGAGTCGGAGCTCAACGCACAGCAGGCGCGGCTGGACCAACAACCGAAGCACCCTCGGACCGTGGATGACGAGATCTCCCGGACCGTGCTGGTCTCCGACGACCGGGCCGACATCGGGATCGGCTACGTGGCCGACTATGACGCGGGGATCGCGCTCGTCGCCGCCGGCCCGAAGACGCTGGCGCTGGACCGCGGCCTGAGCCTGGGCCACAAGGTTATTGAGGACGCCGAGCTACGCGTTCCTACCCGGGCCGACCTCTACGGCGGGACCGACACCACCCCGATCGGGGTCACGGTTGTGATCGCACCCGAGATCGCCGCCGAGCGTGGGGACATGCCGTCGGAGGGTCGCTTCGCCGAGCCGCCACAGCTTGGGCAACGGCTGTGGCGGGTCAGCCGGACGACGCCGATCGGCGCCCGGGGCCCCGTGCTGGCCGGACGGGTCGTGGAGGTCAGCGAGAACGATCTCATCACCGAGACAACCGGCCTGCGGTCGCTGGCCACCACGCCTGGCACCGTGTTGTTCACCGAGGATGCCCGCCTCGCCGGGCTGAGCAACGGTGAGGTCGACGAAGCCCGCCAACTCGCCTTCTCGGCCGGGCTGCTGGCCGACGTGGTGCGGTGGGCGCGGGGCCGGCACGGCGGCGCGTTGGCGGTCAAGGCACTCGGGGACGCGCGGGACGGCTACCAAGCCGCGCTGCTGCGCGCCGAGCGCATCGAGCCGCTGCGGGTGACCCCGCACGGCGTGGCGTGGCTGGTGCCGGCGGACGACCTGCGCGCGAGCGGGGTAACCGAGGAGACGCTGGCCGACGTCATCGTTTACACGAACCCCATCGACGAGCAGGTGTACGTAACCGACGAAAAGCTGGCGGAGATCCGGATGCTCCAGGCGCTGGGCCTGCTCCGGGCCGGCTTCCTCGACCGGGCGCTGACCCACGAATGGACCTACCGGGTCAACCGCCCACGCGCACCCACCGACCTCGAGGAATGGCGTGAGCGGCGGCTCGCCAGCGCCCAGGCGTTGGTTCGGGAGTGGCTGGATGCCCATGAGGGACCCGTCGCGGCGCGCATCCCGCACGGTTCGGATCTCGATCCCCAGTGGCTGGTCGGCTTGGCCGAGATCGAACTGACCGAAACCCGGGAGGAGTACACCAAACGTGTCGGGGAGCTGCTCACCAGCTGGACGTACCTGTTGGATCGTCCCGAGGCAACCCTGGACGAGTTCACCGAGGAACTCGCCCAGCCCAGGAAGTACCTGGCCTGGATCAAGGCGCTGCTGCGTGGCGAGCCTGTCCCCGAGGTGCGGCGAGAGGTCCGCTTCGAGCTGAACGACAGCCCGATCTTCGACCCCATCCTCGGTTCGGCGGTCGACGCCATCGCCCGCTGGGACGAACACGTCGTGGTGGTCCGCGCCAGCGACCCGTGGGGCGCGGTGAACGTCGTGGCCCAGGCGCTCGCCCGGTGGGAAGGCCACCCCCTGGCCATCGCCCGCTACATCGGCATCCTTGCCGAGCTGCTCGCCAACGAGCCAGCACCCGCCGGCCGGCCGGGACCCTGGTTGCCCACCCAGGTGATGCGGGAGTGGCGGCTGGTCAATGAGCACAACCCGCTCGCCATCTGGGAGCTGATCCACAAAGGCCACGCCGTGCCCGGGCTGCCCGCCGACACACTCGCCGGGGACGGCATCGCCGCGCTCATCCGGCACTACGACGCCGAGTGGCGCAGGTTCCTGCTCGCCAGGGCGCCGGTCCTCCCGGCGACCGAGGCAGCGGTGAAACGCGCGTTCACCATCGCCGGCGCCGAGCTGGCGACGATCCTCAAATTCGAGTTCGACAAAGTCTGGGCTACGCCGATGGGCTCCCGGCTCGCGCGGAAGCGGGCCGAGCGCACCCATCGAGCGCAGTGGGGCAGCCAGGGCCTGACCACCGAGGCCGCCCACGACACGCTCAGGTACCTGGCCACCCGGCTTGCCGTGGCGGCCGCCCAACACAACGTGTTCCTGTCCGAGGACGAGCTAGTCGCGCTGGCCGGTCGGCTGCTGCACTGGGCCACCGCGGTGAGACCCCCGGATGTCCGCGAAAGCCGCGCGATGAGGGATCGTTGGCTGGCCCTGCGCAGCGCGGAGGCGCTCACCGCGGCCTTCGTCGACCTGCTTCCCCACCCCCTGCGCAGCGCGCTGCGGCTAGACGAGTTCCGGCGCAGCCCAATGTGGCCCCCTCTGGCGCGGCCCTCGAGAAACATCGTCGATCTTTACAACTGGCTGATCGCACGGGAGGACCGGATCCGCATCCCGGCCCAACCGACCCGCGCCGTCTCAACGACCGGCCGCACCCCGGACGCCGAGGAGGCTCACGCGGAGGCCCTGCACGAATACGTCCTTGCCCGGTTGGACCGGCGCGCGCGGGGCGAGGTATCCGTGACGACGTTGCTCGACCAGGCAGAACGCCTGCTCGCACGGGCGCCCGAGGCCGCACTGGAAGACCGGGCCATCCTCATCGACCGGGCCAAGGACCTGCTCGTCGGCGCGCACCGGCTTCCGGGTGTCCGCGTTGAGGCGGTCGTCACCCGGATGACGGAGCTGGAAGAGGCGCTCATCCGTGCGGCCGCCGAGTTCTGGGCTCGGCTCGCCCACCAAACCATCGAAACGGGGCTCCCGCGCGCCACCGACCGGGAGGAGAGGGACGCCGCCATACGTCGCATCGCCCTGGCGTTCATCTTCGCGCACGAGTGGAACCTCCCGGTAAAAACCGGCAACCCGGAGCCCCTGCGCTGGTCCAGCCATCCGAGCGAAGACGCGCTCACGGTGGCCCGCGCCCTCGCCGCCGCCGGGCTCATCCGCCTGCCGGCCCCTGCCGACCTGGCCGACCCGGCCGAGCTGCGCTACCACCTCATGTATCGCCTGCCGCTCGCCGGCTCGTGGGCATGGGTCGGCGATCTCACGGAGGGCCTCGGGGTCACCCGGGATCAGATCCTCGCGGCGTCGACCGGCCCGCTGCTGGTGTCAGCGAACGGCAAGGCGGTCGCCCGGCTCCCCGAGGGCGCGCCGCGGCCCACCGACGGCGTCACCCCGGCCCGGATCACCGGAATTCGCGGAGACGGGAAACAGCGGACGCTCCGTTTCAAGGCCAACAGGGAGCTCCTCACCGAAGTGGACGGCCTCGATTTCAGCTTCGGATACAACCCGCACGCCGCGCACGGGCGGTTGCCCGCCGCGCTGATCGACCACCGAGGCTGGTACCTGGTGAGCTTCGGCGCTCGCACCTGGGTCAACGAGGAGCTCGTCGACGCCACCGTCACCGAGCTGCGCGACGGCGACGAAATTGAGCTCGAAACCGAGCGCGGCAGAGCGAATTTCGTGTTCAACACCGGCGAGCACAGCCTGCCGGAACACCTAGGCAACCTTGGGCTCGTGCTTGTCCCGGCGACCGGCCCGAGGTGGGCCGGCCACCACCCGGGAGCCCTCGCCGACGGCGGCTCGGCGCTCATCGACCCGGCGGTCGTCGGCGTGGCCCTGGCGGCGGTGGTGGCCCTGGTGCTGTGGTGGCGGCACCACCGCGGTCACGCGGTGCCGTCGTTCCGCCCGGCCGCTTTGCTCGCCTGGCTCGTGGCCGCGCGCCAGCTCCACCAGGCACGGAACATCCTCGACGACCTCGAGCAGGAAGCCGGACCACGAGCCGGGCCGTGGTCCGCGATCCGAGCGGCAGTGGTTCAACCCGACATTTTGCTAAAGCTGGGTGTTCTCGTCGGTGTACTCGCCAACGCCCTAGGCCCGGGCTGGGCGGGCTGGGTGGTGCTCGCCGCGGGCGTCGCCGTCGTGCGCGGCACCGGCTGGTTGTACGGCGGTTCGCCGGCTGTGCGGGCAATCCCTCGGCCGCTGGCCGAGCTGCGCGCCTGGGCGCGCACGCCCAGCGGGGCCGCCATCACGCTGCGCGTCTACCACCTGGCCTGGGGGGCCATCGTCGGCGCCGGGATCACGCTGGCCCTGCACGCCGTGAACCCCACCGGCGGAGCCGTCGCGGCCGCCGGGGTGGTTGCCGGCGGCGGCCTGCGTCCCGGTGGGCCGGAGCCGACCGCCCCGACGCTGCGGGATCTGGTGGGGGCGGTAGCCACGAACCGGGAGACCCGGCTGGCTGATCTCGGCCCGCTCGTCGGCCTGCCGGTGAAGGAGCTTTCGGCCTGGATGAGCGGGCTCGCCACCTCGGGCGTGGTCGTCCCGCGGCGCAACCTGAACTACCGGGCAAGCCCGCTGGCCACGGAGGTGCTCACCGAGCTGGACCACCGGGCGGTGATCACGAACCGGGCATACCGGATGGTGACCGAGGCCCTTGCCCGACTGTTCGCCACCGAGCTGAACGCCGACCCGGCCGACGTCTTGGCCCGAGTTGCCGGCGTGTTGGAGCTCCGCGAGCTGGTCGCGGATCCCGCAGACCAGCTGCGGGTGCGGCTGGTCGCGCGGATCGCGTCGACCCAGGAGGTCACCCGCGCGCGGCTGCGTGCCGCCGAGCCGGGCGCCGGGGCTGAGCTCACTTCACGGCTGGCCGAGCTGGTCGGGGATGGGTTCATCACCGAAGGCACCCGGCGCGGCGGCGCCTCCTACCGGCGCGCCGAGCCGGCGCCCGGCACGGATTTCCAGTGGACCGGTCGGGACCTGCTGATCATGGTGCGCGCCGCCCCCGGGATCACCACCGCAGAGCTGGCCATGTTGGTCGACGTCCCGACGGAAACCCTCGCCGCGGCCATACGCGACCTGATCGACCGGCGGTTGCTCACCTCCGTGCGGCGACCGCACGGCTGGCCAGAAGTCCTACTGCCCACCGAACACATCCCGCGCCCGGCGGCCGAACGGTACTCGTTCGCCGATCTGCTGAGCGACCTACGCGAATCTCGAGGCTCCCTGCCCCGGTTGTTCGCGCGCCCCGGCGCGCCCGGAGCCGCCCTACTCATCGCCGGCCTGGCCGCCCTGCACGACCTGGGGCTGCTCGAGCCGCCCGGGCGTCCCGGCTTTGCGCCCCGGCTGAAGGTCGCCAAGCCGTTCGACCGCGTCCTCGAGCGGGACGCTGAGCTGGCACGCGCCCTCGCCGAGCTCGAGCTCGACGCGCCGACCACCGAGCTCGAGGCCGAGGTGGCGGCGAGCCGGGATCGTGCCCCGGCCTGGACCTCAACCGGCGCGGTCATCTCGACGCTCAAAGACCTGCTGCTCGCGGTGGCCACGCGCCAGGAGTTCGACGTCGAGCCATGGCGGCCGATGCTCGCCTGGTTCGCCGAGCAAGACCTCCTCGAGGACAGCGACGACGCGCCTAGTGGCTACGCCGCGACCAGGCAGGGTGCCGGGTTGCTGGCCGAGCTGGCGCGGCGCCGCGACTTCCGCACGGCCGGCCACCAACTGCTGCTCGGCATCCTGGATCATCTCCTGCGCGGGCCCGCCGAGCTCCGGCACGAGCTGATCGAGCGAAGCATCGCCGGGGTACTGGCCCGGCTCAGCTCCACCCGGTACAGCGCGCTTTTCATACACCCGGACAGCCGTGCACCAACCCCGCCCAGCCAGCCGTTCTCCGTCGACGAGCTGCTCACCCTGATCGGCCTCCGCCCGGGCATGACCGCCGCCGAACTGGCCGTGCTGGCCGGGATCGACCAACCCCAGCTGCGCCCGATCCTGGACGTGCTCACCGACCTGCGCCTGCTGCGAGCCGCGGGCACCGATGGCGAGACCGCGCGCCAGACCGACACCCACGCCCGCGACGGCGCCGCCGCGCCGATGCATGCCGAGCTGGACTCGGGGGCGGCCGTCGAGGCTGAGGACCGGACCGAGGCGGTCGAGCAGCTGGCGTACGCCATGACCATCCGGTTGACCGCCGGGTACAGGCGCATCGAGTACGAGCTGCGGATCGCCATGGCCGAGGTACCGAGCAGCCCGATCTACCTTCCGCCGGCCGAACGGCGGCCGTTCTCCTTCCTGGACCTGGTCGGCATGCTCACCGGGCGCGCGGGCCTGACTCCGGCCGGGCTGATCGTCATGCTGCACCGGCAGGGGGTTCCGCTCCCCCCGCACACGGTGCGCGCCGCGCTGGCCGCGCTGGAGCGCCGAGGCCTGCTCAGCGTGGACCCGGGCACGCTGGCCCTATCGCCGCACCCCGGCGTCGTTGAGTCGATCGCGGCCGGCACCCTGGCGGACACCCCGCTGTTCCGGGATGACACGCGCATCGAGCAGCTGGAGGCGGCGGCCGACCGGCTGGCCGGGTCGATCGGTGGCACGCGCGTCGACCCCGCCGTGCCGGTGCCGTCGATCCTCGACCTGCTCCTCTCCGTCCGGGACGCCTTCGAGGGCGGCGGAGGCCCGGCGAACGCCGGCAAGCGGGAAAGCCCGGTGACCGCCGCCCGGATCGCGGCGGAACTCTCGCTGGACGCCACGGAGGTGGCGTCCAGCCTGGACCGGCTGGTGACGCTCGGGTTCCTCACCGCCGGCCGGAGGCCAAGCAGGTATGGGCTGACCCCTTGGACCGGGGTGTTGCTCTACATGCTGGCGAATCCGGACGCCGTCGTGCACCCCCCACTCCGCGCGGCGGTGCGCGCGCTCGCCCGCTTGCTCGCGGCCGACGCGCGCTGGCGGGTCGGCCCGCACGACGGGGAAATCGCCTCGGCGCACCGACGGGTACGCCGGTTCGCCACCGAGCTGTGGGTCTCGCCCGAAACCCGCTCGTTGCGCGGGGCACTATCGCTGATCAGCACTCGCCCCTGGCTGGGCCTCACCGCGCTGGCCGCCCGGTACGGGGTGGCCGGGTATCAGGCGCAGCGCCGGATGGACAAGTTCGTTGAGGGGGGCCTGGTCGAGCGGCGCGGCGGCCAGGGCTGGGGGACCGTCCGATACCGGATCAACGACGAAGGGCTGGCCCTCTTCGCCGAGATCGACAATCGCGGGGTGATCCGGGACGAGGTCTATCGGCTGGTGCTCGGCGGCATCGACCGGCTGCTCGGCACGCCCTTCGCGCAGGACATGGGGCATGTCTTCCGCCTCATCGACGCCCTGCTCGAATTGCGCCAACGGCTCGCCGATCCGGCCGACCAGCACCGGGCGCGGTTGTTGGCGTTCGTCGCGGAACACCCTCGGGCGACGCTGCCGCTGATCGCCGCGACCGGCGTGCCGGCCACGGCCGGCCGGCTCGCCGAGCTCGTCGCGTTTGGCTTCCTCGTCCGCGACGGCACCGAGTACACCCTGGCCGAGCACGGTCCGCGGCGGGCACCGGACATCGAGGCGCCCACGGTGGACACCGTGCTGCGGATCATCGGCCGGGTACCCGGGGTCCTGGTGGCCGAGCTGGCCGCCATCACCGGCCTGACCCGGTCCCAGTTGGACCCGCTGATCGCCATGCTCTCGGATCTGGATCTCGCGGTGACGGTCCAGCTGCACAACTACGGGTACAACTACGGTTGGCGCGGCCTGTTGCTCACCGCCCGCGCGGTCGCGCTCCTCTCCGGTGCCCCCGAACGCAGCCTCGACCTCCCGGTCACGGTGTACCGCCACGAGCTCCGCGCCCGGTTGGACGCCATGCCGGCCAGTCAGACAGGCGAGCAGGCGGACTTCTTCTCGTTCGCCGACCTGTTGGGCCTGCTGACCGAACCGATCACGCTGGACCAGCTGCTCGAGTTGGCGATCGCCCGATTCACCGGCGTCGCGCCGGCCACCGTCGGTCTTGGGCTGGCCGAGCTGCTCCGGCTGCGTATGGTCGGTTACGACCGCGACGAGTCACCCCGCTACGCGCAGTTGCCCGACGTCTCCAGGGCGCTGCGTGCATTGCCGGCATTCGGCCGGGCGGGAGACGAACTGGCGGAACTGCTCGACTCGACGCCGGCCGGCCGCGCGGATGACCTCGAGTCCGCCCTCGACTGGGTCCGGACCGCGGCGGAGCCGCGCTCGAGCGAGGTTTTCACCAGCATCGACGCCCTGCTGCGCGGCATAGGCGAGGGGCTGGGCCGTGAGCGAATCGCAACCCTCACCCCGCTCGGCCGGGCCGATCTCGATCAGTGGCTGGCCTGGCTGATGGACCGGGGTCTCCTCGATGCCGGCCCCGGGGGCGACTACCGGTTGACCGACCTGGGCACGGAGCTGCTCGACGCGGCTGGCGCCCAACAGACCGATCTGCGCCGGTTGCTCGGCCTGGAGTTCGCCTCCATGGTGGCGGCCACCCAGGCGGAACTGGACGCCGCGCTGACGCGGTATCTCGACCTCCGGGAGGGCCGGGCGTCGACCCCGCCGTGGCGGACCGTGCTCCAGGAAATTGCCGACCGCCCCGGCATGTCCGGCGGGTCGGGACTGGACTGGTTCGTCGGCTGGGGCCTGCTGACGCCGACGGGTGACGGACACGCGCTGACCGACCGCGCGATCGGCCTGCTTACCGACCTGGACCAGCGCGCGAAGGTACGGAGCACCGCCCGCCGCCGGCTGCTGGACGCGCTGCACCAGTTGCTCGCCGCGCCGGCGGACCCGGAGCTCGCGGTGGTCCGCCGTGCCCTCCAACGGGTCCTGGGACAGCTCGGCGTCATACCGCGGAGCGTGGAGCACGAGCCCGTCCCGGTGGCGGACCTGTTCGCACTCGTGGATGCCCGGCCGGGGATCGCCTGGCAGGAGCTCGCACCCATGGTCGGGGTCGAGAGTGAGGCGTTCCGCTTGCTGCTCGCCGACCTCGCCGACCTCGGCCTGATCACCGTGGCCAGGTCCGATCGTCGAGGCTCCCGGCTGCTCTACTCGCTGCCCCTGAAGGCCACCGCGATGTTCGCCGACGTCGCCGCCCGCGCCGAGGTCGCCGACCTGGTACTCGGCGAAGCGCTGGAGCGGTTGGCACACGCGCTGACCACCGATCTCGCCGTCGGCCGGCACGAGGTCTCCTATGTGCTGCGCGTCGCGATGGCCGAGGTGCCGAGCAGCCCGATCTATCTGCCCCCCGGAGACCGCGTCCGGTTCTCGTTCCTCGACCTGGTGCGGCTCCTCGCCAACAACCCCGGTATCACGCTCCGGAAGCTGGTGTTGCAGGTGCACGTGCTCGGTTCGCCGCTGCGCCCCGCCGTGCTCCGAGACGGGCTGTCCGCGCTGCATCGCTGGGGAGTGCTGAAAGTGGGAGGCCGAGGGCAAGGAGGCCTGTATCTGCACCCCCGCGCCGTGTTGCTGGCCAAGCCGCAACCGCGCGGCGCGGCGCGAGAGTTGCGCGACCAGTTGGGCGCCGTCTGGCTGGGTGAGGACCAGCCGATCCACGGCATCTTTGCCGCGCTGGGCCCGCTCACCGGGTCCGCCCCGCGCCCCGAGGACCTGGCCAAGGTGTCGTTGCTGGACCTGCTGCGCGAGACCGCCGCGCGCGCCGGGGCCCCGCCAACCGTGGACGAGCTGCTCCGAGTGATCCCGCTGGAGCCCCGCCAGCTGACCCTGCTGCTCAGGAACCTCGCCAAGCTGCCGCGGCTGCTCGAGGGCAGCACACAGCCGGCCGACCAGCGGACGGCCCACCGGGTCGGCCATCCCAAGAACAGCTACCTGCTGTCCGAGGAGGCGGAGCGGGTACTCAGCCTGCTGGACCAGTTGGCCGATATCACCCACCTGCCGCTCCGCACCGCGCTGCGCGACCTCGACGAACTGCTGGACGCGGACGTGCGGCTGGCCCTCGGCCCAACTTACGTCGAGATCGAGGCCGCTCTCGGGCGGGTGCGGCGGCTGGTGGAGGCGCCCAAGCACTCCCCGCCATCACCAGCCGGTGGCGGCATTACCGCCCGGCCGGTGCGGGACAAGCACGAGGCGATCGTGGGCCTGCTCCAGCCCCATGTGGACGCGCGGGACGGCGGTTCCCGCCAGCACACCCGGGTCGCCAAGGTGGACTGGACGGAGGAGTTGGCCGAGGCGTTCGCCGGGATCGGCTTGCCCGGCTTCGCCGAGGGGACGATCGCCTACACGGTGCCGGACAGCCAGGGCCGGCCGTGGTGGGTGGAGTTCACCCAGGTCCGGGAGGAGACCGACCGGCTGATCCGGTACGGCTTCCTGGACGCCGACTTCAACCGGCAGCGGGACGAGCACGAGGCGCTCCACTCGCGGGGCAAGGCGCACTGGGACGGCCACGACGAGGAAGCGGCCGCGATCGTCGCCATGCGGGACGAGGCCCGCGCGCGGATGATCGATGCCACCGCGCTGGCCCTCGACGAGGTGACCGGGCTGCTGGCCGAGGTGAATCGGCGGCTGACCGGCACCGAGGATGATGAGCTGGCCGAGCTGATCACCCGTGCCGGGTCGCGGATGACCGACGCCATGCATTGGCTCGGCCCGTCCGGGCGGGATCGCTCGAACCCCACATACCACCCGGTGATGGCCATGCGGCTCGACGTGGTGCGCAACGTGTTCGCCCGCGTGCTGGCGGACTGGGGGAGGCGATACCGCAACGTCGAGCACCCGGGTGGCTGGTTCTGGCGGGTCACCCTTGAGCTGTTGCCGGGGCTGCGCGGCACCCTTGGTGACGTGGACCTGACCGACACGGTCAAGGTCCTGCGCCGTGTGTTGGGCGGGTCGTTGGGCGACGAGACCGTCGTCGAGCTGCGAAAACTGCTGCACCGGCCACCCGCCTGGATGCGCGTTGCGTTCGCCAGCAACGGCACCCGGCCGAGCTGGTTGGACGACCGGCCGTGGCGCGCGATGTCATTGCGCGCCCGGCTGCTCGTCGCGCTGCTCACCGCCGCGACCGACGCCGCTGGCTGGCTGGTCGAGCTGCCTCAGTCCGGCCGCGACCAGGACATCCTGCGAGGTCTGCTGACCGTTTTCACCGACTCGAGGCTGGCGCCGACGGCGGCCGCGCTGACCGCGCTCTGGGACGGGCTGCCCGAACAGACGGTCGTCGACCAGCGGGCGAAGTTCCTGAACGCCTGGATGGGCCTCGGCCACTCACTGGCCGGCATCGCCCAGGCGCTGATCGACCTGCGGCTGGTTGACGAAGCGGCCGCGCGGCTGGCCGGGCACACCAGTGACGAACAGCTCAAACGGGCCGAGGACGAGCTGCTCCGGCTACCCGGCCAGCACGTCGGAGAGCTGGTCGGCGCCGATCTGAACGAGGAGCTGCCACCGATCGAGCTCGAGCCGGGCACCGCCAGGTACCGGGCATTGATCAACTACCACGACGTGAGCGAACGCCTGCTGCTGGAGTCGTTCGCCCGGTACCTGGAGACGGTGCAGATCACCGACGGCGACGAGATGGTCGCCTCGGTGGCATTCCGGCAGGCCGTGCGCGCGGCGTTGCGGTCGACGTACGTGGCCCGTGAGCACACCCCCAACACGCTGGAGCGCACGGTTTCGGCCTCGGATCCGGTCAGTCGCCCCCACCCGGACGTGCCTGTGATCATCGGGGAGGCGTGGCACCCGGTGGAGGAGCTGGACCTCGGCCACGAGGAGGCGTGCGGCTACTCCTGCCTCGCGATGGTCGGCGGCCTGGCGCAATACCGGCAACACGCCCAGCACTACCTGTTGCACCCGCACATCGTGGTGATCTACGCCTGGCACCGCCGCGCCGACGGCAGCAAGGGCCCACGGCTGGCCCGGATCTCCGCGATCGTCACCGACCGGGGCATCCTGCCGCTGGACCACGGCCAGTCCAACAACCACGACCTCAACTTCGGCCCGTTGTTCACCGAGTACCTGACCGCGTGGGCGGCCAGGGCGAAGCTGCCGCTGCTGCTGTCCGCCGAGCCCAACCCGTACAACACCTACTACGACCCCGAGATGCTCCCCATCCCGGCCGGTGCCGAACTGACCGTGGAGACGGTCCGGCTACCCGGCTATGGCGACCGGTCGGTCACGATCTTCACCGACCTGTTCGGCCGGTCGGTGGACTTCCCCAGCACGCACAGCTTGGCAGTGTGGCGTTGGGTCCCGCCGACGATGGCCGACACCGGCGACGCGGTCCCGGCGCACGCCGACCAGGTCGGGCTGCTGCGCGCCAAGCTGGACGAGGCGGAAACCGCCATGGGTGAGTTCGCCTCCCGTGCCTTGTTTGCGGAGCGGATCGAGATCTGGCGGGCCGTCGAGCTGATCTTCGGTCAGGTGATCGACAGGCTCAGCACGGTGCCCGACGATGCCGCCGCGGAGATCTCCGAACGGCTGGCCGAGCTGGTGGACGGCTGGTCCGCGCTGGCCACCGTGCTCGACATCGCGCCCGCCGAGCGCAGCCTCCGGCGGTGGCTCACCGACCGAGGCCGGGCGGTGGGCGGCCTGCCTGGCGTGTTCGGTCTGTTCGGTGCCGACCCGGTGGTCCCCACGCGGCACGTCCAGTTCGTCAGCGAGCCCACCTCCTTCGGGGCCGTTATGGAGCTCACCGTCGTGGGGGCGGTACTGCTGGCGGCGGTGGTGCTGATCACCATAGGCATCCTCGGGGTGGTTCACCTGGTGTGGCAGAAGCCCGAGACCGAGGCGGCGCCCACCCTCGCACCGGCACAGCCGGAGACCACCGGACCGCCGGCCGATGTGGTGCACCGGCAGGTGCGCATCCGTGCCGAGCTGGCCCGGCTGGAAGCGAACCTGGCCGCGCTGGAGGCGCTTCGGCACACAGCGGTGCTCGGTGAGGCGGCACAGCGCCAGTACTGGGACCTGCGGGCCGACCGGGTACGGCTGCTGACCCATGCCGAGGACGTCGACGCGACGCTGGCCGCGTTCGCCGCGCTCGGGCCGGTGGACGACGCCGGCGCGGTGGAACGCGGGTACGCCTTCCGGGCACTTGCCCGGGCCGCCGACGACGTGGTGTACATGCTGTTCACCCGGCGCCCCGAGGACTTGCCGAGGTTGCTGGACGATCCGCCGAGCCAGGCGCACTGGATCGCGCTGGCCGTCGCGTGGGCCCGCGTGTTGGCGTCCGCCGGCAGGTTGGACGAGGTGGTGGCGCTGGCCGAGAAGGCCGAGACCGTGCCCAACTGGTTGCTGCCGGATCTAACGGCTCGGGCCGAGGACTTCGTGGAGCTGCGCCGGCGCGCGGGGGTGTACGGGGTCGAGCTGCCGTCCGCGCCGCTGCCCCGGATGCTCGAGGTGTCGCTGCTGCCGCCGAGGGACATGGTTGTGTACGGGTCGCTGCGCGGATTGGTGCGCGGCGGCGCCACGTGGGCGGCTGTGGCTTCGACATTCCGCTGGGAAGGCTCGGCGCGGATCCAGGCCCTCTGGATGGCCGCCCGCGTGGCCGAATGGCAAGCCCCGGAGACCCAGCCGATCGCCGACCCGGCCGTGGCGGGCTGGGCCGAGTGGTTGGCGGCGGCCGAGACGGTGGCTCGGCGCTCCACTACTGCCGACCAGGCCAACGACCACGTCGGCGTCGATCCCGGGGTGAGCTCGCACAACATCCTGGCCCAGCGGCTGTTGACCAGCGCCCTGGACTCCGTGACGAACCTGCGCGAGTGGTTTGCGGCGTTGCCGGCCGAGTATCGGGCCGTCGGCTCGCTGACCTTGTCCGGCGCGTTGACTGCCGAGTCGTCCGAGGCCGAGTACCCGGACTATCTGTCCGACGTGGCGATCGCCTTCGCCGGCACCTCGGCGACCGCCGCCTACCGGGAGGTCCTCGCCAGGGCACACGACCCGGAAGACCGGCGTGCCGACCTGCTGAACGTGCTGATCCGGCAGGTGCTCGCGCGCGGTGAGCCGGACGCGGACCTCGCGGTTGCCCTCACCACCGCCGCCAACCCGGCAGGTCGGCTGCCGCGCGAGGAGCTCATCGGCCTGGGGTTGGCGCCGGAGCAACTGCTCACGCTGGCGCGGCTGTGGGTCGACCCGTTGCCGCGGCGGCTGAGGGATCCGCTGAGCGAGCTGCTGAACCGGGCGCTGCCCACCGAGCCACCGAACCCCGCGCTGCCCAGCGAGCGGGTGGTGCGGGCCTGGCGGGAACTGGCCGCCACGTTCGTCGAGCTGGCCCCCGAGCTGTACCGGCACGACCGGATCGACCCCGCCACCTGGTACCTGGAAACGGCGGTCGACATGCTGCGGATGCCGACCGAGGACGACGCGGTGGCGGTGTTCGGCGGCCTCGCCGCCGGGGCTCGTTCGGCGTTGCTGGACTCGCGGCTCTGGGCGGCAAACCTGCCATGGCCGACCTCCGACTCGGGCATCAGGCTGAACGGGAAGCCGGCCATGGTCGGGGTGCTGCACGACCGGGTCCTGCTGGAGAAGCTGGCGAAGCGGACCGTGCGGCCATGGGTGGGCCGAAACGCGGCCTACCCGCATTTCGCGGTACTGGGCGTCTGGTGGGACGACAACGGGCGCCGGGGCGGCGACCCGCTGGCCTACCTGCCCGTGCTGCGGACCCCGCTCGGGTTGCTGCAGGTCGGCCCGATCGAAGTCACCTCGGCGGGAACCGAGGACACCTTCGCTCTCATGCTGCGCGCCTACGCCGCCCACCTGGTGCTCGAGCACGATGTCCAGCTGCTGGTGCACCGGCCGTGGGGCCTGGACGACCTGATCCCGCGGAACAGCTCACCGGCGGGTGAGTACACCCTGACGCTGCCGCTGGACGGCGTCAACCGGCTGGCATTGCCGGACGGCACGGAGCTGGGGCTGCCGGGCGAGCTGACCGTCGTCGGCTACCGTCCCGCCCGGTTCGGGGCGCTGTCCGGGCAGCCCGTGAAGGGCGAGCAAGCGGAGTCGCTGGCGAAGATGCTGGCCGAGCTGGCTGTCGACACCCTGCACCAGCCCAGTGCGCGGTGGCGCGAGCTGCTGGGCATCCGGTTCGACCCGGCCCTGCCACCCGTGGTGTTGGTGTTGCCCCCTGGACCGTTGGAACTCCTGGCCGACGGCCATTACGGCGTCCAGGTCCGCGACATCTACGCCACCACGCTGCCGGACCGCCGCCTGGTGCTGGTGTCGGAGCCGCTGCTGCAAGAGGCGGAGGGGATGCTGGCGCTGGCCGAGCTGTTCACCAACCAGCCGCCGGGCGCCGGCATGACCAAAGTCGCCGAAATACTCGCCGAGTTCGACACCGTGAAACCGGTCGAGGACTGGTTGCCCGAGATGCTGCGGCACGAGTTGCTGGAGCATTTGGCCCGCGAGGACGACGGCGACGAGCAGAGCCACGAGGACGACCGGGCGCGCCTCGCCGACTGGTTCACCGAGCTGCGTAAAAAGCACCGGCGGCTGTTCACCGAGGGGGTCGAGCTGCTGCTCACCGACCTGGCTGTGGCGTTCGCCGACCGCGGCCGGCCGATGACCGACGGCCGGGTGCCCGATGAGCTGGCCAGTGCGCTGCCCGAGGTGGCGCGCCTGCTCGAGGAGTGGTTTGCCGCCCAGCGCACGGCCGACATCGGTCCGAGCTTCCGTCACCGGCTGCTGGCCATGACCGTGGATGACGATCTCGCCGACTGGCTTGCCCTGGTCTCGAACGCCATCACCAACCGGGAGACACCGGTGCACGAGCTGACCGACAAGTTGTCCGCGCTGCTCGACGACACCAAGGCCACCCAGGTCCGCGCCCTGCGGGCGCTGCGCCTTCTGCGGCGGGTCGGTGCTCGAGATCCATCCACGGTGGAGCCTTCGGTCCAGTTCCTGATCGACCTTAACCGTGCGCTGTTCCAGCGCACCCAGCGGCTGACCAGCCTCATCCGCGAGCTGGCCGAACCTCGCGGCCCGGCCACCATCGAGCACACGCGGGTTCGCGCGCGGCTCAACTCGCTCGAGCGGACCATGGCCATCGCATGGAATCGGCACGACCGCGGCCAGGCGGAAGCACTCAACCAGGTGTACGCGGCGGCGGATCAGCTGGACTTGGCCGAGCGGCGGCTCGACGAGTACCCGCTCGGGCTGACGGCCGCCCGGTTGGCACACGCCGTCCAGCGGTCGTGGAGCGGGATCCGGTCCGCACACAACACGATGGACCCGCTGGTCCGTAAGTCCAGGCCCGAGCGGGTGATCGGCGTGCTGGGGCGGCAAGGCCCAATGCCGCTGACCCTGGTGGCCAAGCTGTTCAACGGGGCCGACCCGGAGGAGATCCGCCGCGAAACCGCGGGTCAGGCCCGGGTGGACGAGGACGGATATCTGCGGCTGGCCCCGCCCGGTGACGACACCGGCCCGGAAATCCGCTGGGGCGGCGGCCCGGCGAGGGTGATCGGCTGGCTGGTCGGGCTCGGCACGCTGGTCCCGCTGTTCCTCCAGCTGGCCGCCGAGTTGGCCGGCGCTGTGACCAGCGCCGCCCCGCTACGACCCGCGGCACAGGCCAGCACGTCGTCCGCCGGCTGGGTCGGTTGGGTGGTCGCGGCGATCGGCGTAGCGCTGGTCACGTTCGTCGTAGTGCGCCTCTACCTGCGGTGGCGCGATGTGGGCAGGCAGATCGTCCTGCGCGCCGAGCTGCGCATGCTGACCGACGATCTGGCCGACCTGTGGCGGCGGGCGCCACACACCGAGCTGAGGCAACGGGACCTGAACGACCTGAACGACGGGCGCGCGGACCTGGTACGCCTGTTGGCTCGCGCGGGCATGCTGGGCGAGGCGTTGACGCTGTTCGGGCAGATCACGGACGTCATGGCGGTGCACCGGGCAGCGCCGGACCTGGTGGCGGCATGGCGGGCCGCTGGACACCCGGCCGAAGCCCTGCCGGCGCTGCTCCCCACCCCCACTCACGTCGACGCGGTCGACTACGGCGCCGATGGCGGTGGGCCGTGGCCGGTATTCGCCTCCGGCAGGGGAGGCGACTTCCCCTTCGACGTGTTCTTCGACCGGTGGCGGCTCCGGCAGGCGGCCGAGTGGCAGCGGGACCTGCCCACGCGGTGGAAAGACCTGTCGCGGCTCACCCCGGCCACGGCGTTGGGTATCGCTCGGTTCGAGCGCCGCGCCGGCCACCGTGCCGCCCGGCGGGCGCAGGTGGTGACCGGGTTGGCACCGGCGGGCGCGCCGCCGTCCGCCACCCTCGTCAGAACGGCCCGGCGGCTGCTGCGCAAGCCGGGCACCCTCCCAGCCAGCTGGCGAGACCCGGTGCTGACGGCACTGTTCGACTCGGCCCTGTCCGTCGAACAGGCTCGGTGGCTGTTGGACACGGTCTCGCCGATCCGCGAACTGCCGGAGTTGACCGACGCCACCGAGGGGCTGGTCGAGCTGGCCCGGTTGGCCGCCGACCCGGAGTTCACCGAGCTACGAACCGAGCTTTATGCGCTGCTGTTCCGGCTGCTGAGCTGGTACCCGTCAGCCCGCGAACCGATGGTGGCGGCCTGGTTGCGGCTGGTCATCGCGGCGGTGCGCACCGCGCCGGCCCGCCCCGGCCCGCACCGAGGTGCGTCCCCGGCCGGCGAGCTGACCGACGCCTGGTACGCCCGGATCGCCGAGCAACCCCGGGGCGTACACCGGGTCGCCGCCGCGCTGGACGCCTTCGCGAGCGAGCTGCTCGGGCCCGCGCATCGCCCGGCGGGCGATCTCATGCCACTGCGCACACTGGACATCGAGGGCGAACGGGTGACCGTCGGCGCCATCACCGACCCGTTTGCGCTGTCCGGGCACCCGGCACACCCTGACGAGATCACGCTCGGCGTGTGGTCGGCCAGTGGCCGGGCGCTGGGCAAGGCCCGGGTGCTGGTGGTCACCGGTGGGGTGCTGTCGCTCGGCCCGGTTGACGGGGTTCCGCCGGCCGCACCCGCGCTGCGGGCCTATCTCGCCGAACGGGCCACCGGGCGCGGCCAAGGCCTGTTCGAGCTGCGCGCGATGCCCGAGGCCTGGCTGGTCCCTGCCGGCACCGAAGACTCGAAGCACGGGTACGCCACCGCCCGCCCCGCCGGCTGGTACCAGCTGGACACGCTGGCCGGCCCGATCGTCCTGGTCGACCCGATCGGCCCGGTCCGATCCAGCTGGTCCCCCAGCTCGGCCCGTGACCCCCCGAACCGCCTGACCAGGCTGCTGCGCTGGATCTTCCGGGCACTGGCCCTCTCGCCCGCGTTGATGATCATCAATGCGGGCTCGGCATTCGCCGACACGCTCGGTGTGCGCGAAGGTGTCCGCGGACCGACCGGTGTCCCGATGACGGTGCTGGTCGGGATGGGCGTGCTACTTGTCGTGCTGGTCCAGCTGGCCCGCGCTCACTTCGCTCTCGCCCGACGGTTGGTCACCATGCGAACCGACTCCGCCCGGCTCACCGACGAGCAGCGTCGGGAGATCGACGTGACGGTGCGCCCGATCGGCCGCGCGCTGGTCTCTGCCGAGGAACGCGCGGTCTACCACGGCGACCCGGACGGCTACTCCCCGGCGTGGCTGGCTCGGGCGGAAGAGGCCGTGCTGGAGATCCTGGCGGCCGACTTCACCGCCGGGGAGATCACGGATGTGGTACGGGCAGCCATCGCCCGTTGGGTGACCGACCTGGACGAGCGGTACCCGGCCGAGCTGCACGACGGCGAGCTGGCGCTGCGCGAGCTGATCAACGGGGAAAGGCCGGCGCTGGCAGCGGTGATGCGCGAGCTGCCTCGGTACGGCGCGTTGGCCCCGGAGGTGCTCGGGCACCGACGCGACCAGACCGTGTGGGTGGTGAGCCACCAGGACGCCGCTGACAGGTTGCGTGCCCGAGGGATCGACCCAGCGGTGTTGGAAGTGGTCCCGTTGTTCACCGCCGGTGGGGAGACGGTGATCACCGACTGGTGGGTGGGCCACCTGTGGTTGTTGACACATGTGGTGGACATGCCGGCGGGCGAGAAGTTGTGGGACTGGTTCGCGGAGGCGGTGGACCACGAACGGCGGTTCCACGCCACCCCGGGTGCCGATCAGACCGGTCACCGCGCCGACCGGGAACGCCTGGCGGAGCCGTTGCTCCGTGCCCAGGCGCTGCTCCGCGCTCGGCTGTCCGAGGACGCAGACGGCCCACTCGATCTGGCCAGCCTGGTCGGCCGCATGCTGGACGACGGTGACATCCCGCTCGTGTTCGAGCAGGTGAAGCCCATCGCCGACGTCACCGGCGAGTGGGCGCCGGGCGCGGGTTGGCCGACCGCGCGCGGTGGGTTGTGGGCATCCTTCGGGCGACTGTTGGGTGCCCGCACCGACGCGACGCGGCGCGCGGCGGCGATCGGCCTGCTGACGCGGCTGGATCGCCTGATCATCGAGTTCGGCCGGCTAGCCGAGGAGGAGCACCCCCACAGGGATCTCTCCACGCCGGACGAGATCCGTGCGGTGCTGACCGGTGTGGCGGACTCGCTCGGCCCGGACGGCTTGTTGGCGGTGCGCTCGGAAGCGGCCGGCGTGCTGGGCGCACCGAACATCGCGCCGGTGCTGCACGCACTAGGCGAGCTGGGTGCCCGCCCGGCGGTGCATTCCGGCGCCACCGTCGGGTCGCTGATGAAGCTGCTGCGCACCTGGGCCGGGGACGCGCTGGGCCTTACCGGGCTGTTCGGCCGTCAGGCCCGGGCGCCGGGCAGCGGGGCGACGTTGACCAACGCCCGGCTGCTCACCTCGGAGTGGGCGTACGCGCTGCGCGCGTTCGACGATCAGAACTACGGCGCGGATCACCACGCCGCCGGCATCGAGAAGATCGAACACACCGGGCCGGACGGCCGGCTATTGCTGCTGGGCTACCGCTGGGACCAGGCACCGGAGCAATCCCGTGACGTGGCCGAGCTGCTAACCGACGAGCTGCGGCTCGCGGCGGCGGGGGCCCGGTTCCGGGTCCGATGGCACCGGGGCGGGTTCGACCTGACGGTGCCGACGGTCTGGTACGACGGGCCCAGGCTCATCAAGGCACGCCGTGCCATGCGCGGCCTGGGACTGGTACGCCACACCATCCTGCACGCCACCGAACCGGCCAGCCACGAACACCACCGGCCCTCCGACAACTCGTGGGATGTCGCCGACCCGGAGCTCGACAAGGTCATCACGATCGCGGTGATGCACGCGCACACCCCGGTCGGGGCGGCGAGAACAGCGACGCTGCGCGTGCGGGGACCCCCCGGATACGCCCAGGCGCTGGTCATCCTCGCCAAGCTGCTGGTGCAACGCTGGCTCGATCACCAGGCGGACGCGCGGGTCGGCGCCCCGTTCGGCTTGCTCGCCGGGATCGACGGACTGCGCAGCACGTTCACCGGTGCCCCCGGGATGCTCGACTACACCGAGGCCGACCGTGCGGTGGTCGCGGCGGGGCTCGATGAGCTGGCCCGCATCGACGAACCGACCGCCGGGGTGCTCGCCGAATGGCGGGAGGTACGACGGGTCGGCTCACGCATCGTGTTCACCAGCGACGGCGCGACCGGGCGGTGGTTCGCCAAGGTCGACGCCCAGCTCACCGAGGAGATCGCCGAGTTCCGGTTGCGTGCCGTCGGTGGCTGGGTACGGGTGCTGCGCAGCGGTACGGGCGCCGATGACCCGGAGGTGCTGGCCGCCGTCCTCACGCGGGCGCACGCCAACGAGCTGCTCGCCGGTGAGGCCGCTGGGCTGGCCTCGGCGGCCTACTCCGCGCGCATCTCCCTCGTCCGGCGTGGGCACACCCCGCCCTGGCAGCTGATGCGCGCCGAACTCGTCGCCCGCGAACTGGCGCGCGAAACCCGGATGCTGGTCCGGTTCGACGAATGGGTGCGCCACCGCCTGTTGCTGGCGGCCGCCGAGCGCCACCTCGACGCTGACGGGCCGACCCGGTTCGACGAGGCCGCCGATCGCCTCGCCCAGGTGCGCCGCTACCTGGGCGACCCGTCGGTGCCCCGGCACGACGTGTTGTCCGAACTGACCGAAGCCGCGCTGCGCCGCCTCGCCGACGAATACGCGTCCATCGACGACCCGGACGGCACCGGCTCGCTCGCCGACCGCATCGGCACGGTCCTGGACCGCCGCGCCGCCCACCAGCTCCCGGCGCCGACGCCAGAAGCGCTGGCCATCCTGCTGCGGGCCGACCCCACCGACGGGTTGTTGGAAGCCGATCACGCCGCCCTGCTCATGCTGATCGCTGGATCCCGGGACGAGCGCGTGCCGGCGGGCGCGGGCTCCGTCGAGCGGGACCGGGAGCTGATCACCGAGCTGCACCGGGCGGCGCGACACCTGGCCGAGGTGTTCGCCGAGGCGGGTGTGCGCGAAGCCTCGCCCACCGGCGTGATCGCGTTGCTGCGCGCGGTGATCGACCGGCCCGGGACGCTGATCGCGAAGCTGCGCGACAGAGGGCTACCAGGGTTGTCGGAGCACGCCGGCCGGAGGGTGTTGTACCGGCTGGCGCAGGCCGGGTTGCTGCGTATCGAGCCCGGCGGGGACGTCTACCCGAACCGGGAGCTGACTGCGCTGCTGGTACGCACCGGAGTCATCCCCAAGAGCCGCCCCACACATGGCAGGCCGGCTGGCATCCCGCGTCGGGCCGATGTGCCGGAGAAGGCCATGGGCGCCACCTTGGGCGCGCTGGTCGAGGCCGATAGCCGGGGCCTGACCGTGGCGGAAGCGGCCATCCCCGATGTGGGGCGCGATCGCGTTTCGCGCCAACTGCAGGCGTACGTCGACTGGGGGCTGGCCACCGAGTCCTACGACGTCCCGGGGAGCCGCGTCATCCGGTACAGGGTGACGGCGGACGGCCGGGCGGTGTGGGTGGCAATTCACCGGCCGGCACCCCGCCCCCATCCAGCGTGGGACGGGCTTTCGGACTGGTTCGCTAGCACCCAGGTGCCGACGGCGCTCACCCTCGGCAGGGCGCGCGTCAAGTCGCTGATCTGGTCGCTGCGCGCCGATCCGAACAGCGGATTGGCCCCACGCCCGGAACCCGCCGCTGGCAAGAACTCGCTGCTGCACCTGCTGACCAAGATCGGGGCGGAAGGGAGGATGACCCCCGACGAAGCGGCGGCTGTCACCGGGCTCCGCCCGTCAACCAACGGAAACCGGATGTACGCCTTCACCTACCCGGAACTGGGGCTGCTGGTGCTGGGCAAGAACGGCCGCTTCCAGCTCTCCTGGCTGGGCAGGTACATCCTGGACGAGCTGGCCCGCCGGGCCGATGAACCGATCTGGGAGTACCAGCGGCTACTGGACGACCTCGCTGACCTGCTGGGCGGGTCTGCGAAGCTCGAACTGGGCGGGTCCGCCTTCGTGAGACTTGAGCAGGCCCTGGGAGACGTCGTCCAATACCAGGCCGCGCTGCTGGGCGTGCCGCCGGACGTGCTGCGCAACGGGCCGTCGGCGCCCCGGCCAGACACCGGCGAGCAGGTCGTGCCGGACGATCCGCCGGTCCGCCCCGCCGACGTCCGCGGGACGGCCGACGCCGAGCACCACGACATGGTGTTGGACTCGGCCGAGCTGGATGGTTTGCCGGAGGCCGATCGCTCCGCGCTGCTCGCGCTGGTCGCCGCCCACCGGGATGACCGGGAACATGAATTGATCATCCGGCTGCACCAAGCGGCGCGACAGCTGGCGGGACTGCGCGCCGGACTCCCCGGGGTGATCGCGGTGCTGCGCCCGGTGACCGAACGGCCCGGAATGGCGCTCGAAAACCTGCGCGACACCGGCTTGCCCGGGTTGTCGGAGCACACCGGCCGGCGGGAGCTGTACCGGCTGGCGCAGGCCGAGTTGCTGCGCATCGATCCCGGCGACGACATCTACCCGAACACGGAGCTGACCGCGCTGCTGGTGCGCGCCGGAGTCATCCCCGAACCCCGGCGGAAGGTGGGCAGGCCGGCGGGGATCCCGATCCGGGCCGATTCACCGGAAAAGGCCATGGGCGCCACTTTGGACGCACTGGTGGAGGCCGGTGAGCGGGGCCTGACCTTGGCGGAGGCGCTGGCGTTGGTCAGCGGGTTGTGGCGCGCCGTCGTATCAGCACAGCTCCAGGCGTACGCCGGCTGGGGTCTAGTCACCGAGACCCCGGTAGCGCCGGGCCGTGTCACCCCCCGCTACAGGGTGACGGCGGACGGCCGGGCTGTGTGGGCGGCAATTCACCGGCCGGCACCCCGCCCCCATCCGGCCTGGGACGAGCTCGCGGACTGGTTCACGAGCACCCTCGTACCGAAACCGGTCGCGCTCGGCACGGCGCGCGTCAAGTCGCTGATCTGGTCACTGCGCACCGAGCCCGACAGTGGACTGGCTCCACGCCCGGAACCCGTCTCCGGGAAGAACTCGCTGCCGCACCTGCTGACCATGGTCGGCGCCGAAGAAGGGGGACTGCTCCCCGATGAGGTGCAGGCGGTCGCCACCGGGCTCCGCCCGGTGGACAACCGAGGGCGCATGTACGCCCTCACCCAACCGGAACTCGAACTGCTGGTGCTGGGCAAGAACGGCCGCTTCCAGCTCTCCTGGCTGGGCAGGTACATCCTGGACGAGCTGGCCCGCCGGGCCGATGAACCGATCTGGGAGTACCAGCGGCTACTGGACGACCTCGCTGACCTGGCCGGCCGGACCACCAAACTCGAACCGGGCAAACCCGGCTACACACAGCTCGAGCAAGCCCTGCGCGACGTCGTCAGCTACCGCACCCAGCTGCCGCGCAACGGGCCATTGGCGATCCTGCTGGCCACAGGTGAGCAGATCATGCCGGACCAGGCCCGCCGGGAGCTGATCGAGCAAGGCATCAACAAACTGGGCAGCCAGCCGGTCGACGCCGACGACTACGCCCGGGTGCGGGCCGCCAGCAAGAACTGGTCGGACGACATCGAAGTGCGCGTCGTGGACGGACTCAACCACTGGTTGGCCAAGAACGACGCGGCCGATCTCGGCGTGCTCATGTACTTCCGCAACGAGGACGGCCGCCGGGTCATCTACCTGGACAAACACGTGCTGCGCGAGCTCCACTCGCTCGATCTCGCCCAGCGCACACTGCTAGCCGACCGAGAACTCGCCCGCGCACACGGCGTCACCGAAAAACACCTACTCAAGATGCCGCTGCCACGGACCCAGGTACTGATCGACCTGATCACCGGCGCACCGAAGGCAAACCGGCGAAACCACATCAACCAGCTGTTGACGGCCGCCGAAATCCATCTCGCCGCCGCTGAGCCGACCCGGTTCGACGAGGCCGCCGACCTGCTCGACCAGGTCCAGCGCTACCTGCGCAACACCTCGGTCTGGCTACCCAGCGGGTTGCGTCAACGGATCGAAGCCGCAGTGAGCAACCTCGGCGCCGGGTACAGGTCCATCGACGACCCGGACGACGTCCGCTCGCCCGCCGACCGCATCGGCACGGCACTGTACCGGCGACACATCCACCGACTCCTCGCGCCAACGCCCGAATCCCTGGCCATCCTGCTGCAGGTCCGCCCCGCCGACATCCGCAAGACGGTCGACGCCACCGCGCACCTGCCCTGGGCCCGAGGACCCGACGGCGGCGACACCGTCGCCTACGCCGGACAGATGCTGGCCGCCCAGCTCCAGGACCCGGCGGAGCTGGTGCCGTTCTTCGTCGACGAGTTCGTCGATGGAGGCGGAGCGCCGGAGGGTGTCCCCACCTACCCGGACTCCGTCGACGACCCGCAGGCGGACATCGGGTTCCGGCAGGTCCGGGACGAGCTGGACCGCATGCCGGAGGCCGATCGCTCGGCGCTGCTCGCGCTGGTCGCCAGCCACCAGGCCGAGCACAGGCCGGTGTGGGTCGGTGACCGATCGGGCAGCGGCGCCGCCGAGCGGGAACGCGAACTGATCATCCGCCTGTACCGGGCGGCGCGGCACCTGGCGGGGCTGCCCGCCGAACTCACCGCAGTGATCACGTTGCTGCGCACGGTCATCGAGCGGCCGGGAACACTGGTCAACAGCTTGCGCGGCACCGGCTTGACCGAGTTGTCGAGGCACACCGGCCGACGGGAGCTATACCGGCTGGCGCAGGCCGAGCTGCTGCGTATCGATCCCGGCGACGACATCTACCCGAACGAGGAGCTGACCGCGCTGCTGGTGCGCGCCGGAGTCATCTCCGAGCCTGGGCGCAAGCGGGGCAGGCCGATGGCGACCCCCATTCGGGCCGATGGTCTGGAAGAGGCCATGGGCTCCACCTTGGAGGCGCTGGTCAAGGCCCGTGGCCGGGGAACGACCTCGGCGGAAGCGGATCTGGCCAATCCGGGCGTTGGGTACGCCGGCGTTTCGCTCCAACTCCACGCATATGCCGACTGGGGTCTGGTCACCGAGTCCTACGACGAGCCGGGGAGCGACGTCATCCGGTACAGGGTGACGGCGGACGGCCTGGCGGTGTGGACGGGGATTCTGCGGCCGGCGCCGCGCTCCCACCCAGCATGGGACGAACTCGCGGACTGGTTCGCCAGCACCCTGGTGCCGACGGCGCTCACCCTCGGCAGGGCGCGCGTCAAGTCGCTGATCTGGTCACTACGCACCGACCCGGACAGCGGGCTGGCCCCGCGCCCAGTGCCAGTCGCCGGGAAGAACTCGCTGCTGCACCTGCTGACCGTGGCCGGGCAGGTGGAAGAGGGGAGGACCCCCGACGAGGCGGCGGCCGTCGCCGGGCTCGACCCGAAGGTCACCCAAAAACAGATGCGCGCGCTCGCCCACCCACGACTGGGGCTGCTCGCGCTGCTCGACGACGGCCGGTACCAGCTCTCCAAGCTGGGCAGGGACACCCTGGCGGCGCTCGCCCGCCGCGTCCACGAGCCGATCTGGGAGTACCAGCGACTGCTGGACGACCTGGCTGACCTAATGGGCGGGTCCGCAAAGCTCACCTTGAAGAACCCCGCCCTTGCGCAGCTCGAGCGGGCACTGAGCGACATCGTCAACTACCGCGCCGAGCCGCTGGGCGTGCCGCCGGACGTGCCGCGCAACAAACCGTTGTCGTCCCGGCCGGACCCGACCGGGACCCGACCCGAGCCGGATGACATATCGGAGGCCGCGCCCGGCGACGAGGTCCATCCGAACGAGCACCTGCCCGCGCTGTTCGTGCGTGCGGGGGTCATCCCCGAAACCCGGCGCAAGCGGATCCCGGTCCGGGCCGACGCGCCGGAAGAAGCCATGGTCGCCACCGGGGAGAGTTCGTCCCTGCACCTGCTGACCATGATCGGGTCGAGAGAAGAGGGGATGAGTCCCCAAGAGGCGGGGGCGGCCATCACCGGGGTCGACTCGGAGGTCACCCGAGGGCGCATGTACGTCTTCGCCGAAGCGAAATGGGGCCTTTTGGTCCGCTATCCCGACGGCCGCTATCGGCTCACCCTCCTGGCCGAGGACATCCTGGCCGATCTGGCCGGGCGCGCCACCCAGCCGATCCGGGAGTATCAGCGACTCCTGAACGACCTCGCTGACCTGCTCGGCAGGCCCACCGAACTCATCCGGGGCGAGCCCGACTATGAGCAGCTCAAGCACGCCCTGCACGAGGTCGTCAGCTACCGCGCCCAGCTGGCGCCCAACGGGCCGTTGGCGATCCGGCCGGCCACCGGCGAACAAGTCATGCCCGACCAAGCCCACCGGAAGCTGATCGAGCGGGGCATCGACCAACTGGGCAGCCACCCGGTCAACACCGACGACTACACCTTGGTGCGCGCAGCCAGCAAAAACTGGTCAGACGACATCGAAGTGCACGCCGTAAACGGACTCAACCACTGGTTGACCAAGAACGGAGCACCCCACCTCGGCGTACTGATGTACTTCCGCAACCAAACCGGCCGGCAGGTCATCTACCTGGACAAACTCGTCCTGCAAGGCCTGCGCTCCCTCAACCTCACCCAACGCACCCTGCTAGCCGACCGAGAACTCGCCCGCGTGCACGGCGTTCGCGACCAAGATCTGCTGAAAATGCCACTGCCGCCGACCCAGGTACTGATCGACCTGATCACCGGCGCACAGAAGGGGAGCCGGCCGAACCACGTCAACCAGCTGTTGGTCGCCGCCAAACGCCATCTCACCGATGGTGGACCGACCCGGTTCGACGAGGCCGCCGACCTACTCGACCAGGCCCGGAACTACCCACGCGACACCTCGATGCCACTACCCGACGAGTTGCACCAACAGATCGAAGCCGCGATAAGGGACCTCGGCGACACGTACGCGTCCATCGACGACCCCGACGACGTTCGCTCGCCCGCCGACCGCATCGGCACAGCGCTGTACCGGCGACACATCCACCGACTCCCCGCCCCGACGCCCGAATCCCTGGCCATCCTGCTGTGGGTCCGCCCCGCCGACATCCGCAAGACGGTCGACGCCGACCCGTACCTCACCTGGACCCAGAGACCCGACAACGGCGACACCGTCGCCCACACCGGACAGATGGCATCGGACTTCGCGTTCCGCGACGAGCTGGACCGCATATCGCAGGCCGATCGTTCGGCGCTGCTCCTGCTGATCGCCAGCCACCAGGGCGAACACGCGTCCGCCTGGCTCGGTGACCGCTTGGGGATCGGTGCCGCCGAGCGGGAAGGTGAACTGATCACCCGGCTTTACCTGGCGGCACGGGACCTGACGGAGCTGCGCGCCGGACCAACCGGGGTGATCGCGTTGCTGCGCACGGTGATCGACCGACCGGGATCAATGATCAACAAGTTGCGCAACACCCACCTGGCGGGGTTGTCGGAGCGCGCCGGCCGGCGGGTGTTGTACGGGCTGGCACAGGCCGAGCTGCTACGCATCGAGCCCGGCGACGACGTCTACCCGAACGAGGAACTGAGGGCGCTGTTGCTGCGCGCCGGAGTGGTTGCCGAACCCCGGCGCAAGCGGGGCAGGCCGCCGGGAATCCCGAACCGGGCCGATGTGCCGGAAGAGGCAATGGGCGCCACCTTGGGGGCGCTGGTCGAGGCCGGCGAAAGCGGTCTGATCGTGCGAGAGGCGCATGCGGCCAATCCGGACGTGGGACAAAGCAACGTTGCGCGCACGTTCCGGGCGTACGTCGACTGGGGGCTGGCCACCGAGTCCTTCGATGTATCAGGGAGCAGCATCCTCCGATACACGGTGACTGCGGACGGCCGGGCGGTGTGGGCGGGGATCCGCCGGCCGGCGCCCCGCCCTCATCCGGCGTGGGACGAGCTCGCGAAATGGTTCGCCAGCACCCTGGTACCGACGTCGGTCAGATACGGCAGGGCGCGGGTCAAGTCACTGATCTGGTTGCTGCGCGCCGACCCGGGAGGCGGGCTGGCACCGCGTCCGGTGCCCGCTGCCGGGGAGAACTCGTCGCTGCACCTGCTGACCTTGTTTGGCAAGGAACGGCTGACTCCGGACCAGGCGGCGGCGGCCGTCCCCGGGTTCACGGCGAGGTTCACCCGTAACCGGGTGGACGCCTTTGCTCACCGGGGGTTGGGGTTGTTGGTTCTGCGTCAGCGCGACCGTTACGAGCTCTCCGAGCTGGGCAGGGCTGTCCTGGATGAGCTGGCCCGCCGCGCCGACGAGCCTGCCTGGGAGTACCAGCGGCTGCTGGACGACCTCGCCGACCTGTTGGGCAGGGCCATCAGCGTCGCCCGGGGCGAGGCCAGTTTTACCCGCTTCAAGCGTGCCCTGGATGACGTAGTCGATTACCGCGCCGAGCTGCGGGCCCTGCGACCGAGCACACCGCCCGACCCGCGCCTGCCCGTGACCCGCGATCCCGGCGGTGAAGTCGAGGCGGCGGAAGAGATCCACGCCTGGAACCGACTCGAGCTGGATGGCATGCCGGAGGCCGATCGCTCGGCCCTGCTCGCACTGACCGCCACCCACCGGGATGACCGGGAACGTGAACTGATCACCCGGCTTTACCTGGCGGCACGGGACCTGACGGAGCCGCGCGCCGGACCAACCGGGGTGATCGCGTTGCTGCGCACGGTGATCGACCGACCGGGAACGCTGATCGACAAGTTGCGCAACACCCAACTGGCGGGGTTGTCGGAGCGCGCCGCTCGGCGGGTGCTGTACGGCCTTGCACAGGCCGAGCTGCTACGCATCGAGCCCGGCGACGACGTCTACCCGAACAACGAACTGACGGCGCTGCTGGTGCGCACCAGAGTCATCCCCGAACCCCGGCGCAAGCAGGGCAGACCGGGGTGGATGCCGAAGCGGGCGGGTGCGCCGGAGAAGGCCATGGGGGCCACCTTGGGGGCGCTGGTCAAGGCCGGTGATCGGGGCCTGACCGAGGCGGAGGCGGAGGCGGTAAGTGGGTTGAGGCGCGGCGCCCTTCCGGCCCAGATCGAGGCGTATGCCGGCTGGGGGCTGGTCACCGTGGCCTCGGAAAGCCCGGGTGGCGACCTCCGCATCAAGGTGACGGCGGACGGCCGGGCGCTGTGGGCGGGGATTCACCAGCCCGCGCCACGCCCTCACCCGGCCTGGGACGAACTCGCGAAATGGTTCACCAGCACCCTGGTGCCGACATCGGCCAGATATGGCAGGGCACGCGTCAAGTCGCTGATCTGGTCACTGCGCGCCGACCCGGACAGCGGGTTGGCGCCGCGTCCGGAACCCGTCGCCGGGAAGAACTCGTCGCTGTACCTGCTGACCTTGTTTGGCGCGAAAGGGGGCATGACTCCGTATAGGGCGGCCGCGGCCGTCACCGGGCTTACCGCAAGGTTCACCCGAAAGCGTGTGAACGCTTTCGTTCACCGGGGGCTGGGACTATTGGTCCCGGGCGAGGGCGGCCGTCACGAACTCTCCGAGCTGGGCAAGACCGTTCTGGACGAGCTGGCCCGCCGCGCCGACGAGCCCGTCTGGGAGTACCAGCGGCTGCTGGACGACCTCGCTGACCTGCTGGGCACGGCCACCTACGTCGCCCGGGGCGAGTTCAGCTTTACCACCCTCAAGCATGCCCTGGACGACGTCGCCGACTACCGCGCCCAACTGCTGGACGCGCAACCGGGCAACGGGCCGTTGGCGATCCGGCTGGCCACCGGCGAGCAAGTCATGCCCGACCGGAACCGTCGGGCACTGATCGAGCGGGGCATCGACAAGCTGGGCAGTGAGCCGGCAAGCTCCGATGAGTACGCCTTGGTGCGGGCAGCCAGCGAGGGCTGGTCGGACGACATCGAAGTGCGTGTCGTGCACCGGCTCAACCGCTGGTTGACCAAGAACGGTGAGCCCGATCTCGGCGTGCTGATGTACTTCCGCAACGAGGGCGGCCGGCGGGTCATCTACCTGGACGAACTGGTGTTGCGCGGGCTGCGCTCCGTCGATCTCACCCAACGCACCCTGCTGGCCGACCGAGAGCTTGCCCGCGTACACGGCGTCGCTGAGGAGCGCCTGCTGAGGATGCCACTCCCACCGGCTCGGGTACTGATCAACCTGGTCACCGGTGAGCGGGCGGACCGGGCGCGGACCGGGCGCCGGGTCGCCGCGCTGGTCGGCCTGCCGGTGGCGATCATGTTGGGGACCGCCCTGCCCGCCGCCGCCGATGTGCCGGGTGGGGTGCCGACCATTACCGGCTGGCCGGTGGCCGCCGCGCTGGGGCTCATCGGCGCGGTGGTGCTCGGCGGCATCTTCACCGCGTGGGTCCGCAACCGCCACCTCCCTCCGCCGGACGCCACACGGCCGGACGCCGGCCTGTCGGCCGGTGACACCGGCATGTTCGCCCCGATGCGGCGACGGGATACGCGGGTCTTCTTCATCGGGCAATGGTTCTCCGGGGCCGGCACCGCAATGCAGATCCTGGCTCAGGACTGGCTGGTGCTCCGGCTGACCGATTTCAGCGCGACGGCGGTCGGCGTGGCCACGCTGCTGCAGCTCGGGCCGACCTTCCTGAGCATCTGGGGCGGTGCGCTGGCGGACCGGATGAGCCAGCGCGGCATCCTGTTCGTCGGCAACCTCGTGCTGGGCGGGATCTCGCTGGTCCTCGGGTTCGCGGACCTGTTCGGCGCGGCCGGCCTGTGGCTGGTGTTCCCGCTGGCCCTGCTCACCGGCGTAGCCTCGGCGATCGAGACGCCGACCCGCTTCGCGTTCACCCCAAGGCTGGTGGCGGCGAACCAGATCCGGACCATGATCGCCTGGACCGCCGCACTCGCCCAGCTTTCGTTCATGGTGGGCACGCCGTTGGCCGGTTGGCTGATCAGCGCCGTCGGCACCGGGCCGGTCTTCCTGCTGAACGCGGCGAGCTACGGCGTGGTGGTGTGGACGCTGCTGAAGATCCGCACCGGGCGCGGGGAGATCCACCCACCGCTCGGCGGGTTCTGGCAGGCGGTACGGATAACCACCCGGTCGATCGCCGAGGGCGGGCGCACCATGGCCCGGCTGCCCAGGGTGCGCGTGGTGGTCCCGTTGACCTTCGTGCTGGGCGCCGTGGCGCTGAACAGTGGGGTGACGCTGCCGCCACTTTCCAGCGGGGTGTTCCACAGCGACGCGGCCGGCTTCGGGCTGCTGTCCGGCGCGGTGGCGGCCGGCTCGTTCTTCGGCACGGTGGTCTCCGCCTGGCTCGCCGCACGCGGCGGTGGCTCCGCACCCTCGCGGCGGTCGATCGTCACGGTCGCCCTGTTGTTCGGACTGTCAGCGATGGTCAGCGGGTCGATGCCCTCCCTGGAGAGCACCGCACTGGCGCTGCTGCCCTTCGGGTTCTTCTCGATGCTGTTCCTCACCATGGCCAGCTCCGCCATGCAGCTGAGCGTCGAGGAGTGGCTGCGGGGACTGGCGGGCGGGCTCTACCAGTCGGTGTCCCGGCTCGGTCCGGCGCTCGGCGGGTTGCTGCTCGGCGGGCTCGCTTCTGTTGGCCCGAGGGTCCCGTTGCAGATGGGCGGGCTGATCATGATCGTGGTGGCGCTGGCCGTGTTCAGCCCGACCGTACGGGCGGCGCTGCGCCGCATCACGGTCACCGGGCTGGTCACGCTCGGGCTGTTCGTCACCGGTGGCTTGGTGGAGCCGCCGCCGTTCATCGTGCCCGGCTCGGTGAAAGTCGCCGGCATGCTGGTGCTGCTCGGTGGACTGACGGTGGTGTCGGTGGGTCACCTCGCGCGCCACGCGCTGACCACCCGCGCGGCGCGGCGGACCGCCGGGACCGGGGCACTGGCCGCGCTGCGTGTGGCGCACAGTCAGCTGGCGCGAGCCCGGTCGCTGGCCGGCCACTCGGCGCCGGAGTGGCGGTTGTTGTCCCGCGCCCACGCTGACCTGGCGCGGCTGCTGGCAATGGCCGGCCAGGTGGACAACGCGCTGCGGGCTTTCCGCGAGCTGACGGACTACTCCCTGCTCCGCCTGGCCGCGCCCGACGTGGCGGCCGCCTGGCTGGGCACCGGCCGCCCCGGAGAGGCGCTGCTGGGCGCCGGGACCACCGAAGCACAGCGGGTCGCGCTGACCGTCGGCTGGGCACGCTGGCTGCGCCGGCCTTACCTGCCCAACGGGGAGTGGGCGTACGCGATGGAGCTGGCGCTGCTCAATGGGGGTCATGTCGCCACTTTCGACTCGCGGAGCCGGACGGGCCCGACGCTTGCCGAGCCGCTGCCGGCGGAGTTCGACGCCGCGGCCAGCGACTCCCACGCCGCCCTGGCCCGAGCCGTCACCGCGCTGCACGAAGCGCACGAGCTGTTGCTCACGCTTCCCGGCATCGGCCGGTCGGTGGGTCTCTTGCGGCTGATCCGAGGCGGCACGCCGGTCGTGCCCCGCGGGGCGGGGGCAGTTTCGCGCCGGCGACCGGCCGAGGAGCGGGCGCGGGACGCGGCCTGGCTGACCATGGCACTCGCCCCGATCGACGCCCCGGTGCCGGCCGAGCTCGGACCGGAGTTCCTGCGAACCGCGCGGACGGCGCTGGACCGGTTGGCCGAGCTGCCCGCCGAGGACCGTCCGGCCTGGGCCGAGTCACTGATGATCGTGCTGGCCGAGGTACGCCTCGCCGACCCGGACCTCCAGGCCGAGCTCGCCCGCGCGGTGCTCGCCTCAGCAAAGCCGGGGAACCCGGGCATGCCGCGATCGCGCAGCCCGCCGGACGAGAAGACCAAGAACGCGTTCCGCGAGCTGCTCACCAAGAACGAGCGCAACCGCGACTACCGGCGGTACCTGTCGGGGCAGGTCGTGTCGTGGTTCGGCACCTCGATGCTGCGCACCGCGCTGGATCTGCTGGCGGTGGCCCTCGGCGGGACGAGCGCCCTCGGCTGGATGCTCGCGGCGCAGACGCTGCCCGGCGTGCTGCTTGCCGCCCACGCCGGGGTGCTCGCCGACCGGGTGCGGGACAAGCGACGCGTCATGGTGGCGACCGAGGCCGCGCTTGCCGTGATCGGGCTGTCCACGAGCCTGCTCCACGGAACCCACCTGATGTCGTTGCCCTTGCTGTTCGCGCTGGGCACGCTGTCCACCGCCGTGATCACCCTTGAGCAGCCGACCCGAGGCGTGCTTGTCGTGCAGCTGGTCGGCAAGGACCGGATAGAGGCGGCGGGCGCGTTGATGACGCTGCTGGTCAACACCCTGGGCGTGCTCGGGCCGGCGATGGCCAGCCTGCTCATCGCGTGGTCCGGCGTCGGCTTGGTTTTTGCGATCGACGCTGTCAGCTACCTGGCGGTCGTCCTCGGGCTGTTGACGATCAAGCCGGTGTTGTCCGGACGTACCGAGCAGGCCAACCGCGAGCGCGGGTTGCTCCGTGCCGGACTCCGCTACGCCCGGAAGAGGTCGCTGGTCGCGGACGTGCTCGGGCTAGTACTGACGCAGAGCGTGCTGGTCGGCACGCTGGCCGTGGTGCTGCCGACACTGGCCTTCGGGGCATTCGGCGGCCCGGCCGCCTACCCGGTGTTGGCCACCGCACTGGCGATAGGCACCCTCGCCACGGCCGTCAAGAACACCCTCCGCCCGAAGGTGTCCGGCATTCGGCGGGTGATCGGCACCGCGCTGGCGCTCGACGCGTTCGCCCTGCTCACCGGCGTAGCGCCGAACCTTGTGCTGGCCGCCGCCGCGACGGCCGCCAGCGGCGCGGCGCTGCTCGCCTACGTCAACGCCGTCTACAACTACTTCCTCTCGATCGTCCCGGAAGAGATGCAGGGCCGGCAGCTGGGCCTGTACCTCCTGCTGTGGAACCTGGGCGCGCTGGTCAACGGGCCGTTGCTGGGTTTGCTCGGCGGGATGGATCCACGAGCGGCGAGCATCGTCGGCGGCGGGCTGGCGCTGACGCTGACCCTGGCCGCGGCCCCGGGACTGCGGCGCGCGGCGGCCGAGCACAACCCGAGCGAGACCGAGCCTGAGAGTGCCCCCGCCCGGGTGTGGACCCGGGTGCTGACGCGCCCGAGCGCCGTCACGCTGATCGTGCTTGCCCTCGCACTGTTCGGCGTCGAGGCCGCCGGGTTGGGGCTGGTCGGCTTGCTCATCGCCCGCGCCGGCCTGACGGCGTGGTCGCGGATCGGACGGGAAAACGCGTTCCGCGAACTGCTCGCCAAGAACGAGCGCAACCGTGGCTTCCGGCGGTACTTCTCCGGGCAGGCCGTGTCGTGGCTGGGCACCTCAATGCTGCGTACCGCGCTGGACGTGCTGGTGCTGATGCTCTCCCACAACGATCCGGTCGCCTTCGGCTTCATGCTCGCCGCACAGACGCTGCCCGGGGTGCTGCTGTCCGCCCCGGCCGGGGTGCTCGCCGACCGGGTGCGGGACAAGCGGCTTGTCCTGGTGGTGACCGTCGGAGTGGTGGGCGTGGTCGTGCTGGCCGTCGGCCTGCTCGAACGGACCGCACTGATCTCGCTGCCGCTGCTGTACGCGCTCGGTGCGCTGTCCAGCGCGGCGAACGCGCTGCAACCCCCGGCGCGTGGCGTGCTCACCCGGTACCTGGTCGGCCGGGATCGGCAGCCAGCGGCGAACGCGCTGATGTCGTTGATGACCAACACCCTGGGCGTGCTCGGCCCCGCGATGGCGAGCCTGATCATCACGAGTTTCGGCGTCGGCTGGGTGTTCGTGATCGACGGGCTCGCCTACATCGGCGCGATCCTCGGCCTGCTGGCGATCAAGCCGGTGTGGTCCGCGCTCTCCGAGCGGGCCGATGGCGAACGCGAGACACTGCGCGCCGGGTTCCGCTACGCACGGGGGAAACCACTGGTGGCGGCCGTGCTCGGCCTGGTACTCGTCCAGGGCGTCCTGGTCGGCACGCTGGCCGTGGCGCTGCCCACGCTCGCCTTCGGTGTGTTCGGCGGCCAGTACGCCTATCCGGTGCTGGCCACCGCGATGGCGACAGGCACCCTCGCCATCGCGATCTGGAACACCCGGCACACCAGACCGCCCGGGATCCGGCGGGTGGTCGGCACGGCGCTGGCGCTCGACGCGTTCGTCCTGCTCACCGGGCTGGCGCCGGAGCTGTGGCTGGCCGCCGTCGGGATGGCCGCGAGCGGCGTGGCGTTGATCGGCTACATCCAGGCGGTCAACAGCTACCTCCAGTTGATCGTTTCGGACAAAATGCTGGGCCGGCTGCTCGGCCTGTACTTCCTGCTGGTGAACCTGGGCGCGCTGGTCAACGGGCCGTTGCTGGGCTGGCTCGCCGGGATTCATCCGCGGGCGGCGGGCGTCGGCGGCGGCGGGCTGGCGCTGGCCCTGACCCTGGCCGCGGCGCCCGGACTGCTGCGCGCGGCGGCCACGCACGACCCCGGCGAGACCGCACCCCAAGCTGCCACGGACCGGGTGCGGACCCGGATGCGGTGGTTGCGCGGTGGTGGGGTCACCGTGTCCGCCGCCACCGGGCGGTCGGTGCGCACATTGGGCGGGCGAAGGCGGATTTCGGCCGCGATCGCGCGGCGACTGGGCGAAGCCGAGCGATTGCCTCCGGATCACGCGCTGTACCGGCGGGCCGACCCGCTGCGCCGGTGGCGGGCGCACGACGTGCGGTACTACCTGATGCCGGACCTGCGCGAGTTCCCGGCGCGGTACGCCGGCGCCGCCGACGCCCGGGTCGTGCTGTACGTGGCGCCGGATGCCGACGGGGTGTGGTCGGTGTTCGTCGACCCGGTGGTCGCCGCCGAACTGGTCACCCTGACCGTGGCCGAGCGCGATCTGCTGGCCGAGGGTGCGCTGGCCCGGGTCCTGCGTCCGAGACTGCGCGGCTCGAGAATGCCGGGCGCCGCCGTGCTGGCCCGGCTGGTCAACGCGCGCCCGCTCGGGTCGCGGGGGCTGGGCCTGCCTCTGGTCCGGCTGGGCCGGCGGGACGGTGTGCGCACCGTCGGGGGCCACGTCCTGAGCGATGGCCAGCGCAGGGTGGTGCGGTCCGAGTCCGAGTCCGGGCGGCCAGAGGTGCTTCGCCGGTGGCCCAAGGCGCGAAGGATGGTCGACGCCGTGGCGGCCTCCCGGCTGCCCGAATCGGTCGTCGGCCCGGCGCCCCGCGCCGAACTGGCCATCGGCACGCACTCGGTTTCGCACCGGGACGGCACGACCTGGCTCGGCGCAGGTGAGCTGGCCGATGTCGCTCCTTGGGTGGCCGGCCGGCCGCTGAATCCCAAGGACTACCGCGATCCGGCGATTCAGCGCCGGATGAGTGCGCAGCTCACCGGGCTGATGCTGCGCGCCGGCGACGACGTGCTGTGGCCGCCCAACCTGCTGCTGGGCTCAGACGGGTGGGTGCTCGCAATCGATCTGGAGGAGTCCGTGCTGGCCGGTGGCGACCTGGTGACGGAGCTGGACTTGGCGCTGGACGACTATCCGTCGCTGTTTGCCGGTTTGTCCGAGGCGGGGCTGCGCGGGCAGCTCACCCGGCTCGCCGAGCGGCGGGTCGAGCTGCTCGCCGAACTGCCCAACCAACGGCTGCGAGACCAACTCGCCAACCAGCTGGACTGGGTCGACCTCACCCTCGCGGCCGGACCGTTCGAGTCGATCCGCGCGCTGCTGGACGCCGTGCCGCCCCAGTTGGTCCACACTCCGCGCGACGTCGAGTGGGCCCGGCGCTGGGGGCTCGTCCCGGCGACCGCCCGGCTGATCACCCCTCTGGAGCTGGCTCAGCTGGCCCGCTCCGGCGCCGAGATCGCGGTGCACGACTTCGTCCCGGACCACGAACTGCCCGTCACACAGCGGTCGGGCACCGGCCGCTGGCTGGTCACCACCGGGGGTGGCCGATGACCGCGCGCGGCCCGCCTCTCGGGTCCTTCCCAGCCCCGAATCCCTCACCAGCATCCAGAAAAGGAACCGTCGAATGTTCTCCTTCACCACTACCCCGACCCGGCAGGTGCACCTGCACCCGGCATTGACCTACCTGCGCCTGGCCGACCTGGTGTGCCAGACGCTCGCCGACCACCGGGTGGACTGCGCGCCGCTGAGCTGGTTGTCCCACACGCTGGGGGAGCCCACGGCCGACCTGCGCACCACGATGGACTACGCGCTGCACCTGGGCATCTGCACGGACGGCACCGACGAGGTGGTGTACTGCCTGCCACGCCAGCCCATCGCCGCCGGGTTCATCCCGGCACACAGCGTTGGCCACATGCAGCTGCGCCTGCCTGGGCAGCGGCTGCGCCCGGCGCTGCTGATCACCGGGCACCGGGTCGGCCCGGTCCCGGAAAGCGAACGCGGCACGACGCTCGGCACCGGCGAGCTCGCCTACACCGTGGCCCGGCTGACCTCGATGGCGGCGAGCTGGCTGCCGGACAGCCCCGACCCGACCAGGTACCTGTTCGAGCTGATCGCCGAGGCCTGGTGGCACGCATCCGGCACCCGCCACCTCGGCGGTCTGGGTATTCACCGGGTCAACTTCGAGCAGCCGATCGCGTCCGGCCCGGAGGTGCCCGGCGAAACCACCAACCGGCTGGAACTGGTCACCGACCGACACCTGACCGGACACGAGTTGCTCAACCTCTATCCGATACCAGCTCGGGGGGTAACCCGATGAACCCGTCCTCACGCCGGCTGCGCCGAAGCGTCCTACCCGTCCGCGACTCGCGGGACACCGTCGGCACCGCAACGGTGATCGCGCCCGGATTCGCGCTGACCGCCCTGCACGTCATCATCATGGGCAACCCACGCGCCCTGACCGTGGGCTACCACCCCCGCCTGCCCGTCAGCGGCGTACGCACCCTTGCGCTGACCGAATACACGGGCGTACACGAACACGCCCGCCGTTCCCAACAACGCGCCCAACGCATGGTCTGGAACGACACCGACCACGCCCTCGCCACCGTGGACCTCGCCCTCCTAGAACTGCGCGGCCTGCACAACCCGCCCCTGCGCCCCCGCCCCACCCCCGTACACACCGGCGAGCACCTCGTCGTCGCCGGCTACCCGGGCGGCCACTGGAGCATCAACAAAGGCCCGGTCACCGGCACCGACGACGCCGACTTCGCCCTGCGGATGTTGCTCGGCCCCGGCGCCAGCGGCGCACCCGCCATCGACCACAGCAACCAGCTGGCCGGCATCGTCACCCTCGACCACGAACTTGCCACCATCTGCATCGGCCCCCGCCTGCTCGCCACCTTCCTGCACCAGTTACACGCGGTTCCCAGCTGAGTCGGCGCTCAGCGGAAGGCCTCGCGGTGATCGCGTGCCCACTGTTGGAAGGTGCGGGGTAGTTCCCCGGTGAGGTCGGCGACGGTCGAAGTGACCAGCGTCGAGGCGGAGCGGGTTTCGGCGGCCGACAACAGGGCGTCCACCAGGGCGGGTGGGCGGCCGTCGGCCAGCATCCGCCTTCGCGCCGCCGGAACGGGGACTTCCTCGAAGCGAAGCTCGCGGCCGACGGCCGCCCCGATCGCCCGGACCTGTTCGGGGCGGCTGATCACTTCGGGTCCGGTCAACAGGTGGGTCGCGTCGACGTGCGAGTCGTCGGTGAGCGCTCGGGCGGCTACGGCCGCGATGTCGCGTGGGTCGATGACCGCCGTCGGTGCGGTGAGCGGGCCGCGCACCACCCCGCTGGTGCGGACCTGCTCGGCCCAGGCCAGGGTGTTGCTGGCGATGGTGTCCGAGCGCAGCACCGTACGCGGTAGCCCGGACTCCTCGATCAGCCGTTCCATGTCGGCGTGCAGCTTGAAGATCGGGTCGACCCGCTCCTCGGGTCCGCCCGCGCCGACCGACGACAGGTAGACCAGGCGCCCGCCGTGCCGACCGATCGCCTCCAGCGCGGCGGACGCGCCATCGGTAGTGAGGAACGGCCAGACCAGGAAGACCGCCTGGACCTCGGTCAGTGACGCGGCCAGTGCATCCGGGTCCTCCAGGCTTCCGGTCGCGACCTCGACCCCGTCCGGCCGAAATGCGGTCGACCCCGGACGCACCAGGGCGGGGACGTCGGCCACACCCATGGCGCGGAGCTGGGCGAGCACGTGCCTTCCGACATTTCCGGTCGCCCCGGTCACCAGGATCATGCCGCGACCCCCTCCTCGGCGCGGGGGAAGAAGGGCAGCTCGATGTAGACGCGGTCGGCGGCGGCGAGGATCTTCGCGGCGTCGTCCACCGGCGGGTGGATCGCTTGGTTGATCTTCTTTTTGACGACCGCGCCCTCGGCGCCGGAAGCCATGACCCGGCGGTCCCAACCCCGGGTGAAGATCGCGCCGGCGCCGCCCAGGTCCAGGCAGGTGACGTACGGCCCAGCGGTGAACTCGCGCAACGGCAGGCCCAGCAGGTCGGCCGCCGCGTTGTACCCGGCGACCTTGCCCAGCGGGCTGGCGTGCTGGCAGGACTGCATGACGGTGTGCTCGGCATCGTAGGCCGCCGCGGCGGTGTCCCCGGCGACGAACACCTCGGGAAGCGCACGCAGCCGCCGGTCCACCGGCACCCGGCCGAGGTGGTCGAGCCGGTCGGAGACCTGCCGGGTCAGCTCGCTGGCCCGCATCCCCACGGACCAGACCACCGCGTCCGCGTCGACCCTGGTGCCGTCGGAGAGCACGGCGTATCCGTCGCCGACCTCGATCACCGTGGTGCCGAGGCGGCGTTCGATGCCCAGCTCGTCCAGCGCCGCCTCGATCTCATCCCGAGGCCCGGGGCCGAGCTGGTGCCCGACCACGTCAGACCGGTCCACCAGCAGCACCCGGCCCCGGGCGGCCAGCGCGGTCGCGGCCTCCAGGCCGACGAACCCGGCGCCGACGACCACCGCGGAATAGCCCTCCCGGTCGCGCAGGTGATCGGTGAGCCGCCGGGCGCCATCGAGGGTGTCGATGTCGAAGAGCCGCGCGGCGCCGGGCAGGCCTTGCGGCCGCACGAGCTTGCTGCCCGCCGCCAGCACCAGGCGGTCGTAGCCGATCTCCGCGCCGTCGGCCACCACCACCCGGCAGCCGGTATCGATCGTGCTCACCGTGGCCCGCAGGTGCTCGACGCCGATCGGCCCGAGGATCCTGCTCAGCTCCACCTTCGCCAGGTCCGGCTCCGGTTCGTACAGGCGCGGCCGAAGCACCAGGTGCTCGTTGGGCGCGATCAGCGTGATGCGCAGGTCCGCGTCGCCTCGGGCCAACGCCGCTCCGGCCGCGCTCCACACGCCCGCGAAACCGCCTCCGACGACCACAACGTGTGCCATCGTTTCGTCCTCTCCACCAGCCGCACCCACCGGAATCGGCGGGTTGGGGCAGGGAGACAAGATGGCGGCCTCAGATGTGACCGAGCTTCTCCGGATTGACCAGCCGCCGGAACGCGGTGATCCGCCCCTCGGCGATCTCCACGGTGTCCAGCCACACCAGCTCGCCGCCGACGTAGGTCGCCAGGGCCGGGTAGCCATTCACCTCGATGACCCGGGACGCGTCGGGGCGTCTGATCTCGATCTGTCTGATCGCCAACAGGGCGATTGCCTCGGAGCCGAGGACCGGCCTGCGCGCCGCGGTCACCCTTCCGCCGCCGTCGGCGACGTAGACGGCCTCGGGGTGCAGCAGCTCGATGAGGCCGGCCAGGTTCCCCGCGCCGGCGGCCGCCTTGAACGCTTTGAGCAGGCGTTCGGTGTCGGCCTTCGATGCCCTGGGCCGTTCCTCGACAGCGGCTACCCGTGCCCGGGCGCGGGAGGCCAGTTTGCGGCTGGCGGCGGGCGTGCCGCCGAGCACCTCGGCGATCTGGCCGAACGGGAAGTCGAAGACGTCGTGCAGTACCAGCGCGACACGTTCGGCGGGGGTCAGCGTCTCCATGACCAGCAGCATCGCGGTGCTCACCCACTCGTCCATGAGCACCTCGGCCGCCGCGTCGGGGCCGGTCAGCAGCGGTTCGGGCAGCCACGGCCCGACATAGGACTCGCGCCGCACACGCGCCGAGTTCAGCAGGTTGTAGGACGTCCGGGCGGCCACGGTGACCAGCCATGCGCGCGGATCCCGTACCTCGGACAGGTCGGCGGAGGCGGCGCGCAACCAGACCTCCTGCGTCACGTCCTCGGCCTCGGTCACGGTGCCCAGGATCCGGTAGGCAGCCCCGAAGACCGCCGGGCGATGCAATTCCCAGTCGGCTTCCGTCAACGGGCCGGTCAGTTCCACGCTGCCGATCCTAGGAGCCGCTGAATATTGTCGCCAGGATGACTGGCGAAACCGCCGATTCGATTTGTGGTGGAGATCACTAAACTCGGCGGCCATACAAATTGTGCCACGAAAGGCAATCGCGGGCATGCTGATTTCCCTACCCGCTCGGCCGCCGCAATTCTTTGATCCGACGACCGAGCCGGCATTCGACACCACTTTTGACTCCTGGCTCGTATACAGCTTCCGGGACGTGCACCAGCTGCTCAGTGATCGGGAGCGGTTCAGCTGTGAGTTCGGCAATTCGGTCGAGGATCCGGAGCACATCCATCCGACCCTGGCCGCCATGTGGGCCACCGACGGTAATCGGCACCGCGACCTGCGCGCCGCGGTGCCGAACCCGTTCAGACCGAGGACGCTGCACGGACTGGAGGCCGTGGTCAGAACGATCGTGCGGGACACCCTGGACGCGGCCCTGCCCAACCGGACCGGGTCCGTCGAGGCCGTCGAGGCGATCGCCAACCCGATCGCCACCCGGACCATCTGCCACGTCCTCCGGATGGATCCGAGCACGGTCACCACGGTGCGTAGCTGGCTCAACCGCACCTACGAGGTGGCCAGGACCACGCACACCCTGCCGGCCCAACCCGACGTGGTCGAGTTCTTCCGCACGCTGATCCGGGACCGCTGGGACATCCTCGGCAATAGCCTGATCGACGACCTCATCGCGGCCAGCAAGGGCGGGCACACGGTCGACGGGTGCCCGATGAGCGAATGGGACCTGATCGCCTACTGCACCATGCTGCTGTGGGCGGGCGTCGAGACCACGTCGACGGGAATTGCGAACGCATTGCTCTTCCTTACTCATTTCGGCTGTTTCGACCAGCTTCGTGCCGCTCCCGGCCTGGTTCACGGCGCTGTCGAAGAGACGCTGCGCTGGTATCCACCCTTTCCCGGAGTACGCCGGTGGGCTCGGCACGACACCGAGATCGCCGGCCACCGGATCGGCAAGGGGGAATGGATTACCGGCTGGTTGAGCGCGGCAAACCGCGATCCCCGAAAGTTCACCAACCCCAACACCTTCGACATTCGCCGGGGCAGCGCGCACCTGACCTTCGGCGAGGGCGCGCACTACTGCCTGGGTTCGCCGCTGGCCCGACTCGAGATGCGCGTGCTGCTGGAAGAACTGCTGCACCGGGACGTGCACCTGGAGACCGACCCCGAACGGCTTCCGCAACGGCGCATCTGGCTCGCCGATGTCCTCGAGCAGACCTACTTCAACTACCGGGCCTGACTCCGTGTTATCCGTGGTTGGCCCGGCCGCGCCGGCCCGATGGTTGGCCCTCGGCCCGTCCGTCGCGAGCCTGCTGTTGGTGGCGGCGAACCTGCGGGCCAGCCTGACCGGGGTGGGCCCGTTGCTGGACGAGGTGGCTGGCGACCTACACATGAGTTCGGTCTCGGCCGGGCTGCTGACGGCGGTGCCGCTGGTGGCGTTCGCGGCCGTCTCCCCGGCCGTTCCGGCGCTGGCCCGGCGGATCGGCATGGAACGGGCATTGCTCGCCGCGCTGCTCGGCCTGGTGGTCGGCGTCGCGGTCCGTTCCACGCCATCGCTGATCGCGCTGTTCGCCGGCACCGCCGTGCTCGGCGTGGCCATCGCGATCGGCAACGTGCTGCTTCCGGCCTTGATCAAGCGTGACTTCGCCGGCTCGATAGGCGCCCTGACCGGTGGTTGTGTGACCGTGATGGCGCTGTCCGGCGCGCTGGCCGCCGGCGTGGCGGTGCCGTTGAGCCAGGCCACGGCGGCCGGCTGGCGCACGGCGCTCGGCTATTGGCTGCTGCCGGCGCTGCTCGCCGCGTTCGTGTGGCTGCCGAGGGCGTTGGACCCGGCACCGGCGACGCCCACCCGGTCGGCCCGCCCGGTGCCGATACCGTGGCGAGCCGGGCTGGCCTGGGCGGTGACCCTGTTCATGGGCCTCCAGTCACTCGGCTACTACGTGCTCATCGCCTGGCTGCCCACGGTGCTGCACGGCAACGGGTTCACCGCCGAGGCGGCGGGTTGGTACCTGTTCGGCCAGCAGGCGCTCGCGGTGCTCACCAGCCTGGCCATCCCGCTGGCGATCCGCCGGCTGCCCGACCAGCGCCTGCTCGCCGCCGGGTGTTCGCTGGGCTCGCTGCTGGGCTTTCTGAGCCTGCTGGCGCTACCGCACCACCCGCTCGTCCCGGTGGTGCTGCTGGGTGTGGGGAGCGGCGCCAGCATCGTGCTCGCGCTTTCGTTCATGGGGCTGCGCACTCCCGACGCGCCGTCCACCGCCGCACTGTCCGGCATGGCGCAGGCGATCGGCTACCTGCTCGCCGCCACCGGGCCGGCGCTGTTCGGCCTGTTGCGCTCGGTCACCGGCGGCACCACCGCCCCCATCCTGCTGGTCTGCCTAACCGCCCTGGCGCAAGCGGTCGCCGGCTTCCTCGCCGGCCGGGGTTCGCTCCCCGGCGCCGACCACGAGCACCGCCCCCAGCAGGACGACGGCGAGCAGCGCGCCGGCCGCGGTGAGCGTGAGCCCGTCCGGGCGGAGCAGCGGCTGGCCGCGCAGCGCCTGCCACAGCGCCAGCAAGGTGACGCCGGCGTAGCCGGCCGAGGCGATCAGGACCAGCCGGGTGCGGACGGCCTCGCCGCTCAGCAGCCGCGCCCGCCCGGCCAGTAGCGCCAGCAGGATGGCCAGCAGCGGCAGCGCCTGGAGCGCGTGCAGCCCGACGAAGTGCGCGATCCGCAGGTCGCCGGCCGTGGTGCTCCACCCGGTGACCGGCATGATCGGCCCGCCGTCGAGGGCGCCGACGCTGTGCCCGCCGATGAACCCGGCGAAGCTCCCGTCCCGCATCGACGCACCTTGCGCCAGCGTCGGCCGGGTCATCAGGAATGCGATGCCGGCGCCGAACAGCGAGATCACCGTGCCGGCGCGGACCGCCAAGGTGAGCGGGCGGTCGCCCACCCGCCGGTACATCAGGTAGCCGGCGACCACCAGGTTGGCGAACCAGAGCACGGTGATCGCCGTCGCCATGGTGGCCCACATGGCGGCGTCCAGCGGCGTGACGACGTTGAAGTGGCTCTGCCGCCCCCGGAGGACCTGGGCGACGATGACCACGTACTCGATCACCAGGGTGATCGCGATGACCGTGGCGGACCACCTGGCCAGCCGGCTCCTGGGCAGGTAGGCCATCAGCCACGACCAGGTCGCGGCGTAGACGACGATGGACACCGCGAACTTGAACGGCTTGAACCAGATCGGCGACCCACCAGGACCCGGTCGTCGACGACCATGCCCACCAGCGAGATCACCACGAACGGCGCGGTCGCGACCGCGACCCACAGAAGCGGCCGGTGCCACTCCCGCATGCCCGGGCCACTCATCGGCGGTCGTCCGGCCGGGTCAGCACGTCGGCCAGCGCCAACAGCTCGGCGTGCGCCTCGGGTACCGGGCGCGCCAGGTCGAGTGCGTCCACGGCGTCGGCGAACGCCCGGCGGGCGCGCCGCTCGGCCGCCGCCCGGCCACCGGCGTCCTCGATCAGCGTGCTGAGCTCGGCGCACTCGCCGGCGCTGAACCGCGCCCGGCCCCGGTACCGGGTGGCGAACCGGCCGGCCGCCACCGTGCCCCCGGCCAGCGCGGCGACCACCGGCAACGTCTTCTTCCGGGCCTGCAGGTCGGTGTGCACGGGTTTGCCGATGGCCTCCGGGTCGCCCCAAAGACCGAGGATGTCGTCGACCAGTTGGAACGCGATCCCGAGGTTCTCCCCGAACTGCCGGAAATGCTCGGCCCGCCGCCCGTCGGTGCCCGCGCTCAGCGCGCCGAGGTAGCAGGCGTAGCCCATGAGCGCACCGGTCTTGCCGGCGGCCACGGCGAGCGCGTCGTCGGCGGTGATGCCCTCCTCCTTCTCGAAGGCGAGATCCAGGGACTGCCCGTACACCATCTCCAACAAGGTGTCGCACAACGTCGCGGAGTTGGTCTGGCCGAGCCTGGCCAGGCTCTTGAAGGCCAGCACCAGCAGCGCGTCGCCGAGCAGGATGGCGTCCGCGGTGCCGAACGCCGACCAGACGGTGCGGCGGTGCCGGCGCACCGTGCCGCCGTCCATCACGTCGTCGTGCAGCAAGGAGAAGTTGTGCACCAGCTCGACGGTCAGCGCGGCCGGCAGCGCGTGCTCGACCATCCCGCCGGCGGCCCGGGCGGACAACAGCGTGAGCGTCGGGCGGACCAACTTGCCCGGGTCTCCGATGGTGGGCCGGCCGTGGTCGTCGTACCAGCCGAAATGGTAGCCGGCGACGTCCCGCAGGCGTTCCGGAAGCTCGTTGGCGACGGCCCTCAGCTCCGGCAGCACCAGCGAACACAGCCCGCTCATCCGGTCCCGGATGTGGATCGCCCCGGCGGAACCGGTCAATCCTGGGGCACCGCCGTTCCCGTTCGACCGCATGCTCATCGCGGCGCGAACTCGGCCACCGAGATGGCCGCCACGGGACAGCGCCGGGCCGCGTCCCGGACCTCCCGCCAGAGCCACACCGGCGGGCGGGGGTATTGCACCACGACCACGCCGTCGCCCGTCCGCTCGGCGAACACCTCCGGGACGCTCGCGACGCAGTGCCCCGATGTGGCGCAGACGTTCTGGTCGACAGAGACGTGCACTGTGGTGCCTCTCGAGCGAGTGGTCGACTAGGAGCGCGACCGAAAACCGTTCAAAAGGCATCCAATTCCGAGCCAAATGACCGGCAAGTCACAATTGGCTCAGGTTAGCCATGGCCGGCGGAGCCTGGATCAGTGATGTTGCCAGTCCGGGCCAGGAGGAGAGCAGGCGATCGGTTCCTTCCGCCGTGCCGACCGAGATCCGAATGCCGAGCTGCGGATAGGGCTTGACCATGATTCCGGCTCGGGCAAGGGCCGCCGCGACGAGTTCGGCGCGTTCCGGCAGTGGTAGCCAGACGAAATTCCCATGCCCCGTGACCACCTCGACGCCGAGACCCGCCAGTCCGGCGGCCATCCTCGAGCGCTCGGAATTGACGCGCACCACGTTCCGCCGCATGTGGTCCGACCGCCCGAGCGCCTCGAGCGCGGCTGCCTCGGCGGGATTGGTCAGCGCGTAGGGCACCCCGGTGCGAGCCACCGCCTGTGCCAATGCCGGCTGCGCGATGCCGTAGCCCACCCGCAGCCCGGCCAGGGCATAGGCCTTCGAGAAGGTGCGCGTGATGATGACGTTGGGATGGCCGTGCACCAAATCGGGGCCGATGACCGCGTCAATATCAGAGACGAACTCCGCATAGGCGCCGTCGACCAGGACAATTACCTCGGGCGGCACCGCCGCGACGAACTCCTGAAGATCCCGTCGCCGGACTGCGCCCCCGGTGGGCGTGTTCGGGGTGCACACAATGATCAGCCGGGTGTTCGCGTTGATCCGTGTGCGCATGTCCTCGAGGTCGCAGCTGCCGTCGGCCTCGAGGGTCGCGAAGTTCGCGCGCATGCGCAGCGCGGCGGCAAGTGGCGGAAAGGCGTCGAAACTCGGCCAGGAGAAAATCACCTCACCCGGCCCGGCGGCCAACATCGCCTGCTGGATGACGCTGATGCTACCGCTCGCCGCCACTACCCAGTCCGGCTCGACGCAGTACTGCTCGGCGATGGCTGTGCGGAGTTCCAAGGCGTCCCAGCTGGGATAGCGGCGCACGTCCTCGATCGCGCCGCCGGCGGTCGCCCGCACGCCTTCCGGCGGCGCATACGGTAACTCGTTGCGATCCAGCCTGAGATCGTTCTCCGCCATGATCCACCGCCCCCGGAGGTCCTGAGCCGTGGGTCTGCGCGGCTCATCAGGCACGTGATCAGTGCCCTTATTTGAGGAGCCTACGAATTTCGATAGTTTGACGAATCGGCGATACCGCCAGTCTAGAACTCGTTCCACGGGTCCCGGACCGTGGCCGCTCCCGGCCATGATCGCCGAGTCTGGCGGTTGGACAGCACTCGCACCGGGGTACAGGAGTGACGCGTGTGGAACGCGATCGGCGGGGTTCCATGGTCATGTCGCGACTAGAGACGTTTCCGCCAGGCCAAAGGTCTCTCACCGCTACCTGATCATGAAGCTCCGCCGCCGGCCACACGCGGCGGGCGGTACCCGAGTCGCGGCAGACCAAATCACCCGCAACCGCCAGGATCTCGCCGCGGAGGATTAGGCAACAGCCTCATTTTCACGGTTCAACCGCCGACCGACGATCACCCCGCACGGCCACTTTCGGGCCAGCAGACGGGCCGTGAGGTCAGGGTAGGACGCGGTACGTCAGGTGGGTGACGGAGGTGGTTGCTCGCGACTCGATCTGTTCGAGGTTCAGCGGTGGGACTCCGTCGAACAGGCGTGTGCCGGCGCCGAGGGTGAACGGCACGATGTGCACCCGCAGCTCGTCGATCAGACCCGCCGCCAGGTACTGGTTCACCGTGGTCGCGCCGCCCACGACCGAAATGTCACCGTCCCCGGCCGCCTCCCGCGCACGCCTCAGTGCGGACTCGATGCCGTCGGTGACGAAGTGGAACGTGGTGCCGCCGTCCATCGGTTGCGGGTCACGCGGGTAGTGGGTGAGCACGAAGACCGGGACGTGGTACGGCGGGTTGTCGCCCCACCAGCCGTTCCACTCCCGGTCCCACTCGCCCCGCACGGGGCCGAACATGTTGCGGCCGAGGATGTACGCCCTGGCCGTTGTCATCCGGTCGATCTCGGCCCGGTTCTCCTCGGCGGCTTCGGCGTACCAGGCGTGCAGCCGGTCGCCCCAGCCGTCGCCGCCGTCGTCGCCGAACGGGCGTTGCTCGGTCTGGTTGTGCCCGGCCGAGTACCCGTCGAGCGTGATCGTCAGGTCACAGGTCACCTTCATTGCCACCGTCCTCCTCAGCGGACCAGGCCGTCCGCCCGCATCACGGTCCGGTTTCCCTCGCCGGTGGTCTGCGAGCTCCACACGACCGCGTGGGGAGCGCGGTAGAGCACCAGGTTGCCGTCCGTCTGTTGGATCAGCTGGTACTGCCCGTTCCGCGACCGCAGCGACTGGTCCGGGGCCAGTGACGCGCCCGAAGCCAGCACACCCGGACCGGACGGCGCGGCCGCGACCGACGCCGCCGGGGACATGCCACAGGTCCAGGCCGCGACCAGCACGACGCCCACGAGGCGCTTCCTCAACATGCCGCCGGACCCTACGGACGCGGGCATACCCCGCGGACCGGCAATCTCGCCAGTGTCCGCAGGGTAATTGAACAGGCAATTTCTTAATAAGTATTCTGAATAGGTGCTGCATGGCCGGGTCAGCGAGCAGTGGGCCTTGGACGGGAGGCTGTCCAAGGCCCGCACTGGTTGCGGTGGTGGGGTGGTGCTGCGCGGCGACCCGGGCATCGGCAAGAGCGCCCTGCTGGCTTACGCACGCCGACGGGCCGACGAGATGCACGTGCTCGAAGCGGCCGGGCTAGAGGCGGAAGCCAGCCTGGGCTACGCCACCCTGCACCAGCTGCTGTGGCCGGTGCTGGACCGGATCCAGCAGCTGCCCGAACCGCAGGCGCAGGCCCTCGGCGTGGTGTTCGGCCGGCACGAGGGACCCACTCCGGACCGGTTCCTGGTCTCGCTGGCGAGCCTGTCGCTGCTGTCCGAACTCGCCGGAGACCGGCCGGTGCTGTGTCTGGTCGACGACGCGCACTGGGCGGACCGGCCTTCGTTGGAGGTGCTGACCTTCCTCGGCCGGAGGCTGGCCGTGGAACCGATCGTCCTGCTGATGGCGGCCCGGGTCGGTGAGGGTGCACCGGTCGACACGGCCGGCCTGGATGAGCTAAGCCTGACCGGCCTGGCCCGGGAGCCGGCCCGCGCGCTGCTGTCCGAGCACGGCGGCAACCAGCTCACCCGCGACGAGCGGGAGCAGCTGCTGGTGGCCAGCGGCGGCAACCCGCTGGCCATCCGCGAGTTCGCCCGGTCCGGCCTGCACCCGAACGCCACCGGCGAACCGATGCCCCTCACCGAAGGGCTGCTTCAGGCGTTCCGGGCCAGGGTGCGGCAACAGGACCCGGCCACCCGGCAACTGCTGCTGCTCATCGCGGTGTCCGGGGGCGAGCAGGGGAACATCGTGCGGCAGGCGGCCGCCGCACTCGGGCTGAGCACCGGCCCGCTGCGCGCCGAGAACCTGGCCGAGCTGGTTGTCGACGGGGCACAGCCGAGATTTCGGCATCCGCTGATCCGATCCGCCGTCTACCAGGACGCGAAGCCGAGGGAGCGGCGCGCAGCGCACCGCGCGATGGCCGAGGCGTTGACGGACGAGCCGACCGAGCAGGACCGGCGCGCCTGGCATCTGGCGAACGCGGCCGAGTCCGCCGACGAGGCCGTCGCCCTCGAGCTGGAGCGATCAGCCGAACGAGCGCACCGGCTGGCCGGCCCGGCCGCCGCCGCCATCGCCCTGGAGCGGGCCGCGGACCTGAGCCCGGCGCATGATCACCGGCAACAGCGGTTGGTGGCCGCCGCGGCCGCGTGGCTCCAGGCGGGGGCCACCCCGCAGGCCACGGCGCTGCTGGACGGCGTCGAGGCCTCGAGCAAGTCGCTGGCCGACGACATCGCCGAGCTCCGCGCGCTCATCGCGCTGCGCACCGGCATGCCATCCGAAGCCGTGGCCCTGCTGTCCGAGATCATCCCGAACGCCCTGCACGGAGACCGGAGCAAGGCCATCCAGCTGTTGCTGCTGCTCGGCGAGGCCGGTTTCATGGCGGGGGCGCCGCGGGTCTGGCCCCGCATCGCCGCCGCGGCCGGGGAGCTGACCGCGCCGACCGCGACGGCGGAGGACCTGGTTGTACGGCTGCTCCAGGCGGTCCACTCCGCGCTCGCCGGTGACGGCGCCGGCCTGTCGGAGCGGGAGATCGTCGGCCTGGTGAGCCTGGACGATCCGTACGCCCTGGTCAGCGCCGGGGGAATGGTATCGATGATCGGCCACTACGAGCTTGCGCGGTGGCTCCGGGAACGGGCGACGCGGCGCGCGCGGAAGCTCGGTGCGGCCGGCAGCCTGGCTTGGATCCTGATCTCCCGGGTCGTCGAGGAACTGCTCGCCGGTCGTTTCCAAACCGCCCAGGCATACGCGGAGGAGGGCTACCGGCTGGCGGAGGAGACCAGCCAGCCGAACACCGCCTGCTGCCACCAGAGCCTGCTCGCGCTGCTCGCCGCCAACCTCGGCCGGCAGAGCGACACCAAGCGGCTCGCCGAGGAGTCACTGACCCAGGCGACGGTCCGCAACCTGCCCGACGTGGCGGCCTGGGCTCGCCACGCCCTCGGGTTGAACGACCTGGTCGCCGGGCGGGCCGGCGACGCGTTGCGCCAGCTGGAGGCGATGAGCCGCCCCGGCGCGGAGCCGACCCGGGTGGTGCTGCGCGCGGTGCCCGACCTGGTCGAGGCGGCCGTACGCGCCGGTGAGCCCGACCGGACCGATGCGCCGTTGGTCCGCTTCGACAACTGGGCACGCGGCACCGGAACCCCCGAGCTCCTGGCGCTGTCCGCGCGCTGCCACGCGCTGCTGGCTAAGGACGACGAGGGCACCGAGTCCGAGTTCGCCGCCGCGCTGGAGCTGCACGCCCGCGCCGGCTGGCCGATGGAAACCGCGCGCACCCAGCTGCTGCTCGGCGAGCACCTGCGGCGCAAACGCCGGCGCGCGGACGCCCGGGGCCCGTTGAACCAGGCCTTGGAGGCCTTCACCCGGCTCGGCGCCGCCGGCTGGGCGGACCGTGCGCGCGCCGAGCTCCGCGCCTCGGGCGAACCGAGCAGCGAGCCCGCCTCCAGCGCGATCGCCTCGTTAACCGCCCAGGAGCTGCGCATCGCCGTCGCGATCAGCGAGGGCGCCACCAACCGCGAGGTCGCCGCGCAGCTGTTCCTCAGCCCGCGCACCGTCGACTACCACCTGCGCAAGGTCTTCAACAAGCTCGGCATCGCCAGCCGCGCCGAACTGGTCCGCATCGTGCTCACCGGCCAGGAAGACGGTTCGCTCCCCGCCACCGCCAGCACCCCATACCCACGCTAGTGGCGTGTCGCCGCTAGCGCGTCGGCCAGCCCACGCCGGATTCCCAGCCTGACGCCGCACAGGAAACCGTCGCGCCGCATATGGTGCGAGATGTGCGGCGTCACGGTTTCTTGCGCAGCGTCCGGGTGACCGGTGTGCGACGTCCCCGAGTGACAGCCGGACCGGCGAAATCACTGATTCAGTTCTTTGTATCGCGAGGTAGTTTGGCTGGCGACCTCTGCGGAAATCACATCACGGTGTGCTTTCAATACTTCGTTTCGATCGCATTTGCTCGCGCCGTAACTCGCGCTGGCCGCCCTCGTTGAGGCGCACGAAAACCTCTCAGAATTTTTGGTGTACGCCGACTGGCAACATCGCGGTGACGCCGTCACGGCTCGTCGGAATGCCTTATAACAGCGCGGGCTACATTCGGAGGAATGAATGCCAGAGGAAACAAGCAGGTGGCGGAGCAAAAACTTCTGGCGAGCGCTTGCGGTGACCTGTGTGGTGGCGGCTGCCTTCCCCGTTGTATCGGGACTGGGCCAAGCCGAACCTGTCGACGGGTCGCGATGCCACGATCCCGGGGCGACCTATCAGACTGCGACCCCCGAGTCGGTGAACATCGATCAGGGCAAGCTACGGCGGGCGCTGGATTACTGGACCGCGCACGGCTCCGACACCGTCAAGGTCCTCCGCTACGACTGCCTCGTCGGCGAGAGCCGGCTCGACCCCGTTTCGGACAAGCTGCCGCACGTCATCTTCAGCCACACCAAGTCGATCCTCTCGCTGGTCGTCGGTCGCGCCGAGGAGCAGGGCCTGCTGAGCGTCGACGACCCGATCGGCAAGTACCTGCCCGAGGGGCTCGGCGACAGTGCGCACCGCGCGCTGACGATCAAGCATTTCCTCACGATGACCACTGGCCTCCGGATGAACTGGACCCGTGAGTTGGGCGGCCAGCTCAACGGGACGAAGCCCGACAGGGTCAGGGAGGCGCTCTCGCTGCCGATCGACCACCAGCCCGGGACCTGGTTCGAGTACGCCCAGACACCCCTCTTCGTCCTGACCTACGTCGTCGAACGGGCGACCCGCCAGGACTTCCAGGACTACGCCGACCAGCAGCTGCTGTCCAAGATGGGCATCCCACGCGACGACTGGTTCTGGGGCCGCGACCGGGCCGGGCACAGCGACGGACCGGGGTGGGCGGTGTTCATGCGCCCGGCGCACTTCCCTCGATTCGGCCAGTTGCTGATGAACGAGGGCACCTGGAACGGATCGCGGCTGGTCAACGCTTCCTACATCAAGGACATGCGCACCGGGACGAAGGCGAACCCGGGCTACGGCTACCTGTACTGGCTCAACAGCGCCGATCATTTCGTCAATGCGTCGATCTGGGGGCGGCACCAGATCAGTGGGACGCCGATCCCCACGGCACCAAAGGACATGTACTTCAGCTGGGGCTACGTCGGGCAGCACACCTTTGTCATCCCCAGCCTGCACATGATCGTCACGCGTACGGGCAACATCGCCCCGGACACGCTCGAGGCACTGGACGACCCGGGGAACGCCGCCATCATGGGCAGGCAGAAGAAGGCGTACTACGAGTTCTTCAAGCTCCTGATGGACGCGGTCAGCGACGCCCACCCCCCCGAGCCGCCGCCCTATCAGGCGAACCGGTGGACGTTCGACTTCGACGCGGGCGCGTGGGTGAACCCGCTGGAGAACCTCGCGGCCGTCAACCTCGGACCCAACGCACCGGAAGGCTGCATCCCGGGCGCCTGTGACGGGGCGGCCGGCTTCGAGGGTTACGCCCTCTTTGCCGGGGACGCCGCCCGAGCCATGATCAGCAGCGTTCACGACATCACCGGAACCGCCACGCCACCGCGCTAGGCCGCGTCCCGTTGAGCTTGATCATTGTTCCTGGCGGTCACCCGCGGCGGGGCCGGACTGGCGAGATCACTGATTCCATTGTTCGGTATCACGAGATAGTTTGAGTGGCGTACGAGTTGTCTTGGCCGGCGAAATACCGCGAACGGAATCGTATGGACATTGTTGCCGCGTGGACCGGCCTACTCGATTCCACCGCTGATGACCTGCTGACCGAAGTATCCGTGAACGAGTCAGGGCAGGTGTCGCCGTCGATTTACGAGACGGCACGGCTGGTGTCCACCGCGCGCTGGCTGGACGGTCACCAGGAACGACTGCTCTACCTGCTGGAACAGCAGCGACAGGACGGTAGCTGGGGCGGCCCGGACGGGTACGCGCTGGTGCCCACGCTGAGCGTGGTCGAGGCTTTCCTGGTCGAACTGTCCACCGGCAACCGCCTACGCGACCGAATTCACATTTCACTGGCGCGCGGAATTTCCTGGCTCCGCCGGAAGCCGGGTTCAATACCGGACACCATTGCCGCCGAGCTTATCGTGCCGTGGTTGGTCGAGGAGATAAACCAGCACCTCGACCACCGGCTGAATACACCAAGCCAGTTCAACCGCATCGCGCCGCACCGACTGCGGGAAGCGGCACGAAAGGGCAGCACCCTGCCCGCGAAGCTCTGGCACTCGCTCGAGGTGCTGGGCGCAGACGCGGCCCTGGTCCCGGTGCGCCCGGTGAACGGGACGGTGGGCGGTTCGGCGGCCGCCACCGCCGCCTGGCTCAGCGGGCGAGAGGGCGCCGGCCCGGATGCGCGCTCCGCGATCAGGCACCTCGACGCGCTCCAACAGCGCGGTGGCGGCCCGGTGCCCGGGGTCAGCCCGATCAGTGTGTTCGAGCGCGCGTGGGTCGTCTCGGCGCTGGCGGACGGGTCCATCGCCATCCCGACAGGCCTGGTCGAGAGCCTGCACGGCGCCCTCGGCGAGCACGGTGCCTCGGCCGGCGCCGGACTGCCCACCGACTCCGACGACACCGCCGGCGTGCTGTACGCGCTGGCCAAGGCGGGCCGGCCGGCGTCCCCGGCGAGCCTGTGGGAGTACGAGTCGACCGACCACTTCCAGTGTTTCCCAGGCGAGCGCACCCCGTCCACCAGCACCAACGCGCACATCATGGACGCACTGCTGCTGGACACCACCGAGCCTCCGGCACGTCGCCGGGCCGCGCTGACCAGGATCGCGGCCTGGCTGTGTGGCCAACAGACACCGGAGGGCTGCTGGTGGGACAAGTGGCACGCCTCGCCCTACTACGCCACCGTCTGTTGCGCGCTCGCCCTGCACCGCACGGGTGGCCGACGGAGCGCTGTCGGCGCCGCGATCCGCTGGGTGCTGGACAACCAGCGACCGGACGGGTCATGGGGTCGGTGGACGGGCACCGTGGAAGAGACCGCCTACGCGGTACAGACGCTGCTGGCCACGGCCCGCACGCCGACCAGCCCGGTGGTGGCCGAAGCCGCCGCCCGGGGCTGCGCTTTCTTGGTCAGGGCGGACCGCGCCGAGCCCGCGAATCCGCCACTCTGGCATGACAAGGACCTGTACACGCCGGCCGCGGTGGTGTCGGCGGCGAGGTTGGCGGCCCTGCGGATGTTCGCCCGGCACCCCGAGGCGGCCGCGCACCGCCACCGCTTCCCGCCGTGCCCCCGGCCGCGCCGGGCCGGAACCGCCGTGGGCCGTGCCACCCGGTGAACGCCAACGGGCTCCGTTTCGCGTTCCGGACGGTGGCGTTCCTGGACTCGATCGCCGACGATCCGCGTGGCCTGGTGGAGCTCGGTGCCGGGCGGTTGCTGGTGTGGCACCCGGAGGCCCTCGGCCAGATCTTCCGGGCCGACAAGGACATGAGCCTGGCCAGCAGCGATACGCTCCGCCCGCTGGTGGGGGACCGGTCACTGCTGTTCGCCAACGGGCCACGCCATCGCGCCTACCGAAGGGTGGTCGGCGACCGGCTACGCGGCAACCGGGCCGACTACCGGGACGCCATCGCCGAAGCGACCGAGCACGCCGTCCGCGACCTGCTGTCCGCCGGCGGCGTCAGCCTGCCGGACTGGACGCGCCTGCTCACGCTGCGGATCATCGCTCGGATCGTGCTGGGGGATACGCCCGATGCCCTGCTGAGGATGTTCGCCACCTGGGTGGAGAGCGCGCTGGGCACCCGGCGGCGGACCCTGCTCTACCGGTACTTCCGCGTGCACGCGCCTTCGCCGTGGCGCACCTTCCTGAGCCGGCGCGCGGATGTCGACCAGTGCCTGCTCGCCACCGTTCGGCGGAACCGGCCGGGCGCCCTGGTCGACCCGCTGCGGGACCCGGACGGCCCGCTCGGTGAGCTGGACGACGGCGAGCTGCGCGACCAGGTGGTGTCCCTGCTGTTCGCCGGCCACGAGACCACCGCCTCCGCCGTCGCGGCCACCCTCTTCTGGCTGGAGCGCCACCCCGGGATCCGCGACGGAATCCGCGATGAGCTCGCCGCGACCGGCGACGACGGCTCGTCGGCGGACCGGGTTCCGTTGCTGGACGCGGCCTGCCGGGAGTCGCTGCGGCTGTCCCCGCCCGCGATGCTCGCGGGGAACCGGGTGCCGGGGGAGGACATACGGCTGCTCGACCGGCCGGTGGCCGCCGGCACCGAGCTGACACCCTGCATCTACCTCGCCCACCGGCAGTACCCGAACCCCGGCACGTTCGACCCGGGGCGGTTCGCCGCCGCCCGGCCCAGCGGTCACGAGTACCTGCCGTTCGGCGGCGGCACCCGCCGCTGTCTCGGGGCCGACCTGGCGATGCTGGAACTGCGCATGGTGGTCGCCGCCGTGCTGCGCCGGGTGGACCTGACCTGTGTCAACCCGCGCGCGGGGCGGCCAACTGTGCGCGGCCCGGCGATGGGTGTGAGCCGAGACCTCCGGATGGTGGCGCGGCCATGCCGGCGGTGACCGATCTGCTCCGGCTGCACCGCCTGGAGTACCCCTTCCCGGTGATTTACCTGTGCCACGTCGGATGGGGCGCGTGCTACGCGGTGGCCAGCGTGGCCGAGCTGCCGCGCCCCGCCACGCTGATCACCATGCTGGCCAACCTGCTGCCCTTCGTCGCGATGAACGCGCTCAACTCGGCGCTGGACATCAAGGCCGATGCCGCGACCGCCGGCAAACGGAGCGTGTCCCAAGCCGCCGGAAGGGTCGGCTCCCGCGTCACCATCGGGTGCGCGCTGGGTGAGATGGCCCTCGCGGTGCTGCTCGCGACCGGCGTGGCGGTACGGCTCGACCGGCCGGTCGTCGCGGTCACGGTCGGGTTGGCCGTGCTGATCCACCTGCTCTACAACTTGGAACCGGTCCGGCTCAAACGACGCGGCCTGGCCAATCCACTCTCGCTCGGCCTGACCTTCGCCGTGTTGCCGTGCCTGTCCACCTTTACCGCGGCCGCCGGCGTTCCGTCGGCGCAGGTGTGGCTGATCTTCGCCGGTATCGGGTTGCTCCTGGTGGGGCGGACACTGTGGTGGTCCGTGCCGGACCTGCCGGCCGATGCCGCAGTCGGGGACCGGACGCCGGTGGTGCTGTACGGCGTGCGCCGGGCGTTGATCATCGCGTGCGCGGCGACGACCGCGGCACTCCTGCTGCTCGGAGCGGGCATAGCGTGGCGATACGGTCTGGCGCCGGCCGTCGTTGTGGTTGTGACGAGCGGGGCCTTTCTGGCTGAGAAGCTGCGTCTGCTGTCCGGCGGCAACCGGGCAAGGCTTCCGCACGAGCGCCAGATGCGCCGCCACACGCTCACCCTGGTGATGATCGCGGACCTGGTGTTGTGCGCCGTTCCGCTGCACGCTGCCGGCGGCAACCCATGAGACCGAGCAGGAAGGGTGACATGCCCGATCTCTCCGAGCCCGCCCCAGTGCCCGTGCGGGCGCAGATCCTGGCCACCGAGCACTGGAGCCTGCTGGCCACCCGGAGCCTGGCCTGGAGCGAGAGCTTCAGCCGTGCCAGCTGGTTCGTCACGGTGGTGTCGGCGACGGTGGTTGCGCTCGCGCTGGTGGCGGACAGCACCGACTTCGGCCCCGGCTTCCGGCTGTTCGCGCTGGTGCTCATCCCGTTGCTGATCGTCATCGGCCTGGCCACCGTGGTCCGGCTGGTGCAGCTCAACAGCGAGGACGTCGAGCTGGTCGTCGGGATGAACCGGTTGCGCAGGGGTTACCTCGACCTCGCGCCGGAGCTCGAGGGCTACTTCATCACCGGCCACCAGGAGGACGTCGCCGGGATCATGCGGACATACGGCGCCCACCGCACGCGGATCCCGGCGGCGCAGTACCTGTCCAGCATCGCGCTGCTGGTCAGCGTGATCGTCGCGGTGCTCGTCGGCGCGCTGGCCGGCCTGATCGGCAACACGTTCCACGCCGGGCTCGAGGTCGCCGTCGTCATCGGCATCGCGGCCGGCCTGGCCGCCCTGACAACCCTGGTTCTGCTCGTCGTCCGGCACGTCAACCACACCTGGCATCGGCGCTAGTGGCGGCCGGCTGGCGACCCTCACCCACGCTTGATCGCCATCCGTGGCGGCTGAACCGCGATTTTCGCGGCTCAACCGCCAGAAACCGCGACCACTCCACCGGCAGGTGTGTAGGTGACCGGCGAGGCCATTTCCATGGTTCCGGGTGCGGCCGACCGATGGCGCGGAGCCCGCAGTCGAGTCGTGATCATCAGGCCCTGGTGGCCACTTCAAGCGGCCCGGAGCGGCCGTGGCGTCCTGTTGACCATGTAATCGGTGATCATCAGCGGCCCGGCGGCCGGCCCCCGTTCGGGGCATCAGCGGAGCAGGACGGGCAGGCTGGCCAGGCCGTGCGCGAGCATCTGGGGTGGCCAGGTCAGCTCGCCGGCCGGCACCGCGAGCCGTAGCCGAGGGAAGCGGGCCAGCAGGGCGCCCAGCGCGATCTTCCCCTCGAGGCGGGCCAGCGGGGCACCAGGGCAATGGTGGATGCCGTGGCCGAACGCGATGTGGTGCACCTCGTCCCGAGTGATGTCCAGCCGGGCCGGATCGGCGATCCAGCCGGGGGCACGGTTGGCCGCCAGCAGCCCCAGGACAACGACCTCACCGGCCGGGATGGTGACGGCGCCGACCCGCACCGGTTCGGCGGTCAGGTAGGGCGGCGAGAGCTGCAACGGCGGCGCAAAGCGCAGCAGCTCCTCAAGGGCACCGGACAGCCGATGCGGCTCGGCGCGGAGCAGGGCGAGCTGGTGGGGATGGGTGAGCAGGGCGTGTACGCCGTTGCCGATGAGGTTGGCGGTGGTCTCATGGCCGGCGATGACGAGAGTCACGATCGTCCCGACCAGCTCGTCCTCGGTAAGCCGGTCACCGCCGTCGCGGGCGATGGTCAAGGCGGTGATCAGATCGTCGGTCGGTTTCGAGCGTTTGTCCGCGATCAGGCGCCGGACGTAGGCGTGCATCTCGGTGGTGGCCGCTACATAGGTGTCGACGCCGGCGTAGTTGCCGATCATCATCGCGCTGGACCAGCGCCGGAAGGCGGCGCGGTCGACATCAGGAATGCCGAGCAGCTCACACACCACGGCGACGGGCAGGGGATAGGCGTAGCCGGTGATCAGATCTACTTCGCCGACCTCACTCAGTGCGTCGAGCAGCTGATCGGCGATCTCCCGGATCCGGGGCGCCAACTGGTCGACACGGCGGCGGGTGAAGGTCGCGCTCACCAGACCGCGCAGCCGGGTGTGATCGGGCGGGTTGCGGTAGACCAGGTTGCTAGCGGCCGCCGCTCGCACGTCGAGCGGCATGCGGTCGGCCATCGGGCCGGCCGACAGGGGTCCTTTAACCACTCGCCGGTCGGTGAGGAGCCGGCGGACGTCGTCACGACCAGTGATCAACCACGCCGGCGCGCCGGTCGGCAGCGTGATCCGGTGCGCCGAGCCGGAACGGGCCAGCTCGGCGTAGACGGCATACCGCTGCCCGGGTGCGCTCGCGGTGAACGGATCCGCGGCCATGCAAAGCCTCCGCACGCTAGAGCAGGTCGTGGATTCTGATCGGTAGGTGCCGGATCCGCCGGCCGGTGGCGTGGAAGACGGCGTTGGCGATGGCCGGCGCGACGCCCACCGCGCCGAGCTCACCGATGCCCTTGGCGCCGAGTGGACCGGCGTGCATGTCCTCGTCCGTGACGAACTCGAGGTCGAGCGCACCGATGTCGGCGTTCACCGGGACGATGTAGCCGGCCAGGTTCTTGGACAGGAACCGGCCGAGGTTGGGCTCGAACACCGACCGCTCCAGCAGGGCTTGCCCGTAGCCCCAGATGAATCCGCCGGTCATCTGGCTGTGCGCGGCCAGCGGGTTGATGATCCGGCCGGCGCCGTAGCGGCCGACGGCCCGGCTCAGCCGGATTAGCCCGAGGTCCGGGTCGACACGGATCTCGACGAAGATCGCCCCGTAGTTGTGCATCGAGTACCGCTTCGAGCGGCCGGCGGCGCGGGTGTCGTCCTCGGGCGCCCAGCGACCTTCCGCCTCGAGCATCGGGATCCCGGCATCCTCCAGGGAATCGAGCCCGCCGATGGCCTCCAGTTTGTCCCGGACCTCGGTGGCGGCCGCCCGGACCGCCGCGCCGAGGCCGATGGTGGACATCGAGCCGATGGTTCCGGTGTGTGCGGGCAGCTCGGTGTCGCCGTGCCGCACCTCGACGCGCTCGGGCTCGCAGCCGAGCGTCTCGGACGCCACGAGCTGGACCATGGCGGGCAGTCCGGAACCGATCTCCTGCATCCCGGTCTCCACCACGATCCGGCCGTCCGGGTGCGCCTGGACGCGGGCCGAGGACGGCGCCTGGTAGGTGTCCATGGTGGCCGAGGCCATGCCCCAGCCGATCAGCTCGCGGCCGTCGCGCATCGAGCCGACGGGTCCGCGCTCGGCCCAGCCGAACCGCGCCGCGCCCGCGCGCAGGCACTCGACCAGCGTGCGGGAGGAGTACGGCCGGCCGGTCATCGGGTCGACCGACGGCTCGTTGCGCAGCCGCGGCTCCACCGGGTCGATGCCGAGCTCGTGGGCCAGCTCGTCCATGGCCGATTCCAGGGCGAACATGCCGGGGCCCTCGTTGGGCGCGCGCATCGCGGTCGGGTTCGGCCGGTCCACCTGCTCTACCCGGGTGTGCACGGCGATCGCGGGGCTGTCGTAGAGCCAGGTCGCGGCGTCGGTGGTGTTCTCCACGTAGTAGTTGTCGGTCCGGGCGGTGGCGTTCACCGAATGGTGGCGGATGGCGGTGAGCCGCCCTTCGGCGGTGGCGCCCAGGTCGATGGTCTGCCGGGTCGCCGGCTGGTGGCCGCACAGGGTGAACATCTGCGCCCTGGTCAGCAGCAGCTTCACCGGGTGCCCGATCGCCTTGGCCGCGCCGGCGGCCAGTGGCAGGTGCGGCCAGACGAAGCCCTTGCAGCCGAACCCGCCGCCGATGTACCGGCAGATCACCCGCACCCGTTCGGTGGGCAGGCCGAACAGCTCGGCCATGGCGGCCTGGGTGATGGTCACGGTCTGGGTCGACGTGTACAGCACCAGCTGGTCGTCGTCCCAGGACGCGATCGTGACGGCCGGCTCGATCGGGCTGTGGTGGCGGTCGGAGGTGGTGTAGGTGCGGGTCACCGCGGTGGCGGCCGCCGCGAGCCCGGCCGGCACGTCGCCGATGCTCTCGTCCGGGTGTTCGCTGAGCAGGTGGCCGCTCGCCGCCGGTTCCTCGGTGACCTGGCCGAAGAGGACCGGGGGAACGAGGTCGGTGTAGCGCGGTGTCACCAGGGCGGCCGCGTACCGGGCCTGTTCCCAGGTCTGCGCGAGCACCAGCGCGATCGGTTGGCCCTCGTAATGGATTCGGTCGTCCTGCATGGGCAGCGTCTGCTCGCCGAGCGGCGGCGAGGCGACCGGGTTCAGCCGGGGCATGTCCCGGTGGGAGAGCACCGCCACGACCCCTGGCGCCTGGCGTGCCGCCTCGGCGTCCAGCGCGGCGAGCCGACCCACCGGGACGGTGGCGGTGACCAGCGCCGCGATCAGGGTGTCCCAGGTCGGCAGGTCCGCCACGTAGTGTGCCGCGCCGGTCAGCTTGGCCGGGCCGTCCGGCCGGCGGAGTCCGGTGGTCATGCCGCCGCCTCCTGGAGCGCCCGTACCGCCGCGCGCTGGGCCAGCACGACCTTGTACTCGTTGTCCGGCAGCGGACGGGCGTCGCCGAACGACCACTCGACCGCAGCGCGCAGCGCCGACTCGTCGTGGATGTCCAAACCGGCCAAGGCCTCTTCGGCGGCCCACAACCGCCACGGCCGGTGCGCCACCCCGCCGAGCGCCAGCCGGGCCTCGGTGATCAGCGTCCCGTCCAGGCACACGGCGGCGGCGGCCGAGACGACCGCGAACTCGTAGGAGACCCGCTCGCGCACCTTGAGGTAGTGCGACCGCCGCGCGTCCAGCCCGTCGGGAACCTCCACCGAGGTGATCAACTCACCGGGCCGCAGCTCGTTGTGCGCCGCCGGATCAGGGTCGGGGAGACGGTGGAACTCGGTCGCGCGGATCTCCCGCGCGCCGTCCGCACCGTGCACGACCACCGTGGCGTCCAGTGCGGCGAGGGCCACCGCGAGGTCGGACGGCTGGGTGGCCACACACTCGGGGATCCAGCCGAAGATCGCCGCCGAGCCGGTGTCGCCCGTATGCGCCGCGCATCCCGAACCGGGCACGCGCTTGTTGCAGGGCAGCGCGTAATCGGCCCGGAAGTACGGGCAACGGGTGCGCTGCATCAGGTTCCCGCCGATGGTGGCCATGTTGCGCAGCTGCGGCGAGGCCGCGCGCAGCAGCGACTGGGCCAGCACCGGGAACCGGTCCGCGACGACCGGATGCGCCGCCACGTCGCTCATCCGCGCCAGCGCACCGATCCGGAGCACGCCATCCTCGACGGTGATGCCATCGAGCGGCAGACCGGTGATGTCGATCAGCCGGGCCGGTGACTCGATGCCCTCCTTGAGCCAGTTGACCAGCTCGGTGCCGCCGGCAATGAACGCGGACTCCGGATGCCGCAGCGCGGCCAGCGCGTCCTCGACGGTGAACACCCGCTGGTAGTCGAACGTGCGCATCATCGCGCCACCTCCGGCGATGCCGCCGCCTCGGACACCGCGGCGACGATCTGCGGATACGCCGCACAGCGGCAGATGTTTCCGCTCATCCACTCACGAATCTCGTCGGCCGAACCGGCATGCCCTTCGGCAATGCAACCGACCGCGGAAATCACCTGCCCCGGCGTGCAGAATCCGCATTGGAACGCGTCGCACTCCAGGAAAGCGCGCTGCACCGGATGCAGCTCACCCCGGTTCGCCAGTCCCTCGATCGTCATTACCTCGGCGCCGTCCGCGGCGAGGGCGAGCATCATGCATGACAGCACCCGCCGGCCGTTCACCATGACCGTGCACGCCCCGCATTCGCCCCGGTCACAGCCCTTCTTGGTGCCGGTCAGGCCCAGCCGGTCGCGCAGCGCGTCCACCAGCGTCGCCCTGGGATCGACCGCGATCTCGCGTTCCGCGCCGTTGACTCTCGCGGTCAACCGACACTCGGTAATCACGTCCGCCATTTCGTCCCCACCTCGATTTCGACGACCTCGCAAGCTACCGCCAACGATTCGTGGGTGAACCGGTCAAGTCGCCAGTCTGTGCCCGTGTCGGGCGAGCCGGCCCGGTACGGCGGTTCGGGGTGGCGACCGGCGATCTTGCCGATTCGCGGATGGCGGGGCGTCGCTAGGTTTCAGCGGTCTGCCGCTCGACCCGCATTGGGGACCTACCGTGAGGTTAGTACGAATAGTCGGGACCGCTCTTCCGGCGTTCTTGATATTGGCGTCGTTGGCGCCGAGCACGGCTGCCGCCGCTGAGCCGTCGCGGCTTTCTGCGTCTACCGCCGGCATCGACAAACAGAAATGCGAGGAGCGTAGGCAGAGATTTGTGAAGAAGAACCCCAAATGGCGGGTGTCGCATTGCTATCGAGATCCAGCGCACGGATGGGCGTGGACCTACAAGGTGATCGACTAGTGTCGAAAGGCTCTCACGTGCGCAAGCTGATCGCGTCGCTGTTGCCGGTTGTCACCGCGTTCGGGATGACCGTCGTGTTCACCCCGACGGCCGGCGCGGCGCCGTGCGCCTTCTCCAAGGCGGGACGCACCGGCACCTACCGGCACTGCGCGAACAGCTTCGCGCTGATCAAGTTCGTGTGGAGCAACGGCGCCTCCGGCACCACCTGCCTGGGGCCGTGGGGTGAGACGAAGCTCTACCCGGACGGCCGGCACGAGGTGACGAGGGCATACCGCGTATCGAAGCCGCCGAGCACCATGAAGAACGCGCAGGGCAAGACCATCTGCCGGGCCGGTCAGCCCTCCGCCTGAGTGGCCATCAGAACGCTGACGGGCGCCGCGGTGCCGAGCGCACGCTCGTACCGGAGACCGGCGCGCTCGAAGAGATCTCGGAACTCCCGGTCGGTCCGTTCATCCGGCATCTCCATCGCCATGACCCGCGCCCCAGGCGCCGCGGCGGCGCGCACGTTGGACAGGATCCGCACCGCCTCCGCGTCGTCCCGGCCGCGCAGGGCGCCCGACAGAAGGTAGGTGTCCGCACCGGACGGGACCGAGGCCAGCACATCGCCGGCCACCAGGCGGAGTCGCTCGCCGAGCTGCCACTCGGCGAGCTTCGACTCCGCACCGGATATGCGGTCAGGCCGGTCGAAAGCCACACCGGCCAGGTGCGGCCACCGGGCGAGCAGCTGGGCCAGCACGAGGCCGTCCCCGCAACCGATGTCGACCACCTGGCTGGCGTCGGCAAAGTCGCAGCACTCGATGGCCGCCCTCTTCAGGGAATCAGTGAATGGCTTGCACACGGGCATTCACTCGGTCCTGGAGGTGGGGGAGCAGGTGCATGTCGCGGCTGAAGTCCGAGTCGGCGCGGAACTCCATCGCGTAGATGGGCGTGTCCGGACTCAGGTTGACCACCGCGTGCGGAATCGGCGCCGGAATGTGCACGAACTGCCCGGGACCCTGATGCGTCTCGTTCTCGAGTTCCTCCCCCCACAGGGTCAGCGCATGACCACCGGTGACCACCACGATGACGTCCGTATCGCGGTGCTGGTGCGCCCGCGCCGCCCAGGCTGGCGGGACCTCCAGCACGCCCCCGGATATGCCGCTGGTGCACACCCCCGGCCGGCTGACCACCGGGCTGATCCGCAGGCCGTGCGGTTCGGCGACCGCGGGTATGTCCGCGGGATCGACCAGTACCAGCGCGCGGCTGGTACTCAGGATTCGTTCGGATGCACCACTCACCTGGGGCTCCTTGGCTGGGTTCGGGCGGGGACAAGCCCCTCCGTGGCTCGAAAGTACTCAGCCAAAAATCTTTTCGGACCGGTGAAATCGCCGGTCCTAGATGTTGTAGGTCTACGCGCTAGTCACCCGAGCTGGCTATATTGGCCGGCCTCATGGGAGATCAGCGGAATTCCCCATCCGGGGCGCCGGAACAGGCAGGGCTGCGCGGGCGCACCGCGGAGCTGGCTGCCATTCGCACCGCTCTGGAACAGACGCGCGCCGGCATGGGTGGCGCCCTCGTCATCAGCGGCGAACCCGGCATCGGCAAAAGCGCCCTGCTCGACGGCGCCACCAAATATGCCGATGGCATGCGCGTGCTGCGCACCGCCGGCGTCCAACCGGAGCGGGACCTGGGCTACGCCACCATGTACCGCCTGCTGCGGCCCCTCCTCGGCGGTATCGCGGATCTTCCGTCGGCCCAGGCCGACGCGCTCGACCGGGTGTTCGGCCGACCGGGCGCCGGGCCCACGCCCGACCGGTTCCTCATCGCGTTGGCCACGCTGACCCTGCTGTCCGACGCCGCGCAGGCGCAACCGCTGCTGTGCCTGATCGATGACGCGCACTGGGCCGACCAGCCCTCACTGGACGCGCTGTCGTTCGCCTCGCGCCGGCTGCGGGCCGAACCCATCGCGCTGTTCTTCGCCACCCGATTGCCCGAAGGCAGGCCCGGCCCGCTCGCGGGTTTGCCGGAGCTACCCCTCACCGGGCTGGATGCCGCGTCGGCGCGGCGGCTGCTCCGGGAACACACCGGCGGATCCTTGCCGGCCAGCGACGAGGAGCTGCTGCTGCGCACGGCGGCCGGCAACCCGCTCGCGCTCCGGGAGCTGCCGGCCAGCGTGCCGCCCGGTGGCCCGACCGGCGAGCCGCTGCCGTTGGTGGACCGGCTCCAGGAGGCCTTCCTCGCCCAGCTGCTCCCGTTGAGCGGCCCGGCGCGCGAGCTCCTCCTGCTGGCCGCGGTCGACGGGTCCGGCTGGCTGCACATCCTGCGCCGGGCAACGGCGACGCACCTCGATGCACCGGTGGACCTGGACTCGGCCCTGGACGAGCTGCGCGGGCTGCTGTCGGTCTCCTCCCTTACCGTCGAGTTCCGCCATCCGCTGGTTCGCTCGGCGGTGTTCCACTCCGCGTCCGTCGACCGGCGCCGCGCGGCGCACCTGGCGCTCGCGGCGGCCCTGGAGCACGAGCCAGCCGAGCGGGATCGCCGGGCCTGGCATCTCGGCCGGGCCACCGACGACCCCGACGAAACCGTCGCGGCCGAGCTCGAACGTGCCGCCGACCGGCAGACCCACCGGGGCGGTCCGGCGGCCGCTGCCGCCGCGCTGGCCCGAGCCGCCCAGCTCACCCCGCCCGGCCCGGACCGGGCTCGCCGGCTGGTCGCGGCCGCGACCGCATCCTGGTACGGCGGCGACGCCGCCCGCGCCGAGGAACGCCTGGCACTGGCCGAGCGGATCGACACCCGCACACCGGACACCGCGACCCGCATCACCATGTTGCGGGCGCTCATCGAGCTGCGGACCGGGGACGCGGCCAACTCGCTGCGGCTGCTCCGGCCGGTCGTGCGCCAGGCGTCCGGGCAGGATCCGACCACCGCGGTCGAGGTGCTCAAGCTGTTCCTCGAGGCCAGCTACCACGCCGGCGACGCCAACGCGTGGGGAGACGTCGCCGAGGCCATCGAGGGCATGCCGCTGCTGGGCGAGCACCCCGACCTGGTGCTGCTGCGGGTCATCCAGGCCGGCGTGCGGGTCCGGACGGGCGCGCCGGCGGCCCTCGCGGAGAGCGATCTCGGCCTGATCGAGCAGTGGACCGACCCCGAAGGGCTGTGCTGGGGGGCCGCCGCCTGCTGGTACCTGGGTGACAAACGGCGTTACCGCCGGCTGTACCGCAAGGCGCTGGAACGCGCGCACAGCGTCGGCGCCATCGGCACCGTCACCTGGGTGCTCGTGCACGTCGTCCGCGACGAGATGACCACCGGCCGGGTACACACCGCGGCCGGCTTCGCGGAGGACGGCAAACGGCACGCCGCCGAGACCGGCCAGCCCAACCTCGCCTGCTGGTTCGACAGCGCGCTCGCCGTCCTCGCGGCGCTCGCCGGTCGCGGGGAACAGGCCCGTGACCTGGCCGACCAGGTTCTCCAAGTCGCCGTCCGGCGCAATCTGGTCGCGGCCGCGGTGCAGGCCCGCCAGGCCCTGGGGCTGGTGGCGCTCGCCGAGGGCCACGGTGAGCAGGCGTTGGGGCACCTGCTCGACACGCCCGATCACCTGCTGCACCCCGCGTTCGTGCTGGGGAACGTGCCCGACGCCGTCGAAGCCGCGCACCGCATGGGCCGACTCGAACTGGTCGCCAAGCCGGTCGGCCGCTTCGTGCGGTGGGCCGAGGCCACCGGCTCGCCGGAGCTGCGCGCGCTGGCCGCCCGGTGCCAGGCGCTAACCGGGACGGAGGAACCCGAGCCAGCCTTCCGGCGCGCGCTGGAACTGCATCCGGTCGACGAACAGCCCGTCGACCGCGCCCGCACCCAGCTGCTCTACGGCGAGTACCTGCGCCGCGCCCGCCGCCGGGGCGATGCCCGGCGGCTGCTGCGCGCAGCCCTGGAGTCCTTCGAGCAGCTGGGCATGGACGTCTGGGCCGACCGCGCCCGCGACGAGCTGCGCGCCACCGGCGAAACCCCCACCAGCCCCACCCGCGACACACTCACCACCCTCACACCCCAAGAACTACGCATCGCCCGCGCCGCCGCCGAAGGCGCCACCAACCGCGAAATCGCCACCCAACTCTTCGTCAGCCCCCGCACCATCGACTACCACCTACGCAAGATCTTCCAAAAAACCGGCATCACCTCCCGCGTCGAGCTCATCCTGCTCACCCTGCCCAGGGCCGAGCAGCGTTAAGACTGGCGACTTCACCGGTGCAAGGTTTCCTTTAGCTGAGTAATTTCAAACCAGCTGAACAACCAATCCCGAAAAGCCGCCACTCGATTGCGACGCTTTCCGATGAACAACACCACCCGTATTGAGGTCCAGCAACCGGAACACGACCCGGCCACCTGCCAGCTCCCCGGATGCTGCGCGCCTACCCCGGAACACCCTGGTCGGGAGGGTGAGGTCCGGTACTGCAGCCCGGATCACCGCAACAAGGCGATGCGGCAACGACGCCTCGGCAAGTACGAGTAATCGGTTTCCACCGGAATCGACCGGGCGCCGCGGCAGCGGAACTTACCGACATTAAGATGATTGGCTCAATGGCAGAACCGCTGACCGGCCGGGACGTCCCCCGTGGGCGCACCGCCGAGCGAGCTGCCATTCGCGCCTTCCTGGACAAGGCCCGCGCCGGCACCGGCGGCGCGCTGGTGCTGCGCGGCGAGCCGGGTATCGGCAAGAGCACCCTGCTCGACGACTCCGCCGAGCAGGCGAACGGCATGCGCGTGCTGCGCACGGCCGGGGTCGAACCGGAACGCGATCTGGGCCACGCCACCATGCACCGCCTGTTGCAGCCGCTGCTCGAGGGCATCGGAGGGCTTCCACCAGCCCAGGCAACGGCCCTCGACACGGTGTTCGGCCGCCGCACGGATAGCGAGGATCCGGCGCCGGACCGGTTCCTGGTTGCGTTGGCGACCCTGACGCTGTTGTCGGACGCCGCGCGGGCCCGGCCGCTGCTGTGCCTGATCGACGATGCGCACTGGGCTGACCAACCGTCGGTGGATGCGCTGTTGTTCGCCGCCCGCAGGGTCGGGGCCGAGCCGATCGCGTTCCTGATCGCGACGCGATCGGCCGACGGTGAGCACGGTGGTTTCCCGAGCCTGCCGGAGCTGCGGCTGACCGGCCTGGACCGGGGCTCGGCACGCGAGCTGCTGCGGGAGCACGCCGGGGGGTCGCTGGCTCCGACCGACGAGGAGTTGCTGCTCCGCACCGCGGCCGGCAACCCGCTCGCGCTCCGGGAGCTGCCGGCCAGCCTGCCGCCGGGCGGCCCTCGCGGCGCGCCGTTGCCACTGGTCGACCGGCTCCAGGAGACCTTTGCCGCCCAGTTGCACAGGCTGAGCGACCCAGCTCGCGAGCTGCTCCTGCTGGCCGCCGCCGACGGATCGGGCCAGCTCAGCCTCTTACGGCGGGCCGCGACGGAAGACCTGGAACCGGCCCTGGACGAGCTTCGCGGCCTGCTCGTGGTCGACCCGCACAGCGTCCGGTTCCGGCATCCGCTGGTTCGCTCGGCGGTGTTCCACGCCGCATCGCTCACCCGGCGCAAGGCCGCGCACCTGGCACTCGCGGCGGCCCTCGGTAGCCAGCCAGCTCAGTCGCACCGCCGGGCCTGGCACCTCGGGCAAGGCACCGACGGGCCGGACGAGGCGGTCGCGGCCGAGCTCGAACGCGCGGCCGAACAGGAGAACCAGCGGGCCGGCCCGGCGGCGGCGGCCACCGCGCTCGTCCGGGCCGCCGAGCTCAGCCCGCCCGGCCCCGACCAGGCGCGGCGACTGGTCGAAGCGTCGATCGCCACCTGGCGCAGCGGTGACGCGACGCGTGCCGTACAACGCCTCGAGGCGGCCGAACGCCTGGACACGCACACGCCGGACACCAGGATTCGGGTCACCATGCTGCGCGCGCTGATCGCGCTGCGGGCCGGGGACCCGACCGACACGCTGCACTTGCTGCAACCGTTCGTGCGCGCCGTGCCGATGCTGGACCCGACCAGCGCCGTCGAGGTGCTCATGCTGTACGGGGAGGCCAGCTACCACGCCGGCGCCCCGGGGGCGTGGCGGGACATCATTGAGGCGGTCGAGAACCTGCCGCTCGCCGGCGACGAGCCCGATGTGGTGCTGCTCCGACTGACCCGCGCGCTCGGGCGGGTGGGCGCGGGCACCCCGCCGCCCGCGCTCTCGGACACCGAGCTCGGCGTCCTAGAGAGGTTGACCGACTCCTGGCGGTTGTGTTGGGCGGGCGCCCTCTTCTGGGGCCTCGGCGACCTGGAACGCTGTCGCCGGCTGCGCCGCAGGGCACTCGAGCGGGCCAACGCGCTCGGGGCGGTCAGCACCATTGCCTGTGTGCTCGTGTTCGTCGTCGCCGACGAGATCGCCGCGGGCCGCTTCCAGATCGCGACCGGCCTGGCGGAGGACGGGCGACAACACGCGGCGGACACCGGCCAGCCCAACCTGGTCTCCTGGTTCGACAGCGCCCTGGCCGCCCTCGCCGGCCTGGCCGGCGGCGAGGCGGCGACCCGCGAGCTGGCGGACCGGGTGCTCGCCGAGCCCGTGCGGCGCGGCCTGGTCACGGCGACCCTGCAGGCCCGCCAGGCGCTAGGCCTGGTGGAGCTCGCCGCCGGACGCGCCGAGCAGGCACTCCAGTACCTGCGCCCGCTCGATGCGCCCGACACCACGGGGCATCCGGGTCTCGTCGGCTTCATGCTGAGCAACGTCCCGGACCTGGTCGAGGCGGCTTATCGGCTCGGCCAGCCAGAACTGGCCGCCGAGCCGCTCGGCCGGTTCGTCCGGTGGACGGAGACCACCGGCTCACCGGAACAGCGTGCCCTGGCCACCCGTTGCCAGGCACTGGTGGGCACGAACGAGGCCGAGAAGGCCTTCCGGCGCGCGCTGGACCTGCACCCGGTCGGCGAACAGCCGGTGGTCCGCGCGCGCACCCAGCTGCTCTACGGCGAGTACCTGCGCCGCGCCCGCCGCCGGGGCGACGCCCGCCCGCTGCTGCGGGCCGCCCTCGAATCCTTCGAGCACCTCGGCGCCAAGGCCTGGGCCGAGCGCGCCCGCGACGAGCTGCGCGCCACCGGCGAAACCCCCACCAACCCCACCCGCGACACCCTCACCACCCTCACACCCCAAGAACTACGCATCGCCCGCGCCGCCGCCGAAGGCGCCACCAACCGCGAAATCGCCGCCCAACTCTTCGTCAGCCCCCGCACCATCGACTACCACCTACGCAAGATCTTCCAAAAAACCGGCATCACCTCCCGCGTCGAGCTGATCCTGCTCACCCTGCCCAACGCCGATCAGCCTTCAGGCTCCTGAACGTCTCATCGCCGGGACGAGCGGACGCGGCCGCTTTCCGGCGGCGCCGCCCGCGAGGTGGAACATCAGCACCGCAACGCTCGACAGCCCGCCGCGTCGTGCGTCGTGACCAGCGTGTCTGGTGCGACGGCAATACCGGCGGCGATGGCTACAGCCAGCACGATGAACGTGCCGGCGAGCATCCTCCGAATCATTTTGTTCACCCCCTCGGTTGGTCGGTCCCTTGGTCCGGGGTTCGTAGGACGTAGCCAACGCCGCGAATGTTGTGAATCATCGCCGGCTGGCCCCGGTCCACCTTTGCCCGCAATCTGGACATGAAGGTCTCGACCACGTTCTGGCTGTCCTGGTAGTCGTACGGCCAGACATGTTCGAGGATTTGCACTCGCCCGAGAATCCGGTCCGAGTTCTGCATGAGAAACCGGAGCAATGCGAACTCGGTGAGGCTCAGGTGGATGGGCTGACCGGCCCGGCTGACGCGGTGGGATTCCTCCGACAGCTCGAGGTCGGCGCAGCGCAGCAAGGCACCCTCGGACTGATGCGCGGGGCTGCTCCGGCGCAGCACCGCCCGGACCCGGGCGATCAGTTCAGCCGGGCTGAACGGTTTCGTCAGGTAGTCGCCGCCGCCGAGGGTCAGACCGGGCAACCTGCTGCGCAGCTCAGTGCCCGGGGTGAGGAAGAGCGCGGGAACCGCGACGCTCCGACCGCGCTGGCGGCGGGTGACGGCGAACCCGTCCTGGACCACAACGCTCGGCGCCCAGGATTCGGCCACGGTGACCGCCTCCTCGCCGGGGCCAGCGACCCGGAGCGGGTAACCGGTGTAGCTCAGAGCGGCACGGAGCAGGTCCCGCATTTCGCGATCGTCGCCGACGATCAGCAGACGCGGTCGATTACCAGGCTGGTCGCAGAGGGCCACCGAAGCGTGGCCCGGACTGTCGTCTCGATACATCACAAGGCACCTTTACGAAGTTGCTTGGGACCACGTCCGAAGCAGAAGTCGCTTGTGATGTGGCGTGCAGGTCACCGAACTCGGACTGGAACGCGCACGACAGGTTGCACATGGTAGCGCGGCTTTAGAAGGATTAACAGCTCGCTCGCGACTGATCGTCGACGCTTTCGCCGTCAGCTCGCCAGCGGCGGCGCGCCAGTCTGCTCGGCGAGGGTCAGCCGGGGTTTGAGGTAACCGATCAGCGGCGGGACGACGAGTACCAGGGCCAGCGTGGTCCAGCCCAGGTAGCCCTTCCGGACCGTCTCACCGGCGCCGACCACCAGCAGCCCGATGATCAGGACGACCACCTCGATGGACGCCCGGACCGGCCAGATCCGGAGGCCGTACCGTTGCACCATGCCGGTCATCAACCCGTCTCGCGGGCCGGGGCCGAGGTTCGCGGCGAGGTAGAACGCGGTGCCGCCGGCGAACAGGGCGGCGCCGGGGCCGACCATGGCCAGCCGCGTCCACTGGTCCCAGACCGCCGGGAAGAGCTCGAGCGCGCGGTCGCACGCCCAGCCGGGCACCAGCACCCCGCAGATGGTGCCGACCCCCGGCCGCACCCGCAGGAACAGCCAGCCGAGCAGCACGACGGCGTTGGTCAGCTGAATGCACACGCCGACCGTCCAGCCGGTCTTCTCGGACAGGCCCATGTGCCAGATGTCCCACGGCATCAGGCCCAGGGAACACCGCACCAGCACGGCCATGCCGACGCCCATGATCGCGCTGCCGGCGAACATCTGCAGCAGCCGCAGGCCCAACCGTGCCGACAACCGCACGGGTCAGACCCGGTCGAGAATGGTCCGTCGATCCTCCGGCGGGGCGAAGTCCGCCCTGAGCTCGGCGGCCCGGCGTTGCACGACGGCTTCCAGCTCGGGCAGCAGTGTGACGTCCTCGTTGAAGTACGGGTCCGACCGGCATTCGACCAGAACGCACCGCCAGGGCGCCGCGTTGATGCCGACGTGCGGCTGACCGGCCGGAATCAGGAAGGAGTCTCCCGGCTCGTGCCGGTATTCGTTCTCCAGTCGCTCGCCGATAAGGGTCGTCACATTTCCCTCGAGGACGATCACGATCATGTCATGCATATCGTGCACGTGCGCGGCGGCGGCGTGACCGGCCGGCATGACGACGAACCCCGAGGACACCTGGGCGCCCTTGGCGATGGCGGGTGTGAGAACCTGGCGCTGCGGAGCCCGGAACCCGGCCAGTGTGTGCAACGGAGCATGGTGCCACTCAACGGTCAAGGCGTCCCCCCGATAACGTTTTCCCCAGCGTCGGACGGGAATGTTCCGAGATCGTTCCGGGCAAATTCCTTGGCAATACTTTCGCGATACCTTCGTGGTCACCCGGACTCCGTGTGACAGGGTTGCCGACGAGACCGGACCGCCTTGGGCGGCCGCGACGCCGGAACTAGCGAAATCACCGATACGCCGGCCGGCACCTGACCGTTAATCTTTCGAAAGATTATTAAGGGGGATTCGGCAGGACTGGCGGTGCATCATCGTGGAACTCGACAAATTAGGGCATTGGCGGGCCGCTGTTTTCGGGTTGGTCACCGGGGCGCTACGCACGACCCGGTTCCGCTGGTACAGCCCACCGTCCGATTCCGGGGCGCACGAGATTCCGGGGATGCCGGGCATGACCCTGGTGTGCGGCGAGTCGGAGGACGATCCGGCATTGTCCAGGCTGGCCCGTCGCGCCTCGGCCCGGGCCGCCGGGCTGTGCGACTTCCTCGAGTCCGACGAGCTGAGCCCGGGGAAGCGCGCCATCCACGAGGCGCGAGGCGACCGGCCAGATGCCGCCTTCGTCTACTCCGAGCTCGACGTGCGGGGGAGCACGGAGTTCGTCGCCGTCCAGCGATTATCGCGGCTCCGGCCCAGCTTTCGGTGCTACTCCGACGTCACGTTGCTGACCGGGCACTGCCTGTTCTCCAGCCGGAGCCTGCGCCTGCACACCTCGCGGGGCACCGTCGCCGGCATACAGCGCGCCGGTTTCGGCGTGGCCGCCGAAGGGATCATCGAGGACATCTCGGTGGACAGTCGCCTGAGCCTCTACGAGCTCGAGACGTGCGCGCGACTGGCCCGGTTGGTCGCCGCGATCAGGGACCAGATCGACGGAGAGACCCCGATCGTGCTCTCCCAGCCCCGCACGCAGTACCAACTCCACCTACTGGATTCCTACCAAAACGGAAATATCAGCCTGGCGCTGCTGCGCCGCTGGATCGAACTGGTAGACGAACGCTGCGCCCAGGTCGCGGAAAGGTTTCTCACCGACCTGCGCTCCGCGTGCCGTTATTCATTAGGCAATTTAACCGTGCTGCTCACGGACAGCCTCAGTGACTTCGACCCTTTCCTGCGCGAGGAGATTCGCGCCGGCGAGGTGCCCGGCCCGTCGGAGGTGTTGCGCCGGCTGGCGGCCAACGATCCGACCTTCGCCCTGCTCTCTGGCCTCGCGCGACCCCGGAGTTGGGCCGAGCTCGGGCACCTCGGCCACACGGCGGAGTACCTGCGCCGGTCGATCACCATCGGCACCCGGCCCCGGCGCCTGCTCATCGCGGTCGAAGACCCGATCGAACGCCGGCTTCTCATCGAGGCCAAAGCCCTCGCCGCCCGCATCCGCGAGCACAGCCCGGCGGCCGTGAGCCAGGCCATCGCCGTTTACCCGTTGGAGCGGGTGTTCGTGCACGACGGCGCGCGGCGGACGCAGGTCCACCACCACGATCCGGGCTTCGGCGCGGCCGGCCCGAGCGGTCGGATGGTCTACCCGCCCGAACTGATCACTCAGCTGCACCACTAGCTCAGGCGTTCCTCCCCATCTCGGCGCGCAACCGGTCCTCCTGGGCGCGCAGCTCGGGGGTGAACTCCTCGCCGAAGTCCTCCGCCTCGAACACCTGACGTAGCTCGATGACGAACTCACCGCTCTCCGGCCGAGGCGCCCGCTTCAACCAATCCACGGCCTCGTCGAACGACTTCGCCCGCAACAGCCAGAAACCCGCGATCAACTCCTTGGTCTCCGCGAACGGACCGTCCAGCACCTTGGTCCCCTCGGCGGTGTGCACCAGCCGGCACCCACGCGAGCTGGGGTGCAGCCCCTCGCCGGCCAGCATCACGCCGGCCTTGACCAGCTCCTCGTTGTACTCACCCATCGCGGCCAGCTCCCGCTCGGTCGGCATCCCGCCGGCCTCGGACCGCTCGTCCGCCTTCACAATCGCCATGAACCGCATCGCTTTCTCCCTCTGTCTGGCGCACAGACGCTATCGACGCGGCGGCGAACGGGGATCAGCTAGATCGCCAGTTCCGCCGGCGCCCAGCTATCCCGTAGCGATCACACTCGTTGGGCATGACGTGGCCTTTCTCGGGATGTCCTTGGTGTCGGTGCTGCTGGCCGGCGCACTGCTCGGGACCGGTGGGGGAGCGCCGAGGCACTGCGCGGAAGAACGGATCCCGGTCTCGGTGCGGGAGGGCGGCGGCGTCGCGGGGACGGTGGCCGCCACCTGGTGCACCCCGAACAACTGGTCCGCGGGGCCGCACCGCACCGACGTGCTGGTCGCCGGCGCGACCTACAACCGCGACTACTGGGACTGGCCCCAGCACGACTACTCCTATGTGCACCGGACGCTGCGGTCCGGGCGGGCCACCCTCAACTTCGACCGACTCGGCACCGGGCGCAGCTCCGCTCCCGCCGGCCCGCCGACCGACGTGGTCGCCGATGCCTGGGTGCTGCACCAGGTGATCGGCTGGGTCCGGCACCAGCGGCCGACCGAGGTCAACGTGATCGGCCACTCGCTGGGCTCGATCGTGGTCACCAAGGAGGCGGCCCGCTGGCGCGACGCCGACCGGGTGGTGATCACCGGCATCCTGCACCTGCCCGGCGTCGGCACCAACTCGGCGGGCTTCGCCACCAGCCTGTACCCGGCCGGGTTGGACCCTCGGTTCGCCGGCGTCGACCGCACCGGTTACCTGACCACGCTGCCCGGCCGGCGCGGCCCGACGTTCTACGACCCGCGCTCGGCCGACCCAGAAGTGATCCAGCGCGACGAGGAGCACAAGGACCTCGCCACGGTCGGGGAGCTCGCGCAGAGCGTGGTCGAGCTGGAGACGCCGGCGCTGCTCAACACCACCCGGCGGATCACCGCGCCGGTGCTGCTGGTGATGGGGGCGACCGACAACATCTTCTGCAACCTGGCCGTCGACTGCCGTTCGGCGGAGAGCGTGCGCACGAACGAGGCGCCCTACTACGCCGGAGCGGCCAGGCTCGATGCGGTAACCGTGCCGGACACCGCACACAACCTCACCCTGCACCCGTCCGCGGACCGTTCCTTCCGCGCCATCGACGACTGGCTGCGTTAGCTGTAACCGCCGAACGACCCGTCAGCAGGCCGCGACGACCTCAATCTCGATCAGCGCGCCCGGGATGGCCAGCCGAGAGATCTCGACGGTCGTACTGGTTGGCGGGGCGCCGGTGAAGTACCTCGACCGGATCGCGACGTACTCGCCCACCGCGTCCATGTCGGTGAGGAACGTCCGGATATTGACGACGTTGTCGAACGTCGCGCCGTGTGCCTTGAGGATCTCGCCGATTGTCTCGAGCACGAACTCCGCCTGCTCGCTCATGCTCCCGCCACCGACGAGCCGGCCCGCCGAGTCGACCGCGAGCTGCCCGGCGACGAACAGCAGGGTGCCGTCGCCGACGGCCAGCCGGCCGACGTGGGAGTACGTGCCGACGGGCGCCGGCACGGTCGCGGGGTTGTCAAAGGTGATCTGCACGAACAGCTCCTATCGGGTCGGCCTTGCGGCCAGGCTATGGCGACACGATTCATGCGACCAGCGAAGATCTTGCAGAGCTACCATGCGAGTAACGCATGAGTCATGGAGGCCGTGATGGACACCGCCTGGCTGGAGGTCTTCCGCGAAGTCGCGCGGCGCGGGTCGTTCACCGCCGCGGCGAAGGCCCTGGGCTACACGCAGTCCGCCATCTCGCGGCAGATCTCCTCGCTGGAGAGCGCGGCCGATGCGCCGCTGTTCGACCGGCTGCCGCGCGGCGTACGTCTCACCGCCGAAGGCCACTGCCTGCTCGGCCACGCGGAGGCCGTACTCGACCGGCTCGACACCGCGCGAAGCGACCTCGCCGCCCTTCGCGACCTGGCCGGCGGCCGACTGCGAATCGGCGCCTTCCCCACCGCCGACGCCTCACTGATCCCCCGGGCGATCGCCGCCTTCCAGCACTCCCACCCCAAGGTCACGCTGTCCCTGGTCGAACACCTGACACCCGACCAACTGACCCAGCTACACAGCGGCGACATCGACCTGGCGGTGGTGAGCACCGCGCCGTCCTGGCCGCTCGACACCGACCGCCTCGACCTGCACCACCTGCTCGACGACACGATGTTCGTGGCGCTGCCACCGACCCATCCACTCGTCGGCCAGGGCGTACTACGGCTGGCCCAACTCGCCGAGGAACGCTGGGTCGCCGGCCGCGGCCGACTGGACGACACCTTGATCACCGCCAGCGCGCGGGCCGGCTTCCGGCCGCGGATCGAGCTGATGACCGCCGAGTGGATCGCCAAGCAGGGCCTGGTCGCGGCCGGGCTGGGCATCACACTCATCCCGTCACTGGCGGTGGATGCCACCCGGCCAGACATCGCCCTCGCCCCGCTGCACCGCGATGACGTACCGGCCCGGGCCGTGTACGCCGCCACGCTGGACGGCCTGACCAAGCCGCCGGCAGTCACCGCGTTCCTCGAGTATCTAGACACCGCGGCCGCGGAAGTTACCGACGAGATCGCCAGCCGGGTGAACAGCTGACCGGCACCCGCTCGCCGGTGGCGCGGGTGGAGCAACCCACGTATCCGGCACGTTCCGGGAACACACTTAGTGAATTTTTTCAGCACGCCCGTTGAAGTGTTGTGACTCTTTTTTATCCTGTATATAGGTAGCCCGAATTCTAGGCAACCCGACTCAGCGATTACTGGAAAGTAATTAGTTCCAGTAAGCAGCTTGGCAGTCGAAGGAAAGGGCCTGAAGGGTCATCTGTTGGGCGCAGTGAATGCTGACGTAACGTGTGCACCACCCGCGCTTCCAGCCACCCGGACGTGGGAAAACGGCGAGTTGTCCATCCCGCAGACGGGTGTCGCTCCAGCTGGCCGACGAACACGCAAAGAGGCTTGCCGAAAATAGCTCCCGCGTGGCAGGTTTTATTTAGTCGCATTTCTTCGGTGGGCCATAAGTCAGCGTTAATCCTTATCCGGAAAGGACCGATATTGCCCGGTTCAGCGCGCGTCCACGGGGAATTATGAACCGAAACAGCACACTTAAAAACGTCACGGTGCTCGGTGCCGGAGCATCCGGCCTGGTCGCGGCCGGCGAGCTGCGGCGTCGGGGTCACCGGGTGCGGGTGCTGGAGGCGCGGCCGACGCCGGGTGGCCGGGTGCGTACCCGGCGGTTCGGCGGCGACGGCGGGCCGTTGGTCGAGATGGGCGCGATGCGCATCCCGGCTGCCCACCGGCGCACCCTCCGCCTGATCGAACGCCTCAATCTGCGGCACCGGCTGCGCCGGTTTCGCACGCTGTTTTCCGACGAGGCCAGCTATCTGGCCACGCCCCAGGGGCACCTCCGGGTGAGCGAAGCTTCGACGGAGCTGGTGCGGCAGTTGCGGTTGCCCCAGCCGCACCGGTACCGGGAGGAGACCGTGCTGTGCGCGGCGTGGCTGGTGGCGAGTATCCGGGCGGTCGCGCCCGGGCCGTATTTACAGAGCTTGGGACCGGGCCTGGCGACACGGCTGGCCGAGCTGCTGGATGACGTGGACGTGCGGCCGTTCCTCAGCGGGGACCGGCTGGACGTGAACCGGTTCCTCGCGGCCAACCGTGATCTCGCCGAGGGCGGCCCGTTGCGCTATTTCTTCGACGACGTGGCTACCGAGCTGTCCGAGGCGCTGTTTCGCCTGGCCGGCGGGATGGACCAGCTCATCCAGAAGCTCGCCGAGCGGCTGCCCGGGTGCATCGAGACGAACACCTGGGTGCTCGGCCTGCACGTGCAGCCCGGCTGCGTGCTGGTGGAGGCCCAGCACGGCGGCAAGACGACGGTCATGCCGTGCGAGCAGGTGCTGTGCACGCTGCCGTTCTCCGTATTGCGCCGGCTGCGGCTGAGCGGCATCGACGGCGACAAGCTCGCGCTGATCCACGGCATGCGCTACTGGCCGGGCACCAAGATCGCCGTGCACTGCCGGGAGGCGTTCTGGGTGCGGGACGGGATCGGCGGTGGCGGGTCGTTCGTCGGCGGTCTGGTCCGGCAGGCCTACTACCCGCCGGTGGAGCACGACCCGCGCAACGGCGCGGCGTTCCTGGCCAGCTACACCATCGGCCCGGACGCGGAGCTGATCGACGGGCTGCCCCGGCGGGAACGGGTCACCGCCGTGCTGGACGGGCTGGCCGCCATCCACCCCGCGCTGGCCGAGCCCGGGATGGTGCTGGGCGTGGCGTCCCAGGCGTGGGGCGAGGACCCGACCGCGCTGGGCGCCGCGTCGCTGCGCTGGAGCAAGGACCCGGCCACCGCCGCCCGGGAGCGCGACCTGGCCGCTCGGCCCAGCGGCCGGTTGTTCTTCGCCGGTGAGCACTGCTCGGCGCATCCGGCGTGGTTGGAGGGGGCCGTCGAGTCCGCTGAGGCGGCGGCCGAGCAGATCCACACGTATCACCCGCTGGAACAGCTGACCCGTGCCTAGGAGCGTGATGTTGGAAACCGATGTGCTGGTCGTCGGCGGTGGCCCGGCCGGCTTGGCGATGGCGCTGGAGCTGCGCTCACGCAAGATCGATTTCGTGCTGCTGGACCGGGGCGGCGGTGCGGCACCCGATCCCGGCGTCATCGGGCCGCGCGCCATGGAGCTGTTCCGGCGGTGGGGGGTGGCCGGGGAGATCCGGCGCGCCGGCTGGCCGGCGGACCACCCGCTGGACTGCGCCTGGGTCACCCGGGTCGGCGGCCACGAGCTGTTCCGGCTGCCCCGGCACACCGTGGCCACCCGACCGCCGTTCCGGCACACCCCGGAGCCGCCCGCGATCTGCCCCCGGCACTGGCTGGAGCCGTTGCTGCGCGGCGAGCTGCGCGGCTACCCGGACGGCCCGGTGTGGCCGCGGTCCCAGCTGCGGGAGTTCGCCGCCGACCGGGACGGGATCACCGCGACGGTGTCGGACACGGTCACCGGGCTGAGCTCGCGGGTGCGCGCCCGGTACCTGGTGGCCACCGAGCCCGACCCGATGGTCCGCATAGCCTGTGGGATCGATGCGCCGTCCCGGTACGCCGCGCAGCGGTTCCGGGAGATCCTGTTCCACGCGCCCCGGTTGCGCGAGCAGCTGGGCGAGCGGCACGCGGCGCTCCTCTACCTGATGGCGTCGGCGGCGGTGCGCTACCCGCTGGTCGCGGTGGACGGCACCGGGCGGTACCGGGTGACCATTCACGCGGCGGAACACGCCGCTCGCCGGGCAGACGCGGCGACCCTGGTCCGGGATCTGCTCGAGCAGCCCACCCCGGCGCGGGTGCTCGAGGACACCGAGTGGGTGCTGCGCGCCCGGGTGGCCGAGCGGTTCCAGCACGGGCGGGTGTTCCTGGTCGGCGAGGCCGCGCACGCGCTCGCGCCGGCCGGCGGGTTCGGCCAGGACCTGGGCATCTGCGACGCGGCGAACCTGGGCTGGAAACTGGCCGCCGCGCTGGACGGCTGGGCCGGCCCCGGCCTGCTGGCCAGCTACACCGCCGAACGCCGGCCGACGGCGTTGGAGGCGCTGGCCAAGGCGCAGCGCAACCTGCACCGCACCCAAGTGCGCGTGCTGCCCGAGGAGCTGAACGACGAGACCCCGGACGGCGAGCGCGCCCGGCGGGCGATGAGCGCGCGGCTGGCCGGCGACGGCGCGGCCCGCGAGTTCGACGCCCCGGAGATCGCCCTCGGTTTCCAGTACCCGGAGTCGCCGATCGTGGTGGCCGACCCGGCGGCGGAGGGCGACCGCGACCGGCGGCCGAACACCCGCCCCGGCTCGCGGGCGCCGCACGCCTGGATCCGGCCCGGCCTGTCCACCTTGGACCTGTTCGGCGACGGCTTCGTGCTGCTGCGCACCGGGGACGCCATCGGCGCCGAACCCGGGCCGTGGGCCAAGGCGTTCGCCGCCCGGGGCGTGCCGCTTCGGGTGCTGGACCAGCCCGAGGTGGCGGAGACCTACCAGCGCCCGCTGGTGCTGGTCCGCCCGGACGGGCACGTGGCCTGGCGGGGCAACCGGCCGCCGGACGACCTGCGCCGGCTGGCCGACACGGTGCGCGGGGGTCGGTCCGGATGACCTACTTCGACTTACAGGACTGGACGCCGGCCGACTTCGCCGACCCGTACCCGCGCTACCGAGCGTTCCGCGAGCAAGGCCCGGTGCACCGGGGGACCGACGGCGCGTGGTGGGTCTTCGACCACCGCACCACCCGGGAGGTGCTGCTCAGCCGGGACTTCGGGCACGGCACCGACCGGCCGAAGGTACCCGGCTGCCCGGCGATCAACCGGACGGTGAACGACTGGCCGGTGTTCATGAACCCGCCGAGGCACACCGCGATACGCAAGCTGATCAGCCCGCCGTTCCTGCCCAAGGCGGTAACCGACCGGCGGCCGCGGATCAGGCAGATCGCCGAGGAGATGGCGGCGAAGCTGGCCGCGCAGCCGGATTTCGACCTGGTCACCGAGTTCGCGGTGCCGTTCCCGGTGCGGGTGGTCGCCGAGCTGCTCGGCACACCGGCCGAGGAGGGCGCCTGGCTGAGCGAGCGCCTGACCGGGCTGCGCGAAATCGCCAGGATGCCCACCGCCGGCATGCCGGTGCCGCCGGATTACCCGCGCGCGGAACAAGCGGCGGTGGAACTGGCCGAGTTCGTCGGCGAGCTGATCGTCGCCCGCCGCCGCCGGCCCAGGACGGACCTGATCTCCGCGCTCACCCGCGAGCGGGAGTGGTCGGACGAGGAGCTGGCGCACACCTGCGTCAGCGTGCTGATCGCCGCGCACGACAGCGCCGCGACGCTGATCGCCAAGGCGGTGCTGGCGCTGCACCGATTCCCCCGGCTGCGGCAACGATTACGCGAGGAGCCGACGCTGATGCCGGAGGCGGTGGAGGAGATCGCCCGCTACGACAGCCCGGTCCAGTTGATCAGCCGGGCGGCGTTGCGGGACACCGAGCTGGCCGGGCACCGGATCCGCCGGGACGAGGTGGTGGTGCTGCTGCTCGGCGCGGCCAACCGGGACCCGGGCGAGTTCGACGCCCCGGACGAGCCGCGACTGGGCCGCCCGGCCAACCCGCATCTGGCGTTCAGCGTGGGCCTGCACTTCTGCCTGGGCGCGCACCTGGCCAGGGCGCAGGCGGCGATCGGGCTGCATGCCCTGCTCACCGCGTTGCCCCGCATGCGGGTGCTCGAGGACACCGTCGAGTACGGCAACTACCTGGCCTTCCACGGGCCGCTGCACGTCCAGGTACGCACCGCCGACCAAGGAGACCCCGCATGACCGGCTCGCTCGCGCCCGACTTCGAGGCCCTGTACCGGGGCGAGTCCCTGTACCCGGAGGGCCATCCGCTGCGTGCGGTGTTCCAGGACATCGTGCCGTGGGACATCGGCGGGCCGCAGCGGCCGCTGGTCCGGCTGGTCGCCGACGGCGGGTTGCGCGGGCACGTGCTGGACGCCGGCTGCGGGCTCGGTGACAGTGCGCTGTACCTGGCCGGACGGGGTTACCGGGTCACCGCGTTCGACAACTCGCCGGCGGCCATCCGCCGGGCCACCGCGCGCGCCGAGTCGCTGGGCGTGTCGGTGGAGTTCCTGATCGCCGACGCGACCGCGCTGGACGACCTGGCCGACCACAGTTTCGACACCATCCTGGACAACGGCCTGCTGCACAGTCTGGACCCGGCCGGCCGGGCCGCCTACCTGGCCGCGTTGCGCCGGGCCGCCGCGCCGGAGGCCCGGCTCTACGTCGTCTGCTGGACCGACGACACCCCCAGCCAGCTGCGGCCGCCGCACCAGGACGACGCGGAGGGGACGCGGCGCACGTTGACCGAGGCGGGCTGGGCGGTGACCCGGTTCGACTGGACCCAGTACGCCTTCAACTCCGCGCTGACCAGGGAGATCCTGCACCAGGCGATGGAGGTCACCGGCGCCGGCGAGGAGGGGCGGTGCTACGTGGACCGGCTGGCCACCGACGAGCACGGCCGGCTGCTGCTGCCCCTGTGGTCGATCACCGCCGAGGTGTTCCGGTGACCGCCACCCCGTACTTCGACGACTTCGCCGAGCTCTACGAGCGGGTGTCCCGGGTGCGCGACGGGGCCGGCGGTCCGGTGCGGGAGTGGCTGCTGGGGCAGTTTCCGCCGGGGGAGCGCGCGCTGGACGTCGGCTGCGGCACCGGCAACAACTGCGCGTTGCTGGCCGAGCACTACGCCGAGGTCACCGGGGTGGACGTGTCACCGGGGATGCTGGCGCTGGCCGAGGCCAAGCCCACCCGGGTGCCGGTGCGCTACCAGTGCCGGGCCGCGCTGGACCTGCGTCCGGCCGACCCCGGCGAGTTTGACCTGGTCATGTCGGTGAACGCGGTGTTCTTCATGGGGCCGTTGGCGGAAGTCCTGCGCACGCTGGCCGCGCTGGTCGCGCCCGGCGGCCGCCTGGTGGTCATCGACGTGAACCGGCCGGACGAACCGCCACCCGACGGCGACAACCCGCACGCGTTCGACACCGCGCGGATGATCTACGAGAGGTACCGGGACGCCGACGCAGCCGCCGACACGCTGCGCATGATGCTGCACCCGCGCTGGCTGGAGATGAAGCGCCGGCACGTGGCCCCCACCTGGGCCGAGTTCGCCCGGTCCTACCGGGCGGCGCTGCCCGGGGTGCGGCTGACCCGGGACGTGCTCCCCGGCATGAGCGGCGCCGTATGGGAGCGCCGGTGAGCGTTTTCGACACTCCGAAGGTGCACTTCGCCGGCACGGCGGTGACCCGGCTGCCCACCGGCCCCCGGTCCGGGCAGCTGGACCTGGCCACCAACCGGCCCGTCGACACTTCCGATGGCGGCCGGAACCCGGGCGGGAACGGGCACTTCTGGGTGGACGCCAAGGTGGTCGGCTGCGAGCTGCGCGCCGGCGAGGTGGACACGACCGAGCCGCTGGTGGGCCGGTCGCTGGACCTGTGGGGGCACTACTGCGCGCACCTGGGCAGCACCGCCAACCGGGCGCGGGTGTTCGACGTGGACCCGGCGTCCAACTGGACCACCACGGTGATGCTGGGGCAGCTGGCGCTGGGCCGGTTGGGCCGTTCGCACGAGGTCGGCTACCTGGTCACTGGGTACGTAACCGGCATGTGCCCGCCGCGCTGGCAGAACTGGTCACACATCGTCGAGGTGTGTCGGCAACCCCTGGCGTCCTGGTTCCGACACTCGGTGGTCCACCAGTTCGCGCTGGAGCACCCGCACTGGTTGGACGGTGCGGAGTACTCCCCGGCGCTGACCGCGTTGCGTTCCCTGCTGGCTGAGGGGGAGGCGGACGGGCTGGTGGTGCAGTTCGCGCTGACCAACATGGCCACCCCGGCGGGCAACGACCAGCCGGACCGCTGGGACCTGCGCGGCACGCTCGCCCCCTGGCACGCTTCGGAGTTGCGCACCTATCCGGCCGGGCGGCTGCTCTACCCGCCGGCGGGCGGGCCGCTGCACAACCTGACCGTGCGGGTGGACCCGTCGTGGGTGGGGTTCAACCTGGTCACCGCGCTGCCGGTGACCGGGCGGGCGCCCCGGGGCGTGCCGGGCGGCACCCACCGGCTCGGCCCGCTGGTGGACCACGGCGACCTGTGGCTGCGCGCCGAGTCCGGGGAACCGCTTGCCCGGGTGCCCCGCGAGCTGTACCTGGGTCCGGCGTACCGGCTCGGTTCCGGCGTGCTCACGGTGCCCCGGCTGAACGGCGACTCGGGTCAGCCGCTGGTGGTGACGGCGGGGGAGAGCGACGAACCGCTGCTGGTGGAGCGCCAGACCGTGGTGCAGACGGACGAGGCGGCTCTCTTCCTGGAACACCCGGATGCGACGAGCGGGCGGCATTTCCCGGTACGGGTGCCCGTGCGGTCCTACGTGCGCGGCGAGCCGGCGGCGGTACCCCGGATCCGGGTGCGGCAGTTCGTCAACCCGCGCGGGCTGCCCCGCGACCCGGTGGCCGCCTCGCCGTCCGCGCGGGCCGCCGACCTGCGGGTGGCCGCATTCCGGGCCGGCGAGCAGTCGTCCTACTTGTCCGAGGTCCGGCTCGCCACCGACCGGCACGGCACCGGGGTGTTGGACCTGCGCGGGGTGCGCGGCGGTTCGGCCCGGGTGCTGTTGCTGCCCGACGGCGACCCGCCGCCGGTGGACGAGACCGAGCCCGGGTCGGCAACCGTCGGCTACGACAACGACGACTCGCTGGGTTACTGGTCCTCGGTGGGTTCGCTGGCCGTGCGGGTGCTGCCGGACCACTGGCACCTGGACGCCCTGGCCGATGAAGAGATCACCTTCGAACTGCTGTACCGGGAGGTGTTCGAGCCCTACGAGCGGCTCTACTCGTTCATGCGCGACGAGGTGTTCAGCCTGGCCGAGGAGTGCAAGGTGGAGCCCTACGCCCGGCTTACCTGGCACGCCTGCGACCCGGGCAACCGGGACAAGACCTTCTACATGCCGCCCACCCGGGACCTCACCGCCCCGCAGACCCGGCTGCTGCGCCGCTACATGTTCGCCGTGGAAGCGACCCGGCAGGGACCGGTCTCCCCGCTGGCCGCGCCGACCCAGGTCGCGGCGGTCACCACCCGGGAAAACCTGCTGGACGCGCTGCGCCACGCCGCCGCGATCGAGCTGGCCGGCATGACCCAGTACCTCTACGCCGCCTACTCCATCCCCACCCACACCGCCGCTACCCGGCTGGTCACGCTGGGGGAGTGGACGCCCGCACAGCTGCGGCTGGCCTGCGGCGACGGCCCGGACAGCCTGCGCGGCGGCATGCGCGGCAGCCTGCTCGCCGTGGCCAAGGAGGAGATGATCCACTTCCTGGTGGTCAACAACATCATCATGGCCATGGGGGAGCCGTTCCACCTGCCCGAGGTGGACTTCGGCACGTTCAACGCGAACACCCGGGTGCCACTGGAGTTCGCCCTGGAACGGTTCGGGCTCGGCAGCGTGCAACGGTTCATCGACCTGGAACGGCCGCACACCGGACTTGCTCAGGGGGACGGGTACGGCTCGTTGAGTGAGCTGTACGCGGCCATCCGCGACGGCCTGCACCGGGTACCAGACGCGCTGCTGGTGGACCGGGGGGCCGGCGGCGGGCAGCACCACCTGTTCATGCGCGAGTCGGTGAACGCCGTGCACCCCGACTACCAACTCGAGGTGGACGACCTGGCCAGCGCGTTGTTCGCGATCGACTTCGTCACCGAGCACGGCGAAGGCGGGGTGCTCGGCGACTCCGTCGAGGAATCGCACTACGCCACCTTCCAGCGACTGCACCGGGAACTGGCCACGCAGGCACCGTGGAGCCCCTCCTACCCGGTGCCGCGCAACCCCACCCTCGGCACCGGCACCCTCGCCAAGGAACCCCTGACCTACGAGCCCGCGCGGCAGGTCGCCACGGTGTTCAACCGCACCTACGCGACCTCCATGCAGCTGATGGTGCAGCACTTCGCCGGCTGGCCGGACGACAACCCACGCCGCGCCCGGCTGATGAACTGGGCGCTGGACCTCATGGTCGGCGTGCTGCGCCCCACTGCTGAACTGCTGGTCACCGTGCCCTCGGGCCGCCCCGGCTACACCGCCGGCCCCACCTTCGAGCTGGACCGCATCCCCGAGTACCTACCCCGCCCAGCCGCGGCCGCGACGCGCATCGCGCGGGAGCTGGACGACATAGCGGCCCTGGCCGACAAGTGCGACAACCTGTCCCACACGGTGGCCGCGCTACTCCGACACACCGCCGACGACCTCCGCGCCAACCCACCCGGCTAAGAGCCCATCCTCACACCGCGGTTCGCGCCGCCCAGCCCGCACCGAGCCCAAGGACGGACTACGTCGGGGTGCTGGACGGCCGGACCGCCGATCACCTCGTCGGCCAGGCCGTAGACCACCGCCTCGGGCGCGGTGAACCAGCGGTGTGCTCGGCGGCGAGTTCGGCTCAGTGGTCGATCGGGTGCGGCAGCGGCATCGGCGGCACGGTGGGCTTCGGCAGCTTCACCGGCGGAATGTGTGAGGGCACGGACGAGCCGACGATTCCCTTCACAAAGTTCATGATCTTCTGGATGAAGTCGTCAACGGCCTTGTACACGTCGCGGCCCGAGGGATTCCGCTCACCCGGCGCGATGTGAGAGCCCTGCGAACCGCTCGACTGCTGTTTGCCGGCCTGCTCGCGCAGGCAGCGCAGCGTGTCACAGTCGCTCAACTCCGAGACACTCTGCTGCCCACCCGAACGCTGACCACCGCCTCCACCACCGAGCAGGTTGGTGGTCCAATCATTGTCGACCCCATCGTCACCGCCGCCGTCGCCCTGTTGGCCGGCCTGGTGGACGGCAACCGCCGGCTGGGCCATCGCCACGCCCGGCGCGACGCCAGCGAAGACAGCACACAGCACACCACCGGCGACCGTGATCTTTCCGAGCGACCCTGCACAGGCCATCGCTATTCCCCCAAGAAGTGGCGGCCAAGCCAAGCCATTGATCACGGCCCTTTGACCAGGCGTCTCAACCCAAGTTCGCGCAACATCAACTTGTCACAGCTCGCTCGGGACCCGTCCCGGGCAACAACCAGACAGCCCGCAACTGGGCATCGTTAACCAGCAGGGGCGCTCGCCCTCGGCGTGGAGCCGGGCCTGCCCTACGCGGGGCGATGCCGCTACCGGAGAACGCCGACGAGAGCCACTTCGTCGGCGCACTGTTCGGTGAGGCGCTGCAAGTGGTACCGGCGGAGACCGTGGACCTCGTGGTTTCGGCCACCGCCGAGATAGTCATTGAGGGCCACATCGCGCTGGACGAGCAGGTGATGGAAGGGCCGATGAACGAGTACCCCGGCTACAACGCCTTCGACGCCTCACCGAAGCCACTGTTCCCGGTAAGCGCCGTCACCTACCGCGACGACGCCATCCTGCCCGTGGTGGCCGCCGGTCCGCCGGTGGAGGAGGACCACACCGGCACCATGCACGTCGCCGAGATCCTCTACCAGCTGCGCGACGCCGGACTGCCGGTGGCGTCCACCTGGTTCTCCTACGAGTCCGCGCCGCACTGGTTGATCGTCTCGGTCCGCGCTGAGTGGCACGAGACGCTGAACATCCACTCCGGTGAGCTGGCGCGGCGGATCGGCGACATCGTGTTCACCGGCAAAGCCGGCTTCGGCGTGCCCAAGGTGCTGCTGGTCGAGGACGACATCGACATCACCGACGTCAACGAGGTCGTCTGGGCCTTCGCCACCCGCGCCCATCCCGAGCAGGGTGAAGTGCACTTCCCCGCCAAGCCCACCGCCGCCCTGTCGGTGTACCTGGACGAGCAGGAACAGCACACCTACCGGGCCGGCAAGGTGATCTACAACTGTCTACTGGCCGAGCTGTTCCCCCCGGACAAGCGACCGGTCAAGGGCACCTTCGAGAACGGCTGGCCGGCCGACATCCAGCGGCGCGTCCTGAGCAACTGGCGGCCTCACGGGTATAGATAGTGCGCCGGGTGCGGAAGGCTGGCGGCATGGGCAAGGTCTCCGTACACGCACGGTCTCGGTCGACGACTACGCCAGTGGGCGCGTCGAGGAGTCCGGCGAACCCAGAGCCCGGTTCTTCGACGCGATGGCGGCGGCCAGCGCGGCTGCCTCCGACGCGGATGACGTGCTGACCGCCGATGGCGTGATCCACCTGCGCTACGAGGTTGTGACCAGGCCGGAGAGGTAGGCGAAGGCGACCAGCTGTGCCCGGTCACGGGCTCCGAGTTTGGTCATGGAACGGCTCACGTGGGTTTTCACCGTGGCGTTGCTGATGAACAGCGACTGGGCTATTTCGGCGTTGTTCATGCCGGCCGCCACGAGCGCGGTGACCTCGCGTTCCCTGGCGGTCAGTGACTCGAGCGCGTGCGGGCTGATCCGTGGTGCTCCGGGCCGGCCGCCGAGCTGGGCGATGAGCCGGCGGGTGAGTCCCGGTGAGAGGAGCTCCTCGCCGCCGGCGACGACCCGGATCCCGTGCAGGAGCTGCTCGGGTTGGGTGTTCTTGACCAGGAATCCGCCGGCACCGGCGCCGAGCGCGTCGATCACGTACTCGTCGATGTCGAAGGTGGTCAGGATGAGGATCCGCACGCTCGCCAGATGGGGGTCGCCGGCGATCTCCCGGGTCGCGGCCAGGCCGTCCATCCCGGGCATCTGGATGTCCATGAGTACGACGTCCGGGATGTGGGCACGGGCGAGCTCGACGGCCTCGGCGCCGGTCGCGGCCTCGCCGACGACGGTCATGGTCGGGTCGGATTCGATCAGCACGCGGAAGCCGCCACGCACGGCGGCGTGGTCGTCCGCGATGAGTACCCGGGTCATGTCGGCTCCCGCGCCGGCAATGTACAGGCCACTTCGAACCCGCCTCCGGTAGGGGAGCCGGCGTGGAACCGCCCGCCGGCCAGCGCCACCCGTTCGCGCATTCCGGCGATGCCGTGCCCGCCCGGGGGCGGGTGGCCGGGGACGCCCACGCCGTTGTCGGTGATCGTCAGCTCGAGCCGGTCGGGCCGGTGGTCGATGGTCAGCCGCACCTCGGTGGCCCGGGCGTGGCGGCGCACGTTGGTCAGCGCCTCCTGCACGATTCGGTACGCGGCGAGGTCCGTGGCCGGCGGTAGGGCTTCGGGGGTTCCCCGGGTGTGTACCTCGACGCGCAGACCGTTGGCTCGGGCGGAGTCGAGCAGCGCATCGAGGTCGCCCAGACCTGGTTCTGGGCGGCCGCCCGGGTCGGGTTCCGCGTCGGCCCGCAGTTGGGCGAACAGCGGCCTTGCTTCGGCCAGGCCTTCGTCACTGAGTTTCTTGATCATCTCGAGGGCGGTGATCGCCTGGTCCGGGCGGTTTCGCGCCACGTGCAGTGCGGCGCCGGCCTGGACGCTGATCGCGGCCATCGCGTGGCCGAAGATGTCGTGCAGGTCCCGGGCCAGGCGCACCCGGTCCTCGAGCAGCAGCCGCCGTTCCGCCTCCGCCGTCGCCTGGGCCTGGCGGGTCAGCCGGTCGACGATCGCCCGCTGATGCTGGCGGTAGTAGAACATGGTGGCGCCGGCCGCGGCCGCCGCGATACTCACCGCCACCGCGTTCAGGATGGGTTCTTCGCGCAGGTCCGGTCTTGCGTGGACCAGCACGATGAGCGCCGTCGTGGTGTTCATCAGCGCGCCGACGGCGCCGGCCCGCCAACCCCTGGCGGCGGCAAGCGTGTAGCAGGCGATCAGCGGCGCCAGCATGATTCCCCGGCCGGGGTGGCCGGTGAGCGACCAGGTGGCGGCGGCCACCTCGGCGACCAGCAGCGCCGCCAGCGGGTAGCGGCGGCGCATCAGTACGGCCCCGGCCGCGGCCAGGATCAGCGCCGATCCGCCGACGCCGACGGCCTGCCCGGTCGGCTCTCCTCGGCCGGCCAGCAATGCCGCCACCAGCGCACCGGCGGCCACCACGAAGGCCAGCAGCGCGTCCAACAGGACCCGCCGGGGCGCGGCGATGCTCATCCGCTCACTGTCTTCTCGAAAACCCTGGCTGGAAAGCCCTCGGGCGAGGAAATACGCCCCGGGACGTAGCCGCATACGGTCGTGGGTTGACGACGGACGGCATGCGTCGCCGGCATCGTGGCCGAATGAACATCCGCGAGGCGTTCGTGGTGGCCGTCCGCGCGCTGCGGGTGAACAAGCTGCGCTCGATCCTCACCACGCTGGGCATCATCATCGGGGTGAGCTCGGTGATCACGCTGGTCGGTGTCGGGGACGGCATGCGGGCCGGCTTCGCGGACACCTTCGGCAGGCGGGCGAACCAGCTCGACATCACCAAGGCCGTCGGCGGCGTCATCGGCGGTGACGTACGGGACCTGACCAATTCCGACGTGGCCGCGCTGGTCGTTCCCGGGCGGGCACCGGCGGTCTCGAGCGCCACGCCGGTGGTCACCGGATCGACCGTGGCCAGCTACCGCGAACGCCAGGTCCTGGCCGACGTGGTTGGTTCGACGGCCGACTATTTCCGGGTGGCCAACCGGGAGGTGGTGTCCGGCGTCGCCTTCACCGCCACGCAGCGAGGCGGCAAGGACCGGGTGGCAGTGCTGGGCCCCAACGTGGCGGCCGCGCTCTTCCCCGGCGGCCCGGGTGAAGCCATCGGGCAGACCGTCCGCCTCACCCGAACCAACTTCACCGTCGTCGGCGTGCTGCGCGGCGACGGGCGATCGGATGACGTCGTCGTGGTGCCCATCGAGACCGCGCGGGGCTATCTGGTTGGTGCCCCCGACCAGGTCAACCAGATCATCGTCAAGGCGACCTCGCCCAATCTCATGGCGGCGGCGCGCCGCCAGGTCACGGCTGTCCTGGACGAGCAACATCTGATCCGGACACCGTCCCGGCGCGATTTCAAGATCAGCACCTTCGAGGCGCAGCTGCGCGACATGAACCGGACCCTGGGTTTCATCTCCGCCTTCATCGTGGCCATCGGCGGAGTATCCATGCTGGTCGGCGGCATCGGCGTAGCGAACATCATGCTCGTGTCGGTGACCGAACGAACCCGTGAGATCGGCATCCGCAAGGCCATCGGCGCCCGGCACAGCGCGATCATGAAGCAGTTCCTGATCGAGTCGCTGATGCTCGCCGCGGTCGGCGGTGTGCTCGGCATGGTGATCGGCGTCGGGTTCACGCTCACCGCCGCACAGGTCATCCCTCGGCTCGCGCCTCAGTTCGGCGCACCGACCGTGTCCATTCCGGCGACCGTCATCTCGTTCTCCGCGAGCCTGGTCGTCGGCCTGCTCGCCGGTGGATACCCCGCCTATCGCGCCGCCCGGCTGCGCCCGGTCGAAGCGCTGCGCCACAGCTGACCGGATCAGCCCATGGACTTTGCGCCGTCCAGGGACTCTCGGATGATGTCGGCGTGCCCGGAGTGCTGGGCGGTCTCGGCGATGATGTGCATGAACACCCGCCGGGCCGACCAACGCGCTCCCGGCTCGAACCACGGCGCCTCGGGCAGCGGGTGGTCGGCATCCAGCGACGGCAGCTCGGCGAGCACGCCGGCCAGGGTCTCGCCGGGCAGCATCTTGAACTGGTTGGCGTACGCGGCGTAGTCGTCCTCGGAGAACGTCATCGCGTTCAGGCCTTCCAGAATGAAGGTCACCCACCGGCGCTCGACCCGGGCCACGTGCTTGATGAGACCGCCCAGGCACAGCTCGCTCTTGGTGGTACGCAGCCCGGCCTGCTCATCAGTCAGGTCACGGGTGGTGTTGCGCAGGAAAAACCGTGCTGGGCCAGCCAGACCAGTGCGAGGTCTTGGCGTTGGCGGATGCGGTCGCGGAAGTGGGTGGGCCGGTATCCGCAGTTCGGGCAGGTGATGCCGGGGCGCGGCGCGTGGGGTGTGGGGTGTGGGGCAGTGGCGTGCCTGAGCGGGGCGGGGGCGGGTTCTGGGATCGCGGCCGGATCAGCTGGAGCGGTGGACCCGGGGATGACCGCGATGCGTGGCCGCGTCCCGGCGTGGTGGCTGGTCGGGCCGGAGCGTTTCGCCGGGCCGGGGCGTTGGGCGAAGCGCGATGTGTCGGCCAGTCGCGGGCGTTCGGGCGGCGTGCCGATTTCGGTCGAAGGTGGGGGAGTGGCGCCGCCTTCGGTGTCGTCGACACCTGCTGGCGTGGCTGAACCGGACTGTTGAAGCGACTGAACCAGCGAGGGTTTGCGGACGCGGGGCCGGTTGCCGAGGGTGGATTTGTCCAGGTAGCCGTACAGGGTGCCGCGTTTGACGCTGAGCTGTTCGGCGATCTGGGCGACGGTGTGGGCACCCTCGTCGTAGAGGCGTTGCGCGATCCGCGCCTGCTCGGGGGTGAGTTTCGGCGCCGCGGCGCGCGGGTGTGGTACGGCCGCGTAGTCGGCGGCGCGGGCCGTGCCTGGGCGCGGTCCAAGGCACGGACGCGTGCTTCACGAGCACCAAGATGGCTGCCGTTCCGCTCGCGTGAGTCGAGCTCGTCCGGGGATGTTGACGTCACCCGTCTGAAGGTCGTCCTGACGTCACGCTCGGCCTACCCGCAGCGGCAGCGCGGCCAGGTTGCGCACCATGAGCGTGGGCAGGTAGCGCAATTGGTCGGTCGCCAGACTGATGTGCGGGAAGGCGTCCAGCAGTGCGCGGACAGCAATCCGGCTCTCGGTACGGGCCAGCGTTGACCCGATACAGACGTGGATGCCCTGTCCGAACGCCAGGTGGTGGGTGGCCCTGTCCCTACCGGGCAGGTAGATGTCTGGGGACTCGAACTTCTCGGGGTCGCGGTTGATCGCGCCCCACATCAGAGCCACCGGCGTGCCGGCCGCCAGTGTTTTGCCCCCTAGCTGGGTCTCGCGTGTGGTCAGCCGCAGTTGGTAGCCGGCGGGAGGTTGAGTGCGCAGGGTTTCCTCGATCGTTGCGGCCAGCAGTTGCTCATCTCCGCCGCGGACCTGCTCGAGCAGCTCTGGGCGGTGGAGAAGCTCGAGGATGTGCGAGCTGATCAGACCGCGCGTGGTGTCGCTACCGGCGCTGATCAGCTGCATGAGGATCGTGACGAGCTCCTCTCGGGTCAGCGGCGGCTCGCCGTCGGCGTGCCCGTGGACCAGGTCCGAGAGCAGGTCATCGCCGCGGTCGCGGCGCCGTTCGGCAATCCGGTCGAGCAAATAGTGCTGCATCTGTACGGTGTGCTGGGCAGCCCGCAGGTCCTGCTCCTGCGGCAATAGGGATCCCAACCGGGCGAGGAACGAGTCGGTCCAGGTGTGGAAAAACTCCTGGTCCTGGCGGGGCACTCCGAGGATGTTGCCGATGACTCCCACCGAAATCGGCACCGCGTAGTCGGCCACGAGCTCGATCTCACCCTCGTGTGGCATGGCCGCGATACACGCCTGCGCGAGGTCCTGGATGACTAATCGCAGCAGGCGGATGCGGCGCGGTGAGAAGGCAGCCCGCACAAGCTGGGCGTGCCGCGCATGCACGGCGCCATCTGCCCAGACCAGGGCGGCGACGGGGGTGACCCCGTCGCGCAACACGTCCGACACAGCCGGTCGAGGCGGATTGATCGACAGGCCAGAGCGGAACATCGCGAAGGTGTTCGACGAGAAGGTACCCGGATCGCGCAACACTGTGACCGCGTCCCGGTAGCGGGTCACCATGTGGAATCCCATCTCGGGGCAGAAGTGCACCGGATCCCGCTCGCGAATCCGCCCGAGCGGCCCGTACGGGTCCGCGTAGGTATCCGGGGCGGCCATGCTGGGCAGCGCCTCGATCGCGCGAGCTACCGACGAGGGCGCACCTTCACAGACATCAAAGTCGGGGGAGGTAGCCATGGGATTCTCCCTCAGGCGATCACGCGGCAAGAGTCCGAATAAGAAGCGATAGTAGCCACCGAACGGGAGTGACTACCATATATGATTCGCGGGCGGAGCGGTGACGCACGCACGTCTGTGACAATGGCCCGATGTCCTCCGCCGCGCACCAGGTCAGCGATGAGGCCGCCGTCGAGCACCCGACCAGCCTGCGTGAACTGAAGAAGTCGCAGACCCGCCAGCGGCTGGTGGACGCGGCGCTGCGACTGTTCGCCGCGCAGGGATACGCCCAAACCTCGGTGGAGGAGATCGCCCGCACCGCGCAGTTCGGCGTGACCACGTTCTTCCGGCACTTCCCGACCAAGGAAGATGTCGCCTTCCACGACCAGAGCGACATGATGCGCGAGATGCCCAAGGCGCTCACCGGGAAGTCACCGGACGAAATCTGGCCGACCGTGCGAGACACGATGCTGGGGTACCTCCAGGCCTTCCAGGACTCCGAAACCGGCCTCGACCAGATCCGGCGCACGCTGTGGCTACAGGAACCCGCGGTGACCCGGCGCTACGCCGAGATCTGCCTGCGGTGGGAAAACGTGGTCGCGAACGTGCTCGCCGACGGACTCGGCCTCGACCCGGACCGCGAACCGTACCCGCGGATGGCCGCGGCCGTGCTGATCGCCTCGGCACGCGCCGCGCTCTGGCACCAGCATCGATACGGCGGCTCACTCGTGGAGTACGCCCACCACTGCTTGGCCGTGCTCGAGCCCTCGCTGGCTCAGCCACCCCTCTCCGGTGCTTCCGACCGCTGACCACAGCGCCGCTGTCAATTTCCGAAGTCGACTGCGCGGATGTCCGAAGCGGGGCGCACAGGTTGCAACGAGTGCGTGCTGAATCACTGGCTCACAGGCCGATTCCGATGAGTGCGTTGTCGGTCCATTGGTCGACGATGCGGATGTAATCGTGCAGTGCGGAGGAGTTGGGTTTCCAGCCGCCTTGGGCGGCGATGTCGTCACTTCGTATCGCCTGCCTGCGTCGAGGCCACAGCTCACGCCCTTGGCGCTGGACTCCCGCGCTCTAGCCCATCTGGTGTCAACAACGGCCGAAAAACTGAGCAGGTTGCAACGGCTTCCGAACTCGGCAAAAATTTCTAGGGACGGTCGATCTTTGTGGTGAACATGTGAGGGCCGCCGCCGTCACCGCATCCGTAACAGTGGTAGGTGTTATGGGCCGGTCGACAATGGAAGGCGCTTGAACCACAGAATGGACAGATTCCCCTCATCCCCGCGCCGGATCGGATTAGGGCGGTGTGCTGACCCACAAGCTCGGTGATGTCCTGCGGGTCAGGCGGATCTGGTGTCGCCGTCGCGACCGGCATGGTCGCACGATACTCGCCGGCTAGGTCCCGGTTCCGCAACGCTCATTACTGATCCCTTTACTGGCAACGCCCACCCGCAGCGCACCCAGCAATGCTCACGAGAAGCGTCCTTCGTCGAAGGTCGGTCGCAGCTCACCGAACCGCGCCGGGATTAGTCGCGGATCGAAGCATGGCATCACTAGGGCGTCGGATCATGATGAGCCCGCCCTCAAAAAGTGGCGAGCGAACCCAGCGACGCCATACGGGAGTTCTTGCATCTAACGAAACTCTCGACCTTCTTAAATCGCCGATAAGCTACCTTATGTCAGGTAAATGAGACATTATTGCATCTGATGACCGACGTCATTCTTCCCTCGCCGGCCGACAGCGATGTGCCTCAGATAAGCATTGACCAGCGCTAACTTGCTCGAGATGCGCGCGCGTCGCACTCGGATGCACTTGACGGCGCCGTCCGCCAGTCAGTCACTGGCGATCCGAGCTACTGCCTGACCTGGCCGTCTGCCATGCTCTTGCATCAGATGCATGATTCGGTCAGTGGATGACTAGGCTGGTGCCGGATGGACGAGGAAGTCGTGGGCCGCGTGGTGCCGCTGCGTGGGCTGGCTCGTCGGGACCGGGCTGACCAGGTGGTCGCCGACATGCTTGAGGGTTGGCGGCGGCAACAGCTGGCGCGGAACCTCTCGTTCACCACGATCGACTCGCGCGCCCAGCTGGTGAACCGCTTCCTGCGGCACTGCAACGAGATGCCCTGGCGCTGGACCGTGGCGCATGTGGACGAGTTCTTCGGTGATCTGCGCGCCGAGCACCACTTGGGTCGTTCCACCATCCGCGCCTACCAGAACGCGTTGCGGCTGTTCTGTGACTACCTGACCGATCCCCGCTACGACTGGGATCGTGTTTGTGAACGCGCGTTCGGGACGCACCCGAGCCAGGTGGTGCACGAGTGGAACAGCGTGGGGCACCATCAGGACAACGAACAGGATCCGCGCAAGCGGGCCTTCACCCGCGAGGAGCTGCAGGCGTTCTTCGACCGCGCCGACGACGAGGTGGCCCGGATCCGCCGGCTCGGTCGGAAGGGCTGGTTGCCGGCCTTCCGTGACGCGGTGCTGTTCAAGGTTGCCTATGGCTGGGGGCTGCGGCGCAATGAGGTCCGCCACCTGCAGACCGTTGATTTCTCCCGCAACCCGCACGCCCGCGAGTTTGGCCGGTTCGGCCAGCTGCAGGTCCGCTACGGCAAGGCTCACGCCGGCTCGGCACCCAAGCGCCGCGGCGTGCTGACCGTCCGATCCTGGTCTGCGGAGACGGTCGAGCAGTGGATCCGCCACGGCCTGCCGCTGCTGGGCGGTGGGCTGGACCTGTTCCCCACCGAACGCGGCACCCTTGTCTCCGAGGCCGCCCTGGGTGCCCGGTTCCGCCGCTACCGCGACGAGCTCGAGTTGGCGGCCGGGCTGGACATGCACTCGTTCCGCCGCAGTTACGTCACCCACCTGCTCGAGGACGGCGTCGACCCGATGTTCGTCCAGCACCAGGTCGGCCACGAGCACGCTTCGACCACCGCGCTCTACAGCTGTGTGTCCAGCGACTACCGCACCCGAACCCTGCGGCACGCCCTGGACACCTGCCTCAACGAGGCCCTGGCCACCGCGCCCCGTGGTCGGGCCGGTCAGGATTGACCGATGCAGCGCGACGTCGACTACCACTGGCACCTCAGCGAGCTGATGGCTCGCCGAGGCCTGCACAACAGCACCGACCTGGCCCCGCTGCTGCGCGAACGCGGCATCAACCTCTCCCCTTCGCAGGTCTACCGGGTGGTCACCCAACGCCCGGAGCGGGTCTCGCTCAAGCTCCTGGCGGCGCTCTGCGACATCTTCGACTGCGGCATCGGTGACCTCATCACCGTCACCGCCACCAACACGGCCCGGTCCCGCCGGGCCGCCGGCGGCGACAGCACCGTCGTGTCGGACCCGAACGTGGTGAGCATGAACGAGCTGCGGCCGCTGCGCGCCCGCGTCACCCGCGATGACTGACCCCGACCCACCCGAATCCCCCGCCCGGCGGCCACGCGGACGCCCCCGCACCAGCGGCCACTACCGCTGCGACCGATGCGGACGCCTGGCCGGCAAGCTGCGCACCCGCTGGCCCGAGGGCGGAATCTGCGGCACCTGCTTCCACCACGCCGTGCGCACCTTCGGCACCTGCCGTTGCGGCCACCACGGCATGCTGCCCGGCCTCGACGGTCTCAATAACGGCCACCCGGCCTGCCGCCGCTGCGCGGGCATCACCACCGACCTGGACTGCCAGCGCTGCGGCGTCGAGGCCGAGCACTACCGGCGCGGGCTCTGCGCCCGCTGCTGCCTGCGCGACGACCTCACCGCCCTGCTCCCCCCGGCCGCTCCCCCGGCGCCGCCCATCTCGCGGTTGATCAACGTGCTCTGCGAGGTCGAGCGCCCGGAAAGCATCCACACCTGGAAACGCAACCCCCAGGTCCAGGCACTGCTACGCGGACTCGGTGACGGCACCCTGGCCCTCACCCACGAGGCCTTCGACCAGGCCGACGGCGCACAGATGGTCGGGCACCTGCGCGACTTGCTGGTCCACCACGGGCTGCTCCCCCACCGCGACCTCACCCGCTTCGAGAACTGGCTCCACCGGCGACTGGCCGAGACGCACCCGGCCTGGGTCCGACGAATGTTGGAGCAGTACGCCACCTGGCACCACATCCGCGAGATCCGCGGCCGCATCAGCCGCGGCCAGGACGCCGGCGGGCGGGTGCACACGGCCAAGCAAGAGATCACCGAGATCGGCCGGCTGCTGAGCTGGCTGGACAAGAAGAACACCACCCTGGCCACCTGCACCCAACGACAGATCGACACCTGGCTCGCGGCCGGCCCTTCCACCCGCTCAGCGGTGCGGCCGTTCCTGCACTGGGCCCACCGACAACGCCTCGCACCCAAACTGACCATCGTCCGACGCCACGCCCACAGCACCCCGATGATCACCCACGAGACCCGCATGCGGTGGCTCGCGCTCTGCCTGCGCGAGGAACCCGCCACCCGCGCCTACCGGGTCGCCGCGACCCTGCTGCTGCTCTACGCCCAACCCCTGGTCCGCATCGCCGCCCTGCGCTGCGACCAGATCCTCACCACCCCGACCGGACCGGCGATCCTGCTCGGCAACGAGCCCGCCGCCCTCGTCGCACCCTTCGACCAGCTGCTGCTCGAGCACCTCAAACACCGGCCGAACACGCAAACCGGCAACACCAACAGCCCCTGGCTGTTCCCCAGCACCCACGCCGGCCGCCACCTGCACCCCAACACCCTCATGAGCCGGCTACGCACCCTCGGGATCGACCTACGCGGAGCCCGCAACGCCGCACTCAAGCAACTGGTCCAGCAAGCTCCCCCACCGATCGTCGCCTCCCAACTCGGCTACGACCCCGCGGTCACCCAACGCCACGCCGAACAAGCCGCCCAACCCGATGCGCACTACGCCGCCCTGATCCGCGGTTAGCCCGGGTCCGACGATGCTGACTCGGACCCGGGCACCGGTCAGCCCTTCGACGAGCGAGGATCCCGGCTCCGCGGGTAAGTGTTCCGCTCGCTGATCTCGTTGTTCTTGTTGTGGATGAAGTGCTCCACACCGCGCTCGATCGCCATCTCGCGGCCGGCGGCCTGGGCCTCAGCCTTCGTCGGAGCGCTGTTCGACGCCCGCACGTTGCCCTCGACCTTGTTGACCCACCGATCCCCGTGCTTCGTAGTGTGAATATCGCCCTTTGCCAACTTCCGCACCTCACTGCCTCGAACGGTGAGAACGAGCTACCGGCGGCCCCGCGGAGACGAGCTGGAACCTTCGAGACCCTGTGGATCACGACACACCATGCGCCGTCTGCTTCCGCGCTTCGTCGACATCTGCGAAGGTGACGAGCCCGGGGTGGGCGCAGCTGCAATGCGCCCACCCCGGTTCTCAATCACGCGTACTGCGTCAAACGCCAGGTGACAGCCTTACCGCCATAGGGCGGCATGGTGTTGCCCTCCGCGATGGGTGCGGTAGTCGTCGGACTCCCGACGACCTTCCACACCCCAGACTGCGGGCAACGCTGACCAGTGCGTGCAGTACTGCCGATGGGCGCGGCCACGTGGACCTCCTCTCGCAACTCGTTCCCAGGCAAGCCCGAACGAGCCCACCCACCATCAGAGTTACTTACGCCAACGTGTTTCCGCACTTCATCACGGTGAGTTGACATAACAAGGCGGCCAGCGGCTCGGCATCACTCAGTCGAGTGAGTCCCTGCCGCGCCGAACGGCGCTTCCGAGATGGGGAACGGCACCAGGATTACTGCCGAAGAGAACAGTCGCCCTCACCGGCAAGCTGCATTGACCTGCGAAGACATACTATCGGCCGCGCGCGGGCGGTACTGCATAGCGGCAACGCGGGTTCAGCCGTGATCAGCCGTCACACGGTCGCCCTCACGGAGCTGACCACCCGTAGACTTTGGCGTATGGCCAGTGACCGAGAACGACTGCGCCACATCGTTGACGCCCTCAGTGATGACGAGGCGCGGGAATTGCTGGCGGTCGTGCGTCAACGTTCCGGCGAGCAGGCGCCGAAGAGACGGCCGTCCTGGGTCGGCGCGCTGCACGAAGGACCCGACTTTGCCAAGCAGGCCAAGGAAACTATTCGCGCCGAGCTGAGCGGCGGGCAGTGATCCTCGCTGACGCCAGTGTCTTATTGGCAGCGGCCAACCAAGATGAACATGAGCACCGTGAATGCGCCGAAGTGGCCCTGGCCGAACGCCTACGCCTCGTCGAGGTAGCGACACTCGACCGCCGGAACTTCACAGTTGTCCGGCCTTCTCATTGCGCGACGTTCTCGATCCTCCCGTAGGCATCACCAGGCCGACTGATATCGCGCACCGCGAACTCGAAGTCCTCTGCGCCCTCCTCGCGGAAGGCGAACGTGGCCGTTCACTGCACCGAAGTGATCGCCGTCTGGGGGCCGGCCGGACGTGGTCCCGCTGCTGGTCGATCTGTCCGCCCGACGATGCCGCGGCCGATCACCACGGCGGTCCGCACAGAAATCGGTGCGCATCGACGACCGCGATCCGGACGGAATCGAAGGAGAGCCGTTCCCGACTCCCCCGGTGATCCAATCCCGCGGTGATGCTTGGATGACCGGCCTCGAATACGCTTCCAGCGACCCGACCCGTTTCGCGCGGTCCGGAGCGCACGCGGCGAAATGCTGATCGCCGTCGGCTGCCTGGCGGCCGCCGTGACCACACTGCTGGTCGTGCCGTTGACCGCGGCCACCCTGCTCATCATGCTCGGCGTCGGTTGGCAGATGCTCGCCCATGCCAGCGCCCCGGCCCTCGCCCTCATCGCGGAGCGGGATCTCCGGCGGCAGGGTGAGCGGCCGTCATTGTGTGACGTCTCGAACCCAGGCCACCGGTGGCGACCGCTTCGGCGGCCGGATAGGCCCGTCCGCCGGCCGTCACCCGAAGCCGGTCACATGCATCCCATCGGTCACACCAGCACAACGGAACCATCACGCCAGGTTTATCTAAATCACAGTTTGGGTAGCGACCTCGAGGCCAGGCCGGCGACTTGCCAGGCAATTGCTATGGCAACTGACTGGATCGCGAGGCATTCGACCCCGTTTCGACCCGCATCGGAATCGCTGGGAACCTACCACGAAGGTTCGGTTCGGTCTAATTCTGGCGGGCTCCGTCGATACCGCCAGCCGTGGAACAATTCCGGCATTACGCCGGCCGCCGGAGACCGCTGTCAACCCGAGCGCGGAGCCTCGGACCGTCCCGCCGGCCGGGTCGAACCCAGCGTATCCCCTGGTCAGACTGTACGCCCGCCGTTCACCCGGAGACGGGTCGCGGGTCGAGCGGCCGCGCACGGGCACTACCCCGCCGGCGCCTCACCCGGCTCCCCGAGGTTCCTGCTCGCACGCACAAAAGAAAACCGAGCTAAGAGAATTTTGGTCCGACGTACCACGCGGCCGAATAACAATAAATAAATAGGGCGGCAAACCGCCCAGCCCCTCGGCTCGGACGGGTCGTCCGGGCTTCGTTTCGATTGGGTAACTGCCGGCCGGAGCACCCGGTAACAGGCCCGCTGATCGGGTCGACAGCGTCGTTGCACAGGTTAATCACAGCCTGACTTGCGCAAGCGGAGGGGAAACCGATGACGGCGCTCGTGGAGTCCAGCGAGGACTACTGGCAGGACGTGCTGCGGGCCGGCGGGTACACCGCGCTCCCCCGATGGGCGCGCCACCCACAGCCGGGGACAGCGGAGCACACGGTCGCCGTCTCCGGCGAGGTGGCGGCGTCGCTGCGCCGGTTGGCCGGCGAGTTGGGTGTTCCGGTGCACGACGTGCTGTTGGCCGCGCACGCGAGGGTGTTGGCCGCGTTGACCGGTGAGGTTGAGGTGACCACGGGTTGTGTGGTCGACGGTGTGGCGTTGCCGTGTCGTCTCGACGTGGAGTCCGCGAGCTGGCGGTCGTTGGCGGCCGCGGTGGCACAGGTCGAGACGCGGCTGCGCGCGCATGCCGGTTTCGCGCCCGAGGCACTGCGCGAGGGGCCGGCCGAGCCGTTGTTCGACACGGTTTTCGATCCGGCCGGTGAGGGCTCCGGCCTGGGCCTTCCCGATGGTGTCGTCCTGGGGGTTGGGGCGCCGGAGTCGGGCGAGGGGTTCGAGCCGCGGCTGCGGTACCGGACCGAGGCGCTGGACGCCGACGCGGCCGCTCGGATCGCCGGCTACTTCGGCCGGGCGTGTGAGCTGATCGCGGCCGATCCCGACGCGGATCCTCGCGGGCAGAGCCTGCTGGGCGCGGAGGAGCTGCGGTTGCAGTTGGTGGGGATGGCCGGGCCGTCCCGGGAGTTGCCGGATGTGCGGCCGCACCAGTTGTTCGAGCAGCGGGTCCGGCTACACCCCGACGAGGTCGCCGCCCGCCACGCCGGCCACCAGCTGACCTATGCGCAGGTGAACGCGCGGGCCAACCGGGTCGCCCGCGCCCTGCACGCCGCCGGGGTCGGGCGTGAGGACGTGGTGGCGGTGGTCACCGAACGCAACCTGGACTGGCTGGTCGCGGTGTTGGCGGTGTTCAAGGCCGGCGGCGTGTACCTGCCGATCGAGCCGCACTTCCCGGCCGAACGGATCGCCACCACCCTGCGCCGCGCCGACTGCGCCCTGGCCCTGACCGAACCCGACTCCACCCAGACTCTCGACGCCGCGCTGGCGCAGCTGCCGGGTGTGCCCACCCTGTTCGTCGCCGACGCCTACACCCAGGACCTGGCGGACACCGATCTGGACGTGGCAATCGACCCCGGGCAGTTGGCGTACATCTATTTCACCTCCGGGTCGACCGGGGAACCCAAGGGCGCGATGTGTGAACACGCCGGGATGCTCAACCACCTGTTCGCCAAGATCGACGACCTGGACATCACCCACGGCAGCGTGGTCGCGCAGATCGCGCCGCAATGTTTCGACATCTCCCTGTGGCAACTCCTCGCCCCCCTGCTGGTCGGTGGACGGACCCTGCTGGTCGAGCAGGAGGTGATCCTGGATGCCGCCCGGTTCGTCGACACCCTCC
>NZ_BAABJP010000020.1:0-227418 GCF_039543365.1 Actinospineispora eucalypti
GTCTGCTGGGGTTGAGGGGCACCGCGACCGCCGGACCGCTACCGGGTCATTTGGGCCACCACCAACACCAGACCTCGGCCTCGGTGAGCCACTCCCGGCACAGTGACCGGATCGTCCAGACCTCGGCGAGGACAGCGGCGATGATGGCGACGGTCAGATACCCGGTGTCCTCGGTGAACAGCCACACCGCCCCGACCCCGAGCGCGAGCCACAGGGTGGTCTTGAACCAGGTCTTGAGCACCCATCCCGTGGTGGACAACATCACGCCACCTCCCCCGTGTTGCGGACCACCGCGAGCCCAGCCGGCGGCAGGGGTGCACACCGCTTGACCAGTTCGGTGATGTCCTCGTCGGTGGTGTGCCCCAGCCGCAGCCGACGCGGCAACCGAGAACCCTTGTCCACCCGGAACCCGATCCCCGCGTGCTCCTCATCCAGCGGGATCTCATCCGCCAGCGCGCCCCGGTCCCGCGCCCCATCACCCAGGGCCATGTCCACGTGGCTGGCGGCGGTCACGCCGAGGCAGATGCGGGTCGTGAACAGCTCCCGGATCTCCACAACGTCCTTGGACGGTTCCTGGACGTAGCCGGCCACGTTGAACAGCGTGTTCCGACCCTGAGTCATGATCTCCGAGAGCAGCGCGATCGCCTCACCCCGATCACCGCGGCTGGCGAACGCGGTCAGCATCGCCAACTCATCCACCATGATCAGGTCCTGCGGCGAATCCGGACCGAGCACCGCCCGGCGCATCTTGTCCCCGCGTAGCCGCTGCTGGGCCGCCTTCATGTCCTCCCGCGCCTCCCGCAACAGCTCCAGCGCGTCCTCGATGGTGACCGCGCGCCGGTAGAACAGCTCCTTCCCGATCTCGGTTTCGGTGCCGCCCTTCGGGTCGATCACCCGCACCCGCACCAAGCCGTCGCGGATCATCGGACCCATCTGCCGCAACGGCCCCCAGATCGTGGAACTCTTCCCCGTCCCGGTCGCCCCCGCCACGAACAGATGCGAGGTACCGGTGACCGAGACCAGGACCGGCTGGCCGAACTCGTCATCCCCGATGTCCAGCGCAGACAGGTCCACCTCCTCCACCGAGGTCGGAATCTCCGGAGCCGGCAGCGGCACCGCGAACGGGTTTTCCCGCTCGACAACCACCGTCAACCGGCCGGGCTTGGCCTTGGCCACCGCGACCCGGTGCGCGCACAACGCCTCGGCCAGCGCCTCCGACCGGTCCGTCCACGCCCGCAGGTCCTGGCCACGGACCATGCGGACCCGCAGCACATCAATCGACGGTGTGACCGCCCGCACCCGCTCCAGGCGAGGCACCAGCACCTCACCGGTCAGCCGGTTGTCCCGGGTCAGGTCGCACTCGAACAACAGCGCACCCCACAAACCGCCCCGGTAGTCCCACCACCGCCGCTTGAACGCCCGCAGCGTCGGCAACACCCACCGGTCGAACGTGGGCGGATGAACCCGCCACCACACCACCAGCACGCCCACCGCACCGGCGAGGGTGTAGGCGACCGGCAGCCAGCCGTAGCGCGCCCACCCGGCCACCAGCACGACCGGCACCGACCACACCAGCGGGTGGCGCCACAGCCACGCCAGGGTCTTCATGTCCCGGCCGGTCGGGCGCGTGGCCCGGCCCCCCGGCTTGTATCCGTTACCCTTACTCATCACTACCCACCTCAATCAGAATTCGTCGCAATTTCGGGTTTGGTTCAGGCAGGTAGAGCGGGTGCCCGCCGTCGTATCCGCCAAGATCACCGGCGGGCACCCACCCCACCCTCATTCACCTTCTCGGGAAACGGGGTCGGGCCGAATCAATCAGCACCGTCAACATCGCCATATCCAGCGCGAGCTTGTGATGCGTGTTCTTGAACCCACCCGCCCGGTACGGGATGCCGTGTACCGCCTTGCGGAGTTGCTTCATGGCGACATCGAGTTCTTCCAGCGCGCCGTCCACCCTGCGAGACATACCGCTCCCCCTTTATTTCCATTCGCGGGAGACCAGTTCGGCCTCCCACTTCTTCGACGCGGTCACCATGATCTGCAGCGAACGGCCTGCCTTCTTCGCCGCCTTCATCAACTCCTCGGCGTCCGGAATCCGGTAACTCGCCACCGTCGCCTTATGGTCGGCGGCCTCGTTGATGAGCTTCTCGATATCGCCCATCGCCACATCCAGCAGCACCAGCGACTTCCAAAACTCCTGATACTTCCGCAAAGCGCGCTGGTTCACCGGCCGCAAATTCATCTTCGCCGCCGCCACCGTCGACAACGCGGTAGCCATCACGCCACCGCCCCGGCCCTGGCAGCCTTCGCCGCCGCCGCGCGCTGCCGCTGGACCACATCGGCCTCGGCTTCCAGCACCCTGCTCGACGCCAACCACTCGGCGTCGAGGACGGCCCGCCACACCACGTGCGGCTGACCCGTCAGCAGCGCCCACTCACCGAGCCGGCCCCACTGCACCCGCAGCCGCTCGTACCAGTCCATCCGCCAGCGCGCCGCCTCGATCAGCTCCTCCCAGCTCGGAGTCTCCTCAGGCCGCGGCCGGTTTCGCGCCTCCGTGTACAGCGCGTCCACCGCCGTCCCAACCTGCTCCGGGGTGCACTCCGGCCGGACCCGTCCCGTCGTGTCGGCCATGGGTCACACGCCCTTCCGGATCGCGACCTGCGACAGCCGGATGCCCTCAGCCACCCCGGCCCGCCACGCCTGCTCGGTCGGGATCTCCCGCTCCTCCGGCCGAGTCCACTGCCGGCGCTCCCGCTCCAGCCGACGCACCAGCCGCCCCACACCCCGCTGCTTCGGCGCCCTGACCTCCGTGCCGTTATTCATGTCGTTTCCGCTCCCGCTCGTGTTGGTTTCCGTTCGCCGTGCCGTACTCGTTGCACTCATCTACAGACCTCCTATTCGTCGCCGGTACCGCCGCACTCCGGGCATTCCCCGCTGTCACGGCAGATGTCACAGAACTCGTCCTCTTCGCAGGCCAGGCAATCGCCCGTCCCCGCGCACGTTCCGCATTCCAACGCTCCACACCTCCTCTCCAGCTCGTTTCCGCACACGTTGCTGTCACTCCCGGCGCGCATGAATGGCGCCGGTTTTTGGCATGGGGGTATCCACTGTGGAATTGTCAAAGAACTATCGATCAACCACTCCGGAGCGCGACCGGCCGAATGCTCAGCCGCGCCCGGTACCGCCGCTTACTTCTCCGAGGCCGCCGAAACCGCCACCGGCTCCGTACCGGTCAACTTCATACCCAGCGCCTTAAACGCCAGACCCGACGACACCCGACCCGTCTCCTCATCGCGCATCTCCCACGCATTCACCCGCGCGTCGATCAACTCGACCCACTCACCCTCGCCGAAACCCTCACCGGGATCCGACGCCAGGGTTACCCGGATCTCCTCACCCTTCGGAGTCCGCTGCCCCGCCACCGGCCGCTGCTTCACAAACAGCGACACCACAAACTGAGTCGCCCCGTTCCGATCCGTCACCGGACCCGAACCATCACGCTTCTGCTTCACCTCCGGCGCCTCCACCACGGTCAACCGGAACCCGTTCAGCGCCACTGGGATGTCTCGCATCGGTCCGTTCCTCCCTTCGTAGTTGTTCAGCTTGTCTAGCCAGGTACCAAGTTACCTAACCTGCCTAGCCATGTCAACACACTTGCCTAGGTTGCTTGGCCTGGCTAGGGAGGAGCCCTACGATGAAGGCATGGAGAACCTGGACCCCGACGACCCACGACCGCCGTATCAGCAGGTCGCGAACTCACTCCGCGCGGCGATCCTCACGCGGACCTTCCAGCCCGGCGAGAAGCTGCCATCCGGCCCGGAGCTGGCGAAGCGGTACGGCGTTGCCCGCATGACCGTGCAGCAGGCGATCCGGCTACTGCGTGAGGAGGGGCTGATCGTGTCCCGCCAGGGCAGCGGGGTGTTCGTCCGGGAACGCACAGAGCGCCCGGTCGGCCTTCGGCCTCACCTGGAGCGCGCATTCGAGCAGGCCGACGTGACCGTGGACTTCGCCGGCTTCTCCGGGGAGACCTTGCACGGCGCGATCGCGGAACCGCTGGACAAGATCCGCGCCGGTCGAGTACGCCCCAACTCGATCCGGATTCGCCTACTCGTACCGGACCCTGCACAGCCGTGGTCGTTGCCATGCCGAGTCGAAGACCTGGCCGACAGCCCCGAGTTCCGGCAACGTGCGCTCAAGATCATGGAGCGGCACACCCACGCGATCGTGGAAGCAACACAGGAACTCGGCGAGCTGGGCCTGGTCGACACCGCCGAAGCCGAGCTTCGGTTCTGCCCAACCGTGCCATTGTTCAAGCTCTACTTGATCAACGGCAGCGAAGCGTTCTTCGGCTACTACCCAGTCCAGGAGCACACGGTCAAACTCGCCGGCGAGCCCACAGCGATCTGGGACCTGATGGGCAAGGACACCATCCTCTTCCACCACAGCGCCGAGGCAGACCCGGAGACGATGGCGTCCCAGTACGTCCAGCAGTCGCGCATGTGGTTCGACAGCCTCTGGTCCACCGTCGCCCGCGAGCGCACCCCGTGACCCTTCGCACGCTGCTCTCCGAGACGCCGCACGTGCTGCTGGATTTCGACGGCCCAGTCTGCGCCGTATTCAGCAGCATCACGAGCGCGCAGGCGACCGAGGCACTCGCCAGTTCCCTCCGAGGACTCGGCCTGGCGGTTCCGTCGGAACTGGGCCAGTCCGCCGACCCATTCGAGTTGCTGTACTTCGTTGCCGAGCGCGCTCCTCAACACAGCGCCGCAGCGGAACGAACCCTCGCCGAACTCGAGCTCAAGGGCGTCAGCGGTGCCCCAGCCACTCCCCACCTGTCCCCCATGCTGGACACCCTGGTCCGCTCTGGCCACACCGTGACCATCGTCAGCAACAACTCCGCACGCGCCGCGCGAGCCTTCCTGGACATCCAAGGCCTGACGCACCTCCTTCGAGGCATCATCGCCCGCACAGACCCGGATCCCGCACTGCTCAAGCCCGACGTGCACCTGTTGCAGGTCGCAGCAGAGGAACTCGGGGCCACCCCGGCTGCATGCGTCCTACTCGGGGACTCCGTGACAGACATGCAGGCCGCACAGCGGTTCGGCGCGCGCTCCATCGCGTTCGCCAACAAGCCACAGAAGCTCGAATCTCTACGGGACGCGCGGCCTGACGCCCTGGTGTCCTCCCTTGCCGAGGTCACTGACGCGCTCCAAGCTGCGTGACCTCCCCGCGCGTTCAGAGTTTCTCTTCTTCTTCAAGGCGGCGCCGTCGGCGCCGCTGCCGGCCCACCCCCAGAGGCAGCCCTCTACGTGCGCCCGGCGCGTGCGGCCTGCCGGCCGGTCACCGGGCGCACCGGGCTGCCACCTCGCGGCCGGCGACCACAACGCAGCCACGAAGGCAGAGGAGAGGCGCACCTCTACGACCACCTGAGTACTGGAAGCGTCATTACTCCAAGGGGGTACGGCGTAGCGCTCAGACCTGTCTACGGATCCTCGAATCAGTAGAGTCCCGCCGTGGACGGCGTAGAAGTGAGCATGACCCTGAATATGACGGGACCGGCACCCAAAGATCCGGTCACCGTCTACCACCTCGCGCAAGGCTTCTACCTTGCCGGCCGAAGATGCCTACTATCCATTGCGGTTGGGCCTAGAGTCAACCAAAGCCTCGTAGGACCGGCTGTCGTCAATCTTTGCCTATCTGCCGAACTGTTTATGAAGTCGCTCCTCCTCGGTGAAGGCGGAGCGCCACCCAAGACGCATAAGCTGGACGCCCTGTACTCGCTGCTCACAGAGGAGGACCGACAGGCCGTCAACCAGTACTACACCGAGTCCCTGAGCACTCCCGTTCTCAGCGAGTTACTACCAGTGGTCAGCGAGTACTTCGTAAAAGTCCGTTATGGACATGAGTTCGGAGTGTATGTTCTGAACGAGTACCCAATCACAGTATTTGCTAACGCACTCTACCGGCATAGCGCCATTCGCCGTGATCAGAGCAATGGGGTCGAAGGCATCCAGATCTGACCACTCCCCCCGCATCCAACCGAAATGCCAAGAGATGCCCTCGCCGGGCGGGCAGGTCTCCGGGATGGTCAGGAAAGGGCGCGGGCTGACGGTGAGAGGTGGTTGCGTCCGGTGCCATCCCGCCGACCTCCCAGAGGGCTACCAGGCCGTGCGACGGGGGCAAGCCTGGCATAATCGGCCGCCGGCACGAGAAGATGTTGCCCCCGCCGCACGGCCTGGTCGGGCGATGCCAGGTCGACGGGATGGCACCTCGGGAGCGCGCAGGCGTTGCCTGACCAACTGCCTGACTACCGCCGCTTCCGACAGGAGACCAGTCCGGACGGCAGTGGACGAAGCACCATCTCCGACCAGGACTTTCCCCCAGTTCGCCGGGAGCCCGGGATTGCTTGACACGGAAGAGGTCACTGGTTCAATCCCAGTATCGTCCACCAACGTTCTAGCAGTTCAGGGCCGGTCTCTCGACGCAGAGGCCGGCCTTTCGCTTTCTCCCGGCGGTCCGCTGGGAGAAATCTGGGAGACGATCTCGAAATTGCCCCCAGGTTCGACGGTTCGCTGTCGCCGAGCGCAAGCTCAGTCCGGTTTCGATCATGAAACCAGCGGACTCAGCGTGCTCTCGACGCATCCGGCCCACGCACCAACCTGGCAGGGTCAGGCGCGCCCGAGCGGTAGCCCTGTCGTCCTCAATCATGATCAAAAACCGACTACGCCACCTCTCAATGTGACGGCACCGCGTAACTGCTCAACAGGCCTAGGCCCCTTCGCGTTTCAGGATGAAGTCGCTAGCGCGGGACTTGACCTGGTCGCGGGTGCGGCCGGGGTGGTCGGCGGCGAGGAAGTGGCTGCCGATGGCCATGCAGAAGGCGAGCAGGCTGCGGGCCTCGACCTCGTCGGGGTCGGTGCAGACGGTGCCGATCGCGTCGCGTGCGAGCTGCATGCGGCGGTTGTCCACGCGGCGCAGGCGTTCGGCGACGGCGGGGTCACGGCGGGCCCAGTCCCGGATCGCCAGGTCGATGGGGAGCAGGCGGCCGCCGGAGAAGGTGAGATGCCCGGCCAGCCGGACCTTGGCGAGCATGTCGCCGCACTCCCGATCGACCCGGTCGAGCACGTCGTCCACGCTCTCCCGTTCCCAAACGTCCAACATCGCCGTCAGCAGCGCGCCGCGGTCGGCGAAATAGCCGTAGAACCCGCCCTTGGTCACGCCGAGCGACTTGGCCAGGGCCTCGACGCGCACCGCGTCCACCCCACCTTGCGCCAGCGCCTGCAGCCCCGCCTCCACCCACTTCTCGCGCGGCGTGCGCAACGCCCCCATCGCGCCTTCCCCAATTCGTTGTACGGATACGTATAAGCCGGTCTACCCTCGAATTATACGTTGCCGTATAGAGGGAGCACTCAGATGATCAAATGGGCTGGCTGGCTCATCATCTTCATCGGAGCCGGGCACACGGTCAGTGCCCTGGCGCTGACCACGCCGCAACATGCCGAGGCCTGGTTCAGCGCGGCGATCTGGCACGAGGATCTCGCCGCGATGAGCCCGGCCAACGGCGCCTACTGGCTGACCTTCGGCAGCTTCGGCCCGCCGCAGGTCGTGATCGGCGTGCTGGTGCTGTGGCTGGACCGGCGGGGCATCGTGCCGCCGACGTTCATCGCCTGGACGCTGGCCGCCAACGCGGTGATCTGCGGCGTGATCTTCGGACCGGCGCCGTGGCCGGTCGACCTGGTCTCCGCCGGCCTGCTGCTGGCCGGAGCCCGCCGCGCGGCCCGGCGCCCGGAAACGGTTGACAGCTAGAACACGTTCCAATAATGCTGTGGCGGGTCGAGGGAGACCCATGTCACAGGGAGGGAACGTGACCCAGGCGCCGCTGCCGGCCGACCTGAAGCTGCGGGTGTCCAGCCGGGACGCCGCCACGGTTCCGGCGAACCTGGCCGCCTGGCTGGCCACGCTGTTACCCGAAGGCGCCGAACCGAGCGTGGTGCTGCACAGCGGCATCGACGCCAACGGGATGTCCTCGGAGACGATCGTGCTCGACGTCACCCGCACTCAGGACGGCGAGCGGCGGGTCGGGCGCTACGTCGCGCGCGTGGCGCCCGCCGCCGACGACGTGCCCGTGTTCCCGACGTACCAGCTGCGCGAGCAGTACGACGTGATGAAGCACGTCGGCGAGCACACCGACGTGCCGGTGCCGGCGGTGCGTTGGCTGGAGCCGACCGGTGAGGTGCTCGGCATGCCGTTCTTCCTGATGGACCGGGTCGAGGGCGACGTGCCGCCGGACATGATGCCGTACACCTTCGGCGACAACTGGCTGTTCGACGCCTCCCCGGAGGACCAGCGCAACCTCCAGGACGCCTCGGTCGGGCTCCTCGCCGGGCTGCACGCAATCCCGGACGCCGAGGCGGCGTTCGACTACCTCGACCCCGCGCGCCAGGGGCACGCCGGCGCCGCCCCACTGGAGCGGAACCTGGCCCGGACCCGCGCCTGGTACGAGTTCGCGGTCGCCGACATCGGACGGTCGCCGACCACGGAGCGAGCCCTGACCTGGCTCGAGGCCAACCTGCCCGACGCACCGGAGTCGGTGCTCTGCTGGGGTGACTCGCGGATCGGCAACGTCCTCTACCGGGACTTCCGGCCGGTGGGCGTGCTGGACTGGGAGATGGCCACGATCGGCCCGCGCGAGCTGGACGTCTCGTGGATGGTCTTCGCCCACCGGGTGTTCGACACGATCACCAACCGGCTCGGGCTGCCCGGGATGCCGGAGTTCATGCGCGAGGCGGACGTCCGCGAGACCTACCGGCGGCTGACCGGCGTCGCCCTCGGCGACCTGCACTGGTACCACGTCTACAACGCCGTGCAGTGGTGCGTGGTGTTCATGCGCACCGGGGCGCGGTCCATCCACTTCGGCGAGATCCAGAAGCCGGCGGACGTGGAGACGCTGATGCACCACAAGCCGCTGCTCGACCAGCTGCTCGCGGAGGTCGGCGCCTGATGGCGGACGGGCTGAGCGGGCTGGACGAGTACCCCGTCCACCAGGCGCCCCAGCCGGCACTCTGGGTGGCCAGCAGCGACCGCAACTTCTACGACCGCTGCTACCTCAACGCCCACGACCGGACGGGCGAGATCTTCGTCGTCACCGGCCTGGGCTACTACCCCAACCTGGGGACCAAGGACGCCTTCGTGCTGGTCCGGCGGGGTGACACACAGACCGCGGTTCACCTGGGCGACGCCATCGACGACGACCGGCTCGACCAACGGGTGGGTGGCTACCGGATCGAGGTCACCGAGCCGCTGAAGACGCTGCGGCTGGTCCTGGAGGAGACCGAGGGGATCGCGCTCGACCTGCGCTGGCGCGGCTGTTTCGACGTGGTGCGCGAGCAGCCGCACGTGATGCGGTCGGGGTCGCGGGTGACCCTCGACGCGCAGCGGTTCGCGCAGGTCGGCACCTGGGAGGGTTCGATCACCGTGGACGGCGAGCTGATCGCCGTCTCCCCGGACCGGTGGGTCGGCACGCGGGACCGCTCCTGGGGGATCCGGCCGGTCGGCGAGCCCGCGCCCGCCGGTGCGCCGGCCCGGCCGCCGTTCGAGGGCATGTGGTGGCTCTACCTGCCGCTGCGGTTCGACGACTTTGCGATCGTGCTGATCATCCAGGAGGACCCGGACGGGTTCCGGACCCTCAACGACTGCACCCGGATCTGGCGGGACGGCCGCCGCGAGCAGCTCGGCTGGCCCCGGGTGAAGGTCCACTACGCCCCGGGGACGCGCATCCCGACCGGCGCGTCGGTCGCCTGCACAGCGCCGGACGGGAAGCCGGTGCGGCTGGAGGTCGAGTCGCTGCTGCCGGTGCCGCTGCACGTCGGCGGCGGCTACGGGGGCGACCCGGACTGGAGCCACGGCGTGTGGCGGGGTCCGGGCTTCGCCGAGCGGGTCAGCTACAACATGACCGCCCCGGAGGTCGCCGGCCGGGTCATGTTCGGGGTGATCGACCACGTCGGGCGGGCGGTCTGCGACGGCGCCGAGGGTTGGGGACTGTTCGAGCACGCCGCCCTGGGCCGGCACGACCCCAGCGGCTTCCCCGACTGGACCACCGTCGCTTCCTGATTCCCCGTAATCGGCTGGTTATCGAAATGGGGCCCTTGGGCCCCTGCCCACGAGTTCACGCAAGCCTCACACTTCAACAGCTGTATCGGCCGGGGGGCTGTGAACGAACACGGAGGCACCATCATGACCAGCCAAACCACGCCGATGTTTCCCAAGCTCCTGCCCGACAAGGCACGGAAGTACGTCTCCGCACTGGCCATGATGCTCCTCGGCGTGGTGACCGCGTTCGTCATCGTCGGGATCGCTAACACGGAGGGCTCACCGCTCTCCCTCGGCCGGTCGCCGGCGGGCCAGGAGCAGACGTCCGGCCCCTCGCCAACGGAGCAGACGTTCCTGGCCATGGCCCGGAACTACGGCCTACCGGTCACCAGCGACTCGCAGTCGCTGGCCCGGGGCCACGAGGTGTGCCGGGTGATGATCTCGTCCGGTGATCGGAAGGGACGGATACTCGCCGCCGGGGTGCTGCGCCCCGACCTGCCGTCCGGGAGCGAAGACCGGTTTGTGCAGGTGGTGCTGTATTCAGGGCTCTGCACCCAGCGGTAGGAACGTCCGGGCCGGGGGGCGCGATGAGTTTTGCGGTCGGGGCCGGTCAAAGCTTGCGACAGACCTCGGAAACCCCGGAAGGACCTCGCCATGCCCGCTCGTGACACCACCCCCGCCGGCGCGCCCTGCTGGATCGACGTGATGACCTCCGACACCGCGCGCAGCCGGGACTTCTACTGCGCTTTGTTCGGCTGGACCGCCGACGAGCCGAACGAGGAGTTCGGCGGGTACTTCAACTTCCGCAAGGACGGCGTGCTGGTGGCCGGCGGCATGGCCAACCCCCAGCCGGCCGACCTGCCGGACACCTGGTCGGTCTACCTGGCCTCGCCGGACGCGACCAAGGCCGCCGAGACCGCCGTCGCCAACGGCGGTCAGGTCATCCTCCCGCCGGACCAGGTCGGTGACCTGGGCACCATGGCCGTGCTCACCGACCCGAGCGGGGCGGGCGTGGGCATCTGGCAGCCCGGTGAGCACAAGGGCTTCGGCGTGGTGGCCGAGGACGGCGCGCCCTGCTGGTTCGACCTGCAGGCCCACGAGTACGCGAAGTCCCTGGACTTCTACCGCGCGGTGTTCGGCGTGCAGACCGAGACGGTGGCGGACACGCCGGAGTTCCGGTACACCGCGCTGGCCGTCGACGGCGAGCAGGTGGCCGGCGTGATGGACGCGTCGGGGGCCGGCGGGGAGGCGTGCCCCCGCTGGTCGATCTTCTTCGGCGTGCCGGACACCGACGCGGCGCTGCGCCGGGTCGTCGAGCTGGGCGGCGCGGTGGTGGACGAGGCCGAGGACACCCCGTACGGGCGCCTCGCCTCGGCCACCGATCCGACCGGTGCGCTGTTCCGGCTGGTCGCGGCGAACGAGGCCATGCCGGCGAAGTGAGCCACCCCGGCACCCGGTGACCTCAGGCCGTCGCCGCCAGGTCACCGGGTGCCGTCAGGTGCCTGCGCACCAGCTTGCGCCAGCGCCGGTGCCGGTAGCGGTAGATGGCCACGCCGAACAGCGCGACGAGCGGGGTCAGCCGGCCGGCCTCGATGTCCACGGTGTCGCTGTACCGGCAGCGGCCCGGCGCGGCCGGGGTGACCCGCAGCGTGTGGTCCCAGGTCTGGACCAGGTGGTCGTGCTCGTGGGTGCGGATGGTCATGGTGGCCGGGTCGACCTCCCGCACCTCGATGGTGTGCCTGGTCAGCGGGAGGACGTGGAACAGCAACAGCCACCCGCTGCCCCGCTCCCCCGCGACCATCGGCGACGACCGCCCGGCCAGCGCCGGGAACCCCAGCAGGCCCCGGCACACGTAGAGGAAGGTGCTCGGGTAGCGCAGGGCGTCCCAGACCCGGTCCGCGTCGGTGGGAAGTTCGGTCTCCACACGGATTGTCCTCATGGGAAAATACTGAGGGATTGCTCATTTTTCCGGTACTCACTTCTTCCAGGAGCGCCACGGTGACCACGCCCAAGCGCCTACGGCCCCGCAACCAGCCCAAACAGCCCCGCGCCCGGCAGACCCGGGAGGACATCCTGCGTGCGGCTGCTCAGGTTTTCGCCCAGCACGGGTACGCCGCCGGCACCACCAACCGGATCACCGAGGCCGCGTACCTGTCCATCGGGGCGCTCTACCAGTACTTCCCGAACAAGGACGCGATCCTGCTCGAGCTGATGAACGCGCACGTGGACGCCGGCGTGGACGCGGTGCGGAAACACCTGGCCGGAGGCCTGCCGGACCGCCTGGAGGACACGCTCGCGCTGTTCGTGCGCGCCGCCGTGGACAACCACCGCGACCAGCCCCGACTGCACCAGGTGCTGTTCGAGGAGGCGCCCCGGCCGGCCCGGTTCCTGGCCAGGCTGCACGTCCTCGAGGCGGAGCTGGTGGCCGGCGCCGGCGCCTTCCTCGCCGGCCACCCCGAGGTGCGGGTGACCGACACCCACGTCGCCGCGCGCATGGTGGTCGGCACCATCGAGTCGCTGGTGCACCGGTTCTTCGCGGTCGCCGAGCCGCCGACCGAGGTGGACCGGTTCGAGCGCGAGCTGGTCGCCATGCTCGGCCGCTACCTGCGCGGCTGATTCCGGCAGGCCGGTGAACACGGGGTGGGCGCTAAGCCGCTCAGCTGGTGGTGTGGACCTGTCGTCTTCGGCCCCGCGCCGGCCGGCGGATCCACGCGGGTCGGGTTGGAAGGACGGCCTGGCCGGCGGCTCGGGTTGGCGGTCTGGCGCGAGGGCGGCCTCAGTCACTCAGCGTTGCCAAACACCAAGCCCCCCGCGGGCGAACCGTCGCAAGGCCGCATCGAGTGCGACACCATTCTGGTTCGATCTTGAAAAATCCTAGACCGTTGTCGACTTCGATGAACGAGACGAACCGAACCCAACCAACTCCAGTCACGCTCCGTAGCGAGACCGGCGGCCGGGAGCCGCAACCGCGGCGGGCAGCCACCCGGCCGCCGTCCAGACCGTCCTTCCAAACCGACCCACGCGGATCCGCCGGCCGGCGCGGCGCCGAAGATGCCAGGCCGGCGCGGGGCCGAAGATGCCAGGCCCAGACCGCGACGTGGCCGTGCCGACAAGGCGGACGGGGGCCACCGGGGCGCGAAGACCGCGATCGAGGACCTATTAGGCACGGCCAGCCCTGGCGATCGAGGGGTATCTCGGTTTAGTGTCCCCTTTTACTCTGCGGAAATCGGTATCCAAAAAGCCTGAGGGGGCCGGGATGAGCAGCGGCACGGGAGTCGGCACGGAGTCCACCCGACACGACCGGCTGCCGGTCCGCACGCTGGTCGCGGCCAGCATCGGCAACGCCATCGAGTGGTACGACTGGACGATCTACGCGACCTTCACCATCTACTTCGCCAACCAGTTCTACCCGTCGGACAGCCCGGGCATCGCGGTGATCAAGACGTCCGCCACCTATGCGCTGGCGTTCTTCTTCCGGCCGCTCGGCGGCTGGCTGCTCGGCCGGTTCGCCGACATCCGGGGCCGCAAACCGGCGATGCTGCTGACCATCCTGTTGATGGCCGGCGGCTCGGCCGCCATCGGCCTGCTGCCCACCTACGAGATGGTCGGCTGGCTGGCCCCGGTGCTGCTCACCCTGGCCCGGATCGCGCAGGGCATCTCGCTGGGCGGCGAGGTGTCCAACGCGTCGGCCTACCTGGCGGAGATCGCCCCGCCGACCCGGCGCGGCCGGTTCTCCTCGTTCTTCTACATCTCCACCGGCGCCTCCCTGCTCATCGCGTCGCTGCTCGGCGCGCTGCTGGCCAACACGCTCAGCAAGGCGCAGCTGGAGAGCTTCGGCTGGCGCATCCCGTTCCTGATCGGCGGCGTGCTGGCGCTGATCGGGCTGTGGCTGCGCACCACGCTGACCGAGACCGAGCAGTTCGAGCAGAACAAGGAGAAGGCGGCCGCCGTGCGCTGGCCGCTGATGGTGACGCTGCGCGAACACCCGAAGGCGGTGGCCCAGCTGGTGGGCTTCACCATGCTGTCCACGCTCTGCTACTACACCTTCTTCGCCGCGCTCACCCCGTTCGCGGTGAACACCCGCAAGGCCGACGCGGGCGACGTGTTCATCGCGCTGTCCATCGGGACGGTGCTGTTCATCGCGCTGCAGTACCCCTTCGGCGTGCTCTCCGACCGGGTGGGCCGCAAGCCCCCGATGCTGGTCTGGTGCGCGGGCATCGCGCTGCTCATCGTGCCGCTCTCCTACCTGGTCCGGCCCGGGGTGCTGAACCTGACCGTGGTGTTCTGCGTCGGCCTCGGGTTGTACTCGCTGCTCAGCTCGATCGCCCCGGCGATCATGAGCGAGCTGTTCCCGACGGAGCTGCGCGGGATCGGCATCGGGGCCTGGTACAACATCACCGTCGCCACGTTCGGCGGCACCGCCCCCCTGGTCATCGCCTCGCTGGCCGAGGCCGGCTACGGCATGGCCTTCTTCTACTACGTGGCGGTCGGCGCGGTGATCGCCTTCCTGGTGGTGCTCACGCTGCCGGAGACAGCGGGTTCAGAGCTGCACTGATCAGTTCGGCTTGACAAGCCCTTGCTCTGCCGGCTTTCATGCTACCCAAACGTTTGGCGCAATCGATTGAGCACTCACGGGCGCTGAACCCGAACGTTTGGGTAAGGAGCGAGATGGCCACGGTGCAGCCACCGGAGGGCGCGGGCTACTTCGCCGCGCACACCGTGGCCGGGCTGGCCGGCGAGCTGCGCGCCGGGCGCACCTCCCCGACCGAGCTGGTGGCCCGGGCCCTGGCCGAAGCCGCCCGCCTCGACCCGGCGCTCAACGCCTTCGTCACCCTCGCCGCGGAGGGCGCCATGGCGGCCGCGCGGCGGGCCGCCGAGGAGCTGGCGGCGGGCCTGGACCGGGGCCCGCTGCACGGCATCCCGGTGGCGGTGAAGGACGTGGTGGACGTCGCCGGGATGCCCACCACGCTGGGCTCGCGGGCCTTCCCCGCCCGGGTCCCGGACCGGGACGCGGGCTGCGTGCGCCGGCTGCGCGCGGCCGGCGCGGTGATCATCGGCAAGGCCGCGACCCACGAGCTGGCCTTCGGCCCCACCGGCGACCGGGCGGCCAACGGCCCGACCCGCAACCCCTACCGGCCCGGCCACATGTCCGGCGGCTCCAGCTCCGGGTCGGCGGTGGCGGTGGCGGCCGGGATCGTTCCGTTGAGCATCGGCACGGACACCGGCGGTTCGATCCGCATTCCGGCCGCGCTCTGCGGCGTGGTCGGCCTGCGCCCCACGCACGGCACGGTGCCCGTCGACGGGGTTTTCCCGGTGGCCGAGTCCCTGGACACCGTCGGCCCGCTGGCCCGAACCGCGCAGGACTGCCGGCTGCTCTGGCACGTTCTCGCCGGCACGGCGCCGCGGGCCGGCAGCGCGGCGCAGGCCGGCAGCGCGGCGCAGGCCGGCACGGCGGCGCAGGTGGGCGCGACGGCCCGAGCGGGCGCGACGGCGCAGAGCCGCCCCGACGCCGTGCGGGTCGGCTGGCTGGCCCCGGAGAGCCTCCACCCGGCCGATCCCGCCGTCGTGGAGCGGGCACGGGACCGGCTGGCCGAGGGCGGCCTCCCGGTCCACGACGTGACCGTGCCCTCGGCGGCCGAGCTGGCCGGCACGTACGCCACGCTGCAGGGCGCGGAGGCGTACGCGGTGCACGCGGAGCGGCTGCGCGCCGCCGCCGACCACTACGGCACCGAGGTGCGGGCCCGGCTCGAGGCGGCCGGCCGGGTGCGGGGGTGGGAGTACGTGCGCGCCCGCGCCACCCGGGGCCGGGCGCTGCGCGAGCTGTTCACCGGCTACGACCTGCTCGCGCTGCCCACCGTGCCCATCCCCGCCCCGGAACTGGACGCCCGGGAGCTGCGGCTCGACGGGCGCACGGTCGACGTCCGCGCCGCCCTCCTGGCCCTGACCAGCCCGTGGAGCGTGCTGGGCCTGCCCGCCCTCTCCGTGCCGGCCGGCCTGGTCGGCGGCCGGCCGGTGGGGCTGCAGCTGGTCGCCCCGCCCGGCGCGGAGGACCTCCTGCTCACCGTCGCACAGCGGTTGCCCGACACCCGTCACTGAAGGGAAACAACGATGTCCCCTGCCACCAGCCCGGTCACCGCCGCCGCCATCCAGTTCGACCCCAGGGTGGGCGTGGCCAACAAGGACGCGAACCTGAAGCGGACCCTCGAGCTGGTCAACGAGGCCGCCGACCGGGGCGCCACCCTGGTCGTGCTGCCCGAGCTGGCCAACACCGGCTACGCCTTCGAGACCCGGGAGGAGGCGTACGCGCACGCCGAGCGGGTGCCCGAAGGGCCGACCACCGACGCCTGGGTGGCGCTCGCCCGCGAGCGGGGCATCCACCTGGTCGGCGGGCTGACCGAGTGCGACGGCGTCCGGCTGTTCGACACCGCCGTGCTCATCGGGCCGGACGGGTTCATCGGCAAGTACCGCAAGACCCACCTGTGGAACCGGGAGAAGCTGTACTTCACGCCCGGGGACCTCGGCTTCCCGGTGTTCGACACCCGGATCGGGCGGATCGGCCTGCTCATCTGCTGGGACATCTGGTTCCCCGAGACCGCCCGGCTGCTGGCCGTGCAGGGGGCGGACGTCATCTGCAGCGCGAACAACTGGGTGTGGACCCCGCCGCCGCTGTTCGACGACGCCGGCCGGTGCATGGCCGCCTACCTGACGATGACCGCCTCCCACGTGAGCAACGTCGCGTTCGTGGCCGCCGACCGGGTCGGCGAGGAGCGGGGCGGCAAGTTCCTCGGCTGCTCACTGATCACCGGCACCAACGGCTGGCCGGTCGGCGGGATCGCCCCCGCCGAGGGCGAGACCATCGTCTACGGCGACCTGGACCTGGTCGCGGCGCGCTCGGCCCTGGTGTGGAACGAGCTGAACGACCTGGCCCGGGACCGCCGCACCGACCTCTACGATCCGCTGCTCGGCTACCGGGGCGGCTCGGCGCTGCCCCGCTGATGGACACCCGGACCGAGGGCCGGGAACGACTCTGGTTGACCGGCCTCGCCCTGATCGGCGCGGTCACCCTGGCGGCCACCGGGCTGTCGGCACTGGCCGGCCGGCTGCCGCACCTGATACCGGCCTACCCGGACTGGCAGGCGGGCGCGTACCGGGATCTCCCGTACTTCCTGTGGTGGTGGATCGGCGACACCACCGAGGCCCAGTTCTACAAGTCCGGGCTCGGCGGGGTTTGCATGCTGGCCGGTGGCTGGCTGGCCCACGCCGCCTGGAAACGCGGCCGCCGCTGGGCGGGCTTCCCGATCAGCTACGGCTCCGGGCTGTGGCCCTGGCTGGTCGGTTCGGCGCTGCTGGGGCTGCTGCTCTCCGACGCCGCCTGGGGCTGGACCGTGCCGGCCACCGGCGCCTGGCAGCCCACGTTCGTGCCGTTCGTCTCGGTCCCGCCGGCCGTGGTGCTGGTGTACGGCGCGGGTTGGGCGGTGGCCGCCACCGGCGCGGTGCTCGGGGCGGTGCTCACCACCCCGGTGGCGCTGCTCGTGGTCAACTTCTTCTGCCTGCCGCTGGGCGTGCCCTCGGTGGTGGGCAACGTGACCGGGATGTGGGTGGGCGCGCTGATCGCCTTCCTGGTGTGCCGGCACCTGCCCTGGATGCCGCGTCCCCTGCCCGCGCCGGAAGCCGCGACGCCGGCGGTGAAACAGGGGCCGGGCTGGGTGGTCCGGCGAACGCTGGCCGACTTCACCGAGCCGCAGTTCTACGGCAACGAGCTGGCGTCGATCGGGTTGATCAGCGGCACCGTGCTGACCTACCTGCTCAACCCGTCCACCCCGGTCTACGGGTCCGGCGCGCTGCCCTCGGTGCTGGTGGCGCAGGTGATCGCCGGCACGGTCGGCGTGCTGGTGTACCGGCGCCGCTGGGCGGAGGCGGGCTGGTACCCGACCTTCGTGCCGGTGGTGTCCGTGGCCCCGGCCGTCGCGCTGGCCTACGGCTCCAACCCGGTGGCGCTCGTTGCCGGCGCGGTGCTCGGCGCGCTCGCCGGGCCGCCGCTGGCCGCGTGGATCTCCCGGCGCCTGCCGGCCGACTTCCACCCGTTCATCGGGAACGTGGTCTCCATGGCCGCGTGCTCCCTGGTCATCGTCCCGCTGGTCGGCCTCCTGTGAAAGGACCCTCGATGCAACTGATCCACTTCGGCCCGCTGAGCGCGCAGATCCGGGACGGTGACGGGCCGCCGCTGGTCCTGCTGCCCGGCGTCATGGCCGACGCGGCGACCTGGCGGCCGGTGGTCGACCACCTCACCCGGCCCAACCCGGTGATCGTGGTCGACCGGCGCGGCCGGGCGGCCAGTGCCCCGCTCGGCCCGGACTACTCGGTGCGCACCGAGATCGACGACCTCCACTGGGTGCTGGACGGCCTGGGCGAGCCGGTGGACCTGTTCGGCTGGAGCTACGGCGCCCTGATCGCGGTCTCGGCTTCCGTGGAGCGGGCGGCGCCTCGCTCGCTCACCCTGTACGAACCGGTCAGCCGCCCGTTCGCCCCCGAGGCCCTGGACCCGCTGCGGGCGGCCATCCGGTCCGGCGACCTGGACCGGGCGGTGGAGATCGTGAACATCACCGTGTCCGGGTTCACACCGGAGTACGTGGCCGCGCTGCGCGCCGACCCGGTGTGGCCGGTGCTGCGGCGCCTGGCCGGGCCGCTGGCCGAGGAGCTGGCCGCGATCGACAACTTCGCTCCCGCGTTCGACCGGTACCGCGAGATCTCCTGCCCGGTCACCCTGCTGCTCGGCGAGCTGAACGAGCACCGGCCGCCCTACGGCACGGCGTTCGCCCCGTTCGCCCGCGCGCTGCCGGATGCGCGCGTGGACCGGCTGGCCGGGCAGGGTCACCTGGCCCACGCCCAGGCGCCACAGCTGCTGGCCAAGCACATCGAGGATGCGCTCGCCGCCGACTGAGCTGATACTGTCGGTCATAGCGTCCGGACAGATTGTCCAGCCAGTTCTTGGAGCAGCCATGACCGCCACCGCGCCGGCCAGTTCACATGTGGTGTTCACCGACGAGCACGAGGCCCTGCGCGCCGCCATCCGCGCCTTCGTGGAGCGCGAGATAGTGCCGCACGTCGCCGAGTGGGAGGAGCGCACCTTCCCGGACTCGATCGTCCGGCGGATGGGTGAGCTGGGCTTTCTCGGGCTGTCGGTGCCGGAGCAGTACGGCGGCCAGGGTGGCGACTACTTCACCAACCTGGTGCTGGCCGAGGAGATCGCCCGGGGCGGCAGCGGCGGGTTCCTGATGGGCCTGTCCGTGCACACCGACATGGTGATGCCGCCCATCCTGGAGTTCGGCACCGAGGAGCAGAAGCAGCGCTGGGTGCGCCCCGGAGTGGCCGGCGAGAAGATCTACTCACTGGGCATCACCGAGCCGGACGCCGGCTCGGACGTGGCCTCGATCAAGACCAGGGCGGTGCGCCACGACGGCGGCTGGCTGATCAACGGGTCCAAGACCTTCATCACCAATGGCCACCGCAACGACATGATCGTGCTGGTCACCAAGACCGACCCGGACTCCGGCCACCACGGGTTCACCCTGTTCCTGGTGCCGATGTCCACGCCCGGGGTGACCCGGCAGCAGAAGCTGCGCAAGATGGGCATGCACGCCTCGGACACCGCGCTGCTGTCCTTCGACGACGTGTGGCTGGACGACTCGGCGGTGCTCGGCACGGTGGGCAAGGGCTTCGAGCACATCATGTGGGAGCTGCAGGCCGAGCGGCTGATCGGCGCGGCCGGCTGCCTGGCCTACGGGCAGTACGCGTTCGACAAGACGCTGCGGTACGCCCGCGAGCGGCACACCTTCGGCCGGCCGCTGGGCCAGCACCAGGCGATCCGGCACAAGTTCGCCGCGATGGCCACCCGGCTGGCCGGCGCCCGCGCGCTGATCTACCAGACCGCCCGGTCCTACGCGGCCGGCGAATACCCGGTGCGGGAGATCTCCATGGCCAAGCTGCTGGCCACGCAGACCGCGTGGGAGGTGGCCGACGAGTGCGTGCAGATCCACGGCGGCGCGGGCTACATGGACGAGTACGACGTGTCCCGGGTGCTCCGGGACATCCGCCTCTACCGCATCGGCGCCGGGGCGGATGAGATCATGCTCGATGTGATCGGCAAATCGTACGGGTTCTGACGCCGTGCCCTCCGTTACCCGCAAGTCCCAGGGGGGTCGCGCCGAGCGGCGCGACCAGATCCGCGCGCGGCTGCTCACCGCCGTGGAGTCGCTGCTGGCCGAGGGCGAGAGCTTCACCGAGCTGTCGGTGGAGCGCCTGGTCTCGCTGGCCGGGGTGTCCCGGTCCACGTTCTACGTGTACTTCGAGGACAAGGGCGAGCTCATCCAGGGCTGGCTGGCGGACATCATCTCCGAGCTGGACCTGGCCGCGCAGACCTGGTGGTCGCTGGGCTCCGAGCGAGGGGCGGTGACCTGGGAGGAGCTGCGCGCCGCGCTGGACCAGGTGGTGGAGGTCTACCGGCCGCACACCACACTGATGGCCGCCGCCTTCGACGCCGCCGCCTACGACCCCGGCGTGCGCGAGCAGGTGGAAACCATGATGGAGCGCAACATCGCCGGCCTGCGCAAACACATCAAGGCCGGCCAGTCCGGCGGCTGGGTGGACCAGAAGTTGCTACCCGCGCAAACCGCCGCCTGGCTGCAGTGGATGGCCGAGCGCGGCCTGCACCGACTAATCCGCGACGCCACCACCGAGGACCTGAAAGACCTGGTAGACGCCTACACCACCATCATCTGGAACACCCTCTACGCCTCCGCCGCCCGCTAAGTTCCACCCATCAGGTCGCCCGCACGCACGGTTTGGGAGCCATGCGAGCGGCCCTCAGCCGGCTCGGCACGGTGATCGAAACCCGCGCGAGTAGATGCTGGCGGACCTCTCCGCCTGATGACGATCGAGTTCATCATCACTGCCGTTACCCGCAGGTAAAAGGGCAATGATGATGATGTCGATCATCTGTGGGCTATCCGGACAGGCGCTGGGTGGCGCGTTTGACCAGGGCGAACTTTTGGACTTTGCCGGTGGGGGTGGTGGGGAGTTCCTCGGCGGTCAGGAAGAGCACGTGCTTGGGCACTTTGAAGCGGGCCAGCTTCGACTTGCACAGCTCGAGCAGCTCCGCCACGGTCACGTTCGACCCGGGTTCCGGGACCACCCAGGCGCAGCCGACTTCGCCCCAGCGGTCGTCCGGCACGCCGATCGCGAACGCCTGGCTGACGCCGGGGTGCGCGCAGAGCAGCTCCTCCACCTCCTTGGGCATGACCAGCTCGCCGCCGCTCTTGTACAGCTCCTTGCTGCGGCCGGTGATCTGCAGATATCCGTCGGAGCGCACCCGGCCGAGGTCGCCCGAGCGCAGCCATTCGCCGCGCAGCGCGGCGGCCGATTCCTCGGGCTTCTCCCAGAAGCCGAGCATGGTGTTCGGGCCGCGCGAGCACAGCTCCCCCTCGGTGCCCGGCGGCAGGTCCGCCCCGGTCACCGGGTCGATGGTCTTGTACTCGCACAGCGCGCCGCCGGCTTCGGGCAACCCGGCCGCGCCGGCCATCTTCACCGCGCCCACCGTGCCCGAGTGCAGGTCCAGGGTGTCCTCCGGGCGGCTGAGCGTCATCGCGCCGCCCGCCTCGGTCATGCCGTAGCCGGTGGTGATCTCGTCGATGCCGAGGTCGGAGCGCACCCGCTCCCACAGCCAGCGCGGCGCCGGCGCGGCGCCGGACAGGATGCCGAACACCGAGGACAGGTCGTGCTCCGTGCGCGCCGGGTGTTCCAGCAGCGCCACCGTCATGGTGGGCACGCAGAGGATGTCGGTGGCCCGGTGCCGGGCGATGCCGGCGAAGTAGCGGGCCGGGTCGAACGCGGTCTGCGGCACGATCGCCCCGCCGACGAACAGCGCGGCCAGCAACCCCTCCACGTAGCCGAACATGTGGTAGCAGGGCAGCGAGAACAGGATCCGCCGGCCGTCCTCGAACGCCCTGGTCAGCGCCGAGGCGTAGCCGGTGCGGAGTACCGCGTCGTGGGTCACCATGACGCCCTTGGGCGAGCCGGTGGTGCCCGAGGTGTACAGGATGTCGCCCACGTCGTCGGGCCGGTGTGCCGCCGCCGAGGCCGCCCCGGGGTTGGCCGCGCCCAGGCGAGTCAGCGAGGCGATGTCCGGCACGCCGTCCCGCGTCCGGCCGTCGGTGGACAGCAGCGCGACCTTGCGCAGCTCGGGCAACGCCTCGGTCGGTCCCGCTGACCACCCGGGTGCGATCTCGTCCAGCATGGCCAGGTAGTCCAGGCCGGCGAACCCCGTCATAGTGATCAACATCGCGCACCGAGACTGGGCCAGCACGTAGGCCAGCTCGTCCCGCCGGTACAGGTAGTTGAACGGGATGGCCACCGCGCCGGCTGCCGCTATGGCGAACTTCACCGGCACGAACTCCAGGTAGTTGGCCATCACCACGCCCACCCGGTCACCCGGGCGCACCCCGGCGGCGGCCAGCCCGTCGGCCAGTTTGCCCGCCCACTCGGCCGCTTCCGCGTAGCTCAGCGCACGGTCGTCGGTGAGCACCAGCGGCCGGTCGCCGTACCGCCGCCCCGCCTCGCGCAGCGCCTGGTCCAGCGTGCGCGGCCGCCAGGTCGGGTGATCGGCCAGCAGCGTCTCCCGGCGCTGTTCGGTGCTCGAGCGGGTCATCGTGCCTCGTCTCGCCAGCGGTTGTGGGAGGGGTCGACCAGCTGCTCCAGCCGTTCGGCGGGCAGCCAGACCAGCGACTCCAGCTGCAGCGCGTCCAGGAAGGCGACGCGCCCGCTGTTCAGGTCCTCCAGGCGGAGCCTCGGGCCGTTGGCGGTGTGGTCGACGCTCACCGACACCGCGGCGAACTCGCTGGCCACGGTGCCGATCGGATCTTCTCGGGAGGCCATTTCAGATGAGGAAGGACAGCGTGTAGAGGGCGCGGTCCCGGTCTACCAGGCTCACCTTCTTGACCGCCATCCGCAGCTCTCCGTCGACCTGCCGCAGCCGGTACTCGGCGCGGCCGGCCCACAGCTGGGTGCCCCGCTCGCGCGACTCCACGGCCAGGAAGTTGGCGCCGACGCATTGGTCACCGGAATCCTCCCCGAGCAGCTCGATGTTGCTGATCATCCGGCGCACGCTGGACGGCGGTGTCTGGGAGTGCCGCTTGCCGCTCTTGAGCTGGGCCACCCGCAGCGCGATGCGGGAGCGGTTGTCGTAGGCGATGGACACCTGGGTGTCCGGGTCCTCCGCCGAGCTGCCCCCGGCGGGGATCCAGTACAGCCCGTCGTCGGTCCACAGCGACTCCCAGCCGTCGTAGTCGTGCTCGTCGGCCAGGCGGGCCTCGCGGTACAGGAACTGCGCGACGTCGGTCAGCCCGGTCACCGGTTCATCAGCCCCAGGTAGTGCTGCCAGATCGCGCGCAGCGGGACCTCGTCGGTGGCGTAGCCGATGGTGTGGCCGCGCGCGTCGACGCGCTCCCGGTGCATGCCCCGGCTGATGGTCAGCCACTCCGGATGACGGGCCTGCACGCCGCGCTGGTTGCGCTCGTACATCTCCGAGTCGTCGGCGAGCAGGAAGCCGGCCGGGCCGACCGAGCCGAGCGTCTGGCGCAGCATGCGCTCGTTCAGCTGCGGCGCGCCGGCGAACTGCAACGCGGTGACGTGCTGGACCGTCTGGTCCACGGCCAGCGGCTGGATGACGAACAGCTGGATCTCCGCGATGAACAGGTTCGGCCAGATCATCACGTGCGGGGAGCCGTCGATCAGCGACGTCTCGGCCGACTCGCCGTACGCCTTCCGCAGGTCGCTGACGTACTCGGGCATCCGGTCGGCGGTGGTGCCGAACCAGCCCATCGGCACGCCCAGGCGGCGGAACTCCGGGCGCAGGTCGTTCTCCGTGTGCCCGTTGCCCAGGTCCCGGCTGACCGCCGCCGACTTGTCGCTGTACAGGTCGCCGATGCCGCTCTTGGCCACCTCGAAGATCGACGCGTGCACGAACTGCGGGTGGTAGCCGTCCGTCTCGTTCTCCACCAGCATCTTCCAGTTGGCCTTCACCTTGTGCTTGAGCCAACCGGCGGTGAGCCGGACCTCGCCCTCCGGGGACAGCGCTACCAGCCGGTCGATGGCCTCCGCCGCGTCGCCCAGGTGCTCGCGCAGGGTGGGGCCGTCCGGGGCGAAGCTGCCGAACACGAAACCGCGGTACGACTCGGTGCGGGTGACCCGGCCCAGCCCCAGCTCCTTCTTCTTCTCCTTGCCCCCGTAGCCCTGCATGAACGGGTAGCCGAGCAGGTCGCCGTTGTTGCTGAAGGTCCACCCGTGGTACTGGCAGCGCAGCGCGTTGGAGTTGCCGCGCTCGGCGTCGCACACCAGGTTCGCCCGGTGGCTGCACCGGTTGAGCAGCAGGTGCACCTGGCCGGTCCGGTCCCTGGTCATGATCACCGACTGCGGGCCGATGCTCTTGACCACGTAGTCGCCTCGCTGGGCGATCTCGCTCTCGTGGCCGACGTAGACCCAGCCGGTGTACCAGATCCGCTCCAGCTCCTCGGCGAAGATCTCCGGGTCGGTGTACAGCGACCCGTGTACCCGGTCCGGCCTGATCAGCTCCGCGTACCGGGACGGGTTGGCGGTGACGGTCATGCCCTCGACCTCCACTTACGGCAAAATCGGACACCGTGTCTGGACACTATGTTAGACGACATGTCGCGGACCCCGCCACTCCATATCGCGGATTCACACACGCCATATCGCGGTTTCCGCCAGGCCGTGTCGCGGACGTGCGCAGCCAATGACCGGGGGCAGCCGGGCTCGACCCTGGCGGAATGCGCGACATGGGGTGCTGGAATCCGCGACATGGATTAGGCGCCTAGGCCCATGCCGCCGGAGACGCCGAAGGCTTCGCCGGTTACGTAGGCGGATTCGGGGCTCGCCAGGAAGGCGGCGGCGGCGGCCAGCTCCTCGGGGGTAGCCAGGCGGGCGAGCTGGGTGCCGGCGATCATGGCGGCGATCTGGCGGTCGCCGACCTCGCCCTGGGCGCGGACCTTGTCCAGCAGCGGGGTATCGGTGGGGCCGGCGACCAGGGCGTTCGCCGTGATGGCGAAGCGGCCGTTCTCCCGGGCGATGGACTTCATGAACCCGATGCCGGCGGCCTTGGTCGCGGCGTAGACCGCGTTGCCCTTGGAGCCGATCCGGCCGGCCTCCGAGGACACCGTGATGATCCGGCCGTACTTCGCCCGCTGCATCGCGGGCAGCACCGCCTGGGTACAGGCGAACACGCCTTCCAGGTTCACCGCGAGCATCCGCCGCCACTGCTCGGGCGTGACGTCGGTGAACCAGGCGAACGAGTCGTACCCGGCGTTGTTCACCAGGATCTGGAAGCTCCGGTCGCCGCCGAGGGCGGCTTGCACGGCGGCCGGGTCGGCCACGTCGCAGCGCACCGCCTCGCCGCCGATCTCCCCCGCCACCTCGCGCGCCGGTTCCAGGTCCAGGTCCAGCACCGTCACGTGCGCGCCCTCGGCACCCAGCCGGCGGGCGATGGCCGCCCCGATGCCCCGCCCGCCGCCGGTGACCACGGCCCGCTGGCCGTTCAGCCGGTCCACCTCAGCGCCCGGTGAAGCGGGGGCGGCGGTGCTCGATCACGGCGGCGAGGCCCTCCCGCGCGTCGGCGGTGCCGGACAGCTCGGAGACCGTGCGCGCCTCGTCCGGCAAGCCGGACTCCACCGACCGGCCGACGCCATCCCAGAGCAGGCGCTTGCTGGCCGCCAGCGCGCGCGGGGCGCCGGAGGCGAGCTTGGCGACCAGCCTGTCCGCCGTGTCGGCCAGCGCGTCGTCCGGGACCACGGTGTTCACCAGTCCCAGGTCGCGCGCTTCGGCGGCGCTCAGCGTGGGGTTGGTGAGCACCAGCTCCATGGCCTTGCGCATGCCGACCAGCCGGGGCAGCGTCACCGACACGCCGGCGTCCGGGGCCATGCCCACCCTGGTCGCGCCGGGCAGGAACTTGGCCGATTCGGCGGCCACCACCAGGTCGGCCGCGCAGACCAGCCCGAAGCCGCCGCCACCGGCGGCGAACCCGTGCACCGCGGCGACCACCGGGGCGTGCAGCCGGATCAGCGCGGTCACCGAGATCTGCAGCCACGAGGTGGCCTCGCGCAGGTAGTCCGGCAACGCCTCGCCCTTGGCCGCGAAGTCCTTGATGTCCCCGCCGGCGCAGAAGTTGGGACCGGCGCCGCGCAGCAACAGCGCGCGCAACCTCGGCTCGCCGTGGCAGCGCATCAGCGCGTCGTACAGCGCGCGCAGGAACGGCACGCTCATCCCGTTCGACGCCTCGGGCCGGTTCAGCGTGAGCCGGCCGACACCGTCGTCCTCCAGGTCCAGCAGCACCATGCCGCTGTCGATCAGTTTCTCGGTCATGACCGCCCTCATCTGTGCACACTGTCTGGACATAGTGTCCAGGTAGGTGACGCGCGGCGCAACCGGCGATGTGAGACTCTGCGCGGGTGAGCGGCCCCGAAGCCCGGCGCCTGACGGTGGTGATCGTGGACGATCACGACCTGTTCGCGCAGGGGCTGGCGCTGCTGTTGGAGAGCAAGGCCGGTGACCGGTTCAAGGTCGGCGGCCTGACCACCCGGGTAGAAGAGGCCGCCGACCTGGTCGAGGCCAGCGCGGCCGACCTGGCCCTGATCGACCTGGCAATGCCGCCGCTGGGCGGCGCCGCCGCGATCCGCCAGGTCAAGCGGCGCCGGCCGTGCACCAAGGTGATCGCCCTCTCCGGGTCGGAGGACCTCACGCTGGCCGAACGCGCACTGCGCGCCGGTGCCGACGGCTACCTGCCCAAATCGGCCGACCCGGACGTCCTGCTCGCGCCGCTGCTCACCGTGGCCGCCGGACTGCGCGTGATGCCGGGCGCACTGCTGGACGCGCTTCTCGCGTCGGCCCGCAAGCCCCCGGACGAACTGCTGGAGCGCCTGGACGACCAGGACCGGGCACTGTGGATCCTGATCGCCCGGGGCATGGAGACCGCCGACATCGCCACCCAGCTGTTGGTCTCCGAGCGCACCGCCAAGCGCCTGGTCGCCGCGCTGCTGCACAAGCTCGGCGTGCCCAACCGGATCGAGGCCGCCGGCCTGGCCGGCCACTACGGCCTGCTCGACGACGCCCAGGCGCACTGAGTAATTCGGAGTTCCACGCCGGCTCGGCGTCGGTGTGGGCTCAGAGATCGGCTTGGACGGGGCCGCACGTGCGGCGACCGCAAGCCCGAAGTGACTGAACCAGCCTGCTGAAACCACTGAACCAGCCTGCTGAAACCACTGAATCACGCTGCTGAAACCACTGAATCGGGATGGTAGGGTTTCAGAAATTGGGAAGGGTGTCTCATATTGTGGGAAGTGATGAGGTAAATCCGGCCTGGCGGCGGAATTTGTTCGTCTGTTTCGGCGGGTCGGTTACGACGATCGTGGCGATGACCCTGCTCATCCCTTACCTGCCGATCTACATCCGTGAGCTGGGGGTCACCGATCCCCGGGCGGTGGCGCAGTGGTCCGGCGTCACGTTTGGCGCGACGTTCCTCATGGCGGCGCTCACCGCGCCGCTGTGGGGCGCCCTGGGCGACCGCTACGGCCGCAAGTCCATGCTGATCAGGGCCAGCGCCGGGATGACCGTGGCGATGTCCCTGACCGGCCTGGTGCAGAACGTGTGGCAGCTGCTCGCGCTGCGCCTGCTGGTCGGGCTGCTCGGCGGGTACACCTCGGGCTCGACCGTGCTGGTGGCCACGCAGACGCCGAAGAACCGGTCGGCGTGGGCGCTGGGCGTGCTTTCCTCCGGCATCATGGCGGGCAGCGTGATCGGGCCGCTGCTCGGCGGGATCGCCCCGGACCTGATCGGAATCCGGGCGACCTTCTTCCTCTCCGGCGCGACGATCTTCTGCGCGTTCCTGGCCACCACGTTCCTGATCAAGGAGCGGCGGCCGGCTCGCGCCCCGGCGGCCGAGCCGGGCCAACCGAAGCGGCGCACGGCGTGGTCGGGCGTGACCCACCCGTGGCGGCTGGCCGCCCTGCTGACCACCGCGATGCTGCTCATGTTCGCCACCATGTCGGTGGAGCCGATCATCACGGTGTACGTCACGCAGCTCGCCCCGGGCACCACGGCCGTGGCCACCATCGCCGGCGTGGTGATGGCGGCCGGCGCGCTGGGCACCATCGTGTCCGCGCCCCGGCTGGGCAAGCTGGCCGACCGGATCGGCCACCCGCCGGTGATCTGCGGCTGCCTGCTGGTCGCGGCCGCGCTGCTCACCCTCCAGGCCGCCGCGCAGAACAACCTCCAGCTCGGGCTGCTGCGCTTCCTGATGGGGCTGAGCCTGGGCGGGCTGCTGCCCGCGATCACCGCGTCCATCCGGCACAACGTGGGCGCCGACGGCGCCGGGCAGATCCTCGGCTACTCGATCAGCGCGCAGTACGTGGGCCAGGTGGCCGGGCCGACCACCGGTGGGTTCGTCGGCGGCCACTTCGGCATGCCGGCGGTGTTCCTGTCCACCAGCTTCCTGCTGGTGGTCGGGGCGGCGCTCACCTGGTGGACCCGCGGGCGGGTCCCCAGCGCGGAACGCGCTGGCTGAGCGCGCGCCCAGTTAGGCGCGCGCGGGTCCCCAGGTAAGCCCCTACCAAACTCAGGCGCTGGCCAGCTCGCGGTGCTTGGCCAGGTCCTCGTCTCCGAACTTGTCCTCCAGCTCCATCGGCGAGTAGTCCTCGTCGATTTCCAACACGGGGCGGCCGCGGGCGCCCTGGATGGACTCCAGCCGGCGGGTGAGCTTGTCGGTGGCGTACTGCAGCATCTCGGCCTGGTCGATTCCGAACGGCATCTCCCGGCCCTCGAACCGGTTGTAGATCTCGTTGGTCAGGTCCAGTGCCGGCTGCATCAGCTTGCCCATCTGCTGCTCGACCACGGTCCAGTTGGCGTCATCGGCGGCCACGTGCCGGCGGCAGGTGAAGGTGCCCCAGGCCATGTGGCGGCGCTCGTCGTCACCGATGTGCTTGATCAGCTTCTGCATGCCGGGGAGGATGTTGCGGCTGTTGCACACCTTCGCCCAGGCGAAGTAGCCGGTCAGCGCCAGGCAGCCCTCCACGATGTGGTTGTAGGTCACCGAGGCGCGTACCTGCGCGGCCGGCGACGGGTCGTCCATCAGCGCGTACATCGCCTTCGGCTGCTCGACCTGGAAGATGATCGCGTAGGCCGGCCCGTAGTCGGCGTACTCGTGCAGGTCGCCGTCCAGCCCCATCGCGTCGAACCACATCCGGAAGCCCATCATGTGCTTGGCCTCCTCGAACGCGAACTGGGCCAGGTAGGCCTCGTCCGCCAGCCGCCCCTCGGCCGCCATGGCCTGCATGAACGGCTGGATGTCCTGGGTCACCGACTCCTCGCCGGCCATGAACCGCGCGGCCAGCGACGCGGTGATCAGCTGTTCGTCGTCGGTCATCGCCGCGAAGTCCTCGGCGTCCTGGCTGAAGTCGATGTCCTCGGGGTTCCAGAACTTCTTGTTCCCCTTGCGGAACAGCTTCATCGGGAAGGATTCCATGCGCAGCCCGCCGGTACACAGGCTGCCGTAGCCGGTGCGCTTGTTGTGCTCGATGATCCTGTCGATCGCCATTGGGGTGTACTCCTCGCTGAATACGGCTCGTATGAACGGCGCTGTTCGGGCATGAATCTCCAGCTGTGCCGATCATCACAAATGGGCGGTCACCATGCCTAGGACCGCGCGCGCCAGGGTTGGCCCGCACGGGCCAATGAAGGGAGGGCCCATGTGGCCACCGTCGGGACTGGCGGAGCTGCTCGACCCCCGGGAGCAACGGGCCGTGGTAGTGGTCCGGATCGCGGTCGTGCTGTCCTGGGGAACCCTGCTGCTCACCCAGGAACAGCTGGCCGCCGGCAACCGCGGCCTGGCCTGGACGCTGTTCGGGACCTGCGCCTGCTACAGCGTGGTGCTGGCGTTGCTGCTGGTGCGCTGGCACTGGTCGCCTCCGACCTGGTCGATCTCGCTCATGGACTCGGTGCTCACTCTGTTCGGCTGCGCGCTGTTCGGCGGGCCGGACACGCTGCTGGTCGCGGTGCTGCCGCTGATCGTCATCGCCGCCGGGCTGGGCGGCCGCCAGGGTTACCCGGTCGCGGTCGGCCTCGGCCTCGGCTACACGGGTGCGGTGCTGGTCTCCCCCGGCGCGATGTCGCTGTCCGAGCGGCTGCTGCACGGCGGCTGGTGGATCGGCTACCTGGTGGCCACCGCCGTGCTGGTGCAGGTGTTCACCCAGCTCCTGCAGCGCCAGTACGACGCCGCGGTGAGCTCCCGAGCCGAGGCCATCGCCGAGCACGAGGCGCTGCTGGAGGAGCGGGACCTGCGGGAACGGCTGCACGAGTCGCAGCAGGCCCGGCAGGACGGGCTGCGGGTGATCCTGCACGAGTTCCGCACCCCGGTGGCCTCGCTGACCGCGCTGAGCCGCGACCTGGAGTCGGGGGCGCTGGCCGAGCCGGCCGGGGCCACCGCGCTCACCCTGGTGCGGGCGCACGCCGAGCACCTGCGGGACATGCTGGAGAACCTGGCCGACCTGGCCCTGGCCGACGGTTCGCCGGTGGGCCGGCCCCGGGAGCGTGACGTGCCGTTGGCCGAGCTGGCCGAGGCGGTGCTGGACGCCGCCGCGATCCCCGCCGAGCGGCGGGCCAGCACCGTGGAACCCCCCGGCGCCGCGGTGTGGAGCGACCCGCAGCTGCTGCGCCGGGTGCTCACCAACCTGGCCGAGAACGCCGCGCGGCACAGCACCAGCGGCCCGGTCGAGCTGCACCTGGCCGGGCAGCCGGACCGGCTGGTCGCCGAGGTGCGCGACCGGGGACCCGGGCTGCCCCCGGAACAGCTGGGCCAGGTGTCCCGCAAGTACGTCAGCCACGGCGACCGGCGGGGCACCGCCGGGCTGGGGCTGTGGATCGTGGCGCAGCTGGTGGGCAGCGTGCAGGGACAGCTCACCCTGTCGGCCCGCGACGGCGGCGGGCTGGTCGCCCGCCTGGAGATCCCGTTACATACTCGCGGCTGACCAGCACGTTCGGTTCACCACTGCGCGGCGCGGTGGTGCCGCGGGGTTCAAAGAGCTCGGACGGCGGAGCTGGGTGGCCGCAGCTCGAGTACGGCCTGTTGCGTTGGTCGAGACTCCGGGTCGGCCCGGTGCCGATTCCATGGTCAACTCATCGTGCGAGACGTTCTACGAGTGGGAAACGTCTGTGAGGATGAATTGATCACTAGCTGCGCTGGACCCGTCGGTCGGGTCAGGGGCGGCACCAGGTGACTTCGGCGGAGTGGCTGTGTGGTGTTTCCGGGGTGGAGGTGATCGTCGTTGCTGGCGGTTGGGCCGCGAAAATCGCGGCTGCACCGCCACAGCCAGCGATCATGCCCGGTGACACGCGCTCAGGCGGCCTCGGACCTACCGCCCGGTGAAGCGGGGCGAGCGGCGCTCGGCGAACGCGGCCAGGCCCTCCCGGCCGTCCGAGGTCGCGCCGCAGTCCACGATCGCCGCGCGCTCGGCCTCCAGCTGCTCCCGGTAGGTGTTCCCGCCCGACTCCCGCAGCAGCCGCTTCATCCGGCCGAAGGCGTAGGTCGGCCCCTCGACCAGCTCGCGGGCCACCGCCAGCGCGTGGGTGGCCAGCTCATCGGCCGGCACCACGCGGGTGACCAGTCCCCAGTCCAGCGCCTCGGCGGCGTCCAGCACCCGGCCGCCGAGCAGCAGCTCCTGCGCCCGGCGCAGCCCCACCAGCCGCGGCAGGTGCCACGAGCTGCCGCCGTCACCGGACAGCGCCAGCCGGGCGAATCCGGTGGCGATGCGCAGGTCGTCGCCGGCGATGGCCAGGTCGGCACACCAGAACAGCCCCAACCCGCCGCCGGCCACCGCGCCCCGCGCGGCGGTGACCACCGGGACCGGCAGCTCGGCCAGCCGGGCCAGCGCGCCGTGGAAGCGGGTGATCATGTCGTCCAGCTCGGCGGACAGCCGGTCCAGCTGGCCGGCCAGGTGGTCCACGTCCCCGCCGACGGTGAACGCCGGGCCTTCGGCCTCGATCAGGACCGCGCGCACGTCGCCGCCGTCGGTGGCCGCCACCAGCTGGTCCATCCGCTCGGCGATCCCGCCGGCCATCGCCATGTCGATCGCGTTGCGCCGGTCCGGGCGGGTGAGCCGCAGCCGCGCCAGCCCGTCGGCGATCTCCAGCACGGTCCGGTCGCTCACGGGGTTTCCTCCAGGGCGGCCACCCAGAGGGCGGTGTCGGTGAACTGGCGCAGCTCGCCGAGCCGGTCGCCGCGCGCGGTCCAGAGGTGCGCGAACGGCGCCTCGAAGGCCTTCCCGGTGGCCCGCCCCCGACCCCGGTAGGTGCCGAGAACCAGCAGCTCGGCGTCCCCGCAGGGTACCCACCGCTCCGGCTCGGCGCGGACCGCCCACCGCGCTCCGATCGCCCACCACCCGCGCTCGATGCACTCCTGCGGGCCGACGTGGGTGCCGCCGATCGGGGCGGGCAGCCCGGGGCTGAAATGACCCTGGAAATCGGGGCTGAGCAGGGTCGTCAGCGTGTCCCGGTCCCCGGCGGCCAGCGCGGGGTAGACCCGCTCCGCCAGGCCGCGCACAGCGTTGCTGGACATCATGTCCATGCACTCTGTCCGAGCACGGTGGCGGCGTCAAGCCGAACCCGGCCGAGATCACTCGGCGCGCCGGGGTGGCCACCCGGCCGTTCCGCTACCCGCGCACACTAGATTTACCCGCATGGACTACGAGGCCGCGTACGCCAAGTTCTTCACCACCGCGCCGGAAGGCACCAAGACCCCGGCCGCGGTAAGTGAGGGCGGACCGGCCCGCCAGCTGCGGGACGCGCTGGAACCGCTGGCCATGCACTCGGTGTGGTCCCGCGAGGTGAACGACGCGCTGGCCAAGTACGAGATCGACATGTTCGGCGGCTACATCTACGGCCGGGGGGTCGCGCTCGGCGACGTGACGGCCCCCGTAGTCACCGCCGCGCTCGCCGTGTTCTCCCCCGACTTCGTGGAGGCCCGCTGGACCGACGCGCGGTCCAAGCTGGAGCGCGACCAGTTCATCAAGCTGCGCGACGAGGGCACCGCGATCAGCCTGCGCAAGGTGCTGGGCGACATCACCACCGAGGCCGAGGTCGACCGGGTCGCCGAGTTGCTCGAGCGGGCCGCGGACGCGGCGGACGGCGGCGGGCGGCCGGTCTTCGCCGCGCTGCGCGACATGCCCCGGCTGACCGACCCTTACGCGCGGCTGTGGCGCGCGGCCGAGCTGGTCCGCGAGCACCGGGGCGGCGGCCACCACGCCACCTGGGTGGCCCTCGGCCTGACCGCCCCCGAGATCAACATCCTGACCGAGCTGTGGCTGGACTACCCGCTGGGCCGGTACAGCAACCTGCACGCCTGGGCGCAGCCGGACAACGAGGCCGCGATCAAGCAGCTCACCGTGGCCGGGCACATCGCCAGCTGGGAGCTCACCGACTCGGGCCGCGAGTTCCGCACCATGATCGAGCAGCGCACCGACGCCGCCCAGGGCACCCTGCTGGCGGCCCTGGGCGACCAGTTCGAGCCGGTGCTGGAGCAGGTCTCCTCCTGGTCCAGCCGGTGCGTCGCCGCCGGCCTCTACCCGTTCGACCCCCGCAAGCGCGCCGCCGGCTAGGCGAACCAGTCGCGCAGGTGTTTGGCCACGGCTTCCGGCTGGTCCTCGGACAGGTAGGTGTACGAGTCCGGCACCCGGACCAGCTCGGCGTTGGGCAGCCGGGCCGTGTAGCGCTGCGCGTGGGCGACCGGGAACACGTGGTCCTCCTCCGCCCAGAGCAGCAGCACCGGCCGGTCGAACCGCCGCACCAGCTCCTCCGCCGCCGCCCGGCTGTACCGGGCGGAGACCGCGCCGATCGCCTTCCGCCCGTCGTGCCTGATCTCCGCGCGGTCCAGCACCGGCCGCAGGTAGCTCCACATCGCGGGCGCCTCGATCGGGTACTTGGCCAGCCAGCCGTAGGTGTTGCGCCAGCGCCAGGTGCGGGGCAGGCGCAGCACCTGGTAGAGCGCGCGGTAGCTGGCCGGGTGCGCGGCGGTGGCCTTCAACAGGCCGAAACCGCCGGGCGTCGGCGGCCAGGTGCACTCCGGCGTCTCGCAGGTGGCCAGCACCAGCCGGGCCAGCCGTTCCGGGTGCCACGCGGCGACCAGCTGGCTGTAGGCGCCGCCGGAGTCGTTGCCGAACAGCGTGACCTCGTCCAGGTCGAGCGCCTCGAGCAGCTCGGCGATCATTCCGGCGATGCCCGGCGGGGAAAGGTCCGCGTCCCGGTTCACCGGGACGACGTGTGAACCCAGTGGCAGGTCCGGCGTGATGCACCGGTGCTCGGCGCGCAGCAGCGGCACCAGCTTGCGCCAGATGTTGGCGTTCACCAGGTAGCCGTGCGCGAACACCAGCACCGGCAGGCCGTCGCCACCGGTGTCGTGGAACCGCAGCGGTCCGCTGGACAGAGTGACCGAGCGGGGCCGCCCGAGACGATCGTCCCGCCACGTCGACGCGTTCCTCATCGGGCTGCCCTCTCCTGCTGGATGCTGAGCCTGGTCAGGGTGGCGAACAGGGCGGTGATCGCGACCAGCAGCACCGCCTCCACCGGGCCGACGAAGGCCGGCTGGGCGTCCCGGATGTCGGCCAGGTGCGAGACGGCGTGGAAGCCGTTCCACAGCCCGGCGACGGCCAGCGCGGGGGTGCGCCAGGACGGCAGCCGGTCCGCGATCACCAGGCCCAGCCCGAAGGTGGCCGAGCAGGCGGCGAAGTCGTGCACCAGGTGCTCGTTGGTCGGGCCGAAGTTGGCCAGGACCAGGCTGAACGACACCGGGTGCGCGGCGGCCCACGCGGCGAGCACCAGGTACAGCCCGCCGAGGCCGCGCAGCGCGAACCGCCAACCGAGTGGGCTCATGCGACCGCTCCCCTTTCCATCGAAGGCGCCGTGTCCGTCGAAGGCGCCGTGCGGAGCGCCTCGGCCACCTCGGCGGCGGCCCGTTCACCGGCGGTCACCACGCCGTCCAGCCCACCTCGACCACCCGGCGCACCCCAATTCGTGTAATCGTTGCAAGAAGTAGCCGGGACGCTACCGCGGCGGAAGCACTCGTGCAATGACTGCAAGAACTCCCCGCCATGCCCGTACAGGCAAGGCGGTGGGCCGGTTTGGGCATTGGTGCCGGCCGCGCGGCCGGGTCAGAATGGGTGACCATGACGGCCGAGCCGACCACGGGATGCCCCATCGCCGCGGACTTCGACCCGCTGGCCCCCGCGTTCGTCGCGGACCCGCACCCCGAGCTGTCCCGGCTGCGCGAGCGGTCCCCGGTCTGGTACTCGCCCAAGCTGGACCGCTGGGTGGTGACCGGCTACCGGGAGATCGAGCACATCCTCGCCGACCCGGCCACCTTCTCCGCCGTGGAGGCGCAGCGACCGCTGCACCCGCCCTGCCCGGAGGCGGCGGAGATCCTCGCCGGTCTGCCCCTGGTCCCCACCATGTCCAACTGCGACCCGCCCGCGCACCGCCGCTACCGAACCGCGATGACCAGCGCGATGTCCCCCCGCCGGGTCGCCGGCATGCGACCGGTGATCACCCGGCGGGCCACCGAGCTGATCGACCGGTTCGCCGCCGACGGGCGCGCCGACCTGGTGCCGGCCTTGTTCTTCCCGCTGCCCGCGCTGACCGTGTTCGCGCTGATCGGGCTGCCCCTCGCGGACGCCGACCGGATCAAGGCGTGGTGCGCGGACAAGCTCGAGGTGAACTGGGGGCGCCCCACCCGGGACAAGCAGATCCGCTCGGCGCTCGGCATGCGCGAGTTCTTCGACTACGTCGCCGCGTTCGTCGCCGGCCGCCGCCGGGAACCCGGTGACGACCTGGTCGACCAGCTGATCGCCGACGAGCGGTCGCTCACCGACCCGGAGATCACCAGCCTGGTCTTCGCTCTCAGCTTCGCCGGGCACGAGACCACCACCAACCTGCTGGGCAACCTGACGCTGCACCTGCTGCGCCGGCCCGGCCTGTGGCTGGAGATCACCGAGGACCGCTCGCTGATCGCCGGCGCGGTGGAGGAGGCGCTCCGGTTCGAGAGCTCGGTGCCCATGTGGCGGCGGGTCACGACCACGGAGACCGAGGTCGGCGGGGTGCGGCTGGCGGCGGGCAGCCGGCTGGTGCTGGCCTTCGCCGCCGCCGACCGGGAGCCCGGGGTGTTCCCCGAGCCCGACCGCTTCGACATCCGGCGGGCGAACGCCCGCCGCCAGCTCTCCTTCGGCCGGGGCATCCACCTCTGCCTGGGCGCCGGGCTGGCCCGGCTGGAGTGCGAGATCGTGGTCAACCTGATGGCGGACCGGTTGCCCGGGCTGCGCCTGGCCCCCGGCGCGTCGCCCCGGTTCACCCCCAACCTGTCGTTCCGGGGGCCGCTGGAGCTGCCCGCCCGGTGGGCGGGCTCGTGAGTGGCGAGTGACGCTATGGCGTTACTCGCCACTCACGGGGCTGGGCTGAGCCCAGCCACCGCCCCGATAACGATGATCGCCGGCGGCCGCACGCCCGCCGCCACGGCTTCTTCGCCCACCTTGGCCAGCGTGCTGCGCAGCGTGCGCTGGTCGCGCAGCGTGCCGTCCTGGATCACCGCGACCGGAGTGTCCGCCGGCCGGCCGTGCTCCACCAGCACCTCGGCGAAGGCGGCCAGCTTCTGCACGCCCATGAGCAGCACCAGCGTGCCGCGCAGCCGGGCCAGCGCCGGCCAGTCGATCAGGGAGGCCGGGTCGTCCGGGGCGGCGTGGCCGGAGACCACCACGATCTCGTGCGCCACGCCCCGGTGGCTGACCGGCACGCCGGCCGCGGCCGGCGCGGCGAACGCACTGGTCACCCCGGGCACCACGGTGACCGGCACGCCGGCCTCCACGCAGGCGAGCAGCTCCTCGAAGCCCCGGCCGAACACGAACGGGTCACCGCCCTTGAGCCGGACCGCGAACTTGCCCGCCTTCGCCGCCTCGACCAGCGCGGTGTTGATCGCCTCCTGCTGCATCGCCCGGCCGTACGGGATCTTGGACGCGTCGATCACCTCGACGTGGGACGGCAGCTCCTCGAGCAGGCGCTGCGGGGCCAGCCGGTCGGCCACCACCACGTCCGCCCGGGACAACAGCCGCCGGCCGCGCACGGTGATCAGCCCCGGGTCGCCGGGGCCACCACCGACCAGGGCCACCCCGGGCGCGGCGGGCTCGGCCGAGTCGCTGATCACGCCGGCCTGCAGCGCCTCGACCAACGCGGTGCGCACCGCCGCCGAGCGGCGCGGCTCGCCACCGGCCAGCACGCCGAGGGTGAGCCCCTCGTGCTCCCCCACCGCCGGCGTGACCGCGCTGCCCAGCTCGCCGGCGTCCGCGCGCACGCAGAAGATCCGGCGCCGGGTCGCCTCGGCCACCACGGCGGCGTTCGCCTCGGGGTCGGAGGTGCAGGCCAGGGCGTACCAGGCGTCGGCGAGGTCGCCCTCGGCGTAGCGGCGGCGCACCCACTCCACCCGGCCGCCCGGCTCGATCAGGCCCTCCACCACGGCGGTCGCCGACGGGGAGATCACCTTGACCCGGGCCCCCGAGGCGAGCAGGCGGGGCACCCGGCGCTGGGCGACCGAGCCGCCGCCGACCACCACGACCAGCCGATCCCGCAGTTCCAGGCCGACCAGGTAGTGCGGGTCAGCCATGCTCGGTCCGGCTCCGCTTACGGGCCAGCCGGCGCAGCTGCAGGATCCGCAGGTAGCCGGGGATGGCGACCAGCAGCACGCCCAGCGCGGCGGCGAACAGCAGCGCCACGCCGATCGGCATGCTGCCCTCGGCGCCGAAGAACCGGATCCGGGCCGGCTCGATGTTCTGCACGATGAACACCAGCAGCAGCACCAGCACCACGGCGGACAGGATGATGCCGGTCCACAGCCCGCTGATCCGGGTGTGCTTGATCTCCAGGTCCGGCTCGCGCTCCGACTCGGGAACCACCGTCGCCGGGCCCTCGGGCTCCCGGACGGCGGGCAGCGCACCCAACCCGTTCGTGCCGTTGCCGTGCGTGCCGTGCGGCAGCCCGGCGTGCGGCGTCACCGGACCGCCGTTCCCCTCCTCGACGGGTCCTCGATCTTCGGGATTTTGCTCGTCCGCCATCTCGCGGTCCCTTCAGATGCTGGCCAACGCGGTCCGAGCGGAGTATCCCCCGAGGCGGCGCCGGTGTGTCGGATCGGGGCCACCTGCCACCCCTATGCATGATCCGCATAACTTTGTCGGCATGAAGATGCGCTTGACCGGCCTACTGCTGAGCTGTGTGCTCCTGGTGCTGGCCGGCTGCGGAGGGCCGGTGCGCGGCGCCGGTGAGTCCAGGGTGAACGGCGGCTTCGAGCAGTACACCCTGGGCAACGGGCTGCGCGTGGTGCTGCGCGAGGACCACCGGCTGCCGGTCGTCTCGACCAGCCTCTTCTACCACGTCGGACCGGCCGACGAGGTCGCCGGCCGTACCGGGTTCGCGCACCTGTTCGAGCACCTGATGTTCGAGGGCTCCGGGCACATCCCGAACGGCGAGGCCGACCGCCTGCTGAACACGGCCGGCGCGACGGACGTGAACGGCAGCACCAGCTTCGACCGCACCGACTACACCACCACCGTGCCGTCCAACGCACTCGAGCTGGCCCTGTGGCAGGAGAGCGACCGGATGGGCTTCCTGCTCGACGCCCTCGGCCCGGCCGAGCTGGCCAACCAGCAGAGCGTGGTGCGCAACGAGCGCCGGCAGACCCACGAGGCGGCGGCGCTGGGCAACACCGAGGACGCCGTGTACCGCGAGATCTATCCGCCGGGCCACCCGTACCACGCCAACATCATCGGTTCGCACGAGGACATCCAGGCCGCCCATCTGGACGAGGCGCGGGACTTCTTCCGCCGCTACTACGTGCCCAACAACGCCAGCTTGGCCATCGTCGGCGACATCGACCCGGCGGCAACCAAGGCGATGATCGAGAAGTACTTCGGCGGCATCCCTCGGGGCGCGGAAGTGCCCCGCCCCAAGGTCGACGCCCCCGCACTGACCGGCGAGAAGCGGGTCACCATGACGGAGAACGTGACGCTGCCCGTGGTGACCATGGCCTGGCTCACCCCGGCGGTCTACACCCCGGGTGACGCGGAGAGCGACCTGGCCGCGCACGTGCTGGCCGGCGGCCGGGCCAGCCGCCTGCACGACGCGCTGGTGCGCCGCGACGAGATCGCCCAGCAGGTCACGGCCACCCAGTACTCCCTGGCCCTGGGCTCGCTGTTCAGGATCCAGGCCACCGTCCGGCCCGGGCACAGCCCCCAGGAGCTGGAGGCGGCCATCCAGCGGGAGCTGGACGCCCTCAAGGCAAACGGCCCGACGCCGTCCGAGCTGGCGGCGGCCAAGGCGACCATCCGGACCGACCTGCTCTCCAACCTGGAGAAACCCTCCAAGTGGGCCGCGTCGCTCAACACCTACAACCTGTACACCGGCGACCCCGGGTACCTGGACCGCGACCTGCGCCGGTACGCCGACGTCGCGCCCGAGGCGGTCAAGCGGTTCGCCGCCGACCACCTGCGATCCGACCGCCGGGTGGTCATCCACACGCTCCCCGGCCAGGCCGTGCTGCCGCCGGAACCTCCCACCCCGCCGGCGCCCCCGGCCGCCCCGCCGAGGCCGCCGTCGGCCGAGCCGTGGCGCAACACGCCGCCCCCGCTCGGCCCGCTGCCCACCACCCCGCTGCCCCGCGCGCAGCGGTTCGAGCTGGCCAACGGGCTGCCCGTCTACCTGGTCGAGTCGCACGCGCTGCCGCTGGTGGTGGCCTCGGTCACCTCGCGCTGGGGCAGCGCCGCCGACCCGGCCGCGCAACCGGGGCTGGCCGGCTTCACCGCCGACCTGATGGACCAGGGCACGCCCGGCCGCGACGCGCCCGGCATCGCCCGGGAGATCGACTCGCTGGGCGCCGAGCTGAGCGTGAACGCCGGTGTGGACGGCAGCACGGTCCAGGTGTCCGCGCTGAGCGAGCAGCTCGGCCCGGCCGTCGGGATGCTCTCCGATCTGGTGCGGTCGTCCACCTTCCCGCCGGCCGAGGTGGAGCGGACCCGGCGGGCCCGGCTGGTCGACCTGGCCAAGTTCGACCGGACGGCGATCGCCGACCGGGTGGTCAGCCGCGAGGTGTACGGGGAGAACCACCCGTACGGCCACCCGGCGGCCGGGCGCGAACAAGCGGTGGCCACGATCAGCCGGGACGACGTGGTGCGATTCCACCAGCAGGCGTTCACCCCCGGCAACTGCGTGCTGGTGCTGTCCGGGGACCTCACCCTGGAGGCGGCCAAACGGCTGGCCGAGGACGCCTTCGGCGGCTGGTCCGGCCCGGCGACGCGGACCCCGAGACCGGGCCCGGCCACCCCGACCCCGGACCGAGTGCTGGTGGTGGACAGCCCGGGCTCGAGCCAGACCACGCTGCGGGTGGCCCAGCCCATGGTGGCGGCCAGCCACCCCGACTACGACAAGCTGCGGGTGCTGAACGAGGTGCTCGGCGGCGGCACCACCGGCCGGCTGTTCGCCAACCTGCGGGGCCGCCACGGCTACACCTACGGCGCCTACTCGACCCTGTCCCGCACCCGGGGCGACGGCACTTTGGCTCTGCGCACAAATACGCACACCCCGGTGACCGGCGCCTCGGTGCGGGAGATGCTGGCCGAGGTGTCCGGGCTGCGGGACGCCCCGGTGACCGCCGACGAGCTGAACCGGGCCAAGCAGTCGATCATCCAGCAGCTGCCGACCGAGTTCATCACCAACAGCGACGGCGCCGCGACCGCGCGCTACCTGTTCCTGCACGAGCTGTCGCCGGACTACTACGAGCAGCTGGCCGCCCGGGTGGCGGCGGTGGACGCCGACCAGGTGCTCCAGGTCGCCCGGGCGCACCTGCGGCCGGACCTGATGAAGGTGGTCGCGCTGGGCGACGCGGCGGCGATAGTCCCGCAGCTGCGGGACCTGAACCTGGGGCCGGTCACCTACCGGGGCACGGACGGCACGCCGAGGCCCTGACGGTCGGCGGCGAACCGCGTGCACGCGGCCACGAACCGGGCCACCGACTCCGGCTGGCCGGCCGGGTGGGTGTGCAGGTAGGAGGCGTGCACGCCGCTGGCCACGAACCCCTCGGCGGTCGGTTCCGGCGCCGACCAGCGCCAGGCTGGTGGCATTCCGGCCGCCGGTTCCATGGCGGTGCGGTGGAACTCGTGCCCGGTGGCCCGCCGGCCGGTGGCGAACAGGGCCGAGTCGGTCACCGCCACCGCGTCCCGGTAGCCCAGCCGCAGCCGGGGGGTCATCCGGCCGACCGCCGGCAGCACCCCGCACATCGGGTGCCCGTCCAGCTCCCGGCCCAGGTAGAGCAGGCCGCCGCACTCCGCGTGCACCGGGGCGCCGGCGCGCGCGAGCGCGGCCACCTCGGAGCGCAGTGCCGCGTTCGCGGCGAGCGCCGCGCCGTGCTCCTCGGGGAACCCGCCGGGCAGCACCAACCCGGCCGTCCCGGCCGGCAGCGCCTCGTCCCGCAGCGGGTCGAACACCGCCACCGTGGCGCCCGCCGCGGCGAGCAGTTCGGTGTGCTCGGCGTAGCCGAAGCTGAACGCCGATCCACCGGCCACCGCGATCACCGGCGAAAGTGACTGAACCACGCTGCCGAAGTGACTGAATCGGGCTGCTGGAGTGACTGAATCGGGTTGGAGCTCGTCGGTGGGGGTCCAGGGTTCGCCGGGGTCGACGGGGGTGGCGGCGGCCTGGATGGCGGGGAGGTCGAGGTGGGTTGCGGCCAGGGTGGCCATGGCGTCCACCGCCGCCAATGCCGCCGCGCCGCGCTCGGCGGCGGTGACCAGGCCCAGGTGCCGGGACGGCACGGCCAGCGCGTCGCGGCGGGGCAGCGCGCCGAACACCGGCAGGCCCACCTCCTCGCAGGCGTCCCGCAGCACCTGCTCGTGCCGGGGGCTGCCCACCTGGTTCAACACCACGCCGGCCAGCCGGGTGCCGGGCCGGAAGGTGGCGAACCCGTGCAGCAGGGCGGCCAGGCTGCGGCTCTGCCCTCGGGTGTCCACCACCAGCAGCACCGGTGCGCCGAGCAGCCCGGCCACGTGCGCGGTGGAGCCGTCGGCCGGCTGGCCGGTCCCGTCGGGAACGCCCAGGCGGCCGTCGAACAGGCCCATCACGCCCTCGATCACGGCCAGCTCGGCGCCCGCCGCGCCGTGCCCGAACAGCCCCCGCACCCGGTGCGCGCCCACCAGCACCGGATCCAGGTTGCGCCCGGGGCGGCCGGTGGCCAGCGCGTGGTAGCCGGGGTCGATGTAGTCCGGGCCGACCTTGAACGGGGCCACCGAGGTGCCTCTCCGGCACAGCGCGGCCATCAGCCCGGTGGCCACCGTGGTCTTCCCGCTGCCCGAGGCCGGCGCCGCGATCACGATCGCGCTGGTCCGAACCGTCATAACGGTTCACCCGTTCGACGGCACGTGCTTAACAACCTGTTAATCGGTGACCTCACTTACCCTCTTTCGGAGGACGCAGCCGGGATCATCTCATGCAACAGTGATCACAGACGGCGCTCCCCCCGTCGCCCTTTCGATCTTCGAGGAGTCGCAGTGCGGGTACGTGCCCTGGCTGTCACCTTGGCGGCCACCGCAACGTGTCTGATCGCCAGCTCCCTGACCCACGCCCCGGCCGCCCGGGCCAAGGAGTGCACACGCCCGCGCGGGCCGCTGGTCGCCTACGGGCACAGCTACCTGAACTCGCCGCAGATCGGCGGCGCGACCACCAGCTACGCCGGCCTGGTGGCCTCGGCGCTGCAGGTGCGGCCGGTGATCCGCGCGGTGAACGGCGGCACCACGGTCAACGTGGACAAGCTGGTGCACTCCGGCCCGACCCGCTGGGTGCCCGGCAGCGCCGAGATGGTGGTGATCGACTCCGCGATCAACGACATCCAGGACAAGCTGCCGGCCGAGCGGTGGACCGGGGCGCTGCGGCACACCCTGTCCGCGTTCGCCACCCCGCCGGTGCCGGAGATCCTGCTGCTCAAGCCGCTGCGGGTGAGCGCGCGCAACCACCCCGGCCGGGATCCCAAGGTGATCGCCGCCTACGCGGCCAAGCAGGCGGCCGTGGCGGCCGAGTTCTCCGCCGTGCGGATCGTGGACGCGTCCAGCGGGTGGGACCCCGAGGAGCACCTGTCCAAGGACGGCATCCACCCGAACGACGAGGGCGAGAAACACATCGCGCGGGCGCTCAACCGGGCGGTGCGGGACGGCGGCTGCCGGTCGTAACGCGCAGGCGTGCCTGGTGGATCTATGCCGAGCGAGCGGCGATTCAGATTGGGTCTCGCAAGGCGGACGACGAGTCGATAGCGGAGCTATCGGCGAGGAGGACAACGCCGCGAGACGCGATCTGGGCGCCGCGCAGCCGGCTGGATGATCCACCAGGTACGCCTACCACTCGATGCCGCGCTGGCCCTTCTGGCCGGCGTCCATCGGGTGCTTCACCTTGTCGGTGCGCAGCACCAGGTCGGCGGCGTCGACCAGTGCGGCCGGGGCGTCCCGGCCGGTGATCACCACGTGCTGGCGGCCCTCCCGGGCGGCCAGCACCTCCACCACCTCGGCCACGTCCACCCAACCCCACTTCAGCGGGTAGGTGAACTCGTCCAGCACGTAGAACCCGTGGGCCTGTGACTCCAGCCGGCGGCGGATCTCCCGCCAGCCCTCCAGCGCGGCGGCGGCGTGGTCCTCCTCGGTGCCCGGCTTGCGCGACCAGGACCAGCCCTCGCCCATCTTGTGCCACTCCACCGGCCCGCCCTCGCCGGTCTGCTCGTGCAGCCGGCCGAGCGCGCGGAACGCGGCCTCCTCGCCGACCTTCCACTTCGCCGACTTGACGAACTGGAACACGCCCACCGACCAGCCCTGGTTCCACGCCCGCAGGGCCATGCCGAACGCGGCGGTGGACTTCCCCTTCATCTCGCCGGTGTGCACCATCAGCAGCGGCCGGTTGCGCCGCTGCCGGGTGGTCAGCCCGTCCTCCGGTACCTCGGTCACCTGTCCCTGAGGCATGTCCTCACGCCGCCTTTCGTGCGGCGTGCACCACGCCGGCCACTCGGTCCGCATCCAGCTGGGCCATCGGCACCAGTGCGCCGCCGGCCGCCGCCGCGACCCGGCCGGCCAGCGCCAGCCGCACCGGCCCCGACTCGCAGTCCACCACCACCGTGGCCACCCCGTCGGCCGCCAACAGCCCGGCGGCCCGCAGCGCGTCCCACAGCGGATCGCCCCCCGGCCGGGCGGCCACCGTGGCCCGCCCGTCGGTGAGCAGCACCAGCAGCGGGCGCCGGCGCGGGTCACGCAGCCGCTCGGCGGCCAGCACCCGGCGCGCCCGCAGCAACCCGGCGGCCAGCGGGGTGCGCCCGCCGGTGCGCATCCGGGTCAGCCGGGGCAGCGCGGCGGTCACCGAGGACGTCGGGGGCAGCAGCAGCTCGGCCTCGGCGGCCCGGAAGGTGATCAGGCCGACCTTGTCCCGCCGCTGGTAGGCGTCGCGCAGCAGGGAGAGCACCGCGCCGCTCACCGCCGCCATCCGCTTGCGGGCGGCCATCGAGCCGGAGGCGTCCACCAGGAACAGCACCAGGTTGCCCTCGCGGCCCTCGCGCACCGCCAGCCGCACGTCCTCCCGGTGTACCAGCAGTCCCGCGCCGGACCGCCCCCGGGCGGCCTGGTGCGGCGCGGCGGCCGACAGCGTGGCCGGCAGGTGCAGGTCGGCCAGCTTGGCCGGGCCGTTGCCGGCGTCGCCGGCCCGCACCACCCGGCCGTACTCGGTGCGCGCCCTGGACCGCCGCCCGGGCGCGCCCTCACCGATGCCGGGCACGCTGAGCAGCCGGGCGCGGAACGGGCTCGTGGGGGCCGGCACCGGCCGGCTGGCGCCGTCCCCGGAGGGCTGGGCCTGTCCGTTGGAGCCGTTCGTGGAAGGCTCGGGCAAGGCTTCCGGCCGGGGAGCACCGCCCCCGCCGTCCGGACCACTGTCGTCGGGCCCCTGGCCGTCGGGACCGCCGTTCGGGCCGCCGCCGTCCGGACCCCGGTCGTCCGGGCCGTCGGGACCGCCGGGACCGCCGGGCGGCGGCTCGTCGGTCGGGTTCGCCGCTTCGGCGGCCCGGTCCAGGGCCTCGTCCAGCGCCCGCTGGTCCAGATCGGGCTCGTCGAACGGGTCGCGGCGGCGCCGGTGCGGAAGGGCCAGCCGGACCGCCACCCGGATGTCCTCCTCGCCGACCAGGTCGGCGCCGCGCCAGGCCGCGTGGGCAGTGGCGGTCCGCGCGGTCACCAGGTCGGCCCGCATGCCGTCCACCTCAAACTCGGCGCACACCGCCGCGATCCGGCGCAGCTCGGCGTCCGGCAGCACCACCCGGGGCAGCCGTTCCCGAGCGGCGGCGATGCGCTCGGCCAGCGCGTCCTCCTCCGCCGCCCAGCCGGCCGCGAACCCGGCCGGGTCGGCCTCGAAGGCCAGCCGGCGGCGGATGACCTCGGTGCGCACGTCGACGTCCCGCGACGCGGCCACCGCCACGGTCAGCCCGAACCGGTCGAGCAGCTGCGGGCGCAGCTCGCCCTCCTCCGGGTTCATGGTCCCGACCAGCAGGAACGCCGCCGCGTGGGACAGCGAGACGCCGTCCCGCTCCACGTGCGAGCGGCCCATCGCCGCCGCGTCCAGCAGCAGGTCCACCAGGTGGTCGTGCAGCAGGTTGACCTCGTCCACGTAGAGCACGCCCCGGTGCGCGGCGGCCAGCAGGCCGGGCTGGTACGCCCGGACCCCCTCGGTGAGCGCGCGCTCCAGGTCCAGCGACCCGATCAGCCGGTCCTCGGTGGCGCCCACCGGCAGCTCGACCAACCGGGCCGGCCGGCGCACGGTTTCCGCCCCCGCCGGGTGCGGGCCGTCCGGGCAGTCCGGGTCGGGGGCCGCCGGGTCACAGCCGAAGCGGCAGTCCTCGACCGCGACCAGCCCGGGCAGCAGGTCGGCCAGCGCGCGGACCACGGTGGACTTGGCGGTGCCCTTCTCCCCCCGCACCAGCACCCCGCCGATCGCCGGGTGCACGGCGGTCAGCAACAGGGCCAGCCTCAGGTCGTCGTGGCCGACAACGGCCGAGAACGGGAACTGTGCGCGCCCAGTCTTCACGGCACCAGCTCGCGCTTGCGGCGGCGCATGGGCAGGTGCTCGATGCCGTCCCAGTCGTACGGCTCGCCGACCGGCACGAAGCCATAGCCGGTGTAGAAGTCGGCCAGGTAGCGCTGCGCGTCCACCAGGCAGTCGGCGTCGCCCACCTCGGCGAGCACGGCGTCCATCAGGCGCCGGGACAGCCCGCGCCCCCGGTGCTCCGCCGCCACGCAGACCCGGCCCACCCGGTAGTTGCCGTCCGGGTCCTTGAGCAGTCGCAGGCAGCCGAGCACCGGTTCCGGGTTGCCCGAACCGCCCAGCCAGTAGTGCCGGGTCCTCGGCTCCAGGTCCCGCCCGTCCAGCTCGTGGTAGGGGCTCTTCTGCTCGACCACGAAAACGTCCACCCGCAGGCGCAGCAGCGCATAGAGGGTCTGCGGGTCCAGGTCGGCGGCCCAGGAGCGGTGCACGGTGGCGGGAAACAGTTCGCTGCTCACCGGCTCTGCCTACCATGCGAGCGCCGGGGACGGCGAGATCAGGCAGCGGTGACGATCAACCTCACGTCCGCCCGCGCGCGGCTGGGTGAAGGCTGGGTGACCCAGCCGCGGCGCGATGCGCGGCGACTGACCACCCCCCACGGCGGTCAGGCATGTGCCAGGTATGTCGCCGGTGCCACGGCCGGCGTTACGAAACGGGCGAGGGGAACACCGGTTAATGTCGGTGGTGTGCGGCATTTCGATCTGGTCATCATCGGCTCCGGTTCGGGCAACTCGCTGCCCGACGAGCGCTTCTCCCACCTGGACGTCGCCGTCGTGGAGCACGGCGTGTTCGGCGGCACCTGCCTGAACGTCGGGTGCATCCCCACGAAGATGTACGTGTACGCCGCCGACGTGGCCCGCGAGGTCACCGAGGCGGCCCGCTACGGCATCGACGCCACCCAGGACAAGATCCGCTGGGCGGACATCCGGGACCGGGTGTTCGGCCGGATCGACCCGATCTCCGAGGGCGGCCGCCGGTACCGGGCGGAGGGTGAGCCGAACATCACCCTGATCGCCGGGCACGCCGAGTTCACCGGCCCCAAGCAGCTGTCCGTCGCGCCGACCGACGGCGGGCCGGCCCAACAGATCTCCGCCGACCGGGTGGTGCTGGCGGCCGGTGCCCGCCCGAGCATCCCCGCGGTGATCCTGGACTCCGGCATCCCGTTCCACACCTCGGACACGATCATGCGGCTGGACGAGCCGCCGGAGCGGCTGGTCGTGCTGGGCGGCGGGTTCATCGGCGCGGAGTTCGCGCACGTGTTCTCCGCGCTGGGCAGCCAGGTGAGCATCGTGACCCGGGGCGACCGGCTGCTGCGGCACCTGGACGGCACCGTGGCCACCCGGTTCACCGAGGTGGCCAGGCAGCACTGGACGGTGCACACCAACGCGCCCCCGATCGGCTGCGCGGACTCCGGCCCCGGGGTGCACCTGGAGCTGGAGGACGGCACGGTCGTGGAGGGCGACACGCTGCTCGTGGCCACCGGGCGCACCCCGAACAGCGACCGGCTAGGGCTGGACCGTGCGGGCATCGCCACCCACGAAGACGGCCGGGTGGTGGTGGACGAATACCAGGAGACCAACCTCCCCGGCATTTACGCGCTGGGCGACATCTGCTCCCCCTACCAGCTCAAACACGTGGCCAACCACGAGGCCAAGGTGGTCGCGCACAACCTGGCGAACCCGGGGAACCGACGTAAGGCGGACCACCGCTACGTGCCCTCGGCGGTGTTCACCCGGCCGCAGATCGCCGAGGTCGGCCTCACCGAGGAGGAGTGCCGGGAGCGCGGGCTGCGCCACGTCACCTCGGTGCAGGAGTACGGCTCGGTGGCCTACGGCTGGGCGATGGAGGACACCACCGGGTTCTGCAAGCTGATCGCCGACCCGGCGACCGGCGAGCTGCTCGGCGCGCACGTGATGGGTCCCCAGGCGTCCACGGTGATCCAGCCGCTGATCCAGGCGATGTCCTTCGGCCTGCCGGCGCACCGGATGGCCCGCGAGCAGTACTGGATCCACCCCGCGCTGCCCGAGGTGGTGGAGAACGCGCTGCTGGCCCTGCCGCTGGACGTCACCTGAGACGTACTGTCCAGCGGTGACCGCCTGGGCCCGCTTCGACGATCTCCGGACGAACACCGCGCTGCGCTTCGGCCGGCCGGACCGGGTGATCACCGCCGAGCGTCCGGGCCAGGTGGCCGGGGCGCTGGGCGAGGTGGACCGGGCGACCCGGGCGGGCGGCTGGGCGTTCGGCTACCTGGCCTACGAGGCGGCCAGCGGGCTGGACCCCCAGCTGGCCACCCACCCGCCGGCCGAGGACGGGCCGCCGCTGCTCTGGTTCGGCGTGACCGGGCCGCCCGAGCAGGTGCCACCGGTGCGGCCCTCGGACGGCGGCGGTGCCGGGGAGCCGCCGCACTGGCACCCCACCTGGCGGGTGGACGACTACCACGCGCGCGTCGGGCGGGTGCGCGAGCACATCGCCGCCGGTGAGACCTACCAGTGCAACCTGACCGTGCGGCTGGCCGGCAAGCTCGACACCGGGGACACGCGGCTGGACCGGGTGTACGCCGACCTCGCGCTGGCCCAGCGCGGCGGCTACTGCGCCTACCTGGACCTCGGCCGGTTCGTGGTGGCCAGCGCCAGCCCCGAGCTGTTCCTGCACTGGCGCGGGGACCGGATCACCACCCGGCCGATGAAGGGCACGTCGGTGCGCGGCCGCGAGCCCGGCGAGGACCTCCGGCTCGCCGAGGCCCTGCGCGCCAGTGCCAAGGAACGCGCGGAGAACGTGATGATCGTGGACCTGATGCGCAACGACCTGGCCCGGCTGGCCCGGACCGGCGGCGTACGGGTGGAGTCGCTGTTCGACCTGGAACGCTACGAGACGGTCTGGCAGCTGACCTCCCGGATCAGCGCCCACCTTCGCCCGGGTCTGGGCCTCACCGAGGTGTTCCGCGCGCTGTTCCCCTGCGGCTCGGTGACCGGTGCGCCCAAGCCGCGCACCATGCGGCTGATCACCGAGCTGGAGGACGGCCCGCGCGGGGTCTACTGCGGCGCCGTCGGCTGGCTGGCCCCGCCGGACGCGCCGGAGCGCGCGCGGTTCAGCGTGGCCATCCGCACCGCGGTGCTGGACCGCGAGTCGGGCACCGCCGAGTACGGCACCGGCGGCGGCATCACCTGGTCCTCCGACCCGGCGGCGGAACACGCCGAGCTGCTGGCCAAGTCGGCGGTGCTGCACCACCGGCCCCGGGAGTTCACCCTGCGCGAGACGCTGGGCTTCCGAACCGGCGAGGGCATCCGGCACCTGGACGCGCACCTGGCCCGGCTGGCCCGCTCGGCCGACTACTTCGGGTTCACCTGCGACCTGGCCGCCGCCCGGACCGCCCTGTCCGAGGCCGCCGCCGAGCAGGCGGGCGACGCGATGCTGAGGCTGGGGCTGAACCGGGACAGCACGGTGGAGGTGGAGGCCCGGCCGCTGCCGCCCTCGCCGCCCGGGCCGGTGCGGCTGGCCCTGGAGCGGGAGCCGATCGACACCCGGCAGCCGTGGCCGTACCACAAGACCTCACTGCGCGAGCCGTACGCGGAACGGCTGCGCCGGCACCCGGACGCCGATGACGTCATCCTGGTGAACGAGCGCGGCGAGCTGACCGAGGCGACGATCGCCAACCTGGCTCTCCGCCTGGCCGGCCGCTGGTACACCCCGCCGTTGTCGGCCGGCTGCCTGCCCGGGATCGAGCGGGGGCGGCTGGTGGCCGACGGCACGCTCACCGAACGCGTGCTGGGCATTCCGGACCTGGCGGCGGCCGAGGCGTTGGCGCTGGTCAGCTCGGTGCGCGGGTGGCGCACGGCGGTGCTTGGCGGTTAGGTCACTGGATGCCGACGGCCTGGCGCAGCGCGCTGTCCGTGTTGGTGATCTTCTTGCCGTTGACCAGCACGGTCGGCGTGGAGTTGAAGCCCTTCTTGGAGGCTTCCTCGGTGACCTTGCGGGTCCACCGCTCGTAGACCTTGGTGTTCACGCACTCGGCGAACGCCGGCGAGGCGCCGGCCTGCTGGCCGTAGGCGAGAAGCTGCTGGTCCGGCAGGCCCTTGCCGCCCTCGGACGGCTGGTTGTCGTAGAGCAGCTTGGCGAACTGCGGGAAGACGTTGTCCTTCGCCGCACAGCCGGACGCCGCCGAGGCCCGCGAGGAGTACCGGGTGCCGCCGGACATGTCGTCCAGGTAGGCCACCGGGTGGTAGATCACCCGGGCCGTGCCCTTGGCCACCAGCTCGTCGATGGTCGGGCCGGCGTTCTTCTCGAAGTTGCGGCAGGCCGGACACTGGAAGTCCAGGTAGACGTCGATCGTGGTGCTGGCCTGCGGCTGGCCGACCACCAGGCCGTCCGCGATCACGCCGGCCGGCGGCGCGTTCAGCGCCTGGTTCTGCTGCTGGGTGCGGTAGATGCCGAACGCGACGATGCCGGCGAACAGCAGCACCACCACCGCTCCGATGATCAGCGCGAGCGAGGGTCCCCGCCGCTGGGTCACCACCGGAGCCGGGCGCCGCCGGGCCGTCTTCTTGGCCATCATTGGTTCTGGCTCACTTCCTCTCGCCTGCCGGCAAGCACCTTGTCGATCGCGAAAAAACCACTCGGCCAGCGGGCCAGCAGCAGCGCGAGCACGAACAGCCCGCCGTCCCTGGCCAGCTCAAGTCCATAGGTCGGGTCCTCACCGGCGGCCAGCTCGCCGCCGGACCCGAAACAGCCGCAGTCGATGCGCAGCCCGCGCGCCCACGCCGACGCGATGCCGATCACGAAACCCAGCATCAGCAGGGCGGAAACCAGCGCGCTGACCCGCACGAACGCCCCGACCACCAGCAGCACACCGAGCAGCAGCTCGGCGGCGGGCAGCGCGGAGCCGACCACCTGCGCACCCAGTTCCGGCAGCAGCTGGTAGGCGCGCACCGCGCGCACCGAGGCGTCCAGGTCGGTGATCTTGGCGTAGCCGGCGGCTATCCACACCCCGCCCAGGATCAGCCGCCCGATCAGCACCAACCAACCGGACAGGTCGGAAAGCCGCGCGGCGGCGGGCACCCCGGTGTCAGAAACACTCATCGGCGCTCATCGTGGCAAACCCGCTCCTGGCCCCCTCACCCGGGCTTCCCACGTTACGCGAAACTGCATGGGTGAACCTGCACGTCTGCTTCGTCTGCTCCGGAAACATCTGTCGCTCACCGATCGCCGAGAAGGTGTACGCCACCGAGCTGGCCCGCGCCGGCCTGGCCGACCGGGTCCGGGTCACCAGCGCCGGCACCGGTGCGTGGCACGCCGGCGAGCCGGCCGACGAGCGCGCCGCCGAGGTGCTGCGCCGGCACGGCTACCCTACCGAGCACACCGCTCGCAAGGTCAACTTCAACCACCTGGAGGCGGACCTGCTGGTGGCGGCCGACGCCGGGCACGTGCACGAGCTGACCAGGACGCTCGGCCGCGCGGACGCGGCCGAGCGGGTGCGCCTGTTGCGCTCGTTCGACCCGGCGGCGCCGGCCGGCGCCGAGGTGCCGGACCCCTACTACGGCGGTGACCGGGGCTTCGACCAGGTACTCGGCCTGATCGAGGCGGCCATGCCCGGCCTGCTGGACTGGACCAGGGAACGGCTCACCTGAGGTGAGGCCGGAGGAGTTGCCGGACGGCACGACGGTGGTCCGCAAACGGGGCGAGAGCGGGCAGGCGGCCGCCGAGGCGGCCGGGCTGAACTGGCTGGCCGATGCCGGCGCCGTTCCGGTACCCAGGGTGCTCGGCGCGGAGGACCGGGAGCTGGTGGTGGAGTACCTGCCACCGGCTGGGCCGGACGCGGCGGCGGCCCGCCGGTTCGGCGCCGGGCTGGCCCGGCTGCACGCGGCCGGCGCGCCCGCGTTCGGCGCCCCGCCACCCGGCGGAGCCTCCGAGGCCTGGATCGGCCGCGCCCCGATGCGCAACTCGCCCTCGCCCGACTGGCCGGACTGGTACGCCGAGCACCGGGTGCTCCGCTACGCCCGCCGGGCCCGGGACGCCGGCGACCTGACCGCCGACGAGTGCGCCGAGGTGGAGGCCGCCTGCACGGTGCTCGCCGACGTGGCCGGGCCGCCGGTCGAGCCGGCCCGGCTGCACGGCGACCTGTGGTCCGGCAACGTGCTGTGGAGCCGGGGACCGGCCGGGCGGGGTGGCCCGGGTGACGGCCGCGGCCGGGTGGAGGCGTGGCTCATCGACCCGGCCGCCCACGGCGGCCACCCGGAGACCGACCTGGCCATGCTCGCGCTGTTCGGCTGCCCGCACCTGGACGCGGTGCTCGCCGGATACCAGGCGGTCAACCCGCTGGCGCCGGGTTGGCCGGACCGGGTCGGGTTGCACCAGCTGTTCCCGCTGCTGGTGCACGTGGCGCTGTTCGGCCAGGGCTACGCGGCCGGCGCGCTGTCGGCCGCCCGCTCCGTGCGCCGGCTGGCCGACGGCATACCGTAGAGGGGTGCGGTTCCTGCTCAAGCCGGGTTGGGTGGCGTTCATCCTCGGCGTCATCGGCTTCGCCGTGGCCTGCTACACGCTGCTGGCCCCGTGGCAGTTCCGGCGCAACGCCGAGCGGGAGGCGCAGAACGCGGCGATCACCGCCTCCTACGCGCACGCGCCCGCGCCCCTGGCTTCCCTGGTTCCCGGCAACGGGCCGTCCCGCGACGTGGAGTGGCGGCAGGCCGTGGTCCGAGGCGAGTACGTACCGGGCGCCGAGGCCGTGGTGCGGCTGCGCAGTGTTCTGGGCCGGCCGGCGTTCGAGGTGCTCACCGCGTTCCGCACCGATGACGGCCGGACCGTCGCGGTGGACCGCGGCTTCCTGCGCCCCGACGACGGCAGCCAGACCGCCTCGGTGCCGCCGGCCCCCGCCGGTCCGGTCTCCCTGACCGGCCGCATCCGGATGGACGAGACCGACCCGCAGCACCGCCCGCCACTGGACAACGCCGGCCAGCACCAGGTCTACGCCGTCGACAGCCGGGAGTTGGCCCGGGTCACCAAGCTGCCGGTGCAGGGCGGCTACCTGCAGCTGGTGGAGAACCAACCGGGCGGCCTGGGCGCGCTGCCCCTGCCGGACATGGACGACGGGCCGTTCCTCTCCTACGCCTGGCAGTGGCTCACGTTCGGCGCCATGGCCCTGTTCGGCCTGGTCTACTTCATCCGCCTGGAACTCCTGCAACGCCGGGAACCGTCCGAGGACACCGCCGAACCCGAAGCCCCCGAGGATCCCCTCCTGGCCCGCTACGGCAAGTCCCGCTTCTGACCCGCCACTCGGCTCTCCCTCCCGAGGTCTCCCGACAACGCTTTGGCTCTGCGTGGAAATACGCAACGCCCGGCTTCGCCGGGTCAGTGTTGGCCTGGCCCAGGCTTGATCGCCAGACGTGGCGGTTGAGCGTCGATATTCGAGGCTAAACCGCCACGAACAGCGATCACCCCGGCACGCTGGCCTCGACCGGGATCACGCCCCATCCGTACGTCGCGATCACGACCAAGTCGCCGATGGCGGCGGAGTCTTCGTCCGGCAGCGGGACGAAGTAGTGCGGCGCCGGCCCGCCATTCCATCAGTCGCTCGCGACCCGGTAACCGGCGTCGGCGAGCCACTCGCGTGCCCGGCCCCGTTGTCGCTCGTCGCGGAACGCGTACCAACGGTCCAGCTCGTCAGGCCAGCGAGCTAGGACATCCCTGAATCGGCGGAATGCGCCCCGTCCCTGGATGGCGATGCCCAACCGATCCGCCCGGTCGTGGTCGCCGATCGTGTCGATGAACGACTCCATGTCCCGGTAACCGTCACGGGAACCCCCACCGTCCACCCACCGAAACCGCTCCTCGTCCTCGAAGTCCGGGGCGTCCAGGTCGTCCGCGCCCTCTTCGGCGTACTCGATGACGCTGCGCGGCCACACCTCGCCGGTCCGCAGGTCGATCCCGCCGCCGGTGGTCATCGGGTCACCTTCGAGGAGCTCGGACAGCTGGTCCAGGTCCACCGCCAGCGACCGCAACATCGGGGTCGGCGCGGTTCCGGACAGCGCGTCGAGCTGGTCGGCCAGCTCGACGTCACCGGCCCATCCGCGTTCGCGCAGCGCGGCGACGCAGTCGGCAAGCACGGGTCGCAAGCCGTCGACCCGCTGATCGAATACAGCCGCCAGGCCGTCGCCGAGGAGCTGCAAGACCCCGCTCGGCCGAGCCGGGTCCTCGGCCAGAGTCACCACCGCCGCCCCGTCACGGCGATGGGTGGCCGCGCGAAGCTGTGTCAGCCAATCCCGTCGGTCCATCGCGTCACCGTGCCGGGCTGCGCGACCAGTGCGCCGCCAGAGCGGCGGCCCTCGGCAGCAGGGTCCGCGCCGACATGCCCGCCTGCCACGTCTTGCAGTCATGCACGGCGAGATCGAGTGCGGCCAGTTGCCCACTCAGCTCGTTGATCGCCGCCTCCACGTCGGCGGCGGTCAGCGACCGGCCGTCCACCGACCATCGCTCGCCCAGCAGCGAGTGCGCCCGGGTCGCCAGCTCCCTGCCGTTGAGCGGGCCAGCGGCCGACAGGACGGCCGTGGTGAGAACGGTGAGGATGCCAAGGAACTCGTCGGGCTCGAACCACGACCGCAGCCTGCGGACGATCTCCAGATCGTCGGACGCGGCGCGGGTGGGCCGCAGCACGCCCCTGGCGAGCCTCAGCAGCCCGACTCGGCGAAGGATCGCGTGCAGCACGGCCAGCGGGTACAGATCCTCCTCCACCGACGCCGGACTCCCCAACGGGTGCCACCCCGGGTATCGCTCCTGCACCTGCCGCACGATCGAGCGCGGCAACCGACCGCCGGGGGTCAGCTTCACGCCGTCCGCGAGCAGATCCAGCAGCAGCCGAACACTGCCCGGCACCTCGCCGACCGTCTGCCGCAGCAAAAGGTCGGTGGCCGGGCGGTCGAAAGCTGGGAGCTCCCCCGCCCACTCCCGCATCGCGGCGTGCCGTTCATGCCCGGGATCGGCCAGCACCGACCGCAGCTCGGCATAACCGTCCGCTCCGCCGCAGTCCTCCGGGGGGCAACCACCCGCTCCGTCGACACAGCCCGGGCCGGCGCCACCAGCACCGACGACCTCGACGTCGTGCTCCCAAGAGTCCCCGAGGTCATAGCGGTAGACGAACCGCGACGGCAGGTCCGGCAGCCTCGCCTCGGACTCGTCCTCGTGCAGCTCGTCACCCCAGTCGGGGTCCGGGGGTCCGTACGTCCGGTCGCCGGCGACGAACTGGTGCAGGTGGCTGTTCGTCCAACCCACCGCTACCTGCAACAGCTCATGCAACTCCGGCAACGAGCTGGTCGCCGGTACGTCGATCACGCGCACGACCGCCGGCGATACGTCACGCAGGGTGACCCGCAACCGACCGGTCCGCACCTGCCCGAGGGTATCGACACCCTGGGCACGACCAGATGACCGGCCCGGTCGCCGGTCCCACTGACCGCCTCCGTTCCAGCCGACCACCGTCCCGGACGAGCCCGGACCACGGCTACGCGCCAGGGGCCGCGACAACTAGCTCTGCGTGGAGATACGCAACATTCAGGGCACTCGAGAACCCGGCACTCGAGAACCCGGCACTCGACAGCCGGCCGCCGCGACCGCCAGGACGGTTCCGGCGGTGACGATGCGGGAGAGGCGGGCGACCCGGCGGAGGTCGGCAGGCTCAGGGGGGCGGCCGTCGCCGAGTGTCGGGCGCAGTTCGGTGCCGTGCGGGTAGCGGGTGGGGCCGCCGAGGCGCAGGCCGAGTGCGCCGGCGGAGGCCGCCTCGACCGGTCCGGCGTTCGGGCTGGGGTGGCGGCCGGCGTCGCGGCGCCAGGTTCGAGCGGCGGCCGAGGGGGACCCTCCGACCAGGGGCGCGGCGGCCACGGTGAGCGCGGCGGTGAGCCGGGCGGGGGCCAGGTTGACCAGGTCGTCGGCCCGCGCGGACGCCCAGCCGAACCGCGCGTACCGGGGCGAGCGGTAGCCGACCATCGCGTCCAGGGTGTTCATCGCCCGGTAGCCGATCAGCCCGGGCAGCCCGGCCACGGCGCCCCAGAACAGCGGGCCGACCACGGCGTCCGAGGTGTTCTCCGCGATCGACTCGCAGCCGGCCCTGGCCATCCCGGCGGCATCCAGCGCCGCCGGGTCCCGGCCGCACAGGTGGGGGATGCGGGCCCGCGCGGCGGCCAGGTCGCCCGCCTCCAGCTCGTCGGCCAGCGCGGTGGCCTCGCGGGCCAGGGAGGTACCGCCGAGCACGGTCCAGGTGGCCGCCGCCACCGCCAGCGTCTGGGCCACCGGCCGGCCTCTGACCAGCAGGTGCAGCGCCGTGGCCGAGGCAGCCGCCGACCCGGCGGCCAGCGCCAGGTATCCGGCGCCGGCCGGCTTGGAGTCGCGGTAGCACCGCCGTTCCAGCCAGCTGGCGAACCGGCCGAAACCGGCCACCGGGTGGTACCGGGACGGGTCGCCGAGGACTGCGTCCGCAGCCGCACCCAGCACCAGCCCGGCGGCTCTGGGGAGCGGAATCCTCAGCCGGCCAGCTCGCGCGGGATGGCGGCCTGCTCGTCGTTGTAGATGCCCGCCGCGTCCTCCGCGATGACGCGCAGCGTGCAGGGCCATGGCACTCCGGCGGTGCTCGAGTTGCGGCAGGCCACGCAGCGGCCGTGCCCGTCGTCCACATGAGAGTCAAGCAGGCGCCGCCACACCTCCGGCATGGCGGCCAACGCGCCGGCGTGCGGGTTCACCCCGTCTTCGCTCACGTCGTACCGATCCATCGTGCCTCCCCTCCCCGCGCACGGCACCGTGCCAGGCCACCCCTCCGGAAGCGTCGCACTTTCTGCTGCACGTGCATCTGCACGCTACATCAAAACGTGACAAACGATCTACTCGAGGCGCAGCGGGTCAGCGGCCGATCGCGCGGCACACCGTCCGGGCACACGCCGGGGCGTCGTGCAGCACGTCGTGCTCCCACAGCCGCACCACGGTCCACCCCTCGGCCCGCAGCCGCTCGGTCACCTCGCGGTCCCGCGCCATGGTCCGTTCGATCTTGGCCACCCACCAGTCGGTGCGGGTCGGGAAGAGGTCGGCCAGGGTTTCCCGCCCCCGGCGCCGCACCTCGGCCGGGTTGCCGTGCCAGAGGTCGCCGTCCACGAACACCGCCAGCCGCCGCGACCTGATGACCAGGTCCGGCCGGCCGAACACGTCCGGCGCGTGCAACCGGTAGCGGACCCCGGCGGCGTGCAGCGCGCGGCGCAGCGCCAGCTCGGCCTTGGAGTCCTTGTGCCGCACCCGGGACATCATCCGGCTGGTCACCGCCGGGTCGCGCGGGCCGAGCCGCCGCCGGGTCTGCGTCACCCCGGGAGGTTAGCGCGGAACGCGCTCGCCGAGCGCGCGCCCAGTTCGGCGCGCACCGGAGACTCTGAACCGGGCCGATCTGTCCAGCAACAGCGCCACCGCACCGACCACGGCGGTAGCCACCAGCATCCCGGCCAGCGCGTCCGTCGGGTAGTGCACCCGCAGCGCCACCACGGCCAGTGACACCGCCGCCACCACACCCACCGCCAGCGCCACCAGGGCCGCGCGCAACCAGCCGGCCGCCGGCAGACCGACCGCGACGAACGCCAGCACCAGCACCCAGGCGATGGACGTGATGCAGGTGGCCCGCCCGCTGGGCAGCGAAAGGCCGCCGTCGTAGGTGCGCCCGACCAAGGGCTTCAGCACGAACTCGGTGAGCGCGACGGCCAGCAGCGGTCCGGCGACGGCCAGCCACAGGGCGGCCCGCCGGCCGGTCCGGCGCGCGGCCACCACCAGCGCCACCATGCCGAGCAGCAACGCGGGCGGGCTGCCCAGGTCGGCGACCAACCAGGTCAGGTGCCGCTGCCAGCCGTGCACCACCAGCGGTTCGATCACCGCCGAGTCGAACCGGCCGGCCGTGTCCGCGCCGGCATACCGCCAGCTCAGCGCCAGTACCGCAGCGCCACTCAACGTGACGACCACTCCGATCGGCACCCGCCATCCGGCCGGCAACAGCTCTCCGCTCACCCGACCAGACTGCCCGAACCGGCACCCGCCGTGCAGGCGGAAAGCCGCCGGAAACCCCGGAGGTGAGGCCGGCCACAGTCCGTCGCGCCGGCCCCATCCAACTTGCCGTTGCGCCGCGCAACGGTTCTTATCAAGGGCAAGAGCGAACGCCGGTCAACGAAGACCGGGTGTCCGCCGAGGAGAGGAGTCCCGATGCGACTCGAGCCCGACGACCCGGACGGCGACTGGACCACCCCTGGGGCCTGGGAGGTATCCCCCGGCCTTTTCCGCATTCCGTTACCGCTGCCCTCGGACGGGTTGAAGGCGGTCAACGTCTACGCGATGCGCGACGGCGACGGCCTGGTCATGATCGACTCCGGCTGGGCCATCGAGGAGGCCCGGGTGGTGCTGGACAAGGCACTCGCCGCGATCGGCAACCACCTCGGCGAGGTGCACCGGTTCCTCATCACGCACGTGCACCGGGACCACTACACGCTGGCCGTGCGGCTGCGCCGGGAGTTCGGCAACCACATCAGCCTGGGCATCCGGGAACGGGAGTCGCTGCGGCTGACCGCCGACCCGAAACGGCCGCCGTGGGCGTCGATGCTGGTGCAGGTGCGCCGGGGCGGGGCGGGGCGGTTGGCCGAGATGCTGGCCGCCGCGCCGGTCGACTCGGACGACACGCACCGCGCGCAGGACTGGGCCGAGCCGGACAAGTGGCTGGCCCCGCCCACCGATGTGGAGCTGCGCGACCGCACCCTGCACGCCATCCCCACGCCCGGGCACACCCAGGGCCACGTGGTGTTCGTGGACGAGCAGCGGGACACCCTGTTCGCCGGCGACCACGTGCTGCCGCACATCACGCCGTCCATCGGCTTCGAGGCCAAGCTGACCCACTCGCCGCTCGGCGACTACCTGGACTCGTTGCGCCTGGTGCGCGGCCTGCCGGACCGCCGGTACCTGCCGGCGCACGGGCCGGTGGCGCCCAGCGTGCACAACCGGGTGGACGAGCTGCTCGCGCACCACGCGGAGCGGCTGGACACCATGGCCGCCACGGTTGCCGCCGGCGCGGCGACCGCCTACGAGGTGGCCAAGAGCCTGACCTGGACCCGCCGGGGCCGACAGCTCGAGGAGCTGGAGCTGCCGCACCAGTGCATGGCGGTGGCCGAGACCTCCGCCCACCTGGACCTGCTCGCCGAGCAGGGCCGGCTGCACCGGACCGACCCCGACGGGATCAGCCGCTACACCGCTTAGTTGGTCTTGATGTTCGTCCAGGCGGTGTTGCGGCCGGTCAGGTTGCGCCAGTCCTCGGCCGGCTTGCCGGCCTTGAGCGGAACGACCAGCACGCCGATCCGGCCGAGGTCGGCGTGCGCCGGGGCGTCCGGCGCCACGGTGAACGGGGTGGCCGCCCTGCGGGTCTGGCCCGGGGCCAGCTTGCCGAGCTCGTCGCTGAAGTTGCAGCTGATCAGGTCGCCGCCCTGGGGGTTGGCCCCGGTGCGCTGGCAGTGCCGGTCCGCCGGCAGCTTGACGTGCTTGGGCAGCGACACGTTCATCAGCACGCCCTCGGTGGGCGTGGCCCCCAGGTTGGTGATCTCGTAGTTCAGCGTGCCGCCCATGCCGGGCGCCACCGGCTGCGGCGTGGCGAGCGTGGAACGCAGCGTCGGCAGGCCGGCGGCGTCGGCGACCCCGGTGGATACACCGAGCGCCAGCGCGGCGGCGGCCACGGTGACCACGCCTCGCCAGCGGTTCCCTCGTCGGGTGAGCACGGATCGATTCCCCTCTTTCGCGGTCACGAAACTGGGCGACCGGCGGTTTCGGGGACACACCGGCGCCAGCGCAGACGGTAGTAGATCCCTCCACGGCGTGCAGTGCGTAGCCGTGGCGCTACGGCGTGCGACCGGTGATACCCAGGATCCGGTCCAACAGCGGGGCGTCCGCCGGCACCGCGACCGGTGGCCCCCACAGCTCGGGCAGTGGCGCTCCCGGTACGAACTCGGCCACGTGGGCCAGGCAGTCGCGCAGCGTCCGCTCGTCCGGCTCGAACGGCTGGCCGGTGGCGACGGCCAGATCCCAGCCGTGCACCACCACCTCGGTGAGCGCGATCTTGCCCCAGCGCTCCCTGGGCAGCTCCAGGCCGCCGCCGATGACGGCGGTGCCCCGCCACGCGGCCTCGTCGGACCACGCCTCGCCGAGCGCCTTGACCCGTTCCGGCAGTCCGTCCCCCGGGTCCGCGCCGGCCGGCTGCTCCGGCTGGTTGACGGCCATCGCGGTGAACCCCCGCGCGACCTGGTCCACGTGCGCGATCAGGTCCATCACCGTGTACTCGGCGCACGGGGTCGGCCGGCTGAGCGCCTCCGCCGGCACGCCGTGCAACAGTTCGATCATCCGGCCGCAGGCCGGTCCCAGGTTAATCATGCGGGTAGGACCGCCCGAGTGGGCGTGAACTCATCGCCAGCCCGGCAGCCGACACTGTTGCGCCCGCCCACCAGGGGCTAATACCGATTCACCGATGCGACTCGACGGTCCACCGGCCCAGCCGAGCTCGTCGCGGTTCACCGACCGAGTCTCACCAAACTCGTACAGTCCCAACTGTCACGCCAAGCGAACTCGGATTAGCCGCAGTTGCAAATCTCCACGCAGAGCCAAAGCCGGGCGTTGCATATCTCCACGCAGAGCCAAAGCGTCCTACACCGAGTCGGCGAAGCCTTTGATGTCCCGGATGGTGGCGGCGTAGACCTCGGGGATCTCCGTCGCCAGGATCACGTCGGCGCCGTGGCTGGTGCCGACCACCACCCGACCCACCGCGCTGACCCCGGCCGCGAACAGCTTGCGCGCGTACAGCAGGCCCTCGTCGCGCAGCGGGTCCAGCTCGTTCACCGAGATCACGTGCGGCGGCAGGCCGGCCAGGTCGGCCGGGTCGGCGACCAGTGGCCAGCAGGTCGGGTCGTCGGCGTGCGCGCCTTCCGGGTCGTAGACCCGGGCGAGCAGGCCCATCAGCTCGGCGGCGAGGAAGTACCCGTCGTTCTCGTGCAGCGAGGTGAGCTCGGCCGGTCGCTCGGCCCACCGGCCGGAGATGAACGGGCACAGCGCGTAGACCCCGGCGATCCGGTCCGCCCAGCCCTGCCGGTGGGCCAGCAGGGTCGTCGCCAGGGTCAGGTTCCCTCCGCCCGACTCTCCCGAGACCAGCACCTTGCCGATGCCCAGCTCGTCGGCGTTGTCCAGGGTCCATGCCACCGCGGTGGCGCAGTCGTTCAGGCCGGCGGGGAACGGGTGGGCGCCCAGCTTGCCGCCGCCGTTGCGGAACTCCACCCCGACCACCACCAGGCCGGCCGCCGCCAGTGACTCGCGCCAGCGCACGTAGCAGCCGTCGGCGGCGGTCAACATGACCATGCCGCCGCCGTGCAGGTGCACGATGCCGGGCAGCGGACCGGTCGCGCCGGTCGGGCGGTGCACGTAGAGGGTGATCTCGTTGCCGTCCGGGCCGGGAATCACCCTGGTCTCGGTGGTCACCCCGGGTACCGGCGGCATCCCGGCGAAGACCTCCGCGAAGACCTGGGTGAAGGCGGCCTCGGCGGCGTCGGCGATGGCGAGCAGGTCGGCCAGCGGCGCGTCCAGGCCCACCGGGGGCGGCGGCGGGGGCACATCCAGCCCGAACCGGCTGAGCGCGGCGACCACCCGGGGGTCCGCCCTCGGGTCGTCGCGCAGGGTCATCGCCGGATTACCCAGCCGGCCGGGCAGTTGCACGCGCAAGGTCTCCGTCATGCGGGTGATCCTCCCCCACCCCGGCCGGGCCCGCGAGGCGTCCGCGTAGGCTCTGGCGCATCGATCGACCGCTCCCCGAAACCGACCGGACCCCGCAAGCGGGGCCTGGCGGGTCCCGCTCGGCCCGGCGCAGGCTGATCGGCCTCTCCCTGGCCGTGGTCATCGCGCTCGGCCTCACCTTCGGGCTCACCCGGCTGGCGCACGACCCGGGCGTGGACGAGCACCGCGCCAGCTGCGCCGAGCGGGTGGCCCAGCTCGCCCCGCGCGCCCGGCTGGCCCAGCGGCTGATGGTCGGGGTCGACCCGACCAAGCCGGACGCGGCCCGGGCCGTGGTCGCGGACCACGGCGTCGGCGGCGTGTTCATCGGCGGCACCGCGACCAACCTCCTGCGCAACGATGCCCTGGCCCCGATGAGGGCGGCCAGCCCGCTGCCGGTGTTCGTCGCGGTGGACGAGGAGGGCGGCCGGGTACAGCGCATCGACGAGCTGGACGGCCCGATGCCCAGCGCCCGGGTGATGGCCCAGACGATGACCCCGGACCAGGTGCATGCGCTGGCCAAACGCCGCGCCGAGCAGCTGCGCGCCCGGGGCGTCACGCTGGCCATGTCGCCGGTGCTGGACATGACCAGCCAGCCCCGGGGCGTGATCGGCGACCGCTCGTTCGGCACCGACCCGGCCAAGGTCACCGAGTACGCCGGCGCCTTCGCCGCCGGACTGCGCGACGCCGGCATGCTGCCGGTGTTCAAGCACTTCCCCGGGCACGGACGGGCCAGCGGCGACTCGCACACCGGCGCGGTGACCACGCCCCCGCTGGACGCGCTGCGCACCAGCGACCTGGAGCCGTACCGCCGGCTGCTGCCCGCCGGCCCGTCCGCCGTGCTGCTCGGCCACCTCAACGTGCCCGGGCTGACCGGCAACGACCCGGCCACGCTCAGCCCGGCCGCCTACCGGCTGCTGCGCCAGGAGCTCGGCTTCAACGGCCTGGTGTTCACCGACGACCTCGGCGCGATGAAGGCGGTGACCGACCGGTACAAGCTGCCGGACGCGGTGCTGGCCGCACTGCGCGCCGGGGCGGACGTGGCGCTGTGGACCTCCGGCGACCCGGTCGGCCCGGTGCTGGACCGGCTGCAGGCGGCCGCCGACGCCGGCCAGCTGCCCGACTCCGACCAGGCCACCGCCCGGGTGCTCGCCGCCAAGGGCGTCTGCTCCCCCGCCGAACCCGACCCCTCCTAGCCATATCGCGGGTTTCACCACCGCATGTCGCGGATATCGCCATGCCGAAACCCGCGACACGGACTGGTAGAACCCGCGATATGGCGGGTTAGGTGGGCCCGGGTGCGCGCGGTCCGGCGGGGCGTGGCACGGTCACCGGGTGACCTCGGTGATACCGGTGAGCGCCAGCGACGTGGACGCGGCGGCCACCCGGCTGCGCGGCGTGATCGCGCCCAGCCCCCTGCAACACAATGCCCGCCTCTCCACCCGCACCGACGCGGCCGTCTGGCTCAAGCGGGAGGACCTGCTCCCGGTGCGCTCCTACAAACTGCGCGGCGCGTACAACCTGATCTCCCAGCTGGACGAGGCGGCCAGGGCCGCCGGCGTGGTGTGCGCGTCCGCCGGCAACCACGCCCAGGGGGTCGCCTACGCGTGCGCCCGGCTGGGCGTGCGGGCCCGGGTCTACCTGCCCCGCACCACGCCCCGGCAGAAGCGTGACCGGGTGGCCTCGCTGGGCGGCGACGTGGTCGAGGTGCGCGTCTCCGGCGACGCGTACGACGACGCGGCGGCCGCCGCCCTGCGTGACACCGGGGAGACCGGTGCGGTGCTGGTGCCGCCCTTCGACGACCCGCGCACGGTGGCCGGCCAGGGCACCGTGGTGCGCGAGGTGGTCGCACAGCTCGGCCGCGCACCGGACGTGCTGGTCGTGCCGGTCGGCGGCGGCGGCCTGCTGGCCGGCACGCTGATCTGGCTGCGCGAGCGGCACCCGGACGTGCGGGTGATCGGCGTGGAGCCGGCCGGCGCGGCCTGCATGGCGGCGGCGCTGGCCGAGGGCCACCCGGTGGACCTGCCGGAGCTGGACCCGTTCGTGGACGGCGCCTCGGTGCGCCGGGCCGGCGAGGTGACCTACCCGATCACCCGGGAGGCCGTGCTGACCGGCACCACCAGCCTGCGCACGGTGGCCGAGGGAATGGTCTGCGTGGAGATGCTGGAGCTCTACCAGCAGGACGGCGTGATCGCCGAGCCGGCCGGGGCGCTCGCCTCGGCCGCGCTGGCTGCTGGCACCCTCGACGTGCGCCCCGGAGAGACGGTGGTCTGCCTGCTCTCCGGCGGGAACAACGACGTGAGCCGGTACGCCGAGGTGGTCGAGCGGGCGCTGGTGCACGAGGGGCTCAAGCACTACTTCCTGGTGGACTTCCCGCAGGAGCCGGGCGCGTTGCGGCGGTTCCTGGACGACGTGCTCGGCCCGGACGACGACATCACCCTGTTCGAGTACGTGAAGCGCAACAACCGGGAGACCGGGCCGGCGCTGGTCGGCATCGAGCTGGGCCGCCCGGGGGACCTGGACGCGCTGCTGGAGCGGATGCGCGTGGCCCCGCCGCACATCGAGCGGGTGCCGCCGGACAGCCCCCTCTTCCGCTTCCTGTTGTAAATCACCGCTGCTTTCTCAGGGGGGCGCCTCTAGCCTGAGTGGTGGCTTGTATGGTCGAGACCGGCCGGCGCCGCACACGCTCGAGGAGACAACTAAGTCGATGGCTACCCCCAGCTCAGCCCCCACCGGGGGTGCTGGCCGCCCGGCCCCGCGGCTGCCCGGGCCGCCGCCGGTGCCCGGCGGCTTCCGCCCGCCGCCCGGCTATCGGCCGCCCATGCCGCCGCAGTCCCGGCCGGCGCTCACCGGCGCGCAGCAGATGCGGCTCGGCCTGGTCTCGGCGATCCTGGTGGTGATCGGCGTCGCGCTGGGCTTCGTCGCGACCATCGCGCTGCCGCACGTCTACGCCGCTCAGACCACGATCCGGTACAACCTGAGTGACCGCTCGAGCGACGCGGAGCGCACCCTCACCACCCAGACCGTGATCATCACCGGCCGCGAGGTGCTGCAGCCGGTGGCCGACTCCACCGGGGTTCCGGTCGACTACCTGACCAAGAACGCCACCGCGGTGGTGGTGCCGAACAGCGAGATCATCCAGATCCAGGTCAACCACCCGGACCGGGCGTCCGGGATGCAGCTGGCGAACGCCGTGGCGAAGCGCTACCTGGACGTGGCGAACGCCTCCGGCCAGGCCGCCGCGCTGCAGGCCCAGCTGGACAATGCGCAGCGGCAACTGGCCAACCCGGCCACGCCGCCGGCCACCGTGGGCGACCTGCAGGCCCAGGTCTCCGACCTGCAGGGACAGCTGGCCAAGCTGGCCACCGGCTCGAACATCGCCACCGTGGTGGCCCCGGCCTACTCGGTGACCGCCGCCGTCTTCCCGAACACCGGCATCACCCTGGGCATCGGCGCACTGGTCGGCGTGGCGCTGGCCGGCCTGGTCGGCGCCCGCATGGTCCGCGGCTGGACCCGCCGCTGAGCGCGTGTCCTACGCCGGGCCGGGCGCCCGGGTGAAGTCGGCCGGGATGATCAGGTCGTCCTTGACCAGCTCGTGGATGGACGACCGGCCCAGCCCGAGCAGCGCCTCGTCGATGCCGCTGCGCAGGATCTGCAGCACGTTGGTCACGCCGGCCTGCCCGTTGGCCGCCATTCCCCACAGGTAGGCCCGCCCGATCAGCACCGCCTTGGCGCCCAGCGCGAGCGCCTTGACCACGTCACTGCCCCGCCGGATGCCGCCGTCCAGCAGCACCTCCACCTGGTCGCCGACCGCGTCCGCCACCGAGGGCAGCACCCGGATGCTGGCCGGGGTGCCGTCCAGGTTGTTCCCGCCGTGGTTGGAGACCGAGATCGCGGTGGCGCCGACGTCCACCGCCCGCCGGGCGTCGTCCGGGTGCATGATCCCCTTGATCATGAACGGACCGCCCCACTCGTCCCGCAGCCAGCGGATGTCGTCCCAGGTGGGCAGCGGGGTGCCCATCCACTCGCCGTAGGCCCCGAAGAAGGTCGGGCCGGGCAGCCCGGGGCCGTCGGAGAGGTTGGGCGTGGTCAGGTCGGGCAGCTGCCCGGCCCGCAGGAACTCGGCCAGCCACAGCGGGCGCAGCGCCACCTGCGGGGCGAACTTGGCCATCGCCCGGATGTCCAGCTTCTCCGGGATGGGCGGGCTGCCCCAGTCCCGGCGGTGGGCGAACGTCCAGTCCAGGGTGATGATCAGGCCCTTCGCCCCGGCGCGGCGGGCCCGGTCGGCGCGCTGCAGCAGCCGGTCCTTGGAACCCACCCAGTACATCTGGAAGAAGGTCTTCGGGTTGGCCGCCGCCACGTCCTCCACCGACCGGCTGGCGAACGAGGACAGGCCGATCGCCGTGCCGGCCTCGGCCGCCGCCCTGGCCACCGCGACCTCGCCCTCCGGGTGCACCGCCTGCACCCCGGTCGGCGAGATGATCACCGGCAAGGAGATCTCCTGGCCCAGCACGGTGGTCGCCTGGTCGCGCTGCTGGGGCAGGTCGGCGATGTGCGGCCGGAACCCCAGCTCGCTGAACGCGTTGACGTTGTCCTCGAGGGTGACCCCGCGCTCCGCGCCGCCGATCAGCGCGCCGTAGACCGACTTGGGCAACCGACGCTTGGCGCGGCGCTGGGCCTCGGCGACGCTCTCGAACCACTCCCGTGTGCTGGCCATTTCGGGAGCCTAACGCGGCTCCCAGGTGCCGGCCCGCTTAACGCCTGGTCGGGCTACTCGAAGCGAGCGGGATCACCCGCGCCCACGCGGATGACCTCCGGCTCGCCGGAGGAGAAGTCCACCACCGTGGTCGGCTCGGTGCCGCAGTCGGCGGAGTCCACCACCGCGTCGATCTGGTGGTCCAGCCGCTCCTTGATCTCCCACCCCTGGGTGAGCGGCTCCTCCTCGTCGGGCAGCAGCAACGTGCTGGAGAGCAGCGGCTCGCCCAGCTCGGCCAGCAGCGCCTGGGCCACCGTGTGCTCGGGGATGCGCACGCCGACGGTCTTCTTCTTGGGGTTCATCAGCCGGCGCGGCACGTCCTTGGTGGCCGGCAGGATGAACGTGTAGCTGCCCGGGGTGGCGGCCTTGATGGACCGGAACACCGCGTTGCCGATGTGCACGAACCTGCCCAGCTGGCCGAAGTCCGCGCAGACCAGGGTGAAGTGGTGGCGGTCGTCCAGGTGCCGGATCTCCCGGATCCGGCCCAGCCCGTCCAGGTTGCCGAGCTGGCAGCCGAGGGCGAAGCACGAGTCGGTCGGGTAGGCGATCAGCCCGCCGTCGCGCACGAGCTGCACTACCTGGCCAACCAGCCGCTTCTGGGGATTGTCCGGGTGGACGTCGAAGTACTTGGCCATGTGGCGAGCGTAACGCCCGATGATCGGCGGGCGCGCCGGGCCCGTCACCCGCGAGCGCGTCGATTCCCATCGGTATTAGGGTCCAGTGGCATGGCCACCGATGCGCACACCCGGCGGGTAGTCGCGCAGGTCGCCAAGGAGCTCACCGCGCAGCTGCCCGAACGCACCACGGAGCTGGCCAACCTGTTCCTGGAGGAGATCCCGGCCTTCCAGGGCGAGGAGGCGGTCCGCGAGCTGATGGCGGCCAGCACGGCGGCGAACCTGTCCACCATGTTCGACCTGCTGCAACACGGACTGCCGACCGAGCAGCTGGTGGTGCCGGCGGCCGCGGCGGCCTACGCCCGCCGGTTCGCCCAGCGGGACCTGCCGCTCGAGAGCCTGCTGCGCGCCTACCGGCTCGGCTCGGTGCGGTTCAACCAGTGGTGCCTGCGCGGGCTCAGCCAGCGCGAGCTGGACGCCGATGTGGTGCTGGCCTGCACGCAGGAGATCGTGCAGGTGGCCGGCCGGTACATCGACCAGATCTCCGAGCACCTGGTGGAGATCTACGAGACCGAGCGCAAGCTGTGGACGCAGCGCACCGACGCGGCCCGGGCGATCGCGCTGCGCACCGTGCTGGACGACGAGGCGCTGGATCTCGGTACCGCCGAGGCGATGGTCGGCTACCGGATGCGCGGCTGGCACGTCGGCGCGGTGGCCTGGATGGACAAGGACGTGCCGGACACCGCGCGCCGCCTGGAGTCCGCCGCCCAGCTGCTGTCCACCGTGCACGGGCGGCGGCCGCTGGCCGTGTTGTCCGACGACCACACGCTCTGGGCCTGGGTGACCAGCGTTGAACCGATCCGGCTGGACCATCTCGGCCTGGCCGCCGCGCTCGAGGCGTCCGGCGGGCCGCTCGGTTACGCGCCGAGGATGGCGATCGGCGAGCCGGCTCAGGGCCTGGACGGCTTCCGCACCACGCACCGGGAGGCGATGGCCGCGCGCTCGGTGGCGGAGGCGGCGGAGAGCTCACCCGACCAGGTGGCCCGGGTGGTCAGCTTCGCCGAGGTCAGCATCGCCGCGCTGCTGTCGGAGAACCTCGACTCCCTGCGCACCTGGGTGCGCCGCACGCTGGGCGCCCTGGCCCGCGACGACGAGGCCACCGAGCGGCTGCGCGAGACCGTGCGGATCTTCCTGGAGACCGGTGGCAGCTTCACCGACGCGGCCGCCCGACTGCACCTGCACAAGAACACCGTGCACTACCGGGTGCGCAAGGCCGAGGAGATCCGGGGCCGCCCCCTCTCCGAGGGCCGACTGGACGTGGAGGTCGCGCTGGTGGCCTGCCGCCAGCTCGGCAGCCGGGTCCTCTCCCAGGCAGGCTAGCGTCTCCCGCGCGCGCCGAACTGGGCGCGCGCTCGGCACGCGTTCCGCGTTAGCTCATCGGCCGGTCGACCAGCCGGGACAGCACGATGACGCTCTCCGTGCGCTCCACCTTCGGCTCGGCGCGCACCCGTTCCATGGCCTCCTCCAGGTGCGGGATGTCGGTGGCCACCATGTGCAGCAGCGCGTCCGCCGCGCCGGAGACGGTGCACGCGCTGATCACCTCGGGCACCCGTCCCAGGCTCCGCCGCAGCTCCTGCGGGCTGACCGTGCCCGTGCAGTACACCTGCACGTAGGCCTCGGTGCGCCAGCCGAGCGCGGCCGGGTCCAGCAGCACGGTGAAGCCGCGGATCGCCCCGCTGTCCCGCAGCCGGTCCACCCGGCGTTTCGCGGCCGGCGCGGACAGCCCCACCCGGCTGCCGATCTGGGCGTACGTGGCGCGCCCGTCGTGCAGCAGGCAGTCCACGATGCGCCGGTCGATCACGTCGAGCACAACAAACCTCCACGGTCACGTCAAGGACGCAATAAAGTTATCGCAAAGGCGCAAGAGTTGCGTATTGATTGCGTAAAGATGGCTCCTTACCGTTGATTTGTGACCGTAACGCTGGAAGCCCCCAACACCGCCGGGGAGCGCCTCGCGCGCCCGCACCAGTACCTGATGTGCCCACCCGAGCACTTCACCGTCGAGTACGCGATCAACCCGTGGATGGACACCGACCAGCCCTGCGACGTGTCGCTCGCACTGCGCCAGTGGCAGCGGCTGCGGGACATCTACCAGGAGCTCGGCCACACCGTCCGGATCATCGAGCCACTGCCCCAGCTGCCCGACATGGTCTTCGCGGCCAACGGCGGCCTGGTCATCGGCGGCCGGGCGCTGGCCGCCCGCTTCGCCTACCCGCAGCGCGCCGACGAAGGGCCGGCCTACCTGGCCTGGCTGCGCGCCGCCGGCTTCCCGGCCAAACAGGCCGTCCAGGTCAACGAGGGCGAGGGCGACTTCCTGGTGGTCGGCGGGCGGGTGCTGGCCGGAACCGGTTTCCGCACCGACCCGAAGGCGCACGCCGAGGTGGCCGAGTACTTCGGCCTGCCGGTGGTCTCCCTGGAGCTGGTGAACCCGCGCTTCTACCACCTGGACACCGCGCTGGCCGTGCTGGACGACCGCACGGTCGCCTACTACCCGGAAGCGTTCAGCGCGGCCAGCCGGTCGGTGCTGCGCGAGCTGTACCCGGACGCGGTGCTGGCGGGCGCCAAGGACGCGATGGTCTTCGGGCTCAACGCGGTCTCCGACGGACGGAACGTCGTGCTCGCCGAGAAGGCGGTCAACCTGGCCGAACAGCTGCGGGAACGCGGCTTCCACCCCATCGGCGTCGACCTGTCGGAGCTGCTCAAGGCCGGCGGGAGCGCCAAGTGCTGCACCTTGGAGGTCCGGTCATGACCCTGCTCGCGGACAACATCACCACCGAGGCGACCGAGCACCTGCGGCTGGTCGACACGCACGCCGCACACAACTACAGCCCGCTGCCGGTGGTGCTGGCCTCGGCGAAGGGGCCCTGGGCCACCGACGTGGACGGCCGCCGCTACCTGGACTGCCTCTCCGGCTACTCGGCGGTCAGCTTCGGGCACGGCAACGAGGAGATCCTGGCCGCCGCGCGCGCCCAGCTGGAGCGGGTCACGCTGACCAGCCGGGCGTTCGGCCACGACCAGCTCGGGCCGTTCTGCGCCGAGCTGGCCGAACTGGTCGGCAAGCAGATGGTGCTGCCGATGAACACCGGCGCCGAGGCGGTGGAGACCGGCATCAAGGTCGCCCGCAAGTGGGGCTACGAGGTCAAGGGCGTCCCCGACAACCAGGCCAGCATCGTGGTCGCCGCGCACAACTTCCACGGCCGGACCACGACCGTGATCAGTTTCTCGGACGACGAGGAGGCGCGCGCCGGGTTCGGCCCGTACACCCCGGGCTTCCGTGCGGTGCCGTTCGGGGACGCCGAGGCGCTGGCGGCGGCGATCGACGAAACCACGGTGGCCGTGCTGCTCGAGCCGATTCAGGGCGAGGCCGGGGTGATCCTTCCCCCGCCGGGTTACCTGGCCCGGGTGCGCGAGCTGTGCGACGCCAACAACGTGCTGTTCATCGCCGACGAGGTGCAGTCCGGGCTGGCCCGCACCGGGACCACGCTGGCCTGCGAGCACTACGGCGTGGTGCCGGACATGTACCTGCTGGGCAAGGCGCTCGGCGGCGGGGTGATGCCGGTGTCCGCCGTGGTGGCCGACCCGGAGGTGTTCCAGGCCCTGCGCCCCGGGCAGCACGGCTCCACGTTCGGCGGCAACCCGCTGGCCTGCGCGGTCGGCCGGGCGGTGGTCGGCCTGCTGGCGACCGGTGAGTACCAGCGGCGCGCGCGGGAGCTGGGCGCCCACCTGGAGCAGGGGCTGCGCTCACTGGCCGGCCGGGGGGTCACCGACGTGCGCTGCATCGGCCTGTGGGCCGGGGTGGACATCGACCCGGCGCTGGGAAGCGGCCGGGAGGTGTGCGAGCGGTTGCTCGCACACGGCGTGCTGGCCAAGGACACCCACGGCCAGACGCTGAGGCTGGGCCCGCCGCTGGTGATCCAGCGCGACGAGGTGGAGCTGGCCGTCGCGGCGCTCGGCTCGGCGCTCGGGGAGCTGGCCGGCGGGAAATAGCCGCGGGCCCGGCATCCCGGCTCGGCGCCGCCGGTGAGGGCGACGCCGAGCCGGTGCCGCGTCAGCTACGGGTTCTTGAAAGTGGGCTGACTGTTACTGCTGTTACCGCTGCCGGACGGGCTCATACAACCCGCGGTGCCGTAGTCCGGCACATTGGGCCCGCCGGGCGGCGGGGTGTAACAACCCTGTGCCTGCACGGTGTCGGTGGTCGGCGTCAACCCGGCAACGCCGGCGAAGACCACACCCAACATCGAGAAGGCGACAATTGCCGCTCGCATGCTCAAGACCTCCCTCCGCGTGACCGTTATGTCTCGGTGGTTGCTCGCCGAGGTCTGTGCGCATTTCGCGCGACGGGCAAGCCGCGAGATCAGCAATTATTAGCAAGGTCAAATATATAGATTGACCTCACACCAGTCTAGGCCCGCGAAGCCCGCTTCGGCGCTCAGTCGCCCTGGGCGGCGGCCGGGCTCGGACGCTCCGACTCCCGGCTCTCGGCCGCCTTGCCGGGGGCCGGCCAGCCGCCGGTGGACTCCACGTGGAACGGGATCGGGCCGTTCTCCAGCCAGGGCTGCACGGCGATCATGTCGTGCACGTCCACCCAGCCCCGCTCGATCTCGCCGAGCGCCGCGTCGACGATCCGGTAGTGCTGGATCATCCGGTGCATCGGCTGGGACTCGAGGATGACCACCACGACGTCACCCGGCGCGAAGTTGCACCGATCCTGGACCGCCTGGATGAAGAACTCGTTGTGCAGGTGGCCGTCGCCGAACTGCCAGCCGACGACCGAGCTCATCACGAACTCGCCCTCCCGGATGGTGTAGTTCTCCGGGTCGTCCAGGTGGGTCAGCATCAGCGAGGAAAGCGCCCGGCCGTGGGTGTTCATGTGCCGCCAGGCCAGCACCTTCTGCATGAACAGCTCGCCGACCTCGCGGCTGTACATCTCGGTGAGCTGCTGCACCTGGTTCTTGGACGACTTGACGATCTTCTCGTCCAGCCGCTCCTCCATGCTGAACCCGTCGCCGGTCTTGCGGAACGCCCACATGCCGGTCGCCCAGTTGCCCGCGTAGTAGCGCGCCGAGGGCAGGAAGGAGATCAGGTCGGGCCGCACGTTGCCCAGGATGATCACGCCGAACAGCACCACCAGGATGCCCGGCACCAGCCACGGCGAGCCGGCCGAGGCCAGGCCGAACTCCGGCGCCGGGTGCAGCACGAACAGCCACACCAGCGAGAAGCAGTAGAAGATGTTCCACTCCAGCGGCACCGCGAGCGGGAAGTTGACGGTGATGTAGATGTGGAAGATCACCATGACCGCCGCCGCGACCAGGGTCAGCTCCCGGTTGGTGGACAGCAGCAGGATGGCCGGGATGCAGAACTCGATCACCGTGCCGGTGTGCGCCAGGACGGCGGTGGCCGCCGACGGGCGGATGTCGTTCGGGTAGTCGCGGCACATCTTGTGCCGGAACCACTTGGAGACCATCAGTGGCGCGTTGGTGGTCATGCCCTGCACCACGTAGGAGAAGTGCTTGCCGAGCTTGGACGCCGCCGCGCCCCACCACACCGCGAACATCACCAGCTTGAGGCCGACGATCATGTCCACGTACGGCAGTGCGGCGAACATGATGCACATCAGCCAGTACTGCTCGCTGCGCGCGGCCAGGAAGATCAGCCGGTCACGCAGGCCGGCGACCGCCGTGAGGACGATCAGCACGGTCAGCAGCCTCGGGTCGAGCAGGCCCAGGCTGCCCTCCGGCTGCCCGGCGTGCGGGACTCCGTCCGAGACGAGCAGGACCAGCGCGCTGACCAGCATGGCGCCGTAGACCAGCACGTCGAACCAGGTGCGCCGGGAACCGCCGGCGACCGGGTTCTTGTCCGCCCACGGCGGCAGCTTGATCGTGCCCGGCCGCAGCCAGTAGGTCACACCGCCCACCCACGGCTTGAACCGGAAGGCCAGCGGCCCGCACGAGGCGCCCAGCCCGAGCACCTCGTAGAGAATCGTCCAGACCAGGATCTTCTGGTACGCGATCGGCTGGGTCCACCAACTCGCCACGTCGAACATCGAGCCGATGCCGGCGGTCAACGAGGCAAAGAAGAGGCCGCCCGCGATGTAGAACAGTATCTTCACCGCGTACATCAAGTGGATGATCTTCGGCGTGCCGGCGCCGGCGTCGATCCAGTGCAGGGCCAGGATGCGCATCCGCTCCAGGTGCGGGCGGTCCTTCCAGGTGGCCAGGTCGACGTCGGGCAGATCAGCGTTGATGAAACCCACGGCGGCGCTCCGATCAAGTACGACAATTCCGCTTGCCAGACGCTAGACCGCACGGGTGAAATGCCCATGTCGCTGGAACACGAACTCTCCGCGACGCTTCGTGCCCCCAGCACAAGGTTGCGGGGTACTCTCCCGGGAATGTCGCCGGCCCACGAGGGCGTTCGACGGTGCATGGAATTCGGCATCGCCACCTTCGTGACCGACGAGAGCATCCGCCCCGACCGGCTGGGGCCGGCCGTGGAGGAACGCGGCTTCGACTCGCTGTTCGTCACCGAGCATTCCCACATCCCCGCGAGCCGGGAGACCCCGTTTCCCGGCGGCGGCGACCTTCCCCGCCGGTACTACCGCACCCTGGACCCGTTCGTCGCGCTCACCGCGGCGGCGGCGCACACCTCCCGCATCCTGGTCGGCACCGGCATCGCCCTGATCCCCCAGCGCGACGTGCTGCACCTGGCCAAGGAGGTGGCCAGCCTGGACCTGGTGTCGAACGGGCGGGCGGTGCTCGGCGTGGGCAGCGGATGGAACCGCGAGGAGATGCGCAACCACGGCGCCGACCCGAAGACCAGGGGCGCGCTGACCAATGAGCGGCTGGCCGCGCTGAAGCAGCTGTGGACCGAGGAACGGGCCGAGTTCCACGGCGAGTTCGTCGACTTCGACCCGGTGTTCTCCTGGCCGAAGCCGGTGCAACGGCCGCACCCGCCGATCTACGTCGGCGGGGAGACCGCCCCCGCCCTGGAGCGGCTGCTGCACCACGGTGATGCGTGGTTCCCGAGGGTCGGTACGCCGCTGGCGCGGATCCGCGAGGTGCGCGAATGGCTGGCCGAGCGGGGCCGGCCCGACGTGCCGGTGACGCTGTTCGGCACCGAGCGGGACGTCGCGGCGCTGAACGGGTACGCCGAAGCCGGGCTCGACCGGGTCACCTTCCTGCTGAGCACCAAGCCGGAGGCCGAGGCGCTCACCGAGCTGGACAGCTTCGCCGAGCTGGCCCAGAAGATCAGGTAAGCGGGTCCGGACCCGATCAGGCGATCACCCTCTGTGATGATTCGTACTGCCTCGTCTGGGTGAAACGAATTCCGCCAACCGGCCGCCAGAACCCGCCATTCACCGTTTCCGCAGGAACACTGGCCGCTGAGGGGCTACCCCGAGCACCGTGGGACACGACCTTTGAGCACAATGCGTGGCGTTGGTCCGCTGTACCCCACGGAAGGTCGACACCCACGATGCTGATGGTGGAGCTCTTGGTCCGGATGCCGGATCTGCGACGGCGCATCCAGGCCGATCATGTCGCGGACGCCAACGGCAACTGCCGCGACTGCGAGGTCAGCCGCTGGCCCTGCGAGCTCTACCAGATGAGCGTGGACGCCGACCGGAAAGACGCCCTGCACCCCTCGTGGGCCGGACCGCACGGGGACGGCATGCCGCCCGTGCCGCGCCAGGGCGGCTACCCGCATCAGAACCAGTCCCGCAACGCGGGCCGGTATCGCGGTGCGGACCAGCACCGGGGCCCGGGGCGCCCGCCTGCCGGCCGCGCCCCGTGGCCCTCCTATCCCGCCCCGCCGGGCCGCCCGGCGCCGCCCCCACGCTCGCCCCAACAGCACCGGTCGAACCAGCGGGGTCCGTCTTCGTGGTCGGCCCAGCCGCCCCTGGGGTCGTACTCCGGACCGCCGCCCCGGTCGGCCGCCCCGTCGTGGTCGCCCGGTCCGACGCCGGACGCGGGTCGCTACCTGACCACGGCGTCCTCCCTGGATGCGGCTCCCTCGCTGGGCGCCGGCCCGTCCTGGCCAGCGGGACCGTCCTGGGAGGCGGGACCGTCCCTCCCCACCGGCCCGTCCCTGCCCGCCGGTCCGTCCTGGGAAGCCCGCCCGTCCCTCCCCACCGGCCCGTCCCTGCCCGCCGGTCCGTCCTGGGAAGCCCGCCCGTCCCTCCCCACCGGAACGTCCCTGCCCGCCGGTCCGTCCTGGGAAGCCCGCCCGTCCCTCCCCACCGGAACGTCCGGGCCGTCCTGGCCGGCGAAGCCGACGCTCCCCCCGGCACCGTCCTGGTCGCCGGAGCGGACCCCGGCCGGCTCGTCGGCCGTCGCCGAGTTGCCGGCGCGGGCGGCGGGTTCCTCCTGGCCGCTGGAGCAGTCGGCTCGCGCACTCATCTCCCGCTCGGTCGAGTCCCCTTCGAAGCGACTCGACCGACCACGCCATGAGACCTACTCGGGCAACATGCCGGCCCGCGCGATGCTGGGCGGCACCTCCCCGGGCGACGCGATGCCGTACGGGATCATGCCGGCCATCCCCCGGCCGACCGAGCCGCCCCTGATGGCCGCCGGCCAGGGCACCGTGCCACCGGCGATGTCCCTGGACCCGACCCCTGATCTGCCCAAGCCCCGGCGCGCCTCGCACCTGCGGCTGGTCCCCGACCCGACGCCCTCACCCGACGAGGGCGCCGAGAAGCAGGCCCGGCACGCCCTCGGCTCCCCCCGGCCGGCCCCGCCGAAGCAGGAGCTGATCGACGTCCTGGAGGACGTGCTGCGCTGGTCACGCTGAGGCCAGCCCGGACAGCCGCGAAGCCACCGATGCGAGGTTGTTTCCGGGCCGCCGAAGCCACCCTGACAGCCTGATGATCACCGATTACATGGTCACCATGACATCAGGGCCGCTCCCGGCGCCCCGATGCGACCACCACGTCATGGTGACCATGGATGGAGGCCCGATCGGCGCACCGAAACCTCGCCGAGAGCCGCCGACGCGTGTCCCCCTAATCCCCGGTGCGGACCAGCGAGAACTCATAGGCACCCTCGACGAAGTAGGTGCGTGAGTAGGCGAGCAGGCGGTGTGCGGTGTCGTAGTGCAGCTGGTCCAGCAGGATGAACAGCCGGTGCTTGCCGGCATCCGGACCCCAGGCGATGTGCGCGGAGTCCACCGCGTGCACCCGGGCCACGCCGAGCGTGGCCCGCACCCCCATCCGCCGTTCGAAGTAGTCGAACACCGAGCCGTTCGGCTCGTCCAGGGTGTAGTCGGAGGGCAGCAGGCCGCGCGGGATCAGGTCGTAGGAGTAGGCCACCACCTCGCCGTCGGCGGTGATGCGCCGGCGCAGCTCCAGCGCCTCGGTGTCCGCCGGCACGCCCATCCGCTCGGCCTCGTCCGGCAGCACCGGGCGCAGGGTGCGCCGGGCGTACTCGTGGCCCGGCACCTTCCCGCTGGCCCGGATCGACTCGCTGATCGAACCCATCCGCTCGAGCCCGTCGCGCACCGCCGGCCGGCGGCGCACGAAGGTGCCGACGCCGTGCTGGGTGCGCACCAGGCCGAGCACGTCAAGCTCCTTGATCGCGCTGCGCACGGTGGCCCGGGAGACCCCGAACCGGCGGCACAGGTCGGCCTCACTGGGCAGCCGGCCGCCCGGCGGGTGGACGCCGTCGCGCATCTCCGCCTTGAGGACGGCGGCGATGTCGTCCGCGAGCGGGCGCCGGGCCGGAGTCGCCATGGGAACATCTTGACTCGCGCGCACTTGTCCGACAACCTCACCCGGTAGATGGAAATACCGAGGGGTTAAGACGAACACCATGCGCACGATCGACTGGGTGCCGGGACCGAACACCGGGCACATCCGGCTGATCGACCAGACCCGGCTGCCCGGGTCCCTGGTCGAGCTGGACGTGCACACCGTGGACCAGCTGGTGGACGCGATCGGCCGGCTGGCCGTGCGCGGCGCCCCTGCGCTGGGCGTGGCCGGTGCGCTCGGCGTGGCGTTGGCCGTGGACACGCTGCCGGCGCAGGAGGCGATGGGGCAGGTCGCGCGGCTGCGCGCGGCCCGGCCGACCGCCGTGAACCTGGCGCTGGGCGTGGACACCGCGCTCGCCGCGTTCCGCTCCGGCGGACCCGACGCGGCGCTGGCCGCCGCGCTGCGGATGCGCGACCAGGACATCGCGGCCTGCCGGGCGATGGCCCGGCGTGGCGTCGACCTGCTGGCCCGGCTGTGTCCGGGCCGCATCGAGCTCACCGTGATGACCATCTGCAACACCGGGGCGCTGGCCGCCGTCGAGCACGGCACCGCGCTCGGCGTGGTCGAACAACTGCACGCCGAGGGCCGGCTGGCGCGCGCACTGGCCTGCGAGACCCGGCCGCTGTTGCAGGGCGCCCGACTGACCGCCTGGGAGCTGGAGCGGATGGGCGCGCGGTACGACGTGCTCGTGGACTCGGCGGCGGCGAGCGTGCTGGCCGCCGGCGGGGTGGATGCGGTGCTGGTCGGCGCGGACCGGATCGCCGCCAACGGGGACACCGCGAACAAGATCGGCACCTTCGCACTCTCCCTGGCCGCCGCGCACGCCGGCGTGCCGTTCCTGGTGGTCGCCCCGGAGACCACGGTGGACGGCGGCACTCCGTCCGGTGAACAGATCAAGATCGAAGACCGCGGCTCGGCCGAGGTGTGCGAGTTCCACGGCGTGCGCACCACGCCGGAGGGCGCCACCGCGCTCAACCCGGCGTTCGACGTCACCCCGGCCCGCCTGATCACCGCGATCGTCACCGACCGGCGCGTGGTCCGGCCCCCCGAGCAACCTGGCACCCCGGCCCTCAACGAGGAGGAAGCATGAAGATCCGTACATCGCTCGGCGCGGCAGCGGCCGCACTGGCGCTGGTGGCACTGGCCGGCTGCGCCCAGCAGCCCAGCGGCGGCGGCCAGGCCGGCGGGCCGGCCCCCGGGCAGCCCTGCGACCGCACGGTGCAGAACGACTTCAAGCCCCCGGCCGAAAAGCCGGCCGGCTTCAAGAACGGGTTCACCGTCGCACTGGTCCGCCAGTCCGGCGTCGGGGACTACTTCGAGCAGTGGGGCCGGGGCGCCACGGCGCAGATCGAGGCGGCCGGCGGCAAGGTCACCTCGTACGACGCGCGCGGCGACAACGCCAAGCAGGTCGCCCAGTTCAACGACGCGATCGCCGCCAAGCCCGACGTGATCATCGTCGACCACGGCCTCGCCGACTCGGTGAACCCCAAGATCGACGAGGCGATCGGCAAGGGCATCCCGGTCGTGGTCTACGACGTGAACATCGCCAACTGCAAGGCCACGTACATCTCCCAGGACGACGCCTCGATCGCCACGAAGATCCTGGACTACCTGAAGCAGGACAACCCGGGCGGCGGCAAGATCGCCTACGTGAACGTCTCTGGGATCGCCCCGCTGGACTCCCGGGACGCCGTCTACCAGCAGTTCCTCAAGGACAACACGTCGTTCACCCAGGTGGCCAAGTTCGGCAAGTACAGCGAGTCGGTGGCCTCGGACACCGCCACCGAGGGCGCGTCCGCGCTGAAGGCGGCGCCGGGCACCACGGTGTCCATCGCCGCCTACGACGAGCTGGCCAAGGGCACCCTGATCGCGCTGCGGCAGAACAACATGTCAGACAAGGTGAAGGTGTACGGGGTGGACATCTCCACCGCCGACATCCAGCTGATGACCGAGCCGGGCAGCCCGTGGCGGGCCACCGCCGCCACCGACCCGGCCAACGTCGGCGCGATCGTGGCCCGGATGGCGGTCGCCGCCGGGGCCGGCGTGAGCACCCCGCAGAAGCTGACCATCCCGGCCGCACTGATCACCCAGGACATGCTCCGCCAGCGCGGGGTGGCCGGCATGGACCAGCTGCGCGCGGCGCTGCCCGAGCTGAACACGCCGGACATCGTCGGCGCCGCCTGGATCCCGCAGATCAAGCCGGGTTCGTAACGCCGTGGCGTCGTCCGACGCCGTCCTACGGATTGACGGCATCACCAAGAGCTTCGGCGCCAACCGGGTGCTGCGGGGCGTCAGCTTCGAGGTGGCCAGGGGCGGCATCTACGGCCTGATGGGCGCGAACGGCGCCGGCAAGTCCACGCTGATCAAGATCCTGTCCGGGGCGTATCCCCCGGATGGCGGGGAGATCAGGGTCGGCGGCCGGGTGGTCACCTTCCCGGACCCGACCGCCGCGCACCGGCTGGGCGTCGGCACCGTGCACCAGAACCCGAACGACGGCGTGGTGCTGGACATGACAGTGGCGGAGAACCTGGCGCTGGACCGGCTCACCGACGCGCGCGGGCCCATCGGGTTCAGCCACCGGCGCACCGAGCGGTATGCCCTCGAGGTGGCGGACACGCTGGGCGTGCGGCTGAGCCGGCCGGCGCTGCGCGCGCCGGTGCGCCGGCTCGGGGTCTCCGAGCGGCAGCTGCTGGTGCTGGCCCGTGCGCTGTCCCGCCGGCCGGAGATCCTGATCCTGGACGAGCCCACGTCGGCGCTCTCCGCCGAGGAGACCACCCGGCTGTTCGAGCTGGTCACCTCACTGGTGGCGGAGGGTATGACGGTGCTGTTCGTGAGCCACAAGCTGGCCGAGTTCGACCGGCTCTGCCAGCACGTCGGGGTGCTCCGGGACGGCGCCATGCGCGGCGAGTTCTACCGGGCGGGCGGTGCGGCGTTCGAGTGGCCGAAGGTGCTCACCGCGCTGTTCGACCGCACCCCGGCGGAGATGCGGCATGCCGGGCTGGCCGGTGGCGAGACCGTGCTGGGGCTGCGCGGCGCCCAGGTGCTCGCCGACTCGCCGCCGTTCGACCTGGACCTGCGCAAGGGCCAGGTGACGGTGCTGCTCGGGCTGCTGGGCAGTGGCAAGACCGAGCTGCTGGAGTGGGTGTTCGGCGCCCGGCCGATTCCGGCCGGCGAACGCCGGCTGGCCGGTGCGGCGTTCAACCCGGGGCACCCCGCCGACGCGGTGGGCCAGGGGGTCTACCTGCTCCCCGAGTCCCGGCACGAGCAGGCGATCATCCCGGGCTGGTCGGTGTCCGAGCAGATGACGCTGCCCTTCCTGAAGCGTTTCAGCAGCGGCGCGCTGATGCGCGCGCCGGCCGAGCGGAAGGCCGCCGCCGAGATGATGTCGGACATCGGCATCGTCGCCCGCGACCCGTCCAGCCCGATCCAGACGCTGTCCGGCGGCAACCAGCAGAAGGTGATGATCGGGCGCTGGCTGCTCGGCTCGCCCTCGGTGCTGCTGCTGGACGAGCCGTTCCGGGGCGTGGACATCAACGCCCGGCACGACATCGGCGCCACGGTGCGCAAGCTGACCGACTCGGCCGCCGTGCTGGTGGCCACCTCCGACCTGGACGAGGCGCTCGAGGTCGGCGACCGGTTCGTGGTGCTCAACCACGGGCGGCTGACCGCCGACCTGGAGCTGGCCGACGCCACCCGGGAGCGGCTGATCGACGCGATGAGTGGAAGGGGGGCGGCCGGATGACCGAGGTGTCCGTCACTGAACGCAACGGTTTCTCCGTCACCGAGTTCTTCGTGCGCTACGGCGTGGTGCTGGTCGGGGTGCTCATCGCGGTGGTGTTCTCGGTGGCCATCGACGGGTTCGCCACCCCGGCGAACGCGGTGTCCATCCTGCAGACCCAGGCCGTGGCGGCGATCGCCGCACTGGGCATGACCCTCACCGCCGTGGTCGGTGACCTGGACCTTTCGGTCGGCGCGGTGGCCGGGCTCTCGGTCACCGTGGCGGCGGTGGTGATGGTCCGGTTCGCGCTCACCGGGGGCACCGCGATCGGCGCCTGCCTGCTGGCCGGGCTGCTGGTGGGCTGCGCCAACGCGGCGCTGATCGTGCTGCTGAACGTGCCGCCGCTGCTGGCCGCGCTGGGCACCATGTTCACCATCCAGGGACTCAAGCGCTGGCTGGTGGACGGCCAGACCCTGACCACCGGGATGACCCTGCCCAGCGGCGAGCGGGTGACCGGCCGGTTCACCGACGACTTCACCGCCATCGACGGCAGCCAGGTGTTCGGCATCCCGCTGTCGGTGTACCTGTTCGCGCTGATCGCGGTGCTGGTCTGGGTGTTCCTGGAGCGCACGCGGTACGGCCGGGTGTTCTACGCGGTCGGCGGCAACACCGAGGCGGCCCGGCTGGCCGGTGCCCGGGTGCGGCGCTACCAGTTCGGCGCGTACGCCATCTCCGGGGTGCTGGCCGCGATCGCCGGCATCATCCTGGCCTCCCGGCTGCGCCAGGGCGACGTCACGGCGGGCGACTCGGCGCTGCTGGACGCGGTGGCGATGACGCTGGTCGGCTACGCGGTGCTGGGCGCGAAGAAGCCGAACGCGCTGGGCACGGTGGTCGGCGCGATCTTCATCGGGTTGATCCTGCAGGGCCTCACCCAGCTGGGCCTGCCCTACTTCACCCAGGACCTGATCAAGGGCCTGGTACTGATCTTCGCCCTGCTCATGTCGTTTTCTCTCCGTCGGCGGCGCCGGGCGGCGGCGACATGACCTCCCTGACCGCTTCCGAGGTCCCTTCGTACCTGGCCGCCCGCCCCGCGCTGTGCGGCCTGGTGGACCCGGCGACGCTTACCGTGTCCGAGGTCGGCGACGGCAACCTGAACCTGGTCTTCATCTGCGCCGACGGGGCCGGCCGACGGGTGGTGCTCAAGCAGGCGCTGCCCTACGTCCGCCTGGTCGGGCCGGACTGGCCGATGACCGAGGAACGGGCCACCCGGGAGGCCAACGCGTTGCGCGTGCACGGCCAGTTGTCCGACAACATCTGCCGGCTCATCGACTTCGACGCCGACCGGTACGTGCTCGTGCTGGAGGACTTGTCCGACCACGAGGTGCTGCGCACCCGGCTCAACGCCGGCGGCCCGCACGCCGGGGTGACCGAGCCGCTGGCCGAGTACGTCGCCGACGTGGCCTTCGGCACCTCGTTCCTGGCCCTGGGCGAGGAGGAGTTCCGCCGCCGCGCGGCCGCCGCGGCGAACCCGGAGCTCTGCGCCATCACCGAGGACCTCATCCTCACCGAGCCGTTCCTCGGCGCCGCGCGCAACTCGGTGCGCCCCAGCGCCGAGCCGCTGGTCGCCGAGCTGCAGGCGGACCCGGCCTGGGTCGACGCGGCGATGGCCATGAAGCACCGGTTCGTCACCGTGCAGGAGGCCCTGCTGCACGGTGACCTGCACTCCGGCTCGGTGTTCGTCCGGGGCACCGAGGGCTCCCCCGACTTCTCGGTGAAGGCCTTCGACCCGGAGTTCGCCTGGTACGGCCCGGTCGGCTTCGACCTGGGCCTGCTGTGGGCGAACATGCTGTTCGCGGCCGCCCGGGCCGAGGTGCTGGGCGATCACGCGAGGGCGCGCGACCTGGTGGCCACCTGCGAAATCACCTGGGACCGGTTCCGTACCCGGCTGCGGGGGCACTGGCCGGACCGACGCTGCCCGGCCAAGTACCCGGACGCCTACCTGACCCGGTGGCTGGCCGAGATCCGCGCCGACGCGCTGGGCTTCGCCGGCTGCGAGGCGGCCCGCCGGACCATCGGCCTGGCCAAGGTGAGCGACCTGGAAACCCTGGACGACCCCGGTTACGCCCGCGCCGCCACCGCGATGCTGCGGTCCAGCCGATTGCTCCTGCTGAGGCGCGCGACGCTCGGCTTCGACCAGCTGGTAGACGCCTTTTTCGGTCTTCTCGGCTCGGCCCGATGTGCCGGTTAGGCGCGGTGCCGGGTTAAAGATCGGCTTGGACGGCGCGGGTGGGTGGTCTGCCGCGGCTTGGGTGCGGCCTGTTGCGTTCGGCGTGCCGTGACGCACGGTGACGACTGGGAGGAAGGGGGGATCGTCGTTAGTGGCGGTTCAGCGTCGAATATCGAGGCTAGACCGCCAGAGACGGCGATCACCCCACGATTCTCACCAGGGCGGAACCACTGCGGCCCCGCCACGGCCCTCACCTGGCCACGCTCCGTAACCGCATTCCGAGCCCACCGCAACGGGCCGCACCCAAGCCACGGCAGACCCGCCAGCCGCGCCGTCCAAGCCAATCTTTAAACCGGCGCCGCACACACCTCGACGAGAACTACGGTCAGGCGTTGGCGCCCAGTTTCGTGGTCAGGCGGGCGAGCTTTTCCCGGAGCTCACCCAGTTCGGCGGCCAGGGCGGTGGGATCGGTGCCGGTTTCGGCCTCGGAGGCCCGGTCCACCGACTTGGCCAGGAACAGCGGGTTGATGATCAGCCAGGACACGAAGACCAGCACCGGGAACCAGAAGGCCAGCACGCCGTCCCAGGCCAACGGGCCGCTCTTGAAGAACATGTTGAACGTGCCGGGGGTGAACGACAGCGCGGCCCAGATGTTGTAGTAGCCCAGCCAGCGCGGGAAGTACCGCGCGCCGGAGTCCCGCAGGATGACGATGCCGAACAGCAGGCTCTGGATCACCACCGTGGAGCTGATGCCGATGAACGGGATCCAGGCCATGTCGTTGAGCAGGAGGAACGAGTCGTCCGCCCGTTCGGCCCGGAAGGTCGCGGCGACCCAGAAGAACTCCAGGTAGATGAACTCCAGCACGAAGATCGCGCCGCAGCCGAACTGGGCCAGCGCGAGCACCGCGTTGCGCCCCTCGATCCGCCGCATCTGGATGGCGATCACCGCCGCGTACAGCATCAGCAGGCTGGCGCCGTACATGCCGAGGATCATGCCGAACCGGATGCGGTTGGCGTCCTCCCGGAACAGCTCGCCGATCCGCGCCGCGTCCGCGCCGGGCGGGGGCGGCGGCACGAACCCGGCCAGCACGAACCCACCGGCGATCAGCACGATCGCCGCCACACCACTCCAGGAGCACAGCTTCATCATGCGTGTGTTCATGATCCACTCCCCGTTGAGCTACCTCAACCAAGAGTAGAAGTGCGCACTCACTTTGCCTAGGGCGTCGGGCGATCAGCCGGCGTGTGCGCCGGCCATCAGCTCGGCCAGGTCGTCCGGGTGAACGAACGACGGCGGTGGCGGGGGACCCCAGCTGAACAGGCCCTTCGCCCCCTCGAACGATTCCGGCGTCCAGAGCTGGTCGTCCACGATGCAGTCCATGTCGGAGTAGTACTCGGAGAAGTTGCCGGCCGGGTCCATCAGGTACCAGAAGAAGTTGGAGCCCGCGTGGTGCCGGCCCAGCCCCCAGACGTGCCGTTCCGGGTGGCCGGCGAGCATGTCCGAGGCGCCCCGGCCGATCTCGTCCACGTCGTCCACCTGCCAGGACGTGTGGTGCAGGAAGGGCACCGGGGCGTTCAGCGCGAGCACGTTGTGGTGGTCGATGGAGCAGCGCATGAACGCGCCGGCACCGGCGATCCGGTCGGACAGCCGGAACCCGATGCCCTCCAGGAAGAACCGCTCGGTGGTCGCCGGGTCGGTGGTGCCGACCACCACGTGCCCGAGCTTGCGCGGCCGCACCGGGCCGGACCGGGACAGCACCGGCGCCCGGCCGCCGACCCGTTCCAGCCGGCCGGGGCCGTTGTAGGCGGTGGCCGGCTGCTCCGGCTGCCGGATGCGTGGCTCGACCACCACGCTCACCCGCACGCCGGTGACCGGTTCGACGCCGGCCACCCGGTCGGCGCCGCGCTCCACCGGCACGCCCAGGCCGGTCAGTCCGGCGGCCGCCCGGTCCAGGTCGTCCGGGTCGTCCGCGCCGACCACGATCTCCACCGCGCGGCGCAGCGGCGAGTGCACCAGCCGCAACTGCTCGCCCCCGTCCACCGTGGCGAACGCGTCCGGGCCGCTGGGGGTGAGCCCGAAGTCGGTGTAGTACCGCGCGGTCTCGGCCACGTTCGGCACGCCGATGACCACGGAAGACAAACGGTGCAGCGTCATGCCGAGCTCCCTATCCGACGAACTTCTGCCGCAGCTCCCCGATACCGGAGATGTAGGTGACCAGCTCCTCGCCCGCCTTCAGGAAGCGCGGTGGCTTGCGGCCCATGCCCACGCCGGCCGGGGTGCCGGTGAAGATCAGGTCGCCCGGGGAGAGCGGGGTGACCGCGCTCAGCCCGGCCACCAGTGCGGCCACGTCGAAGATCAGGTCGCTGGTGCGGCCCTTCTGGACCGGCTCGCCGTCGATGGCACAGCCCAGCTCCAGGTCGTCCCGGTTGGCCAGCTCGTCCACGGTGACCACCCACGGCCCGACCGGCGCGAACCCCCGGTGCGACTTACCCAGGCTGAACTGGGGCGCGGGGCCGGCCATCTGGCCGATCCGCTCGGACAGGTCCTGGCCCACCGTGAGCCCGGCGACGTGCTGCCACGCATCCGCCTTGGACACCCGGTCGGCGGTCGGGCCGATCACCACGACCAGCTCGACCTCCCAGTCGGTGTTCCCGCCTTCGGGCAGCGTGACCGTGGTGTACGGGCCGGTGAGCGCGCCCCGGAACTTGGTGAACACCGGCGGGAAGCCCTCCGGCACCGCCAGGTTGGCCTCCGCCGCGTGGTCCCGGTAGTTCAGCCCGATGCCGAAGATCTGGCCGGGCGCCGGCACCGGCGGGCCGAGCTCGGCCGGCTCGAACGGCGTCGCGGGGCCGTGCGGGCCTTCGGACGCCCACGCCCGGAACTCCGCCCAGTGCCGGTAGGCGTCCAGCGGATCGGGGCCGAAGCGGTCGTCCGAGGCATCCGCCACGTCGATCGCGCCCGCGTCGGTGAACAGGGTCAGCCGACCGGACAGGTTGCCGATGCGCACGCTGCAGGCTCCTTCGTTGGGGACTCTGAGCCAAGAGCCTTCGCGGCAAGTGTCGCTATGTCAATAGATTTTCGACATTGTTCACCGGTATTGAAGATTGCTAGCCTCCAGGCATGCCCCGAAGTGAGGCACCCACCCGGGTCGAGCAGCTGTACGCCGTGCTGCGCGCGGACATCCTGGCCGGCCGGTTGCGCCCGTCCGCCCGGTTGCAGTTCACCGCGCTGTCCGAGCGGTACGGGGCCAGCATGGGCGTGGCCCGGGAGGCGCTGGCCCGGCTCGCCGCCGAGGGCCTGGTGGAGGCGGTGCCCCGGCACGGCTTCCGGGTGGTGCCGATCTCCGAGACCGACCTGCGCCACCTCACCGAAGCCAGGGTGGCCATCGAGTCGCTGGTGCTGCGCGAGTCGGTGGCGCACGGCGGGATCGAGTGGGAATCCCGGGTGCTCGCCGCACACCACCGGATGGCCCGCACCCCGCATACCGAGCCGGACGACCCCGAGCGGATCAGCGAGCAGTGGGCCGCCGCGCACCGCGACTACCACGCGGCGCTGCTCTCCGGCTGCCCGAACCCGCGGCTGGTCGGGGTGGCCGAGTCGCTGCGCGCCGCCGCCGAGCTGTACCGGCGCTGGTCATGGCCACTGGGCGGCCAGGACCGGGACGTCGCCGGCGAGCACCGGAAAATCCTGGAGGCGGTGCTGGCCCACGACCCCGACGCCGCGGTCGCCGCCCTCACCGCCCACATCGAGCAAACCACCCGGGTACTGCTGGAGCACGAGGATCCCGACTGACCGTTCCGGTGCCGGCCGCCGGCCTCGGGCGGTGGTTTTAAAGATCGGCTTGGACGGCCGCGGCTCGGGTGCGGTGCCGGTTTGGCTTGGACACCGCAGCTCGGGTGCGGTGCCGGTTCGGCCTGCACGACCGCGGCTCGGGTGCGGTGCCGGTTTAAGAGATCGGCTTGGACGGCCGCGGGTGGGCTGGTCTGCCGCGGCTTCGGCTCGGCCGTTGCGCCGGGAAGCGGCGCGGGCCTTGGCGTCGGGTTCGCCTGTCGGTTACGGAACGTAGTCCTAGCCGGCCGGGCTCGGCGAGCGTTCGTTCACGAGATCCACCTCAGCGGGGTTTGATCTTCGAATTGACCCCGCTCAGGTGGATCTCGACGAACTGAACCGGCCCAAAGTCCCCCCGGAGACTCTCCCAGCCGTCACACCGCGTAGCCAAGCTCCGCCCCGCACCCAACCCAACGGCCGAGCCGAAGCTGCGGCAGACCACCTCAACCGCGGCCGTCCAAGCCAATCTCTAAACCGGCACCGCACCCGAACCGCAGCGTCCAAGCCGATCTCCAAACCGGCACCGCACCCGAACCGCAGCCGTCCAAGCCGATCTTCAAAACCACCGCCCGAAGCCGGCGACCGGCACCGAAAACTACCGCTCTCCGAGCAGGTTCACCTCGTCCAGCGGCACCCCGGGCTCGCCGTCCTCGACGAACACGACCCGCAGGCCGCGCCCGGTCCCGTTGCGGCGCTGGGCCACCCGGGGGCCGTCCGGGTGCGGGCGGTACTGGTCGCCCCACTGCTGGAGGGCACCGAGGATGAGCTTCACCGCCTGGCCGGAATCGGTCAGGTGGTAGGCGTCCCTGCCCCGCGAGCCGGGTTCGCGGTAGGACCGCTTCTCCAGCACACCCGCATCGACCAGTACGCCCAGCCGCTGGGTCAGGACGTCCGGCGCGATCCCCAGCGCCTCGCGGAACTCGCTGAACCGGGTGGCGCCCCGGAACGCCTCGCGCAGGATCAACAGCGTCCAGCGCTCGCCGAGCACCTCCAGGGTGCGCTGCACCGAACAGCGCACCTCGGCGGCGGGTAACGCGCGGGACGCGCCGGTCGAGCGCGCGCCCAGTTCGGCGCGCGCGGGAGAATCCAGCCCCATCTAGGCAGGGTAGGGCAGGCCCGGGTAGAGCGAGTCCAGCTCACCGGACAGGGCGGCACGGACGTTGCGGCTGGTGTCGTCGGCGACCACCTCGAGCGCCCGCTTCTCGATGCCGTCCAGCGCCAGGCCGGCCACCAGGGCGGGGTCGATCTTCCCCGAGGGGTCCACGTGCGCGGCCATGTCGGTGTCCATGTAGCCCACGTGCAGGGCGATCACGTCGATGCGGGAGGGGGCCAGCTCGGTCCGGACCACGTTGGTCATCGCCAGCGCCGCCGCCTTCGCCGCGCTGTAGCCGCCGACGTGCGGCAGGTGCACCCAGGAGAGCACGGACAGCACGTTGAGCACCGCTCCCCCGCCGTTCCCGGCGATCACCGGGGCGAAGGCCCGGGTCACGCCGAGCGTGCCGAAGTAGTGCGTGCGCATCTCCAGCTCGATCTTCGCCAGGTCCCCGTCGATCAGGCCGACGCCGGTGCTGATGCCGGCGTTGTTGATCAGCAGGGTGGTGTCGGCGGCCAGCTCGGCCGCCTTGGTGACCGACTCCGGGTCGGTGAGGTCCAGGCGCACCGGCACCACGCCCGGGAGGTCGACCGAGTCGGTGTTGCGCACCGCCGCGTACACCTTCGCCGCGCCGCGGTCGAGCAGCTGCTGGGCCAGGTGCCGGCCGAGGCCGCGGTTGGCGCCGGTCACCAGGGCGACCGAGTTCTGAATCTCCACGGGATCCTCCACGTAGCTGAGTAGGTTTCACCAACTTAGCCATGCTGAGTTCAATGAAGCAACTCAGGAGCGGAGGATCACAGCTCGCCGAACAGGTAGTGCTGGACCACCGGCGCCAGCGTCGCGGCGAGCGCGTCACCATCCATCGCCGCGACCGCGTCCAGCTCGAGCACGTGACGACAGAGCGCGACGCCGAGCAGCTGGCCGGCCAGTAGGCCGGCGCGGCGGCGGGCCGGCGGCCCGGGGCCGACCAACCGGGCCACGAACCCCTCGAGCTGGCCGTCCAGCACGTTGCGCAGCGCCTCGGCGGCCGCCTTGTTGGTGCCCGCCGAGCGGAGCAACACCACGACTGCCCCGTGCTCCCAGCCGGCCACGACGTGCCGGGCCAGCCGTGCGCCCACCTCGGCGCGCGGCCAGTCCGTCGGGTCCGGCAGGCGCAGGTCCAGGTCCACCGCCGCGGCGAACAGCCCGTCCTTGTTGCCGTAGTAGCGCATCACCATGGACGGGTCGATGCCCGCCTCGGCGGCCACCGCGCGGATCGTCGCGCCCTGGTAGCCGCGCTCGGCCAGCAGCCGCCGAGCCGCGGTCAGGATCGCCGTCCGGCTCGCCTCGGAGCGATGGGTGAAAGGCATTCAACAAGCGTAGGCCAACGGTTGTTGGCCTACGCTCGTACGGTCAGGGACCGGTGTAGGGGCCCGGCTTCGAAACGGTCAGGGACCGGTGTAAAGCACAGCGTCGACCTCGATGTCGAAACCACTCAGGGCGATGGGCAGCGTGGTGCGCACCGGCCGGTTCTCCTCCCCGAAGAACTCGGCGAACAGGGCGTTCATCGCCGGGAAGTCACCGAAGTCGCGCAGGTAGACGCCGACCCGCACGGCGTCGGCCAGCGAGGCGCCGGCCGCTTCGGCGGTCTTGCGCAGGTTGGTGAAGGCCTGCCGGCCCTGCTCCTCGAACGAGCCGCGGACCGGGGTGCCGTCCGGCCGGGTAGGCACGGCTCCGGCCAGGTAGACGTGGTCACCGGCGACCACGGCCTGGGAGTACGGCCCACCGGGCGGGGCGGCTTCCGGGGTGGAGACGACGCGCTTGGCCATGGGTGTTGAGTTACCTCCGGTTCAGAAATAGGTGCGCACCGCGCCGACCACCTGGTCGGCGTCGTCGAGCAGCGGCACGAGCGACCACTTGTCGAAGACGGTGCACGGGTGGGAAAGGCCGAAGACGACGGTGTCGCCGACGGCTAGCTCGCCCCCGTGTCGGACGAAGGCGTGCTGGTCGTTGAGCTTCTCCACGGTGGATCCGGGCAGCGGGCCGTTGCCGGTACGCAGCGGGACCGGCAGGTCGACGTCGTAGGGCGCGTCCCGCTTGCCGAAGCCGCAGATGGCCAGGCCCGGCTCCGGGGTGGAGAGCGCGTAGGCCCACAGCTCCAGCGCCGGCCGCAGCGCGCCGAGCGGGTGGTGCGCCGCCGAGGCGAACGGCGAGCTGCGCTCGTACATGCCGTGGTCGTGGGTGAGGTAGCCGCCGGAGCGGACCACCTTGCGCACCGGCCGCGAGGTGGCCGGCAGGGATCGCCAGGCGCCGACCACCAGGTCCGGGTAGGCCGACCCGCCCGCCGTGAGCACCACCTCGTCCCGTTCCACCAGCGGATCGAGGTCGGCGAGCACCTCGGCCAGGTCGGACGCGAACCGGTCCACCCCGGCGACCGAGCGCTCCGACCGGTCGTTCGGGTAGACGCCCTCGAAGCACTCCACACCGGCCAGCTCGAGGCCTGGTGACTCGGCCACCTTCCGGGCCACGGCGAGTGCCTCCGCCCGCGAGCGCACGCCGGCCCGCCCGCCCGGGATGCCCAGCTCGACCAGCACCGGCAGCGACCGGGGCGCGCCGGCCAACGCGGCGGCCATCCGGTCCACCCCGGCCGGCCCGTCGGCGAGGACGTACACCTCGAACCCGGGGTCGTCCAGGCCGGCCAGCCAGCGCAGCCCCACCGGGTCGACCACCTCGTTGGCCAGCACCACCCTCGGCACGCCCCAGGCGTGCATGGCCCGCGCCTGGGCCACGGTGGCGGCGGTGATGCCCCAGGCCCCCGCCGCCAGCTGGTCGGCGATCAGCTGCGGGCTCATGGTGGTCTTGCCGTGCGGCGCGTGGTCCACGCCCTGCTCGGCACACCAGCGGGCGAACAGCTCCGCGTTGTGCGCCAGCGCCGAGCGGCGCAGGGTGACGGTGGGCAGCAGCAGGTCGGACACGTGCCAGCCGGCCTCGCCGATGTCGCCCACGGTGCCGGTGGTGCGGGGCAAATTGCGGAAGTGCGGGCCGAGCGGCTCGGCCGCGCTTTCCGCGACGGCGCCGGCGAGCGGCGCGGTATGAACTGTCATCAACTGTCCTTACCAGGACCCGTGAGTGATTTGTGTGGCTGTAGCCACACAAATCACTCACGGGTCCCTATGACGGGGGAACTGCTCGGTCAATCCTTCCGGATCGACCAGCGGAGTGGTGAGTAGCGCACGAACGGCCCGTTCCCGCTCGCGCAGCGCGGCGCGCTGGGACGCGGTGAGCGGAACCCACGGCGGTGGCGGCGCCGGCAGCCGGGGCGGCAGGGGCACCCCGGCCAGATAGGTGGCCTCGTTGACCAGCCGCCGGCGCCCGGTCCGCCGCTGCCCGTGTGCATCCGCCCAGGCGAACTCGCCCTCCTCCAGCCGGAACACCGCGAGGTCGGCGGGCGCGCCGACCCGGAGCGTGCCGGCGGGCAGGCCGAGCACCTCGGCCGGGCGCACGGTCGCCGCCGCCACCACGTCGGGCAGCGGCAGGCCAACGGCCAGCATCTTGTTCATGGTGGTCGGCAGGTCGAATGCCGGCCCGTGCAGGCTGCGCGCGTGCAGGTCGGTGGACACCGTGCGCGGCACCAGGCCCCCGGCCAGCTGGGTCTCCAGCACGTCGAACGCGAAGCCGCCCGAACCGTGCCCGATGTCGAAAACCACGCCGGACTGGTACGCCTCCTTCATCGCCGGGTCCAGTACCCCGCCACTGGTGACGCCGCTGGTGGCCCCGCTGGCGCAGTGGGTGACCACGTCGCCCGGGCGCAGCAGCGGCAGCAGCTCGCGCACCGACGGCGGCGGGTAGCCCACGTGCACCATCACCGGCATGTCGCACGCCGATGCCACCGCGATCCCCCGGCGCAGCGGTTCGAGTCCGTTGCCGCCGATGGTGAACCGGTCCATCCGCACCTTGACGCCGCGCACCAGGTCTCGGTGCGCGTGGATGGCGGCAATGGCCAGGTCGACGTCACAGTTGTCGATGTCCACGCTCTCCCCGGTGCGACCGGTCAGCCCGACCGAGGAGACGTTGAGCAGCGCGGCCACCCGCACCCGGTAGCCGCGCGCGGTGGCGGCCAGGGCGTCCAGCGCGTACGCCCCCGCCGAGCCCGCGTCGACCCAGGTGGTCACGCCGGAGTACCAGGCGACCGGGTCCGGGTCGACGCCCCAGTAGGTGGCCGATCCGAAGACGTGCGTGTGCAGGTCCACCAGTCCCGGGGTGAGCAGCAGCCCCGTCACGTCGACGGTTTCCCGGGCATCCTCCGGTAACAGGGACGGAGCCACCGCGGCGATCCGGCCGGCCCGGACCGCCACGTCGTAGCGCCCGGCCCGGCCGGTGCCGGGGTCGATCAGCTCCCCGCCGGTGAACAGCGTGTCGTATGCGGTCATCTTGCCCGGCGGACCGCCGTCTCGCGGCAGAACAGCGTGGTGACGAAGGTGATCAGGCCGACCGCCACCCAGTACAGGGACACCGGCCAGGTGGCCCCGCCGGCCTCGGCGACCAGCCAGGTAGCCAAGAACGGCGCCAGCCCGCCCGCGATCATCGCGGAGAACTGGTAGCCGATGGAGATGCCCGAGTAGCGGACCTTGGTGCCGAACAGCTCGGTGAAGAACGCCGGCTGGGTGGCGAACAGCGCGCCGTTGGCCACCGCGTAACCCAGCACCCAGGCCAGCAGGATGAGCGGCACGCTCTTGGTCTGCACCAGCATGAAGAACGGGAACGCCAGCGCCACGTGCATCGCCGCGCCGAACAGGTACACGGGCTTGCGGCCGATCCGGTCGGACAGCGCCCCGTACAGCGGGGTGATGAAGAACTGCACGGTCGCGGCCAGCATGTTGGCCAGCAGGCCGAGGCTGGCCGCCAGGCCCAGGTTCTTCGTCGCGTAGGACAGGGCGAACACCGAGACCAGGTAGCCACACACGTTCTCCGCCACCCGCATGCCGATCACCAGCAGGATCGACCGCCACTCAGTGCGCACCGCCTCCACCACCGGCTGCTTCGCCACCTGCTCGGTGGCCTTCACCCGCTCGAACTCCGGCGACTCGGGGATGCGCAGCCGGATGAAGATCCCGACGAAGATGAGCACGACCGACACCAGGAACGGCACCCGCCAGCCCCAGGACAGGAACGCCTCGTCGCCCAGCCACTGGGACATGCCGAACATCAGCCCGGTCGCCCCGATCAGCGCCGCCGAGGAAGCCATCTGCGGCCAGGCGCCGTAGAACCCGCGCCGCTCGGCGGGGGCGTGTTCGGTCAGCATCAGCACCGCGCCACCCCACTCGCCGCCGGCCGCGACCCCCTGCAACAGCCGCAGCGCCACCAGCAGCACCGGCGCCCACACCCCGATCGCCGCGTGACTGGGCAGGCAGCCGATCAGGAAGGTCGCCACACCCATCAGGAACAGCGTGGCCACCAGGGCGGACTTGCGCCCCAACCGGTCACCCAGGTGCCCGAAGATGACCCCGCCGATCGGCCGCGCACCGAACCCGACCGCGAACGTGGCGAACGCGGCCAGGGTGCCGGTCAGCGGATCACCCGAGGGGAAGAACAGCTTGCCGAACACCAGCGCGGCCGCCTGGCCGTACAGGAAGAAGTCGTACCACTCGACGAACGCACCGACGAAGCTCGACATGCCGACCCTTCGCAGGGTCGAACGGTCGGTGTCGGTGCCCATGGGTGGCGTGTCCATTGGGGTCTGGGTCATGGCGAACCTCCGGCGGCCCGATGATGTCGGTGAGTGTGCAAGCGGATTTGACAAAAAGTCAACGCCTTGAACAGAATTTCTATATGAGCTCGTTACCCCGCACCCCGCACGAGCTGCTGGCCACGCTGGAACCGATCATGAAGGCGATCGCCGGCGCGGTCGGCCCGCACTGCGAGGTGGTGCTGCACGACCTGTCCCAGCGGGACATGGAGCGCACCATCGTGGCCATCGAGAACGGTCACGTCACCGGCCGCAAGGTCGGCGGGCCGTCGACCAACCTCGGCCTCGAGCTGCTGCGCCGGGAGGACGAGGACCACGAGGAGTACGGCTACAAGGGCCGCACCGGGGATGGCCGGGAGCTGCGCTCCTCGTCCACCTACTTCCGCGACGCGGACGGGCGGGTGATCGCCGCGCTGTGCATCAACGTGGACCTGACCCCGTTGCAGGTGGCCCGGTCCGCGCTGGACGCCGCGCTGCGCCCGACCGCTGAAGACAACCCGGTCCAGGAGGAGATCTTCGCCTCGGACATCAGCGAGGTGCTGGACAACCTCATCGACGGCGCCATCGCCCACACCGGCAAGACCCCCGCCGTGATGGACCGCGACGACCGGCTGGCCGTGCTGCGCTTCCTGGACGAGCGCGGCGCCTTCTTCGTGAAGCGCGCGGTGGACCGGGTGGCCCGGCGGCTGAACATCTCCCGGGTCACCGCCTACAACTACCTGGAGCAGATCCGCTCGGAGTGATCAGCTCGCCGGCAGCGAAGGGGGCAGGCCGAACGACGGGAGGACGGTGTCGTCGAACCGGGTCATGGCGCTGATCCGGCCGCCGTCGAGGGCGAGCACGTAGAGGCCGGTGCCCAGGCGGAGGCCGCTGGGCGTGCGCAGGTAGGCGCCGAACGCCGGCTGGCCGTTGGCCCGGGTCGCCACCAGGTCGAACCGCCGGCCGGCGCGGAAGATGGCGGCGCAGAACCGGGCCACCACGTCCCGCCCCCGGTACTCGAACGGAATCGGCGGCATGGACATGAACACATCGTCGGTCAGCAGGGTGACCAGCGCACCCACGTCGGCGGCCTCCCATGCGCGCACGAACCTGGCCACCACCGTGCCCTCGGCGGCATCGGCCGGCGCGGCGGCCGGTGGCGGCACCGGCCGGAGGGTGGCGCGGGCCCGTTTGAGCGCGCTCTTCACCGACTCCTGGGTCGCGTCCAGCATGCCGGCCACCTCGTCGGTGCGGAACCCGAGCACGTCCCGCAGCACCAGCACGGCGACCTGGCGCGGCGGCAGCAGCTGCAGCGCGGTGACGAAGGCCAGCGAGATGGCCTCGGTCTGTTCGTAGCGGGCCTCCGGGCGGGCGGCGACGTCCTCCTCGAGCAGCGCGTCCGGGAACGGCTCGAGCCAGACGACCTCGCCGAGCCCGGTCGGTTCGGGCGGCTCCACGTTGGGGATGTCCCACTCCCTGGCGTGGCGCCGGCCGGCCGAGCGGCGCGCGTTGAGGCACCGGTTGGTGGCGATCCGGTAGAGCCAGGTGCGCAGCGAGGCCCGGCCCTGGAACCCGCCGAAGCCCCGCCAGGCGGCGAGCATCGTGTCCTGCAGGGCGTCCTCGGCGTCCTGGAACGAGCCGAGCATCCGGTAGCAGTGCACCTGCAGCTCCCGGCGGTACGGCTCGGTCAGCTCCCGGAAGGCCTGGCCGTCCCCGGCCCGCGCGCGGTCCAGCAGGTCGCCAGCGACCACGTTCTTCACCTCCGGCGCCCCGTTTCCACCAGTCGCGGTGTCTTCATCGGTGGTAGTGCTTCAACACTTTAGGAGAGACCGATGGGAAAGATCGTCATCAGCATGAACGTCACGCTGGACGGGGTCGTCCAGGACCCGACCGGCGACGACGGCTTCGAGCGCGGCGGCTGGTTCCCCCAGGTCGGCGAGGAGGACCGCAAGCAGTGGGCCGAGCTCGAACTGGAAGAGGCCCTGCGCGCCGAGGCCCTGCTGCTGGGCCGGGGCTCCGACGAATGGTTCGCCGCCCGCTGGCTGCCCCGGACCGGTGAGTGGGCCGACCGGCTGAACAGCATGCCCAAGTACGTCGTGTCCTCGAGCCCGCGGGAGCCGCGCTGGGGCAACGCGACCGTGCTGCGCGGGGAGGTGGTCGCCGAGGCCGCCCGGCTGCGGCGTGAGCTGGCCGGCGAGATCGTGGTCTACGCCAGCGCCCGGCTGACCCAGACCCTGCTGGAACACGACCTGGTCGACGAACTGCGCCTGATCGTGTTCCCGGTCGTGCTCGGCGCCGGCGAGCGCCTGTTCGGCGGGACCAGCGCGGCCAGGCCCCTCCGCCTGGCCGGCACCCGCACCCTCGGCGACGACCTGGTCGTCCTCACCTACCGGCGCCGATGATCAGCGGTGCTGCCAGAAGAAGGCCAGCACGGCCGCGCAGGCGAAGCATCCCGCGACGACGAACCAGCCGGGCTGGTACCGCCCGGCCAGCTCGGCCAGCGCGCCGATCGCCGGCGGCCCGACGGCATAACCGCTGAAGAACCCGGCGGAAACCACCGCTGTGTCGTGCCCCACCGCCTCGGGCCGGGACCGGGCGATCACAGTGATCATGGAGACGGCGTTGGCCGCCACCGCGCACCCGCCGACCCCGATCACGCCCACCCACAGCCAGGCGGCGCCCCACCAGGCCGACGCGGCGAGCACGCCCGCGGCGAGCACGGACACCGCCGCCAACGGCGCCAGCAGGCTGGCCGGCGAGCTCCGGCGCGAGGCGACGCCGGCCCAGCCGAGCCGGCCGGCCACGCCCGCCGCCCCCAGCGCCGCGACCAGCGAGCTGGCGACGGTGGTGGACAGGGCGAGCTGCGTGCTGGCGTAGAGCGCGACGTAGGTGCTGACCGCCGCGATCCCCGCGCCGACGAACACCGAGAACGCCGCCAGCCACACCGCGTCCCGGCTCGCCCGCGCGGCGCGCCGACTGGTCGAGCGGACGACCGCCGGGTCCCTGGGCACCACCCACAGGGCCGTCGCGGCCAACGCCGCCGCGAGCGCACCGCCCACGCCGACGGCGACCCGCCAGCCCGAGGAAGCGGCGACCATCGCCAGCGGAAGGCCCGCGATCACCCCGCCCAACTGCACCCCGGACTGCTTGAGCCCGGTGGCTCCCGCCCGCCGGGTGAGCGGGACCCAGGTGGCGATCAACTGGTTGGTCGCCGGGTTGGCCAGCGACTGCCCGAGCGCCGAGACGGCGATCGCCGCTACCAGCCAGCCGTACGAGCCCGCGCCGGCGAACAGCGTGAGCACCACGATCGAGATGCCGAACACCGCGACCAGGCAGTAGCGGGGGCCGACCGCGCTCGCCGCCGACCCGATGACCAGCGAGAGCACGGCGGCACCGCCGTACCCCACCGTGACGAGCGCCCCGAGCAGTGGCGCGCTGAGGTCGAACTCGCGCACCAGATAGGGCGCGAGGGCGCCGATCAGGAACAGCGGCAGCAGGGCCACCGCCATCGCCATCATCAGCAGCAACGAAAGTCCGCGCGGTGCCGAGCGCTCGCCCTGGGTCACGCCCGCCATGATTCCCTCGCGCCCAGGCGCGAGAACAGCCATTTGGCCCGCTCAGCGAATGCGTCGATGCGTAGCCGGACTTGGCTCGAGGGCTTGGGCCGGGTGGTGGTCGCCTCGCGGCGCGTGGCTTACCAGGGCTTCAGCCGAACGATCTTCCCTGGCAGCGATTCTTATGTGAGACCCGGGGACACACCGCCCCGACCCAAGCAGCCTGTCCAACGCGCACCGGCGCGCACGAATTCCCAGGCACCCTACGTATCCAGATCGTCATCCATTCGAGTGGCTACAGATACCCGGGTGGGGGACGCAAGGAATACGGTGGCCGACCTGTCTGCCTGCGGGGAGGGGCCACCATGACTGGTCAATGGGCAGGAGATCCCGTACCGCCGCCGAGCAGTCCGGGCGGCAGGGCGGGCGGCAGCGGACGGCCCAGGCTGTTCCTGGTCGCCGGGCTGGTCTTCGTCATCGCGGTGTCCGCCGGAGTCATCTTTGCCCTCGGCGGACGCGGCACGGCCGAGGCGCAGGAGGTGCAGTTGGAGCGCACCTCGTCCGCCGGCGGCAACCCGTTCATGGCGCCGGTCGGCGACGACCAGACCGGCGCCACCCCGCCGGCCAACGCCTCGGGTGAGTTCTCCGGCGACACCCCCGGGATCTACGGCGAGGACGACAAGCCGGCCTGCACCGTGCAGAACCTGCTGACCAACCTCCAGGCGGACGCGACCAAGGCCAACGCGTGGGCGCAGGCCCTGAACATCGTGCCGTCGGACATCCCGGTCTACGCGCAGTCCCTGGTCCCGGTGGTCCTGCGCGCGGACACGGCGGTGACCGAGCACGGGTACCAGGCGCCGACCTTCCTCGCCTACCCGGCGGTGCTGCAGGCCGGCACGGCGGTGTTCGTGAACGGCTACGGCGAGCCGACCGTCAAGTGCTACAACGGCAACCCGCTGACCAGGGGCGCCAACTTCAGCGAGGCCGACTTCGTGGGCGATCGGTGGAACTCCTTCCAGCCCACCTATGTCACCTACGTCCGGCCGAGCCGGGTAGTGATCGTCAACTACAACCACTACCACATCCACCGGAAGGTGGTCATCGTCAAGAAGTCCTGGTGCTCGGAGCATCGCGGGTCGAAGGGCTGCGACCGCCCGAACCGGGACGACTGGTGCGACAAGCACCCGAACTGGAAGGGTTGTGAAGGTAAGGGCGGCGGCAAGCAGGAGTCGCCCCGCGAGAAGTTCTGCCGGGACAACCCCAAGCAGTGCGACCCGGACGGCGTCCCGGTTGCCTGCAAGGGTGTCGCCGGTCCGGGGAACAACCCGCTCTGCAACAAGCCCGACGAGAAACCCGGTAAGCCGGTCAACCCCGACCCCGTCCTGGAGAACAAGGCGGCCGAGGCGAAGAAGACGGCCGAGGATGCCGCCACGGCGGCCAAGGACGCCGCCGACAAGGCCCGGCAGTTCGAGATCAACGCGAAGAACATGGATGCCGACGCCCTGGCCCTGGAGAAGATCCGCGACGACAAGGCCAAACTGCTCGCGGCCAACCCCAACGACCCGGCCGCGCAGCAGGCGTTCAAGGATGCCGCCGCGGCGGCCAAGGCTGCCCGGGACCAGGCCGGCACGGCCAGGCAGCAGGCCGACTTCCAGACCAAGGCGGCCCAGGCCGTCGAGAAGAACAAGCAGGCCGCCGACGAGGCGGCGCGCAAGGCGCAGGAGGACGCCGACAAGGCCGCCGGGCGCAAGCCCCAGGACGGCGGTCAGGACCAGCAGGGCGCCCAACCCCTCCAGCAGCAGAACCAGCTCGTGGACCCGGCCGGCCAACAAAACCAGCAGAACCAACAGAACCAACAGGGTCAACTGGGCCAGCAAAACCAGCAAGGTCAGCCAGGTCAGTTCGGCCAGCAGGGGCAACCCGGCCAACAAGGGCAACCCGGGCAGCAAGGTCAACCCGGGCAGCAAGGTCAGCTCGGCCAACAGGGGCAGCAGCCGGTGCCCTTCGGACAGCAAGGCCAACAGGGACAGCTCGGGCAGCAAGGCCAGCCAGGACAACTCGGTCAGCAGGGCAAACCGGGACAGCTCGGGCAGCAGGGCCAGCCAGGCCCGTTCGGCCAACCGGGCCAGCAAGGCCAACCCGGCCAGCAAGGCCAGCAAGGCCAGCCAGGACAACCCGGTCAGCAAGGTAAGCAGGGCCAGATCGGCCAGCAAGGCGGCCCGGCCCAACCCGGCGGGTCGGCCAACCCGTGCGACAACCAACCGAACCTCCCGCAGTGCAAGAAGCCCGCCGGCGGCAACAACCAGGACGAGAAGCCGAACGGCAACCAAGGCGGCGACGACCAGAACGGTGGCGACGCCGGCAACGGCAACGACGAGGGCGGGAACAACGAGGGCGGGAACAACGAGAACTAGGCCGGTCACCGCACCACCGGCGTGATCATCAGGGCACTGTGGCCGCTTTGGAGGGCCGAGACAGCCGCCACGCCCTGATGACCATGGAGTTCGGCTCGGGGCGCGACCGGCCTCGAGCTGTGCGTCTCAGGAGCGCCGTCCGCGTCCGCCCTCGAGATGCGCGACCAGCGAGACCACCTCGGCCGCGCCGTCCTCGGCCCGGATCCGGCGGGCGAGTTCAGCGGCGCGGTCGCGGTAGGCCGGCCGGTCGAGACAGGACCGCAGCGCGGCGGACAGGTTCTCGGCGGTCAGCTCGCGCAGCGGCAGCGGGGGCGGCGCCACGCCGAGGCCGTGCAACCTGGCCGCCCAGAAGGGCTGGTCGAGCAGCACGGGCACCGGGACCGCCGGTACCCCCGCCCGCAGCCCCGCCCCGGTGGTGCCCGCCCCGGCGTGGTGGACCACCGCGGCCGTCCGGGGGAACAACCACTCGTGGGGCAGGTCACCGACGAGCAGGATGTCGTCACCGGCGGTCCCGAGCCCGGCCCAGCCGGACTGGACGACGGCCCGCACGCCGGCCCGTTTGACGGCGGCCGCGACGATCTCCGGGAGCCGCTCGTTGTCCGCGGTCATGCTGCCGAACCCGACGTACACCGGGGGCGGACCGGCCCGCAGGAAGTCGGTCAGTGCGTCGGAAGGTCTCCACTCCGGTGGTACGGCCGGCCACCAGTACCCGGTCACGTGCGCCATGGCCGGCCAGTCGGCGGGTCGGGACACCACCGCCGGGCTGAAGCCGTGGCAGATCGGCCAGTCGTCCGATGTGTCCGACGCTCCCCCGGCGGCCGGGAGATCGAGCCGGGCGCGCAGGCGCCGCCGGACGCCGGAGTAGAGGGCGTCGGTCCGGGCCAGCAGCTCCCGGCCGGCCGCGAGGTTGTCGGCCGGCGAGGGTTCCCCGGTCACCGGCCAGCCGGGAGGTGAAAACTCGCGGGTGGGGACACCCGGCACGAGATACACCCCGAGGCTCGGGATTCCGAAGCCCTCGGCCACGAGCCGGCTCAGCGGGGCCGGGCCGAAGGCGGTGAGCAGGACGTCGGTGCCGGCGGCCACCGCGGACACCACCCCCTCGCCCAGGTCGTCGAGGAACGCGGCGAACACCGACCGCGCGTCCTCCGGGGAGGGCGCGGCCGTGCGTGCGCGCACCATCTCGAGCGGATCGCCGGGAAGTGCCCGGTACTCCAGCCCGCACTCGCGCACCAGACCGGCGAACCGGTCGTGTGCGGCCAGGGCCACCTGGTGGCCGGCCTGCCGCAGCCGCCGGCCCAGGCCGGTGAACGGGGCGACGTCGCCCCGCGAACCCGCGGTCACGATCAGAACGCGCATCGACGACTGCCACTGTCCGGTGATTGCCAGGGGTTTGTGCTCATTGCCGGCAATGATTGTGCACAGACTGAACAAGGAGGCATGGGTGCACGTACACCAAGTTCGGCGACTCGCGAGGCCTCAGCGCGCGGCCACGGCCTCCAGCTCCAGCTTCCACGCCGGGTCCAGGAGCTGGCTGCAGACCACGGTCAGGGAAGGGCAGTGATCGCCCAGGTACCTGGCCCGTATGGCGGTGTTCGCCGCGCGATACTCCGGGGCGGCAAGGTAGGTGCGCACCGAGACGAGGTCGCCGTAGCCCATCTCGGCGGCGCGGAGGACCGTCCCTAGGTGTTGCCAGATCTGTTCGGCCTGCCCCTCGAACGACTCCGGCATCGTCACCCGATCCGAGCGATACCCATTGAGGCCGCTGATGAACAGCATCCGCACGTCGCCGCGCACCTCGACCGCGTGGCTGTAGTTCGAGTACGGCGGAAAAACGGCGTCCGGATTGTGTCTGATGATCGTCACCAGACCAGCTTGGTGGGCGCGACTGGATTCGAACCAGCGACCGCTCGGGTGTAAACCGAGTGCTCTCCCGCTGAGCTACACGCCCGGCCTTCACCTCACACGGAGGCGAGCGCCTTCTTCCAGGCTTCCTGGTCCCGGGCCTCGCCCGGTGCGTTCACCTCGGCGAAGCGCACCACGCCCGACTTGTCGACCAGGAAGGTGCCGCGCACCGCCATGCCGCGCGACTCCTCGAACACACCGTAGGCCTTCGCCACCTCACCGTGCGGCCAGAAGTCGGCCAGCAGCGGGAAGTCGTAGTTCTGCGCATCGGACCAGGCCTTGAGCGCGAACGGGTGGTCCACCGAGACGGCGAGCACCTGAACGTCCTCGTTCTGGAACGTGCCGATGTCGTCGCGCACCGCACACAGCTCACCGGTGCAGATGCCGGAGAACGCGAACGGGTAGAACACCACGAGCACGTTCTGCCTCCCCCGGAAAGAGGACAGCGTCACTTCCTCGTTGTTCTGATTCCGCAGGGTGAAATCGGGTGCTTCCGACCCGACCTGGGGTGCCACAACTGCCTCCCACGCGCAGCGTTCAACTCGGCCGCACCGGTCAGCACGGCCGCTACGAGACTACAGCTGATCAGCGCCGGGACTTGGCCGCCCTGGGCGCCACCAGGCGGGCGCCCGCCCACTCGTCGCTGACACTGACGTTCGACGTCTGGGAAAGTCCGGCGGTGGGAGCGGCCTCGGCGATCTCGCTCGGCTCCACGTGCCCGGGCCGGCCGGTCTTGGGCGTCAACACCCAGACCACGCCGCTCTCGGTCAGCGGGGTGCCGGCTCCGATCAGCGCATCCGCCAGGTCACCGTCCCCGTCGCGCCACCAGAGCAGCACAACGTCAACCACCTCATCGGAGTCCTCGTCGACCAGGTCGTCCCCACATCGCTCCTCGACGGCGTTGCGGACCTCCTCGTCGACGTCGGAGTCCCAGCCCAGCTCCTGCACCACCATGCCCGGCTCGATGCCGAGCTTCCCAGCGATGTCCGCCTTGCCGGCGTCTCCCGCGGCGGCGACCACGTTGCGTCCTCCCATTTTCTCTGTGTGCTCTTGCTCGCGACCCCCGCGTGCGAGATTGACCACTATTGCGGTTGCGGAATCGGAACACGTCGGCGCCCTCCACCGCAACCGGACGCACCGAGTTGTTTCGTCCTATTGTCCAGGGGCCATCCTGCATACTGCCCCCGGCTGCGGGCAGGATGGTACTCATCGCGACCCACGAAGATCGCAGCACGTGCACCGAAGACTCCAGGGAGACCCCCGTGACCGGCCAGAACCCCCAGGGCAGCGGCAGAGTACACGTCATCCGTGACGGCTTGGCGGCCTATCTGCCCGACGTTGACCCGGACGAAACCGAGGAATGGCTCGAATCGTTCGACGGCATGCTCGACTCGGCCGGCCAGCAGCGTGCTCGTTATCTGATGCTCCGGCTGCTCCAGCGGGCCCGCGAACGGCATGTCGGTATCCCGGCCCTGACCAGCACGGACTACGTGAACACCATCCCCACCGAGCGGGAGCCGTGGTTCCCCGGTGACGAGGAGACCGAGCGCGCCTACCGCCGGTGGATCCGGTGGAACGCGGCCATCATGGTGCACCGCGCGCAGCGGCCCGGGGTCGGCGTCGGCGGGCACATCTCCACCTACGCCTCCTCCGCCTCGCTGTACGAGGTCGGCTTCAACCACTTCTTCCGGGGCAAGAGCCACCCCGGCGGCGGCGACCAGGTGTACATCCAGGGCCACGCCTCGCCGGGCATCTACGCGCGTGCGTTCCTGGAGGGGCGGCTGTCCGCCGACCAGCTGGACGGGTTCCGCCAGGAGCTTTCGCACGGCGGCGCCGGCCACGGCCTGCCCTCCTACCCGCACCCCCGGCTGATGCCCGGGTTCTGGGAGTTCCCCACGGTGTCCATGGGCCTCGGCCCGCTGAACGCGATCATGCAGGCCCGGTTCAACCGTTACCTGCACGACCGGGGCATCAAGGACACCTCCGACCAGCACGTGTGGGCGTTCCTGGGCGACGGCGAGATGGACGAGCCGGAGTCGCGCGGGCTCATCCACGTTGCCGCCACCGAAGGCCTGGACAACCTCACCTTCGTGATCAACTGCAACCTGCAGCGCCTGGACGGCCCGGTGCGCGGCAACGGCAAGATCATCCAGGAGCTGGAGGCCTACTTCCGGGGCGCCGGCTGGAACGTGATCAAGGTGATCTGGGGCCGGGAGTGGGACGCACTGCTGCACGCCGACCGGGACGGCGCGCTGGTCAACCTGATGAACACCACGCCGGACGGCGACTACCAGACCTACAAGGCCAACGACGGCGGCTACGTACGGGACCACTTCTTCGGCCGCGACCCGCGCACCAAGGCGCTGGTGGCCGACATGTCCGACCAGGCGATCTGGAACCTGAAGCGGGGCGGCCACGACTACCGCAAGGTGCACGCGGCCTACGCGGCCGCCGTCGGCCACCACGGCCAGCCCACGGTGATCCTGGCCAAGACGATCAAGGGCTACGGGCTGGGCTCGCACTTCGAGGGCCGCAACGCCACGCACCAGATGAAGAAGCTGACCCTGGACGACCTGAAGAGCTTCCGGGACACCCAGCGCATCCCGATCACCGACGAGGAGCTGGAGCGCGACCCCTACCTGCCGCCGTACTACCACCCCGGCGAGGACGCGCCGGAGATCCAGTACCTGCAAGAGCGGCGCAGCCAGCTCGGCGGCCCGGTGCCCAGCCGGCCCGACCGCGCCCAGCCGCTGGTGCTGCCCGGCGACAAGGTCTACGAGGTGGTCCGGCGCGGCTCGGGCAAGCAGGAGGTGGCCACCACCATGGCCTTCGTCCGGCTGCTCCGGGACCTGATCAAGGACAAGGAGATCGGCGGGCGGTTCGTGCCGATCATCCCGGACGAGGCGCGCACGTTCGGCATGGACTCGATGTTTCCCACGCAGAAGATCTACAACCCGCACGGCCAGCGGTACACCTCGGTGGACGCCGAGCTGATGCTGGCCTACCGGGAGAGCGAGCAGGGCCAGCTGCTGCACGAGGGCATCAACGAGGCCGGCTCGGTCGGGTCGTTCGTCGCGGCCGGCACCTCCTACGCCACCCACGGCGAGCCGATGATCCCGCTGTACATCTTCTACTCGATGTTCGGTTTCCAGCGCACCGGCGACGGCATCTGGGCGGCCGCCGACCAGATGACCCGCGGCTTCCTGCTCGGCGCCACCGCCGGGCGGACCACCCTGACCGGTGAGGGCCTGCAGCACAACGACGGGCACTCGCTGCTGCTGGCCGCGACCAACCCGGCGGTGCTCGCCTACGACCCGGCGTTCTCCTTCGAGATCGGGCACATCGTGCGCGACGCGCTGGACCGCATGTTCGGCGACGACGAGGCGCGGGCCGGGCGCGACCCGAACGTCTTCTACTACCTGACGCTGTACAACGAGCCGTATCCCCAGCCGGCCGAGCCGGAGAACCTGGACGTGGACGGCCTGCTGCGCGGCATCTACCGGTACCGCCCGGCGCCGAACCGGCACGAGCGCCGGGTCCGCCTGCTCGCCTCGGGGGTCGGGCTGCCCTGGGCGCTGCGCGCGCAGGAGCTGCTCTCCGAGGACTGGGCGGTGGCCGCCGACGTGTATTCGGTGACCTCGTGGGGTGAGCTGCACCGCGACGGCATCGAGTGCGACCAGCACAACCTGCGCCACCCCGACGAGGAGCCGAGGGTGCCGTACCTGCACGAGGCGCTGGCCGACCCGGACGGCCACGCCGGCCCGGTGATCGCGGTCTCGGACTGGATGCGGGCGGTGCCGGACCTGATCCGGCCCTGGGTCCCCGGCGAGTACCACACGCTGGGCACCGACGGGTTCGGGCTTTCCGACACCCGCCCCGCGGTACGCCGGCACTTCACCGTGGACGCCGAGTCGATCACCGTGCAGGCGTTGGCGACGCTGGTGGAGCGGGGCGAGCTGGATCGCGCCGCGCTGCTTTCCGCCGCCGGCAAGTACCGGATCGACGACCCGAGGGCCGCCGGTCCCCAGACCTCCGACCCGGGCTCCGCGTAAGCGCCGGTTTCGAGCGGCCGGCACGTCACGTAACCGGTGGGGCCGGTGAGGTTCCTGTGAACTCGTCGCGTGATCAACAGGACATGGTGGCCGCTTAAAGGCACCCGTAAGTGCCCTCATGTCCTGTTGATCACGTAAACCCTGTTGATCACGAAACGCCCCGCGAAGCGTCCCGATGGAAACGTCACGGGCCGCACCCAGGCCAGGCTCGGCCCGGAGCCGCGCCGTCCGAGCGATCCCCGAACCGGCACCGCCGGGAACCGACACCCCGCCCCAGACACCCGCCCGAAGTGACTGAATCAGCGTGCCGAACGCACTGAATCAGGGCCGGGGGGCGTCGGGAATGATCTGGTAAATCGATTTCCGATCACCCCTCCTAGCGATCGCTCTCCCCCATTCGGGCCAGGCGCGGTACTCTGCCGCCGTTGCTCTTCTCGGCGGAGGAGTTCGGCCGGGAATGGCATCCCGGCCTGCTCAGAACGCTGCGGGCCGGCGCGCTACCGGGGCTGGAGCCCGGAATTTAGGCACGAGGAGAGCAAGAATGGCAGAGGGCACCGTCAAATGGTTCAACAGCGAGAAGGGCTACGGCTTCCTCGCTCCCGACGGTGGTGGCGCGGACGTATTCGTGCACTACTCCTCGATCCAGAGCAGCGGTTACCGCACCCTGGACGAGGGCCAGCGCGTTTCGTTCGACATTGAGCAGGGCCAGAAAGGCCCACAGGCAACAGGAGTAACGCCACTGGGCTGATCCGCACCATTTCCGAGTTTCCCGGGGACGCGACGTGTCCCTAGGTTGAATGTTGCCGGGCACGGATGACGTGCCATGCTGCGCGACGTGACAACCGCGCACACCGGACCTGCGGTGTCCGGCCGTACCTTGCGGCGCCTGGAGCAGGCGTCGGGCGGCCTGGCCAGCAGCAGTGTGGCCATGATGGCCGAGCGGTTCCCGTGGTTCCGGCGGCTGTCCGCCGATCAGCGGGCCGGCGTGCTGCTGGTGACCCAGGCCGGCGTGTCCAACTTCGTCGCCTGGCTGAGCAAGCCTACCGAGACCATCCCGCTCACCGCCGAGGCGTTCCGCAACGCCCCGAGGGATCTCGCCCGCCGGGTCAGCCTGCGGCAGACCGTGGAGATGGTCCGGGTGGCCATCGAGGTCTTCGAACAGCGCCTGCCCCTGCTCGCCGCCGACGACGAGGAGCGGCGGCTGCTCACCGAGGGCATCCTCAAGTTCGGCCGCGAGATCGCGTTCGCCGCCGCGCTGGTGTACGCCAGCGCCGCCGAGTCCCGGGGCGCATGGGACGCCCGGCTCGAGGCCCTGGTGGTGGACGGCGTGGTGCGCGGCGAGGTGGACGACGCACTGATCTCCCGGTCCTCCGCGCTCGGCTGGGACGCCGAGCTGGCGGTGACCGTGCTGGTCGGCACCCCGCCGCCGGAGAACCACTCCGAGCCGCTCGCCGGCATCCGGCGGGCGGCGACCCGCCTCGGCCGCTCGGTGCTGCTGGGCGTGCAGGGCCCCCGCCTGGTCGCGCTGCTCTCCGGCCCGAGGGAGCCCGCCATGGAGCGCCTGGCCAAGGCGTTCGGCCCGGGTCCGGTGGTGATCGGGCCGACCGCGGCGAACCTGGCCGCCGCGCACACCAGCGCCCGGGACGCCCTGCAGGGCCTGCGCGCGGTGATCGGCCGGCCGGCCGCGCCGCGCCCGGTGTACGCCGACGACCTGCTGCCGGAGCGGACCCTGGCCGGGGACCCGGCGGCGCGCGCCGAGCTGGTCGAGCGGGTGGTGGAGCCGCTGGTCGCGGCCGGCGGGGAGCTGCACCGCACGCTGACCAACTACCTGGACGGCGGCGGAGCGCTGGAACCCTGCGCCCGGGCGCTGTTCGTGCACGCCAACACCGTGCGCTACCGACTACGCAGGGTGAGAGAAGTCACCGGGTTCGACCCCACCGTCCCACGGGACGCGCTGGTGCTCCGGATAGCCCTCGTACTGGGCCGTTTGAACCCGGAGTAGTTGGCCTGACAACGGCGCGTGACCAGCCAAGATACCGGCACGACCCTACAAATTAACCTGGGCATAAGACAGACGGGCGCCGTCTGCTTTGTAGGAAACCTCCAAACCACACCCGGTGAGTTTCGTGCCAGTCGTTATCCCCCTCCAGCCGGGCTACGGTGTTGGCTGGCCCGAGTGATTGTCGTGCTCGCCCCCGGACAGGGCTCCCAGACACCCGGCATGCTCGATCCATGGCTCAACGGCCCGGCCGCCGAGCGGGTCGACGCGCGCGCCAGCGTGGCCCGCTGGTCCGAGGCGACCGGCCTGGACATCGCCCGCCTCGGCACCACGGCGACGGCCGACGAGATCAAGGACACCGCGGTCACCCAGCCACTCATCGTGGCCGCCGCGCTGCTCGCCTACCAGCACCTCACCGCCGACGCGGAGCTTCCCGAGGGCACGCTCACCGCCGGCCACTCGGTGGGTGAGCTGGCCGCCGCCGCCATCGCGGGCTCGCTCACCCCGGACGCCGCCGTGGAGCTGGCCGCCGTGCGCGGCCGGGAGATGGCCGCCGCCTGCCTGTTGGAGCCGACCGGAATGAGCGCGGTGCTCGGCGGCGTCGAGGAGCAGGTGCTGGCCCGGCTGGCCGAGCTGGGCCTGGACCCGGCGAACCGCAACGGTGCCGGCCAGATCGTCGCCGCCGGCCCGCTGGACGCGTTGGAGCGGCTGGCCGAGGAACCGCCGGAACGGGCCAAGGTCCGCGTGCTTGCCGTGGCCGGCGCCTTCCACACCCGGTTCATGGCCCCCGCCGAGGAGGCGCTGCGCGGCTACGCCGACAAGCTGGACTTCGCCGACCCGGTCCGCCCGCTGCTGTCCAACGCCGACGGAGCCGAGGTGACCAGCGGCGCCGACCTGCGCAACCGGCTGGTAGCGCAGGTGACCCTGCCGGTGCGCTGGGACCTGTGCTCGGCCCGGATGCGCGACCTCGGCGTCACCGCAGTGATCGAGCTGGCCCCGGCCGGCACCCTCACCGGCATCGCCAAGCGGGAGCTCAAGGGCACCCCGACCTACCCGTTGAAGAGCCCGGACGCCGTACCGGCGGCCGCCGACGTGATCACTGGAGGTGCCGCGTGAGCCGCGCGATCCGCCTCGCCCAGGCCGTGCCGGGCGCCCGCGTCCTCGGCTGGGGCAGCTCCCAGCCGGACAAGATCGTCACCAACGACGACCTGGCCCAGCGGGTGGACACCAGCGACGAGTGGATCCGCGACCGGGTCGGCATCCAGAGCCGGCGCATCGCCGAGCCGGAGACGCTGCTGGTGGAGATCGCCGCCGACGCCGGTTCCAAGGCGATCGCCGACGCCGGGCTCTCCCCCACCGACGTGGACACGGTCATCGTGGCCAGCTGCACCATGCCCAACCCGATCCCCAACGCGGCCGCCCAGGTGGCCACCCGGATCGGGGTACAGGCACCGGGAGCGTTCGACCTGAACGCGGCCTGCGCCGGCTTCAGCTACGGCGTCGGCGCCGCCGCCGACCTGATCAGGGCCGGCTCGGCCAAGCACGTGCTGGTGATCGGCGCGGAGAAGCTGTCCGACTGGCTGGACTGGGACGACCGGTCCACCTGCATCATCTTCGCCGACGGAGCCGGCGCGGCCGTGCTGGGCCCGGCCGGCACCCCGGACGAGGTCGGCGTCGGCCCCCTCACCTGGGGCAGCGACGGCGAGGCGCACGAGGCGATCCGGATCGAGCCGGAGAGCAACTCGATCCGCCAGGAGGGCCAGCAGGTGTTCCGCTGGGCCACCACCAAGATCGCACCGGTGGCGCTGCGGGCCATCGAGCTGGCCGGGCTGACCCCGGCCGACATCGACGTGTTCGTCCCGCACCAGGCCAACCTGCGCATCATCGAGGCGGTGGCCAAGCGCCTGCACAAGGCCGGCGCGCGGGAGGACATGCGGATCGCCAAGGACATCGTGCACTCCGGCAACACGTCCTCGGCGTCCATCCCGCTGGCCATCGACCACATGCGGGCGGCCGGCGAAATCTCCCGGGGCGACGTGCTGCTGCTCGTCGGCTTCGGGGCCGGGCTCAGCTATGCCGCCCAGGTAGTCGTCACCCCCTGACCCGTAATCCGTCAGTTCTTGAGTACAACCAATCGAAAGGGAACCCACGTGAGCAACGAAGACATCCTCCCCGGCCTGGCCGAGATCGTCGAAGAGATCGCCGGTATCGACGCGGCCGAGGTCACCCCGGAGAAGTCCTTCGTCGACGACCTGGACATCGACTCGCTGTCCATGGTGGAGATCGCGGTGCAGGCCGAGGACAAGTTCGGCGTGAAGATCCCGGACGACCAGCTGGCCGAGCTGAAGACCGTCAGCGATGCGGTGAACTACATCGCCGCCAACAAATGACTCAGGTCGTCGTCACTGGGCTCGGGGCCACCACCCCGCTCGGCGGGGACGTCGACTCCACCTGGTCGGGCCTTCTGGCCGGCAAGTCCGGGGTGTCTCGGATCGAGCACGAGTGGGTGGACCGGTTCGAGCTGCCGGTGAAGATCGCCGCGCAGCTGGCCGTCGAGCCCACCGAGGTGCTGAAGCGGGTCGAGGCGCGGCGGCTGGACCGTTGCGAGCAGGTCGCCATCATCGCGGCGCGTGAGGCGTGGCAGCACGCCGGCGCGCCCGAGGTGGATCCGATCCGGCTGGCGGTCATCGTCGGCACTGGAATCGGCGGGGCGGTCACCCTGCTCTCCCAGGACGACATCCTGGAGACCCAGGGGGTGCGCAAGGTCGCGCCGCTGACCATTCCGATGCTCATGCCGAACGGCCCGGCCGCGCACGTCGGCCTGGAGTTCAAGGCCCAGGGCGGCGTGCACGCCCCGGTGTCCGCCTGCGCCTCCGGCGCCGAGGCGTTGGCCTGGGGCTGGCGCATGCTGAAGGCCAACGAGGTGGACGTGGTCATCGCGGGCGGCGCCGAGGCGTGCATCTGCGGTATCCCGCTGGCCGGGTTCTCCCAGATGCGGGCCATGTGCACCAGCCACAACGACAACCCCGAGGGCGCGTCACGGCCGTTCGACGCCGGCCGCGACGGGTTCGTGCTGGGCGAGGGCGCCGGCATCATGGTGCTGGAGCGGGAGGAGTACGCGGCCGCCCGGGGCGCCACCGTGCACGGCCGGCTGGCCGGCATCGGCACCTCGTCCGACGCGTACCACATCACCGCCCCGGAGCCGGAGGGCATCGGTCAGGCGCGGGCCATGAAGGCCGCGCTGCGCTCCGCCGGGCTGGACCCGGCGGACATCGGCCACGTGAACTGCCACGCCACCTCGACCCCGGTCGGGGACGTCGGTGAGGCCGCTTCGGTGCGCCGGGCGATCGGCGACCACCCGGTGCTCACCGCGCCCAAGTCCACCCTGGGTCACCTGCTCGGTGCGGCCGGCGCGGTGGAGGGCATCGCCACCGTGCTGTCCATCCGGGACGGCGTGATCCCGCCCACCGCCAACCTGGAGAACCTCGACCCGGGCGTGCAGCTGGACGTCGTGTCCGGGGAGGCCAGGAAGATCGAGCTCACCGCCGCGCTGAACGACTCGTTCGGCTTCGGCGGGCACAACGTCGCGCTGGCCTTCACCGCCGCGTGATCTGACCTCCGGGCGGGCGCCACAGCTATCTGTGGTGCTCGCCCCGGGGGGCCGCGTTCAGCACGAGCCTCGCAGGACGCCGCTGGTCTTGACCATGTCGACCAGTGGTGGGCTGCCGACCAACGGGATGGACGAGCGCCAGCAGATGCGCGGCACCTTCAGGTCGTCCGGCCCGTCCTCGGCGTCCTGCGTGCTCACGTAGGAGACCAGCGCGACCAGCCGGCCGGGTCCGGCCTCGTCGATCCGGCTGATCCGGATCGTGCCGTCGGTGGTGCTCGCGTAGCCCTGCAACCAGGTGGCCTCGGGCCGCTGGTTGGCCACCGCCGGCGTCACCGTCGCCACCCAGCTCCGGTAGTCCTTGTCGTTGATCGCGCTGAAGTAGCGGTTGAGCGCGTCCTGAACGGCCGGCCCGGCCGGGTGCACCCACGCGTCCGCGCTGACTTCCACCTCGGTCGGGCCCGCGCCCTGCGCCGGCCGCTCCCGCGCCACCCCGAGCGGTACCGAGCGCATCTGCGCGAGCCGTAGCCCGGCCACCGCCAGCAGTCCGAGCAGCACTACCACCAACACCACGGCGAAGGTCACCACCCAACGCCGCTCTCCCGCTCTGGCCACGGAGGGAAGCTTTACACACCCGCCCGCCGCCGCCCGTACCGGTCCCTACCAGCGGTCCACCGTCGTCCCCACCCAGTCGGGTGACCACGCCCAAGATCGACATCAAAGATCACTGCTTCAGCGATATTCCAGGCATGATCGCCAGCCGTGGCGGTAGAGCCGCGACGCATTGAGGTTGATCGCTGTCCGCGGCGGTTCGCCGCGCAACCAACTGTGACGCCGCACCGCCCGCGGGGCGTGCGACGTGCCGGTTCCTGTGCGACGCCGCGGCGGCAGACCGGCTCAGCCGACCTGGTGGAGGACGGTGACGGGGGCGCCGTCGCCGGCGCGGCGGAAGGGTTCCAGGTCCTCGTCCCAGGCGGTGCCGAGCAGCTCGTGCATCCGGCCGCGCACCTGTCCGCGCGCGGACATCACCGACCGCAGCTGGTCCTCACCGACCACGATGTCACCGTTCGCGCTGGTCCGGCCGCGCCACAGGCCCAGGTTCGGCACGTGGGTGAAGCGCTGGCCGTCGACGCCCTCGCTGGGCTCTTCGGTCACCTCGAAGCGCAGCACCGGCCAGGCCCGCAGGGCACCGGCAATCGCGCCGGAGCCGCCGGCCGGCCCCCGCCACGAGCACTCGGCGCGCAGGGTCCCCGGCGCCGCCGGCTGGGGTGTCCAGCGCAGCGACACCTGGGTTCCGAGCACGCCGGATATCGCCCACTCGACATGCGGACATACCGCAGCTGGCGACGAGTGGACGTAGATCACTCCACGTGTACTCACTGCAGACCTCCGCTGTCGAATGAGGCAACGTCTTCCCCAACGTCCTCATGATCAACAGTCTTGGCCAACAGTCGCGGTGGCAGTCTGCCCGACCGCATGGCGGGGCGCCAGCCGCAACACGCGGGTCGGGCGTGTTGTTCTTCACGCGCGGCTCCGGAGGCGGCCGCGCCGGCCCGATCACCCCAGAATGCGGAGCCGCCAGGCGGCCAGTACATCATCCGCCACGCCCCGCGCGCGCAGCCAACCCGCCGCGCCGCCCGGCGTGTCGTCCAGCATGTCCAGCACCCCGGTGATCGCCTCCGCCGGCACGCCGAGCAGGCGCTGGTAGCGCGTCGCGTCGGCCACGACGTTGTTCGGCCGGGCCAGGATGGCCGGCAGCTCGGGCTCGGTGAGCAGGTAGTCGGCGGTGATCGCCTCGCGGCTCACCCCGACGGCGCGCAGCAGCACCGCGACCACCACCCCGGTGCGGTCCTTGCCGGCCGCGCAGTGCACCAGTGCCGCGCCCTCGGCCGCCGCGACCAGCTCGGTGATGGTGGCCAGCTTGGTCTCGCTGCGCTCCAGGAAGTGGAGATAGGCGGTGGCCAGGTCCGGCACCTGATCCCAGTCGATGACCGGTTCACCGCCCGCCTCCGGGGTCACGGCCCGGTCCAGCAGCGGCAGCGCGTGCACCAGGGTGCCCGGCGCGGTCAGCGGGTGCGCCAGGCCGCCCAGCTCGTCGCCGCCCCGCAGGTCCAGCACCAGCGCGGGCGGCCAGCCGGCCAGCTCGGGGAGCCGGTCCCCGGCCAGCGGCGCGGCGCTGCGCAGCAGCACACCCGGACGGGTGGTTCCGCCGGTATCTGTGGTCAGGCCCCCGACGTCGCGCAGGTTGGGCAGCACATCGGGCGGAATGGTGTGCAACGCTTCGGCCGTCATGACTCCAGTGAGCCATGCATCGGTGACAAGGGAAAGTCGAGCCGGTAATCAGGAGACGAATACCACCGCGTGGCGGCGCTGTGACCGGTTCCCTAAATGATTTTCGGAGCAAAGATGCCCGAGACGTACGTGTTGATCCCCGGCGCCTGGCACGGCGACTGGGCGTGGCGGCCGGTGGCGAACCGCCTGCGCACGGCCGGCCACCGGGCCGTCACGCTCACCCTGCCGGGCCTGCGGGACGGCGAGGACCCGCGCGGCCGGCGGCTGGCCGGCGCGGTGGCGCACGTGGTGGACGAGGTGCGCGGCCGGGACCTGACGGACGTGACCCTGGTGGCGCACTGCTGGGGCGGCATCCCGATGGCCGGCGCCGCGCACCGGCTGCTCGGCCGGCTGCGCCGCCTGGTCTTCTGGAGCGCGGTGGTACCGGCCGAGGGCGGGTCGTTCCTGGACGAAGCCACCCCGGCCGGCCGGTCGACCTGCGAGCAGCTGGCCGAGGCCTCCGGGACCGACTCGGTGGCCATGCCGTTCGAGCTGTGGCGCCGGGACTACATCCAGGACGCGTCGGAGGACGTGCAGCGGTTGGTGCACTCGCTGCTCGTGCCACAACCCATGGGCTACCTCTCCGACGGGCTAGACTTACCGCCGGTAACCTCGCTCGGCCTGCCCACCAGCTACCTGCACGCGGCCGACGACCGGATGTTCCCGCGCGGCGAGCTGCCCCGGTTCGCCGCCCGGCTGGGCGTGCCGCCCGTCGAGGTTCCGGGCAGTCACGAAGCCAGCCTCACCCGGCCGGCGGAGGTGGCCGCCGCGATCCTGAAGACCGCGGGGAAGCCCGCGTAGCCGCCGAGCAAGGGAGCCGGAGATGCCCGTGGTGAACCTGGAGTTCGCGATCGCCGAGGAACACCGCGAGCTCGCGGCGGTCGCCCGGGCATTCCTGGCCGAGCACAAGGCCCTGGCCGCCGCGCGGTCTCTGCTGGACGCGCCGGAGGAACAGCCACCCGGCTTCTGGCCCGCGCTGCGCGGGCTGGGCTGGCCCGGCCTGCACCTGCCCGAGGAGTACGGCGGCGAGGGCTTCGGGCTGCCCGAGCTGGCCGTGGTGCTGGCCGAGCTGGGCCGGGTGGTGGCGCCGGGGCCGTTCCTGCCCACCGCGCTGGCCGGCGCGGTGCTGGCCGAGGCCGCGCCGGACGAGCTGCGCGCGGCGCTGCTGCCCGGCCTGGCCGGTGGCGAGCGCACCGCGGCGGTCGGGCTGGCCGACCCGGACCCGGAGCGCGGGTGGCTGGTGCTCGGCGCCGGCCTGGCCGACTTGCTGCTGCTGCCGGAAGGCCCGGACCTGCTGGTGGTGCCCCGGGAGGCAGCAAAGGTCACGCCGGTGGCCGGGCTGGACCCGACCCGCCGGGTGGCCGAGGTGGTCCTGGCCGGCGAACCGTCCGGCCGGGTAGCAGGCGGGCGGGCGGTGGCCCTGCGGCTGGCCCGGACGCTGTTCGCCGCCGAGGCGGCCGGCATCGGGCACGCCTGCGTCGCGGCGTCGGTGGAGTACGCCGGTCAGCGCGAGCAGTTCGGCCGCACCATCGGGCACTTCCAGGCGGTCAAACACCACTGCGCGGACATGCTGGTGGACGCCGAGTTGGCCGTGGCGGCGGCCTGGGACGCCGCGCGCGCCGGCACCGGCGAGGAGGCCGAGCTGGCCGCCGCCGTGGCCGCGGCGCGCGCGTTGCCCGGAGCGGTGCGCGCGGCCGAGATGAACATCCAGCTGCACGGCGGCATCGGGTTCACCTGGGAGCACGACGCGCACCTCTACCTGCGCCGGGCCCAGGCGCTGCACACCGTGCTGGAGACCGCCGCGCCGGCCGAGGACGACGTGCTCCGGCTGGTCGCCGCCGGGGTGCGCCGCCGCGCCTCGCTGGACCTGCCGGCCGAGGCGGAGCGGTACCGCACGGAAGCCAGGGAGGTGGCCACCCGGGTGCGGGAGCTGCCCCGGGACCAGCGGCGGGCCGAGCTGGTGTCCACCGGCTACCTGGTGCCGCACTGGCCGCCGCCGTGGGGGCGGGACGCCGGCGCGGTGGAACAGCTGGTGATCGAGGAGGAGTTCGCCGGGGTGAAGGTGCCCGGGCTGGGCATCACCGGCTGGGTGGCCCTGACCATCCTCCAGCACGGCACCGCCGAGCAGGCGGAGCGCTGGATCGCCGACGCCCTGACCGGCCGCACCATCTGGTGCCAGCTGTTCTCCGAGCCGGGCGCCGGCTCGGACGCGGCCGCGATCTCCACCCGTGGGGTGCGGGACGAGGGAGGCTGGCGGGTCAGCGGGCAGAAGGTGTGGACGTCGGGCGCACAGTTCAGCCAGTGGGGCTTCGCCACCGTGCGCACCGACTCGTCCGGCCCGAAGCACTCCGGCATCACCATGATGGCCATCGACCTGTCCGCCCCCGGCGTGCAGGTGCGGCCACTGCGCGAGCTGACCGGCGCCTCGCTGTTCAACGAGGTGTTCTTCGACGACGTGTTCGTGCCGGACGCCGACGTGGTCGGCGAGGTCGGGCAGGGCTGGACGGTCGCCCGGGCCACCCTGGGGAACGAGCGGGTGTCCCTGGGCGGCGGCACCGGCCTGGTCGGGTTCACCGCCATCGACCTGGTGGAGCCGGTACTCGCCCACCCCCGCCGGGCCCGCTTCGAACCCGAGCTGGCCGAGCTGCTCGCCGAGGACCAGGCGCGCCGGCTGCTGGGCGTGCGGCAGGCGGCGCGGGCGGTCACCGGGGCCGGCCCCGGCCCGGAGGGGAACCTGGCCAAGCTGCTCTCCGCCGAGCACGACCAGCGGATCACCGACCTCGCCCGTCGGCTGGCCGGCACCGAGGCGCTGCTCGGCCGGGCGCACCGGGAGCTCTACGCATACCTCTTCGCCCGCTGCCTGACCATCGCCGGCGGCACCGCGGAGATTGTCCGCAACCAGGTGGCGGAACGCCTCCTCGGCCTACCCAGGGACCCCCTACAGAAATAACTCAGTGCGCTCGCTTCGGCCGCACCAGAATTTTGCCGATATCGGTACGCCGTGCATCGGCGGCGGGTAGCGTACATCCACGCAGGCAGATCCGAACACCGCCCAAGTGAGGTCGAGAAGGCCATGCCATCGTTCAGGAACGGCATGATACCGATCTGCGCAGCCATCGCCGCCATGGCTATGGTCTTACCGAGCCCCCATTTAGTTGCCCAAGCAAGTGATCTCTCGTTGAGGCAAATCGCATCGAGCAACGCACCTGAGCGGGTTGCGGGTTATACGCCGCACGCGCTGACGCAAATGCGCGACCGGAACATCAGCAAATCTGATGTCGAGCTGACGGTCGCTCTCCACTATCGAACGGCATTTCTCAACAGACAGGGAACCTGGCAATACACTGATCGAGGGAACCCGAATGGCATTATCGCTTGCCTGAATGACGACGGCTATGTCGTTACAGTATTCATGCGAAATAGCTGAGAGGTATCGCATGCAAGGACCCGAGTATCCGCAGGTGAGGAGCCACGACAAGCAGAACAACGTGGCCTACATCGCCTTCAAAGAGATACCACCAGGTGGAGCGGTGGATACCAGACCCATATTTGACGACGCGGGCGGCGCACTTCTTGTGATTGATCTCTCGGCCACGGGAGAACTGCTCGGCATCGAACTTCTCGACGCGGCGCGCCAACTACCCGAGATCTATCGAGACCTTAATCACTAAGTCGCTGACGGCGCCGAATCGAACGGAGCAGAGATGAAGACCGGTCTATTGCTGTTGGCTGCGGCCGCATTTTCCGCGCCGACTGCGGATGGCGCGGCTACGCGGATCGCGCCCGGCGCACCCAAGGATTTTCCGTGCGGCCGGTTCGTCGAGGCCGGCATCCCCACCCAAATCGGCTGGAGCAACTGCGGGTACCGACCTATCACGCTGCACATCGACTACTTGGTAGCACCAGACAGAAACACCTGCCTCGAGCCACAACAGACACAAATTTACGGCTCCTACATCGGCGGAGATTTCGACTACGGTGGGGTCAACAACATCAAGGACGTCACCCTCGTGAAAGAAGGCTGCTAAGACCAGCCGGCTGTCAGTTTGTCCGCGCCCCATCCGCCGACGGTGCGCCGATCGGCGGGCGATCCGACCTAAGCGATCGTAAATACCGGGCCTACCACGTTGCCGAGCGCTCCGCGAACCCCGACGGTGGAACGGCGACGACGTATGTCTGGGGAGGGCTCAATGACGCGCACGGTAGACGCCGGATCGACCGGCGAGCGAAAAGTTGTCAAGAACGTGTTCAAAGGCTCGATCGGTAATCTGATCGAGTGGTACGACTGGTACGCCTACGCGGCGTTCACGCCATACTTCGCGGCCACCTTCTTCCCGAAGAGCGATCCAGTAACGCAGTTCATGCAGAGCGCCGCTATCTTCGCGGTCGGCTTCCTGATGCGACCACTGGGTGGCTGGTTGCTCGGTCACTTCGCGGACCGCTACGGGCGACGCTCGGCGCTAACCCTCTCGGTCACGCTCATGGCCGCCGGCTCGCTGCTGATTGCGCTCTCCCCCGGATACGCGACCATCGGGGTGTGGGCACCCCTGCTGCTCCTCACCGCCCGGCTGGTACAGGGCCTGTCGGTTGGTGGCGAGTACGCGACCTCGGCGACTTACCTGTCCGAAGTGGCAACACCGGGCAGGCGCGGGTTCTACTCCAGCTTCCAGTACGTGACCCTGGTCGCGGGCCAATTGCTCGCGCTAGGACTACAGATCGTCCTTCAGCAGCTCATCACCGATGATCAGCTGAAGAGTTGGGGCTGGCGCATCGCGTTCGCGATCGGCGCCCTCGGCGCGGTCGTCGCCATGTACCTGCGGCGCAGCATGGAGGAGTCGGAAAGCTTCCTGGCCGAGAAGCAGCAGGCCGGCGGGCGCAAGCCCGGCGGGGGTCTGCGTGTGCTGCTTCAGCACCCGAGAGCCTGCCTGACCGTGGTCGGTCTGACCCTAGGCGGCACGATTTCTTTCTACACCTTCACCACCTACCTGCAGAAATACATGATCGCCGTGCCGAAGATCGAGACGAAGACCGTCACCCTGATCAACTTCGCCGCTTTGCTGATCTTCGTCGTCCTGCAGCCACTGGCCGGCAAGCTGTCCGACAGGATCGGCCGTCGTCCGCTGCTGACCTTCTTCGGTGTGGGCGCCACGCTGTGCACGGTGCCGCTGATGACCTTGCTCGGCAGCGCGCACAACCCGGTGGTGGCGTTTCTGATCATGATGGCCGGACTGGTCATCGTGACCGGGTACACCTCGATCAACGCGATCGTGAAGGCCGAGCTGTTCCCCACCCACATCCGGGCGCTGGGGGTCGGCCTGCCCTACGCCCTCACGGTGGCAATCTTCGGTGGCACGGCGGAACTGCTGGCGCTGTGGTTGCTGAAAATCGGCCATGGGGAGATCTACTTCTACTACGTTGCCGGATGTGCTCTGATCTCGTTGATCGTTTACCGGTTCATGCGGGAGACTTCCCAGGACTCGCCGCTGGACGATGGCCCGCCGCGGCGGGAGCAGGACTCGGAGGCCGTTCGCACTTAGGGATGAGGTACCACGTGCGGGTACTGCTCGTCGAAGATGACGATGGCGTTGCCGGCGCGCTGGTCGACGCGCTCGGCGCCCAGGGACACCGGCCCATCCGGTGCCACCTGGGCGCCGACGCGTTGGTCGCGCATCGGGACGCCGATCTCGTACTGCTCGACCTCGGCCTGCCCGACATGGACGGGCTCGAGGTGCTGCGAAAGCTGCGCAAGGTCAGCTCCGTGCCGGTGCTGGTCCTCACGGCCCGGGGGGACGAACGGTCCGTGGTGCGCGGCCTGCGCTCCGGCGCGGACGACTACCTGATAAAACCGGTCCGGCTGCGCGAGCTGCTGGCCCGGGTGGAGGCGGTCACCCGCCGGGCCGCCGCGCAGACCAGCGAGCCGAAGCGGGTGGTCGAGGTGGGCGACATCGCGGTGGACCTGGAGGCCCGGCTGGTCCGGGTGGCCGACCAGCCCGTCCCCCTGACCACCAAGGAGTTCGACGTGCTCGCCGTGCTGGCCCGGGGGGCCGGCGTCGCGGTGAGCCGGCAACAGATCATGGACGAGGTGTGGGGCGACGCCTACCTCGCGGTTTCCCGATCCCTGGACGTGCACATGACAACCCTGCGGGCCAAGCTGGACCGCCCGGAGATGCTGCGCACCATCCGGGGCTTCGGCTACCGCCTCGGCTGAGCGGGCGGCGGGCCAGCCATGCGCCGCCGGTTGATCCTGGCGCTGCTCACCTTCGCCGCTGTCGCGGTGGCCGCGTTCGCCTGGCCGCTGCTGGCCAGCGCCGCCGCCGAACGAACCCAGCGGCTGGTCATCGACCGCACGGCCGCGCTAAACCGGTTCGCCGCGCTCGCCGCGCAGGCCACCGCCGGCGGTGACGCGTCCGCGCTGGAGAAGGAGGCGACGGCGTACGCGGAGCTGTACGGCGAGGGGGTGCTGGTCACCGACCAGCGCCGCCTGCCCCTGGTCGCGGCCGGCGGGCTCACCCTGGACGACCCGAAGGTGAAGCGCCTGATCGACGGGGCGCTGCGCAACGAGAGTGGCCGCTACATCCCCCGGCTGACCCCGTGGTCCGACGACGAGGAGCTGCTGGCCCGGCCGATCGGCACGGACACCCGCATCGCCGGGGTGGTCGCGCTGCGCGTCTCGGTGGCCAGGGCGGCGTCGGACGTGGCGGCCGCGTGGGCGCTGATCGTGCTCGGCGCGCTGATGGCGGGCACCGGGTTCGTACTGCTCGCGCTGCTGCTGGCCCGCTGGGTGCTGCGCCCGCTGGCCAAGCTGGAGGTGGGGGTGCGCGCCATGGCCGCCGGCGAACGGGGCACGCACGTGCAGCGCGGTGGCGGGCCGCCCGAGCTGCGCGAGCTGACCGAGTCGTTCAACCAGATGTCCGACGCGGTGGCCGCTGCCGCCGAGCGGGAGCGCCAGCTGGTCGCCGACGCCTCCCACCAGCTGCGCAACCCGATGGCCGCGCTGCGGCTGCGGGTGGACTCGCTGGCCCCAAACGTGGCGGACAGCGCCCAGGCCGGCTACCAGTCGCTGGCCGGCGAGGTGGAGCGGCTGGAGACCCTGTTGGACGGCCTGCTCGCGCTGGCCTCGGCCGACCGGCTCGGCGCGGCGGACTGGGCCAGCGCGGCGGACGCGCTGGCCGAGGACGACCCGGACGAGGCCCAACCGGCCTGGTGCTGGCCGGAGACGGTGGCGCTGTCCCAGCTGACCGCGTGGGAACCCGCCGCCGAGCGGGCCGGGGTGCGGCTCACCCACGCGTTGCCCGAGGACCTGGAGCCGGTGGGCTGCCCGGAGTCCGAGCTGGCCCAGGTGCTGGACGTGCTGCTGGACAACGCCATCCGGTACGCCGGCGAGGGAGCCACGGTGACCGTGACCGCCACCCGCGACCACCGCACGATCCGGCTCAACGTGGCCGACGACGGCCCCGGCATGTCCGAGGCAGACATGCGCAAGGCCACCCAGCGGTTCTGGCGGGCCGCCCGCAACGACGACGGCCGGGGCACCGGCCTGGGGCTGGCGATCGCCGAGCGCCTGGTCACCATGCGCACCGGCACGCTGCGGTTCACCTCGAACCACCCGCGCGGACTGATGGTCCGGGTGACCCTGCCCGTGGTCGACCCGGAGCGGTTGCCGTGCTGACCCGCCGCGCGCTGCTGACCGCGATGGGCACCGGGGCCCTCGGCTGGGCCGCCGGCTGCGGGACCGGCGGCGCCCGCGAGCTGACCGTCGCCGCCGGCGAGCCCGGCGGTTTCTACCTGGAGTTCGCCCAGCTGCTGGCCCGGGAGATCCCGGCCAGGGAGTCCAGCCTGCGGGTGCGCGCGCTGGCCACCGAGGGCAGCCGGGACAACCTGCGGCTGCTCAGCGAGGGGCGGGCCGACCTGGCGCTGACCCTGGTGGACAGTGCGCAGGTGGCGAACGGCCACCCGGACCGCCGGTCCGCCGTGCGCGCCGTCGGCCGGGTCTACGAGAACTACCTGCAGCTGGTGGTGCTCGAGCAGAGCCCGATCCACACGGTGGCCGACCTGGCCGGGCGGACCGTCTCGGCCGGCGCGGCCGGCTCCGGCGCCGAGCTGACCGCGCGGCGGGTGATGCAGGTCGCCGGACTGCACACCGAGCCGGGCGGACAGCCGGTCACGGTGCGGAACCACCCGTTCGTCGCCGCCATCGCCGCCCTGGAAGCCGGCCAGATCGACGCGCTGTTCTGGTCGGGTGGCGTGCCGACGCCGGCACTGGCCGCGCTGGCCAAGCGGCGGCGCATCCGGCTGCTGCCGATGAACGAGCTGCTGCCGGCGCTGCGCCGTGCGTACAACACGGCCTACGAGCTGGTCTCGGTGCCGGCGGACAGCTACGACGCCGGCGGCGAGGTGGTCACCGTGGGGGTGGCCAACCTGGTGGTGTGCCGGCCCGAACTGGACGCGGAGATCGTCGACGTGGTCACCCGCACGCTGGTCACCCACGCCGCCCGCCTGGTACCCGAGCAGGCCCTCGGCACCCAGTTCCTGGACCCGCGCAGCCTGATCGTCACCAGCGGCATCCCCCTGCACCCCGGCGCCATGGCCGCCTACCGCTCCCTGCACGGCTGAAGTTCCAATTCGTGCGATGCCGGTTCTCAAGATTTGCTTGGATGGCCGCAGCTCGGGTTTCACGCCGATACGGAGCGGCCGTTGCGTTGGTCGTGGGCCACGGAGTCACGGGCCGTGCCCGGACTCGGCCTCCGCCCCGCGGTCCGCGCAACCAGAGTGACCAATGGTCCGGCCCTCCTGGCCATTCCATGATCAGCATGACATGGTGGACGCGTCGGCCCGTCCGGAGCAGCCCTGGTGTCATGCTGACCATGTATTCGATGATCATCAGGCAGCCCCACGGCGCCGGCGCCGGAAACGAACGCACGAGGCGGCACCCAAGTTGCGGCAGAGCCCCCACGCCGCTCTTCGAACGCCCGGACGAACGCGAGGGCCGCTCGAGGCCGGCCGAGAACCCCGGCCTCGGCCGTCCGAGCAATCCTTGGAACCGGCGCCGCACCCAACCGGAGCGTCGGCGCGACCCCGCCGACCCGTGTGGAACGATCAGCCGGTGTCCGAAGCCCCGGTCGAGCAAACCCCGTCAGCGCGCAAGTCCGGCCGGTTCTGGCCCTCGGTGGGCGGCTGGCTGGGTCGGCTGTTGCTCGCGCTGGTGCTGGCCACGCTGATCTCCGCGTTCCTGGCCCGGATGTACATGATCCCGTCCGGCTCGATGGAGGCCACGCTGCACGGCTGCACCGGCTGCCTGAACGACCGGGTGCTGGTGGACAAGCTGACCTACCGGTTCCGCGATCCCCACCCGGGTGAGGTGCTGGTGTTCCAGATGCCGGACAGCTGGGAGGAGTCCCGGCTGGAGCCCGCCCCGCCGGACAACCTGCTCGCCCGGGGCAGCCACGACCTGGCCGCGCTGTTCGGCCTGGTCCCGCCGTACCGCTCCGAGCTGGTGAAACGGGTGATCGCGACGGGCGGCCAGACGGTGTCCTGCTGCGACGCGCGGAACCGGTTGCTGGTCGACGGCCGGCCGCTGGACGAGCCGTACCTGCACTTCCCGTCGGACGGCCCCGACGGCGCGCCCGAGCAGCAGGCCCCGTTCGGGCCGGTCAAGGTGCCGGCGGGCGCGCTGTGGATGATGGGCGACAACCGGAACAACTCGCTGGACTCGCGGGCGCCGGGGCACGGCCCGGTGCCCCTGGAGAGCGTGATCGGCAAGGCTCGACTGATCACCATCCCGCTGAACCGGCTGAGCTGGATCGACGACCACAACCCCCAGCGGTAGCTCAGCCGAGGTCGAGCAGGACCTGCCGGCGCCGGTCCAGGGGCAGCTCGGGGGCGACCGGAGACCAGAACCCCGGGTCCGGCGAGGTCCGTGCCTCCACCCGCTTCCCTGCCAGGTCGTCGAACTCCAGCCGCCAGGCGTGCAGGCAGGTTCGCGGCGCCGCCGGGCCGTCGTCGTCCGGAAATAACGGGTCACCGGCGATCGGGTGGCCGATCCAGGCCAGGTGCACCCGGATCTGGTGCCGCCGTCCGGTGTGCGGGCGCAGCACCAGCAGGCTGTGCCGTTCGCCCTGCCAGGCCAGGGTGAACGCGGTGGACGACGGGAACGCGCGGGGCCGCACCGAGGCCGCCGGCACGGTCCACCGGGCGGCGGCCGGATCGAAGACGATCTCCTCCCGGGGCGCGGCGATGCGGACCCGGTTCTTCCGGCCGACGCCCAGCGGCAGCTCGATCTCACCGGCCGCCGGCAGCCCGGTGGACCGGGTGATCGCCAGGTACGTCTTCTCCACCGTGCGCATGGTGAACTGCCTGGTCAACGGGCCGTGCGCGGCCGTGCTCTTGGCCAGCAGCACCACCCCGGAGGTGACCTTGTCGATCCGGTGCACCGGGATGAGCTGCTCCCCCGCCGCCGCGGCGATGCGCACCAGGTCGGTGTCGTGGCGTTCGCCCGCCACGGACACCCCGGCGGGCTTGTCCAGTACGAGGTAGTCGTCGGTCTCGGCGAGCACCCGGTCCCGCCGTACCGCGCCCCAGTCGGAGATCACATCCGGTCGGGTGTCTCGATGCCGAGCAGGCGCAGGCCCTCGGCCAGCGTCGCCCCGGTCAGCCGGCACAGCTCCACCCGGTTCGCCCGCAGCTGCTCGGTCTCGGCGGTCAGCACCGGGCACGCCTCGTAGAACTCGGTGAACGCCTTGGCCAGCGAGAACAGGTAGCCGCACAGCCGGTGCGGCTCCAGGGTGTCGGCCACCTCGGTCAACGTGCCGGCGAACTGGTCGTTGAGCAGGATCAGTCCGCGCTCGGCCGGGTGCAGCGGCGCGTCCACGTCCAGCTCGGTTCGCGCGTCCTCCGGCAGCTTGCGCAGGATGGACCGGATCCGGGTGTGCGCGTACTGCAGGTAGACGCCGGTGTTGCCGTTGAAGGAGACCATCCGGTCCGGGTCGAAGCTGTAGTCCTTGGTGCGCGAGGTGGCCAGGTCGGCGTACTTGACCGCGCCGATGCCGGCCTGCCGGGCCACCACGTCCAGCTCCTGGGGCTCGAGCGTGTGCGGCTTGGTCTCGATCTCCGCGCGGGCCCGCGCGACCGCCTCGTCCAGCAGCTCGACCAGCCGCACCGTGCCGCCGGCCCGGGTCTTGAACGGCTTGCCGTCCGGGCCGAGCACGTTGCCGAACGCGATGTGCACGGCTTCCACGTCGTCGGTCAGCCAGCCCAGCCGGCGGGCGGTGTCGAACACCATCCGGAAGTGCAGCGCCTGCGGGGCACCCACCACGTAGATCAGCCGGTTCATCTTGAGGTCGCGGATCCGGTAGCGGATGGCGGCCAGGTCGGTGGTGGCGTAGCCGTAGCCGCCGTCGCTCTTGCGCACGATCAGCGGCACCGGGTTGCCGTCCGCGCCGGTGACGCCGTCGAAGAACACGCACAGCGCGCCGTCGGAGATCTGCCCGACGCCCGACGCCTCCACCTCGGCGGCGACCTCGTCCAGGTACCGGTTGTAGGTGGACTCGCCGGCGGAGTGCTGCGCGTTCAGCGAGACGCCCAGGTAGTCGTAGATGACCTGGAAGGCCTTCTCCGACTCGCGGACCAGCTCCCGCCACACCGCCAGCGTGGCCTCGTCGCCGGACTGCAGGGTGACCACCCGGCGGCGCGCCCGGTCGGCGAACTCCGGGTCGGCGTCGAACTTCGCCCTGGCCTGCCGGTAGAGCCCGTCGAGCGCGGAAACCGTGCCGGCGTCGCCCTCGGCCAGGTCCTGTGCGCGCCACTTGGCGTCCGGGTGCTCGTCGATGAACTGGATCAGCATGCCGAACTGGGTGCCCCAGTCGCCCAGGTGGTTCTGCCGGAGCACCTCGGCGCCCAGGTACTCGAGCAGCCGGGCCAGCGCGTCCCCGATGATCGTGGTGCGCAGGTGCCCGACGTGCATCTCCTTGGCGATGTTCGGCGAGGAGTACTCCACCACCGTGCGCCGGCCCAGCTGCGGGGTGCCCACGCCCAGCCGGTCGTCGGCCAGCCGCGCCGCCACCTGCCGCCACACCGCCCGGTCGGTGACGCTCAGGTTCAGGAAGCCGGGGCCGGAAACCTCCACGGCCAGGCCGGCGGCCGGGTCCTCGCGCAGCGCGCCGGCGATCGCATCGGCCAGGTCACGGGGCTTGCGGCCGGCCTTCTTGGCCAGCGACATCGCGGCGTTGGCCTGGTAGTCGGCGTGCTCGGATCGGCGGATCAACGGGTCCGCCTCGGCAAGCTCGGCCGGCAGCGCGGCGCGCATGGCCGCCGACACCGCCCCCCGGGTCAGCTCCGCCAAAGAGCACACGTCGTCAGCCACGCACTTGCCTCCAGAATTGGTCGAGCGGTTCCCACACGCGTCGACACCGTATTGGCGGTCTACATGAACGCCCCATTCATGCTAGCCGCGCCGCCGATCGCCCGGCACGCAGCTCCGGGCTCAGCTGGCGTACGCACCTACACTCCCCCTGTGGAGATCCTCAGCAGCCGGGTCCTGCTGCGGCCGGTCGACCCGGAACGCAGCCGCGCCTTCTACCGCGACCAGCTCGGCCTGGCGATCTACCGGGAGTTCGGCACCGGCCCGGAACGCGGCACGGTGTTCTTCCTGGGGAACGGCCTGCTCGAGGTGTCCGGCCGGGCGGCGGGGCCCGCCGGCGAGACGGTCGAGCTGTGGATGCAGGTGCGGGATCTGGCGGAAACCCACCGCACGCTGCGCGAACGGGACGTGAAGATCCTGCGCGAGCCGAAACGCGAGCCGTGGGGCCTGGACGAGATGTGGATCGCCGACCCGGACGGCATCCGGATCGCGGTGGTCGAGGTACCGCCGGACCACCCGCTGCGCAGCCGGACGGGCACCGACTGACCCGAGAACCAACTCGCGCGACCGGCAGTTGAAATCGATTTCCGGGGTGATGCTTACACCCTTTCTGAGCCATACTGAGTCATGACTCAGCGGGTGGGGCCGGTCAAAGTCGCGTTCGCCAGCTTCGTCGGCACCACCGTCGAGTGGTACGACTACTTCATCTTCGGCACCGCCGCGGTGCTGGTGCTGAACAAGCAGTTCTTCCCGACGCTCAGCCCGACCGCCGGCATGCTGGCCTCGTTCGCCACGTTCTCCGTGGCGTTCATCGCCCGGCCCCTGGGCAGCGTGGTGTTCGGCCACTTCGGGGACCGGGTCAGCCGCAAGCGGATGCTGGTGTTCTCGCTGCTCGGCATGGGTGTGGCCACCGTGCTCGTGGGGCTGTTGCCCACCTACGCCCAGGTGGGCATCGCCGCCCCGGTGGCGCTGGTCGCGCTGCGGTTCGTGCAGGGGTTCGCGGTCGGCGGGGAGTGGGGCGGCGCGGCCCTGATGGCCCTGGAGCACGCGCCGGACCGCAAGCGGGCGTTCTTCGCCAGCTGGGCGCAGGCCGGTGTGCCGGCCGGGCTGGTGCTGGCCACCGGCGGGTTCTATCTGGCGCAGCGGTTGCCCGAGGAGCAGTTCCAGGCCTGGGGATGGCGGGTGCCGTTCCTCGCCTCGGCGGCCCTGATCGCGGTGGGCCTGTACATCCGGGTGCGGATCACCGAGTCACCCGAGTTCGAGCGGATGCGCGCGCGGCGGCCGGCGGAACCGACGGTCCCGCTGCTGGAGGTGCTGCGCCGCCGGCCGGGCGCGGTACTGATCGGCGCGCTGTCCATCGCCGGCGGCAACACGGTGTTCTACCTGGCCACGGTGTACCTGCTGGCCTACGGGCCGAAGGATCTCGGCATCGCGCGCGGCCCGATCCTGCTCTGCATCATGGTGGCGGCCGCGGTGGACGTGGTGAGCATGCCGCTGATCGCCGTGCTGGCCGACCGCATCGGCCGCAAGCGCCTGCTGCAGTGGGGCGCGGTGGCCGGGATCGTGGTCGGGGTGCCCATCTTCGCCGCGTTCCGCACCGGCACGACACCGGGCATCCTGCTGGCCGCCGTGCTCGCCCTGCCCGTGGCGCACGCGCTGTCCAGCGCGGTGATCACCAGTTTCATCCCCGGGCTGTTCGAGACCGAGATTCGCTACACCGGGGCCGGGCTGGCCTACCAGCTCAGCGGGATCATCGCGTCCGCGCCCGCGCCGTTCGTGGCCACCTACCTGTACGCCGCGACCGGGAGCGGCCTCGCCGTCGGCGGGTACCTCTCGGCGGTGTCCCTGGTCGCGCTGCTGGCCATCTCGTTCGCCCCGGACACCGCGCGGGACCGCGCGGTCACTTCGGAGGAGGACCGACCACTCCCCGCCCGATGAGCGCGGATACCCCTTGATCGTCGATGCCGAGCGCGGCGAGCACCTCCTCGGTGTGCTCGCCGAGCACCGGTGCCCGGGCCACCGGCGCGCGCGGCCCGGCGCCGAGCGCCAGCGGGATCCCCGGCGCCATGTGCCGGCCGACCCCGGGCTGGTCGATCACCTGGATCATCGGGTTGCTGGCGATCAGGTCGTCGGCCACCAGCTCGGCGAACGTGTTGTAGGTGGACCACAGCAGCGAGGTGCCGGCCAGCGCGGCCTGCACCTGCGGGAGGTCGTGCTTGGCGAACCAGCGGGACAGCAGTCCGGCCAGCACCTCGCGGTACTCGAACCGGTCGTCCTCGGTGCTGAAGTCGGCACCCAGGCTCTGCTCCAGCGCGCCGACCACTTCGCGCTGACCGGTGGCCTCCAGCAGGTCGGACCAGTGCCGCTTGGTGAGCGCGCAGACCATCACCCGGCCACCGTCCCGGGTGGCGAAGTCCCGGGCGAACCCGCCGTACAGGTAGTTGCCCAGCCGCTTGCGCACCACCCGGTTCACCTGTGCCTCGGCCAGGAAGCCCAGGTTCCCGGCCATGGCCAGCGCGACGTCGTAGAGCGCGACGCTCATCCGCTGGCCCTCGCCGGTGAGCCGGCGCCGCCGGTCGGCCGAGAGGATGCCCAGGGTGGCGTACAGCCCGCAGGCGATGTCCCAGGCGGGCAGCACGTGGTTCACCGGGTCGGCGTGCCCCTCCGGCCCGGTGACCATCGGGAAGCCCACGGCGGCGTTCACCGTGTAGTCCACCGCCGGGGTACCGTCGTGGTGCCCCTCGATCTGCACGTGGATCAGGTCCGGGCGGTGCTTGCGCAGCTCGGCGTACTCCAGCCAGCGTCGGCCGACCGCGTTGGTGAGCACGATCCCGCCCTCCGGCCCGGAGTCGGTGACCAGCCGGGTGACCAGTTCCTGGCCCTCCGCCGAGCGCAGGTCCACCGAGATCGACTTCTTGCCCTTGTTCAGGCCGGCCCAGTAGAGGCTGGTGCCGGAGGGGGCGAGCGGCCAGCGCCCGTGGTCCGGCGCGCCGCCCAGCGGGTCCACCCGGATCACCTCGGCGCCCAGCTGGGCCAGCGTCATACCGCCGAGCGGCGCGGCCACGAACGAGGACACCTCGAGCACTCGCATACCGGCCAGCGGCAACGCTACGTCGTCGGGAGTCATGCCCCGATCATGGCGCGACGCACGCACTCAGCGGCTACGCGACACGGCCCCAGCCCGCGGCGGCCCTGCCAAACCGACCGAATCGGCCTGCTGAACCGACTGAACCAGCGTGCTGAACGCACCGAACCGGCGTACCAAAGTGACTGAATCAGTGTGCTGGATGCACTGAATCAGCTGAGGACGGAGCTGCGGAGGTTGGTCCAGAGGAAGGTGGTGGCGTCGAGTGGGCCGGGGGGTTGGCGGAGCACGCGTTTGACCGCGTCGGCGGGGCGGGCGCCGGGATAGTCGTGGCCCATGCCGTTCACCACGGCGAGCAGGATGCTCCGGTCGGAGGCGCAGGACCAGGTGTTCAGCTGCACCGGCGCCTTCTCCGTGCGGGTGGGCGTCGGCAGGCAGCCGTCGGCGGCCAGGAACGGCGCGAGGGTCTGGGAGAGCGCCGGATAGTTGTACTTGGAGACGCTCTTCGGCCCGACCCCGCCGTTGATGGGCACACTTCGGTCCGCGCTGCCGTGTATGGCCACCACGGTCATCGCGGGCGCCGGGTCGCACCTGGCCACCAGTGCGCCCGCCACGGCGCCGATGCCGGCCACGTCGTCCGGATGCGCGCAGGCCCACGCGTAGGCCATCATCGCGCCGTTGGACATGCCGACGGCGTACACGCGGCGCGGGTCCACCCCGTCCGTGGCCACCAGCTGCTCGGTGAGCCGGTGCAGGAACTCCACGTCGTCGACGTTGCGGGCGTGCGGCGAGCCGCAGCAGGAGCCGGCGTTCCAGAACCGCCCGTAGCCGTTCGGGTAGACCACCTCGAACCCGTCCCGGTCGGCCAGCGCATCCCAGCCGAACGAGGCCTTGGTGTGCTCGGCCGTGCCGTAGGCGCCGTGCATGACCACGACCAGCGGCGCATTGCGCGGCAGGTTGGCCGGCCGGTGCACCAGGGCGGTGCGGGGGCCGGAGGCGGTGGAGAGGGTGACGGTGCGGTTCACCTGGATGGTGGGTGCCTTGGCCGGCGGAGCGGGCTCTTCGGCGGCGCAGCTCACCGATGCGGCAGCGAGCAGGGCCACCGCCGCAAACCAGCGGACCGCCGCCATTCGCATGAGTGGATTGATACCAGGCCAGCGGCCCGATCGGCGCGGTTTTTGTGCTAGCGCGTTGCTAATTGTGACCGGAGGCCGCGCGGCGGCCCCCGGTTCGGCGCGAAGACTCATCGCGGCATCCGCCGCCAGACCGCCCGGGGCAGCGTGCGCAGCGCGGCGAACAGCGGCCGCAGCACCCACGGGACCCAGACCTCGCCCCGCCCGGCCCGGAGCGCGCGGACAGTCGCCCCGGCCACCTGGTCGGGGGTGCTGGAGAAGGGCGCCGCGCTCATCCCCTCGGTCATCCGGCCCACCACGAACCCGGGCCGCACCAGCAGCAGCCGCACCCCGGAGCCGTGCAGCGCATCGGCCAGGCCGTTGGCGAAGCCGTCCAGCCCGGCCTTGGCCGAGCCGTAGACATAGTTGGCCCGCCGCACGCGCACCCCGGCCACCGAGGAGAACACCACGATCCTTCCGCTGCCCTGCCCACGGAGCAGCCCGGCCAGCTCGGTGAGCACGCCCACATGGGCGGTGTAGTCGGTATGTACAACGGCCAAAGCATGCTCGGCGTCACGCTCCGCGCGCGCCTGATCCCCGAGCACCCCGAAGGCCAGCACGACCACGTCCAGCCGGCCGAGGAGACCGACCGCCTTCTCCAGCGCCGAACGGTGGCCGGCAAGGTCGTCCGCGTCGAACTCCAGCCGGTGCACGGCGTGCGCCCCGGCCGCGCGCAGCGCCGCCTCCTGCTCGTCCAGCCGGTCCGCCCCGCGGGCGGCCAGCACCACCGTGGACGCCCCGCCGGCGACCAGCCGCCGGGCCACGGCGAGGCCGATCTCACTGCGGCCGCCGAGCAGCAGCACGTTGCCCCAGTCGTCCGGGGACGGCGCGCGCTCGGTCATCCCTTGAGCTTGGCAGGTTGCGATCACCCGGACACGTTCGGGGGTAGAGATATAACAATCACCGGCCGGGTGTCGCGCGCTCCCCTGTTCCGCGCGCGGCACCCGGCCGGCTCAGGACGTCTCTTCCGAGACGTCCAGTTCGAGGGGGAACGGCGGCCGGCCCTGTCCGTCGATCCGGTAGCGGCCCCATACGTCCTGGTCGGCCAGCGCGCCCCGGCCCTCGCCGACCGGGGTGCGCAGCAGCACCTCGGTGCGTTTGCCGGCCACCAGCTCGTCCAGCTGCTCGTTCGCGGAAAGCCGCCCGTACCAGTGGTAGTGGCCGTCGATCGGCTGGAACACCCCGCGCAGCATCACCGAGACCGGCACGCTCACGTCCTCGATCAGCACGACGGCGGCACCGGTGTAACCCTCCTCGTGCTCTGCGTCCTCGCTCGCACCGGGCTGCCGCCGATCGTCCACATCCTCGCTCACAGGCCACCCCCCAGCGGTGCGCCGAACCGCTTCGCCACCCGGGCGCCGAGAGCGGCCACCCGCTGGTAGGACGGCCCGAGCAGCCGGGGCACCGCGTCGAACACGTAGGCGTCGGGGCCGATCAGGATCCGGGAGCGGTTGCGCTCGACGCCGCGCAGGATGGTCTTGGCCGCGTCCTCCGGGGTGGTCCGGGCGATCCGGGCGAAGTCGGTGGCGCGCTGGTCGGCGGTGCTGTCGTCGGCCGAGCGGGCGTCGCGCGCGATGTTGGTGCGGATGCCGCCGGGGTGCACGCAGCTGACCCCCACCGGCCGCTTCTCGATGAGCATCTCCTGGCGCAGTGCCTCGGTGAACCCGCGCACCGCGAACTTGGTGGCGTTGTAGGCGCTCTGCGTCGGCACCCCGACCAGGCCGAACACGCTGGAGATGTTCACCAGGTGCCCGTCGCCGGAGGCGATCAGGTGCGGCAGGAACGCCTTGGTGCCGTGCACCACGCCCCAGAAGTTGATCCCGACGATCCAGTCGAAGTCCTCGTAGGACAGGTCCTCGACGGTGGCCATCACGGCCACCCCGGCGTTGTTCACCACCAGGTTGACCCGGCCGAACTCGGTGGCCACCGCCTCGGCGTGCGCGGTGACCGCGGCCCGGTCGGCCACGTCCAGCCGGTAGGAGCGCGCCTCGGCGCCGAGCTTCTCGCAGTGCGCGGCGGTGTCCGCGACCGCGATCTCGTCGATGTCCGACACCGCCAGCTTGGCGCCCCGGGCGGCCAGTTCGATGGCCAGCGCGCGCCCGATTCCCGAGCCCGCGCCGGTGATCACCGCGACCCGGTCGGCGAAGTTCTTCACAGCTACCTTCCCTCCATGGGCAGTGCCGTCAGCGACCGAGGCGCCGACGGCGCGCCCGGTTCATCCACCGAGGGTTCCCGGCGCACGGTCAGTTCGAAGTCCCTCGGTTTGACCCTGCGCGTCGCGAGCCAATAACGCCAGGTGAATCCGGGCCATATGGTGCGGTTCACGCCTTTGGCGTCCAGGTACCAGTTGGTACAGCCGCCGGTGCTCCACACGCCCTTGGCCAGCCGGCGCTGGATGCGGGCGTTGAACGCGGCCTGGGCCGTGCGCCGCACCTCAAGGGTCTCCGCGCCGTGCTCGGCGGCCATCGCCATCGCGTCCAGCGCGTACCGGATCTGCGACTCGATCATGAAGACCACCGAGTTGTGGCCGAGCCCGGTGTTCGGCCCGAGCAGGAAGAACAGGTTGGGGAAACCGGCGACGGTGATGCCGAGGTGGGTCTGGATGCCCTCCTCGCGCCACCGCCGCGCCAGGTCCGCCCCGTCACGGCCCTTGATGTCCAGGTACTCGAAGGCGTCGGTGACGTGGAAGCCGGTGCCGTAGATGATCGCGTCCACCGGGTGCGCCACGCCGTCGGTGTCCACGATCTCGCGCTCGCGCACCTCGGCGATGCCGGCGGTGACCACCTCGGCGTTCGGCCGGGCCAGGGCCGGGTAGTAGGTGTTCGAGCCGAGCAGCCGCTTGCAGCCGATCCGGTAGCGCGGGGTCAGCTTCTCCCGCAGCACCGGGTCGGCCACCTGGTTGCGCAGGTGCCGGGTTCCCAGCCGCTCGAGGACCTCGAGCAGCCGGGGGTGCCCGTTGAAGCCGAGCACGGCCGACTCGTTCAGCCAGTACAGCGCCGCCCGGTACAGCCGGCGCAGCGGGGGGAACAGCCGGAACGCCAGGCGCACCGGCAGCGGCACGGCGTGGTCCGGCCGGGGCAGCACCCACGGCGCGCTGCGCTGGAACAGGGTCAGCCCGGCCACCCGGCCGGCGATCTCCGGCACGAACTGGATGGCGCTGGCCCCGGTGCCGATCACCGCCACCCGCTTGCCGGCCAGCGGATACTCGTGGTTCCAGCGGGCGGAGTGGAAGGTCTCGCCCTCGAACCGCTCGATGCCGGGCAGCGCGGGGATGTTCGGGATGTGCAGCGCGCCCACCCCGGCGACCAGGTAGCGCGCCCGGTACTCCACACCGGTGTGCACCCGCACCAGCCAGCGCGCCGCCCCGGCGTCCCAGCGCGCGCCGGTGACCTCGAGGCCGAAGTGGATGTGCCGGCGCAGGTTGTGCTTGTTGGCCGTGCGGCGCAGGTAGTCCCAGATCTCCGGCTGGGTGGAGAACAGCCGGGTCCAGCCGGGGTTCGGCTCGAACGAGAACGAGTACATGTGGGACTGGATGTCGCAGGCGCAGCCCGGGTAGGTGTTGTCCCGCCAGGTACCGCCGACCTCGTCGGCCTTCTCCACGATGATGAAGTCCCGCTGGCCCTCCCGGGTCAGCCCGATTCCCATGCCGAGCCCGGAGAACCCGGCACCGACGATGAGCACCTCGGTGTCGATCGTCGTTCTCTTCTCGGAACCCATGGCCGCCCGTCAGACTGAGCTACAGTGCGACAATTCTGCTCTAAAGTTGCAATGACTGCAACCGGTGCGCACATTCGTGCACAACACGGGTGTGACTCACCGCCGGTCCAGTGATGATCGATAACACTGTCCCGGGAATCGGCTACACATGACCTCATCCCGGGCAATGAGTCGATAGGGTGGACACGGGTCGGGCCCAACGTGATGGACTGGAGGGAAGCGGGTGGACACGCCGTCTGTGCTGCCACTCCCCGACTCGATCCAGGGCCTGCCGCCGCCACCCCCGGCGTCGCTCGACCCCTTCCTGGACGCCACGTCGCGCTGCTTCGCCCGCTACGGGGTGCGCCGCACATCCGTGCAGGACGTGGCGCAGGAGCTCGGGGTGAACCGCACCACCGTCTACCGGCAGGTGGGCAACATCGAGCAGCAGATCATGCTGCTGGCCGCGCGGGACTCGCATCGCCTGCTGTCCACGCTGCCCGGGCGGATCGCCTTCCCGATCGGCCCCCAGTCGGTGGTCGAGCTGATCGCCACCCTGGTCCGCGAGTCCCGGAACCACCCTGTGATGGCCAAGATGCTGGCCGACGAGCGGGACCTGATCGGCTCGTTCGTGGCCCGCGACGTGACCGACCTGATGGAGCGGGCCACCGCGAGCTTCGTCCCACTGGTCAGCCTGGCCATCAGCACCGGCCACCTGGCCCGGCGGGACCCGGTCGCGCTGGCCCAGTGGCTGGTGCGGATCACCGCCTCGCTCATCCTCATCGAGCCGCCCGGCAACCTGGAGGAGTTCCTCGGCGAGCTGCTCATCCCGGCCCTCACCCCGCCCGAACCGCCCCAGCAGTCCCGCCGCCGCCGACTCCGCTAGCAGCCCCTGAAACACCCCATATCTGGGACGGCGCCCAGCCTGAGGACAGCTTGGATGGCGCGGCGAGGCAGTCCGCCGCGGCTTTGGTGCGGCCCGGTGCGTTTCTGCCGCTGCTGGCTCACCTCGGGCGGGTTCCGTTTCGATCGACAGCGTCGCTGATTCCATAGGACACATCAGCAACATGTATTTCACGAGGGGAACACCATGCGTATTCGATCACGCACCAAGCCCCACCATGTACCACTCATGAAACGAAAGTGACGCGTGGGGCGAGCCCACCGACTGCAACGCAACGGGCCGCACCAGAGCCGCGGGAGACCGCCACGCCGCGCCGTCCAAGCCGTCTTTGAAACCGGACCGGCCCCGAAAGGTTCGCCGAGGTTGTCACATCAGCAACATGCGGGCGTTGCGGGCGACCAGATGACTTCGGAAGCGGTGCGCTAGGTTCCTCTGCCTATGGCAGCAGAGTTCGCGGGTCCGTTCGCCCAACGGCCGCCGGCCGAGCTGTTGGAGATCCAGTACCCGCCGCTGGACCGGTTCGGGCTCGCCGAGCTGCGCCGGATCATCACCACCTGTTGGGTGCTGAACACCCACCTGGCCGGCGCCTGGCTGCGTTGGTTGGTCCGGCGGGTGCTGCGCCGGCGCGGCGCCCCGCTCCCGGTGGCGGCCTCCGAGGCCGCGGTGACCGCGTTCGGCAAGCTCGGCCCGATGTTCGTGAAACTGGGCCAGCTGATGGCCTCGTCACCGGGGCTGTTCCCGCAGGTGCTGAGCACCGCCGCACAGCGCTGCCTGGACAACATGCCACCGTTCCCCAGCGAGCGGGCGCGGCGGCTGGTCGCCGCCGAGCTCGGCCGGCCGGTGGAGACGCTCTTCGCCTCGTTCGACGACGTGCCGCTGTCCGCCGCGTCCATCGCCCAGGTGCACGCCTGCCAGCTGCCGGACGGGCGGGCGGCGGTGGTCAAGCTGCAGCGCCCCGGCATCGGCCCACGCATGATCACCGACCTGCGCATCATGCGCCGCCTGTCCCGTCGCCTGGACAAGCACGTCGCGCTGGTCCGGCTGATGAGCCTGGAAGGCATCGTCGAACAGCTCTACCTGGCCACCTGCCAGGAGCTCAACTTCGCCCTGGAGGCCACCAACCAGGAACGGTTCGGCGAGGCGGTGGCCGCCTTCGGGGACAACAAGGGCGTGGTGGTCCCGGAGATCTACTGGGACTACTGCGCGCCCAAGCTGATCTGCATGCAGCGGCTGTACGGCACGCCGATGGACAACCCGCAGATGCTGCTGGCCAAAGGCATCGAGGGCGAGCTGCCCATGCGCCGGGGGGTGAAGGCCTGGCTGGAGGCGGCCATCGTGCACGGGCCGTTCCACGGCGACGCGCACGCCGGCAACCTGTGGATCCTGGACGACGGCCGGATGGCCTTCCTCGACTTCGGCATCATGGGCGAGCTGGACGCGCACTGGCGGGACCTGCTGCGGGACGTGCTCTACACGGTGATGTTCGACCGGGACTTCGAGCGGGTGGCCCGAGGCTTGCGCCGGTGCGGGGTACTCGCCCCGGAGGAGGTCACCGGGGCCACCGACGGGCAGCTCGGCTTCGCGCTGAGCGCGGTGTTCGGGCCATTCCTGGACGCGCCGATCTCCCGGCTGAACCCCCGCAAGATCATCGAGTTGATGCTCAACACGGCGGAGCGCTACTCCGGCGAGAACCCGCCCGAGCTGACCCTCTTCGCCAAGCAGCTTCTCTACTTCGAGCGCTACTCCAACCTCCTGGCGCCGGACTGGGTCCTCCCGATGGACCCCTTCCTGATGCGCAACATCTTCCCCACCGAAGCCTCCGCCCGAGCCGCCCAACTCGGCACCCCCATGCCCGACTAACCCATATCGCTCCCCTCCTCACCCCATATCGCTGGTTCCACCACCCTGTATCGCTGGCTCCACCGCCCCATGTCGCTGGCTCCACCGCCCCATGTCGCTGGTTCCACCGCCCCATGTCGCTGGTTCCACCACGCTATGTCGCGGATTTCGCCAGCTCGGACTGATCGGCCCGAGCCAGCCGAATCAGCGACATGACCTGGTGAAACCAGCGATATGGGTGAGGGGTGGGCGCTCACCGCCTGAGCGTCAGGACGCCGGCGGCTAGCAGGGCCAGGGAGGTGAGTTGGGGCCAGGCGGCGCTGTCCAGGCCCAGGCGGGAGATGGCGAACAGGCCCAGGGCGGCGGCGACGGTGCCGGCCACGGCGGCCGCCGGGTGACCGGTGCCCGCCGGCCGGGGGCGCTCGAAACGGCGCAACGCCACCACGAGCAGCGCACAGACCAGGGTGCAGGCCAGCAGCCAGAGCGGCAGGGCCGAGGCGGCCGGCACGGTCACGCCGGTGAGCAGCAGGAACCCCTGCACCAGGTAGCAGGCGGTGAGGTGCCAGCAGAAGATGGTCATGATCATCGAGTTGCCGGCGGCCACCACCAGCCAGGCCCGGGGCCGGGCGGCCAGCGCGGTGCCGGCCGGGCGGAGCAGCAGCGCCACGCCGACCAGGAACACCCCCTGGCCGAGCAGGGCCAGAGTGGGCGGCGCGGAGTTGGACGCCTCGTTGCCGGGCAGGCCGACCATCAGCACCGGGTAGCGGTCGGTGCCGAACACCAGCAGCGCCGCGCCGGCCAGCCCGCCCACCGCGAACGCGGAGGCCAGCCGCCGGCCACCCCGGAGCAGCGTGCCGTCCGCGTAGGCGTAGCCGAGCTGGTGCACGGCCAGCCACACGAACAGCATGTTGGCGTACCCGACCAACGGCACCGAGGTCGCGGCCAGATCCACCACCCCGGCGGCCGCCGCCAGCGCGCCGAACACCGGCCACAGCCCGTGCCGCCGGTGCAGCCGCATCATGGCCGGCGCGGCCAGCACCACCAGCAGGTAGACGCCGATGAACCACAGCGGCACGGTGATGATCCGCCGGCCGACGGCGAACACCCCGCCGGTCAGCCCGGCCGCCTGCATGGCCAGGGCCAGCCCGGTCCAGATGACCAGCATGGCCAGCACCGGAGGCAGCAGCCGGGCCACCCGGGACCGGACGAAGTCCCCGCCGGCGGAGCCGGCGGCACGGCGCGGGCGCCCAGTTCGGCGCCCGACGGAGACACGGCACGGCACGTCGTGGCGCAGCGCGCGGGCGTGCGCGAAACCGCCGACGAAGAAGAACAGCGCCATCACCTGCCACACCCAGGTGGACAGCATGGCCGGCATCGCCGTGCCCAGTGTGCCGGCGCCGTTCACGGTGAGCAGGGCGACCACCCAATGCCCGACCGCGACCATGCCGATGGAGAACAGCCGCAGCAGGTCGGCGTAGCGGTCCCGGTCGGCCGGGGTCGCCGCGTCCAGCGCCCGGGCGCCGCGCGGGAGGGTTGCGTTGTCCGTCATGCCGATCAGGCTCCCGCCCGGCGGCCGCCCGAACATCCGGGGAACTACGTAACCCGTTGACGTTTGCTGAGAGAACCGCATCTAATGGCTCTCAGCTTCGAGGGGGAGGCGTTAGCTCATGGGTACACCCACGGCCGAGGTTGAAGCCCCGCCGGTACGCGCGGTCCAGGCCTGGACGGTCACCACGATGTCCGTGCTGTTCATCGTGGTCAACTGGGCCGACAAGTCGATCCTGGGCATCGCCGCGCAGCCGCTGATGGAGGACCTGAAGCTGTCCAACAGCGAGCTGGGGTTCATCGGCAGCGCGTTCTACTTCCTGTTCAGCATCGTCGGCGTGATCACCGGGTTCGTCGCCGACCGGGTCAGCGCCCGCTGGGTGCTGCTGGTCATGGTGCTGGCCTGGTCGGTCACCCAGCTGCCGGTGCTGGTGTTCGCCACCGGCACCGCGCTGCTGATCAGCCGCATCGCGCTGGGCGCGGCCGAGGGTCCGAGCACCGCGATGGCCAGCGTCGCCGCGTTCACCTGGTTCCCGCAGGAGCGGCGCGCGCTTCCGGCCGCCCTGATCAGCTCGGGTGCGTCCATCGCCAAGATCGCCATTGCTCCGGTGCTCGCGCTGATCGTGGTCGGCTGGGGCTGGCGGGCGGCGTTCGTGGTGCTGGCGGTGCTCGGCCTGGTGTGGGCGGCGGTGTGGGTGCTGGTGGGCCGTGAAGGGCCGTATGCCCGGTCCGCCACGTCGGCGGCCGCCGCGAACGACGACGTGCCGTTCCTGCGCATCGTCAGCCGGCCCACCTTCATCGGCGCGGTGCTGGGCACCTTCGCGATGTACGCGCTGGTCTCCGTGGTACTCACCTGGCTGCCGTCCTACCTGGAGAAGGGGCTCGGGTTCCCCCGCCTGGCCGCCGGCAGCATGCTGGGGCTGCCCAGCGTCGTGGCGATGGCGGCGATGGTGGGGATCTCCTGGTTCACCGACCGACGGTTGTCCGCCGGGGGCAGCTCCCGGACCCTGCGCGGGCTGGTCGCCGCCGGGTCGCTGGTGGTGGGCGGGCTGCTGCTCGCCGCGCTGCCGGCGGCAAAGGACGTCACGCTGGCCATCGCGCTGGTCTGCGTCGGCTACGGCATCGCGGCGACCTCGCTGCCGCTGCTCGCGGCCTGCGTGTCCCGGATCGCCCCGGCCGGGCGGCAGGGCTCGGTGCTGGGTCTCTACTTCGCCCTGCAGGCCACCTCGGGGCTGATCGCCCCCGCCCTCACCGGGATCCTGGTGGACGCGGCCGACACCCCGGCCCAGGGCTACGCGCTGGCCTTCCAGGTGTTCGGTGTGGTGGCCGCGATCGGTGGCGTGTCGGTGGCGCTACTGGTCCACCCGGACCGGGACGTGGCCGGCGCGCGGGGACGCTAGTCCTCGCCGGGGCGGGCGTGGTCGGCCTTGCCCGGGTTGGGGTCACGGGACAGGTCGATCAGCGGGTGCAGCGGCGCGCCCTCCGGTGCCTCGTGCTCACCACCGGCACTCTCGGTCGGCTGGTCGGCGACGTCGGCGAACTCGGTGTCCTCGGCATCGTCGCGGCTGTGCGCCCCCATGGCTCTCCCCCATGATCGCTGTTGGTGACAAAACTTCGACAGAGTGTAACTAGGCGGCTCAGTCGAGCGGCCGGCGGCCGCTGACGAACTGGGCGAACCCGCCGGCCCGCTGCCGGATGTCCACCAGCCCGGCCGAGCGCAGCACGCCGGTCAGCTCCTCGCGGTCGAAAAGGCGCAACCCGTTGGCCCAGGCCAGCCCGCTCGCCGCGGTGCGCAACGGCTCGGCGTCCGGGCGCAGTGACGTCATCAATGCCAGACGCCCGCCGGGGGCGAGCACCCGCAGCATCTCCGAAAGCACCGTGAACGGCTCGGGCACCAGGTAGAGCGCCGCGTAGCAGCACACCGCGTCGAAGCTGGCCGTCGGGAACGGCAGCCGCCGGGCGTCCGCCCGCAGGTAACCGGCCCGGGGCACGGCGTTGTCCCGCACCGCGCGGGCCAGCATCGGCTCGGAGGCGTCCAGGCCGACCGCCAGCCCGTCACCGCTCAGCGCCGAGGCGAACAGTCGGGTGAAGTTGCCGGGGCCGCAGGCCACGTCCAGCACCCGCATCGGCCCGCCCAGGTCGAGCAGCCGCACCGCCTCCCGGCCCTCCTCCTCGACCGTGGCGCCCTGGCTGAGCAGCACGGTCAGCGCCGGCCGCCACCAACGCTGGTAGATCGAGGCGACCAGGCCGCTGTGCATCGCCCGCTGCGCCCGGGTACGCCGGTACTCCTCGGTGTCGCCGAGCAGGTCCAGGTAGCCGGCCGAGTCGTCCGGCTCCCGGTCCAGCCGCGAGGGGTCCAGCAGCTCACGCACGCGCGCGGTGCTCACCGGCGGCTCACCCACTCACCCACCGCTCACCCGCCGCCGAGCAGCGGCAACGCCGGCGGGGCGGCGGGAGCCGGAGCCGGGGACGGCTTGGTGGTGCGCTCCTCCTGAGGGCTGGGCTTCACCGGACGGGCCCGCTCCAGCAGGTCCGCCCCGCGCGGCGGGCCGGCCGTGTCGTCCCCGCGCGGCCTCGGCGCGTACTGCGCGCCGCGCTGCTGCAGCCGGGGCTGGTCGACCGTGCAGTACCGGTAGATCCGGGGCGGCGGGCTGCCGCCGATGGTGGGCAGGCGGCGCGGGGTGCCGTAGTCGCACACCGGGCGCGGGTAGAGGTCGGCCAGCGCGGTGATCTGGTTGCCCTGCACCGCGCTGGGGGCCGCCTTGCCCACCCGGATCAGCCCGGGCAGCACCTGGCGCATCGCCGGCAGCCGGTCGGCGGCGATCTGGCTGAACGTGGCCAGGTCCCCGAGCAGCTCCCCGACGTCCGGCCCGTCCTTGCGCACCACGTCGTCCACCAGGTCCAACGCGCCCGGCGCCTCGTCCAGCAGGTCGCGCAGGGCCGGGTCGCCGTCGCGCAGCGCGCCGGTGGCGCCCCGGGCGTGCTGGCTGAACCCTCGGAACTCCGGCCGCAGGTCGTTGAACGTGCCGAGCACGGTCTGGCTGTTGCGCAGCAGGCCCACGGTCTGGGGCAGCACGCCCTCCAGGCCGGCGAGCAGGTAGTCGGTGCCGTCCAGGGTGCGCTGGGTGGCCTGGCTGGTGTCCCGCAGGCCTTTGGCCAGCTCACCGACCAGGGTGCGCACGTTGTCCGGGTCCACCTGCATAGCCAGCTGGGTCACGTTGCCCACCACCTGCGGGAACGGCACCGGAAGCCGGGTCTGCCGCTGGTCGATCACCGCGCCGTCGGCCAGGAACGGTCCCTGGTCGGTCCTCGGCCGGAAGTCCAGGTACTGCTCGCCGGCCGGCGAGAGGTTGGCCACCACCACCTCGGTGTCGGTGGGGATGCGCACCCCCTCGTTGACCCGGATGACCGCCCGCGCGCCGCCGGGCGGCAGGTCGATCGCGGTGACCCGGCCGATCGGGATGCCCCGGTAGGTGACCTCGGAGTAGTCCAGCAGCCCGCCGGTCTTGGCCAGGTTCACCGTCATGGTCATCGGACTGCTGAACGGGTCGATCCGGATGACCCCGAACAGCAGGTAGGCCAGGCCGACCGCGGAAAGGGCCAGTACCGAGAGCACGGTCATCACCGCCCGCCCCTTCACCGGGTACCCCCGAACGTCCGCAGCTGCCGCTCGAAGATGTTGGCCAGGTCCCGGCCGCCGTCGGCCAGGTCGTTCGGGCCGGGCGGGCCGGAGATCGGCGGCAGCAGGATGAGGTTGCCCAGCGCGATGACCCCGTGCGCGGCGGCGCCCTCGCCCTTGGTGATCGCCTCGACCGAACGGCCCAGGTACACCAGGCTGTCCAGTGACGGCCCCAGGTAGGGCCGGGTGTCGGTGAACCCGTCCAGCACCGGCCCGGCGGCCCGCAGCAGGCCGCGCGCCTCGTGATCGGACTCGCGCAGGATGTGGTCGGCGGTCCGGCTGGCCCGGCCGGCGCTGTTCAGCGCCCCGACCAGGTGGTCCGTCTCGTCGGCGAAGACCTCGACGGCCGGCGGCAGGTCCCGGAAGCCCTCGTCGATGGTCTTCGAGCCCTCGCGCAGGGTGTGGCTGGCCCGGTTCGCCGCGTCCAGCACCCGGTCGAAGTCCTTGGTGTGCGCGGTGAGCGTGCCCACCGTGGTGCGGGTGGTGTTGATCAGCCGGTTCAGCTCGGGCGCGCGCCCGGCCAGCGCCGCGTTCACCTCGTGCGTGATCACCGGCAGCTGGGCCAGGCCGCCGCCGTTGACCACCCCGGACAGGGTGGCCAGCAGGTCCTCCACCGAAGCCGCCGAGTCGGTGCGGGCCAGGTCGATCACGTCGCCGTCCTTGAGCGCCGGAGCGCCGGGCGCGGCCCGCCCCGCCGGCGGGTGCAGCGCCACGAACACCTCGCCCAGCGGGGTGGCCTGGCGCAGCTCGGCGGTGGTGCCCTGGGGCAGGCGGATGTCGGCCCGCAGCTGCATGGTCACGCGCGCGTCGAACTTGTCCGGCCGGATCTCCCGAACCCGGCCGATGTCGTCGCCGCCGAGCTTCACGTGCGCGCCGTCCGGCAGGTTCAGCGCGTCCGCGAACACCGCCGTCACCTCGTAGCTCTCCCCTTCCACGCCGAGCCCGGGCAGCGGCAGGTCGGTGGCGGACAGCGAGCAGCCGGACAGCGCCGCGCCCAGCAGCAGGACCAGCGCCATCCGCGACAACCGGGCCCTCACCGGCTCCTCCCGCCGAGGAACAGCCCGGCCAGGTCCGGCATCCCGGCACCGGCCAGGCCGCCGGGCGTGGGGCAGAACAGCGGCAGCGGGAACCGCGCGCACAGCCCCTTCGCCAGCTCGGTGTCCAGGATCGGCTGGAAGATCGAGATGTGCACGCGTGCCCCGCCCGCCTTGGTGTCGATGGCGTTGCCCAGGTTCTGCAGCAGCAGCGGCAGCACGTCCAGGGACTCCTGCAGCTCGCGCTTGCGGTTGGCCAGGGTGCCCACGGTGACCTGGAGGTTGTCCACGGAGGTGTTGAACTTCGACCGGTGCTCCTTGAGCAGGTGCTCGGTCCGGTCCAGCACGTCGGTGAGGTCGTCCAGCACCCGCACCAGGTTGGGACCCTGTTGGTCGAACAGTGCGGCGGCCTGGTTCAGGTTGCCGGTCACCGAACGGATCACCTGGTCGTTGCGGGCCGCGACGGCGGTCAGGTGCTCGCCGTTGCGCATCAGGTTGACCAGCTGGTCGCGGTTGTCCGAGAGCACGCCGACCGAGTCGGCGACCCCCTTCAGCGCGTGGTTGAACTTGTCCCCGTTGCCCCGCACCAGGTCGGCCGAGGTGGCCAGCGCCCCGTTCAGCGCGCGCGTGGTGTCCTTGTCCTTGGTCAGCTCGGCGGCCAGCTTGTCGGCGGCCGCGAAGACCCGGTCGATCTCCACCGGGGTGCGGGTGCGTTCGATCGGGATCAGCGCGCCGTCCCGCATGGTCGGTCCGCCCCGGTAGACCGGGGTCAGCTCCACCCGGCGGTCGGTCACCACCGACGGGGACAGGGTCACCACCATGGCGTCGGCCGGGATCTTGATCTCCGGGTCCACCGCCATCTCGACCAGCACGTACCGGCCGGCCGGGTGGACCGCGGTCACGCTGCCCACCTTGATGCCCAGCACCGCGACGTCGTTGCCCGGATAGAGCCCGACCGAGTCGGAAAGCTGCGCGCTGATCTTCGTCGGCCCGGCGCCCACGCCGCAGCTGACCGTGCCGAGCACGGTGAGCAGCGCGACCAGGGCCAGGGCCGTCCTGCGCAGGGTCCTCATTTGCAACCTTTGTTGAAGCCGACGGCACAGAGGAAGTCGTCGGGGAAGATCGAGTACGGCAGGTGCACGTCCCAGAACGGCCCGTTGCCGAACGCGTTCGCGGTGTACCGGGAGGCCGGCGCGAGCAGCTCCAGCGCGTGGTCGATCTGGCTGTCGCTCTTCTTGAGCAGGTCGGACAGCTCCACGATGTTGTCCAGCAGCGGGCCGAACTTGGGCTCGTCCTCCTTGAGCAGGCCGCGCAGCTCGTCGGTCAGCGAGGCCAGGTCGGAGAGCAGCCCCCGGATCAGGTCGCGGCGCGACACCAGCGCCTTGAGCAGCGTGTCGGTCTGGCCGAGCAGCGCGAACAGCCGGTCGCTGCGCTGGTCGGCCAGGGTGACCAGGGTGTCGGTGGATCGGATGATCTTCCCGATCTGCTCCCGGCGGCTGTTCACCACGTCGGTCAGCCGGCCCAGCCCGTCCAGCGCGGCGGCCACCTTCGGCCCGTCGCCGCGCAGGTTCTTGTTCACCTCGTCCATGGCCTGGTGCAGCAGCTTCTCGTCCAGCTGCTCGGTCAGCGGGGTGGCCTGTTCCAGCACGTTGGACAGGTCGTAGGGCACCGTGGTGTGGGCCAGCGGGATCCGGTTGTTCTTCGGGCTGCCGGTGGCCGACGGGCGCAGCTCCAGGTACCGGCCGCCGAGCAGCGTGCCCAGCTTGATGCTGGCCAGCACGTCCGCGCCGAGCTCGACGTCCGACTCGATGCGGAAGGAGACCAGCACGTGGTCCCCCTCCAGCTCGGCCCCGGTGACCTCACCGACGCCCATGCCGGCCACCCGCACCTCGTTGCCCGGGCGGATGCCGCCGGCGTTGGCGAACTCGGCGCTGTACCGGTCCTTGCCCAGGCCGAGCAGGCCGAAGCCCAGCGCGGCCAGCACGATCGCAGCAATCACCGCGCAGGCCACCAGGCCCAGCCAGAACGGGTTGTACTCGCCCAGCGGGCGGAGCAGTGGTCGTTGCATCAGCGACACACCTCGGTATGGGTCGCCACGGAGTCCGGGATCTTGAGCAGGTCCGGCGGCAGCCCGGGGATCTGGATGGCCAGGTCACACGCGTACAGGCTGATGAACGAGCCGTAGTGCTGCGTCCGGCCGAGCGCGGCCAGGAACGGCGGCAGCCCGTCCAGCGTGGCGACCAGGTGCTCGTCGTTGTCCAGGAACACGTCGGAGGCCTCGGTGGCCTTGCCCAGGTCGGCGCGCAGGTCGGGGCGGATGTCCGAGATCAGGTCCTCGGCGGTGCCGGTCACCGAACGCACCTTCTCCAGCGCGCCGTAGATCTCCCCGGTGTGCTCGTTCAGCCCGCCGACCAGCCGCTCGGACTGGTCCAGCAGCCGGTCGAACTCGGGGGTCTTGCTGGACAGCTGGTCCAGCACCGGGACCAGGTTGTCGATCACGCTGGTGATCACCTTGTCCCGGTCCGCGATGGTGTTGCTGAGCTGCGCGGTCTGTTCCAGCAGCGGCCCGATGTCCTTCCCGCTGCCCTGCAGCACCTGCACCAGGGTGGCGTTGAGCCGGTTGAACTCGGCCGGGTTGAACGTGGTGAACAGCGGCTGGAACCCGTTCAGCAGCTCGGCAACGTCGAACGAGGACTCGGTGCGCTCCATCGGGATGAACGCGCCGTCGACCAGCGGCGGGGCGCTGCCCTCGCCCGGCACCAGGGACAGGAACCGCTGCCCGATCAGGTTCTGGTACCGGATGACCACCCGGGTGTTCTCGTACATCGGCTGGGCCGACTGCACCTCGAAGGTCACCCGGGCCCGGGGGCCGACCAGCTTCATCGACTCCACCCGGCCCACCCGCACGCCGCCGCTGCGCACCGTGTCGCCCTCGTGCAGGCCGGAGACGTCGGTGAACTCGGCGGTGTAGGCGCGGGTGTCCCCGCCGACAGTGTTCAGCAGGGTGGACCAGAGGATCCACAGCAGGGTCAGCGCGACCACGCTGAACACGAGCAGCTTGACTACCTCACGACGAACGCTCATGCCCCGCTCACCTCCCGCAGTTCCGGCCGGACATCGCCGGCCCGCCGAGCACGCCGGGATAGCGCGGGCAGTCGGCGGCGGTGTACGGGTCCCACGGGGTGAGGCTGAACTTGATCACCAGCTTGCCGCCGTTGGGGTCGAACCCGACGGCCAGCGGGCGGGCGCCCTCGCCCAGCCGGCGCAGCGCCTCCGGGATCTCGTCCGGGGCGATCGCCAGGGTGCGCAGGATGCCGCTCAGGTTGTCGGTGACCCGGATGATGTGCCCGGAGTTGTGGTCCAGGAACTCGTCCACCGACTTCGCGGTGCGCTCCCCGCCGGTGAGCACGTCGGCCAGCCGGTCCCGCTTGTCCACCGCCGTGCGCGCGGTGACCACCGCGTTGTCCACGGTGTCCAGCAGGTCCGGCGCCGAGTCGGCCAGGGTGTCCAGGTCGGTGCCGAGCAGGCGCAGGTCCGTGACGAACTCCGGGGTGTGCGCGTTCAGCGTGCTCAGGTAGGGCGCGGCGCGGTCGACGATGGACCCGAACCGCTGGCCCCGGCCCTGCAGCGACTGGGAGATGTTGGTCAGCGCCACGTTCAGCTCGGCCGGGTGGATCGCCTTGAGGACCTTGTTCAGCTGGGTGATCACCGTTTGCAGCTGCACCGTCTCCAGCGAGCGGTCGCCGGGGATGCGCGCTCCCACGGCCAGCCGGGGCCCGCCGGTGTCCGAGGGGTCGAGCAGCTCGATGGCCGGCGCACCGAACACGTTGCTGGGCACCACCCGGGCGGTCACCCCGGCCGGGATGCCGTCGGCGTACTGGGAGCGCAGCTCCAGGTCCACCTCGTGCTGGGCCACCTCGACCAGGCCGTCCCCGGTGGGCAGTGCGCGCACCCCGGAGACGTTGCCGATCCGCGCGCCGCGCAGCTTCACGTCCGCGCCGGGCGCGATCCCGTCGCCGATGTCGTCCACCACGGCGACGGCCTCGAACACCGGCCGGAAGGCGCCCCGGTACTGCGCGAACAGCAGCCCGATCACCACGACCACCACGGCCAGCGCGATCAGGCCGCGCACCACCAGAGCGCCGGTGGACGGCCCTCTGCCCGATGTGTCTACCGCGTAAGGCACCGCGTCACCCCGAGATCCGGATGCCGGGGTCGAAGCCCCAGAGCGCCATGGTGATCATCATGTCGCTCAGCACGATGGCGATCAGGCTGTTCCGGATGGCCCGCCCGGACGCCTCGCCGACGCCCTGCGGACCGCCCGACGCGTAGTACCCGTAGTAGCAGTGGATCAGCGTGGCCAGCACCACGAAGACCACCGCCTTGAGCACCGAGTAGAGGATGTCCACCGGGACCAGGAACGAGTGGAAGTAGTGCAGGTAGGTGCCGACCGACTGGCCGTAGCCGATGTTCAGCACCAGCTGGGTGGCGATGTAGTTGCCGCCCATGCCGATCAGGTACAGCGGCAGGATGGCCAGGAACGCGGCGATCACCCGGGTGGTGACCAGGTACGGCAGCGGCCGGATGGCCATCGACTCCAGCGCGTCGATCTCCTCGGAGATGCGCATCGAGCCCAGCTGCGCGGTGTACCGGCAGCCGGCCTGGGAGGCGAACGCGATGCCGGCGACCAGCGGCGCGATCTCCCGGGTGTTGCCGTACGCGGAGACGAAGCCGGTGAGCGGCGCGAGGCCGAGGATGTCCAGCGAGTTGAACCCCTCGATGCCCACCGAGGCGCCGGTGAACAGCGAGAGCAGCACCATCACGCCGATGATGCCGCCACCGACCACGATCGCCCCGCTGCCCCAGCAGATGTCGCCGAGCAGGCGGATCACCTCACCCGGGTAGCTGCGCAGGGTGAGCGGCACGGCGGCGAAGGTCTGGCCGAGGAAGGTCGCCTGGTGGCCGGCCTGGGCCACCGCGTCCACCGGCTTGCGGGCCAGGTCCTCCACGGCCCGCCCGGTTCGCGAGCTCAGTTGTGCCACGGCTCAGCCCAGCCGGGGCGGCGAGATCACCGCGTAGATCTGGGTGATGATCACGTTAACCGCGAACAGCAGGACCACCGACAGCACGACGGAGGCGTTCACCGCGTCCGCGACGCCCTTCGGGCCGCCCTTCGCGTCCAGCCCCTTGTAGCAGGCCACCACGCCGACCATGGCGCCGAAGATGCCCGACTTGACCTCGGCCAGGATCAGGTCCGACGGCAGCGCGAAGGCGGCGAACGAGGAGATGTAGCTGCCCGGCGTGCCGTTCTGCGCGAGCATGTTGAACAGGAAGCCGGTGAGCACGCCGGCGAACGCGACCACGCCGCACAGCAGCAGCGCGATGACCGTGGTGGCCACCACCCGGGGGGCCACCAGCCGCTGGATCGGGGATATGCCCAGCGTCTCCAGGGCGTCGATCTCCTCGCGGATGGTCCGGGCGCCGAGGTCGCTGCAGATCGCCGAACCCACCGTGCCGGCCAGCAGCAGCGCGACCACGGTCGGCGCGCCCTGCCGGATGACCCCGAGGCCGTTCGCCGCGCCGATGAACGAGGTGGCGCCGACCTGGCTGGCCAGGCTGCCGATCTGCACCGAGATGATCACGCCGAAGGGCACCGCGACCAGCAGCGTCGGGGCCACCGACACGCGCACGATGAACCAGGCCTGAGTGATCGTCTCCTTGAACTGGAACTGCCCGCGCAGGGTGTCGCGGACCAGGAAGACGACCACGTCGACGGCCATCACGAAGATCTTTCCGGCCGTGACGACCCCGTCGTAGATCCGGCCGAGGACGGTTCCGACAAGTCCCCCGAGTCGGTTCTGTCCGTATCGCTGGAGGAGGTCCAACTCCCGTCCCCTCAGTCCTGTCCGCGCCGCCCCGGCGCGACCCGATGGCAGCTATAACGAGCGACGTGCGTCACGGTTACGACGCTACGACAAATCGGTGGATTTGTTGCAGCGTCGCACGGAGCCTGATGATCACCCCTGGTCAGCCCCTTGCGAGGCCGGCGAAGTAGAGCGAAAGTAGGGAGATGCGGACACGGGGCCAGGACGGATCGATGCGCTGGCGGACGCTGACGGAGAGCGAGCTGGCCGACCTGGATCGAGAGGTCGCGGAGCTGGCCTGGCGGTGGGCGCGCCGCCTCGGCGGGCTGCGCGTGGAACAGGCCCCGTTCGGCCCGGCCGACCCCCAGCTGCCCGAGTCGGACCGGGCGGCGGCCCACCTGGCCCGGCTGTACCTGCTGGCCAAGATCCGGGCCAGCGCGGACAGCCGGGCGGACGCGGACGCCTTCTACGCCGGCCAAGCCGGCGCCGGCTACCCCGAAATCGCGGCCGCCCTAGGCATCAGCTAACCCCCACCCCAACCTGATTCAGTCACTTCAGCAGGCCGATTCAGTCACTTCAGCAGGCCGATTCAGTCACTTCAGCAGGCCGATTCAGTCACTTCAGCAGGCCGATTCAGTCACTTCAGCAGGCCGATTCAGTCAACAGTGTTGACTGAATCACTGTGCAGGAGTGACTGAATCACCGAGCTGAAGTGACTGAATCAGTGTGCAGGAGTGACTGAATCGGGTTGGGCTTCTCGGGCGAAGGCGCGGTGGGCGACCGAGATGTAGCGTGCCTTCATCGGGAGGCGGTCCCAGAGCGGGGCGAGCGCGCGGACCGCGGCGGCCACCCGCTGGTACGACCGCTCGTCGCGGTCGGTCCACGGCAGGTCCAGGATCTCCCGCGCCCTTTCCGGCAGCCCGCCCACGGACAGCAGCCGCGCCACGTGGTTGAGCGGCCGGCGGACCACCGCCCACACCGGCCCGGGCACCTTCGGCGGCCTCGGGATGCCCTTGGTGGCGTACCCGATGCCGTACTTCGCGGTCTTGTGCGCGACCAGCTCCTCGCGCAGCATCCGGTCCCAGTACCGGTCGAACTCGTCCAGCGTCTCCGGCATGGGGCGGTCGCTCACCCCGTACAGCCGGTACCAGATTTTCGACTCCTCGTAGAGCCGCTCCTGCTCGGCCCGGTCCAGTGGGCGGACGAACCGCTGGATGCCCTCGCGCAGCTGGTCGAAGAAGGTGGCGTGCGCCCAGAAGTAGACCTCGGGAGTGAGCGCGTGGTAGCGCCGGCCGTCGGGCAGCTCGCCCTTGATCTCGGTGTGGAAGTCGCGCACGGTCCGGCCGGACTCACCGGCCCTGGGACCGCCGTAGACCGTGTTCAGGATGGGCGGCACGCTGCGACGCAGGCGGCCGAGGGTGTCGGCGAAGAACACCGAGTGGTCCAGTACCGCCTGGCCCAGTTCGGGCAGCATGTTCTGCAGCAGGGCCGCGCGCGGCCCGAGCAGCACCAACCGGTAGTCACCGAAGTAGCGCCAGGTGAGCGAATCCGGCCCCAGCCGTCGCGTCTCCACGCCCGTCATCTACCGACTCCCTTCCCGTGGGCTCACCCGAACGGTACACTGCCCTGGGACATAAGCATAGATATGTCCCAGCGTTCCAGTGAGACCCGCACCGACGCGATGGGCGAAGCGCATGCAGCCAACTCAGGCCGGCAACACCCCGACCGAAGGACTGAAGGAGGTTCGCGGCCCGCGCTCCGGTGGTCCACTGCTGGCGCTGCGGCTGATGCGCGACCCGTACGGCATGGGCGACAAGCTGCACGGCGAGTTCGGCCCGCTGGTCTCCATCAACGTGTTCGGCATCCAGATCGTCAACGCGCGCGGGCCGGAGGCGGCCGAGCAGATCCTGGTGAACCGGGACCGGGCGTTCGCCAGCGGGCCCGGTTGGAGCTACTTCATCGGCCCGTTCTTCAACCGGGGCATCATGCTGCTGGACTTCGACGAGCACCTGCTGCACCGCCGGATCATGCAGTCCGCGTTCACCCCGGACCGGCTGCGCGCCTACTCGAAGCTGATCCAGCCGAACGTGCGCGAACAGCTCGACCGCTGGTCCCCCGGCCCTGGGTTCCGCCTGCGTACCGCCCTCAAGCAGCTCACCCTGGACCTCGCGCTGGAGGTGTTCGTCGGGCTGAAGCTGCCCCGCGCCGAGGCGGACCGGATCAACAAGGCGTTCATCGACGCGGTGCTCGCCGGCACGGCGCTGGTCCGGATGCCCGTGCCCGGGCTGCGCTGGCACCGGGGCATCCGGGCGCGGAAGGTGCTGGAGGAGTTCTTCTACTCCCATATCGAGGCGAAGCGCCGCGACGGCGGGGACGACCTCTTCGCCGCGCTGTGCGCCGCCACCACCGCCGAGGGCGAGCGGTTCAGCGACGAGGACGTGGTAAACCACATGATCTTCCTGCTGATGGCGGCGCACGACACCACCACCATCACCATGACGACCATGTCCTACTACCTGGCCAAACACCCCGAGTGGCAGCGGCGGGCGCGCGAGCAGTCACTGGGGCTCGGCCCGGACCTCGGCTACGAGCAGTTGGGCGAACTGGTCGCGGTGGACCGGATCATGAAGGAGTCGCTGCGGCTGTGCCCGCCGGTGCCCGGGCTGCCCCGGCGCGCGATCAAGGACACCGAGGTGCTCGGTTACCGCATCCCGGAGGGTTCCTACATCTCGCCGACCCTGCTCACCAACCACTTCCTGCCCGAGTACTGGTCCAACCCGACCGTGTTCGACCCCGACCGGTTCTCCCCCGAACGCGCCGAGGACAAGGTGCACAAGTACGCCTGGCACCCGTTCGGCGGCGGCGTGCACAAGTGCATCGGACTGCACTTCGCCGGCATGCAGGTGAAGACCATCTACCACGAGCTGCTGCAACGCTTCGAGTGGAGCGTGCCGGACGACTACACCTGGCCGATCGACTACAGCAGCCTGCCGTTCCCCCGCGACGGCCTGCCCGTGGACCTGCGCCGCCGCTGAGCCCGCATGATCATCAGGACGTCACGGTCACCTATCGGCCCGGAAAGCGGCCCCCAGGTCCTGATGACCATGACTAGAGCGCCGGCGCGGTGGGGGTCGGGTTCGAAAGATGGCTTGGACCGCGGATCGGTGGCCGCCCTGCCGCGGTTCTCGCTCCCGGCCGCCGGCCTCACCGCGGAGCGTGACCGGTAGTGGCCGAGTTCGGTTCATCTCGTTCTCGAAGTCGACACCAGTCTGGTTTTTTCAAGATCGAACCAGAATGGTGTCGCACTCGATGGAGATCCGCCGCGGAATCGCCCGCGCGGGCTCGACGGTTTGGCGACGCTGCGTGACGAAGGCCGCTATGCACCAGCCGCTCGCCACGGGCCCAGGCGCGGGCGGCGAGCGATAAGGCACCGAGCGAGGTTCGAGCCGCGCCAGACCGACAGATAACGAGCCGGGGACGCTCGGCGATCTTCCGGTATGCGAATCGACCGGTTGTCGCCAACGCTGCCTCTGGTCATGCTCTGGGCCTGCGCGGTCGGCTGGGCGGTGTCGCTGGCCCTGTGGCAGCCGCTGGCCGAGCGGGTGTCCGGGCACCTGGACATCGGCAACTACTGGGCGCGTGACCTGCGGATGGCGCTGATCGTGCTGGCCGCCGCCACGCTGGTGTGCGCCGGCCGGGGGCGCCGGGGAGCCGGCCGGGGCGCGATCGCCGGCGCGCTGGCGTGGGTGGCGCTCGACGTGCTGCTCGACCGGGCGAACCTGGCCGGCGTTACCGCCGCGGCGGGTCTGGCGGCGGTGGCCGGCCTGGTGCTGACCGGCCTGTGCCTGCTGGCCCGCCGGGGTGAACCGAAGCCCGGCGCCGCCGGGCTGTACGTCGCGGCGGTGTTCGCGTTGACGGCGGCGGAGGGCATCGGCTGGATCCCGGGTGCGCCGGAGGACGCCTCGGCGCTGTGGCGGCCGGCCGGCGGGCTGCTCCTGCTGCTCGGCTGCGCCGTCACGGTCGGCTGTGTGGCGGTGGCGGAGCCAGGACGGGCCAAACCGGTGGCGATCGCCGTGGGCGCGCTGCTGGCGTTGTCCATCCTCGTTTACGCCCTCGCTCCCCTGATCGGTGGTGCGGCCTGGCTGCTGAGCCTCCTGCTGGTCGCGTTGCACCTGGTGCTGCTGACCATGCTGGTCGGGTCGGCCTGGTCGGTGCGTCGGGACGGCGGCTGGGCCGCCGCCGCCGGCGCGGTGCTGGCGGGTTGGCTGGCGCCGCTGGTGTTGTTGATGCTCACCTGGGGCGAATGGTCGAACTACCTCGCGCGCTACAACGAATGGGTCATCGGCGACCAGCTGACCAGGCTGGCCGGCAACCAGCCGGTGTACGACCCGCAGGCCTACACGCCCAGCGCCTACCTGTCGTGCGTGCTCGCGTCAATTCTCGGCGCGTTCGTCGTCGTCGGAGCGGCGTGGCGGAAGCGGTCCGGCCGGGTCAGTCCACCAGGCGGGTGAGGTGGCGTTCGGCGTAGCGGCGCACGGCGGCGGTGTCGGCCAGGTCGAACTGGCCGCCCGGGAACAGCACCATGGAGATGGCAACCCGCTGCAGGATCTCGGAGACCGCCAGCAGGTCGTCCTGCTCCATGGTGGAACCGCAACGTTTCAGCGCCGCCGCGATGCGCGCGGTGAACTCGTCGCGCAACAGCGCGCCGCCCGGCGCGGTGCCGGGGGCGAACAGCGCCTCGGGCTCGCTGTCCAGCAGCCGGGCGACCAGCGGCATCCGGTGGGCGAGCTGGGCAGTCGCGGCGAACGACTCGACCACCGCTTCCTTCGGGCCGCACCCCTCGATCGCCGCGTCCAGCGCACGCAGGAACTCCCGCCCCTGGTGCCGCACCACCTCGCTGAACAGCGCCTCCTTGTTCGGGAAGCGGCGGTAGAGGGTGCTGCGGCCGACGCCGGCCCGTTTCGCCACCGAGTCCACGTTGGCCCGGCGCAGCCCGTAGGTCTCGAACTCCACCCTGGCGGCTTCGAGTATCTGCTGCTCATGTTCGGTCAGCGCGGTCGACATCGAGCCCCAGATTACCAACTAGAGTTGAACACCCCTGGTCAGCGCGCCGTCGACCACGATGTTGGTGCCGGTCATGAACGGCACGGCCGGGCTGGCCGCGAACACCACCGCCCGGGCGATCTCCTCCGGGGTGGCCATCCGGCCGGTCGGGTTCAGGCCCAGCGCCTGCGCGTAAAGCTCCGGGTTGTTGCGCTCGATGTTGTCCCAGACGCCGCCCTCGAAGAAGACGTTGCCCGGGGAGACCGTGTTCGCCCGGATGCCCTTGGCGGCCTGCTGGAAGGCCACGCCCTGGGTGTAGTGCACCAGTGCGGCCTTGAAGGTGCCGTACGGGCCGGCGGTGAAGTCGATCTCCCGGCCGGACACGCTGGACACCGTCACGATGGACGGCACCTCGCTGCGCTCCAGGTGGGGCATGGCCGCGTCGACCATGCGCACGGTGTGCATCAGGTCGACCTCGTAGGACATGCGCCAGTTCTCCGGCGTGATCGGGATGGCCAGCGCGCTCACGTTGGCCACCGCGATGTCCAGGCCGCCCAGCTCCTCGGCCGACCGCTCCACCCAGCGCGTGAGCGCCTCGGCGTCCGCCACGTCCAGCGCCTGGCCGAACGCCCTCACTCCCCGTCCGCGCAGCGCCTCGACCGTGGCGTTCACGTCGCCGGCGTCCCGGGCGCAGATGGAGACGTGCGCGCCCTCGTCGGCGAAGGTCTCCGCGATGCGCCGGCCGATGCCCTTGCTGCCGCCGGTGACCAGTGCCCGGCGGCCCTTCAGCCCGAGGTCCACTACATCGTTCCTTTCGCCTGTTCGCGCAGGTAGGAGTGCATGCCGTCGAACGCCCGGACGGGCGGCAGCAACGCCTTGGCCACCTTGGTGACCGCGCTGTAGTTGGTGTCGCACACGTTGGCCAGCGGGCAGCGGGCGACCTGGGTGAGCAGCTGGTACGCGTCCAGCCGGTCGATGCCGAGCAGCTCGGCCAGCCAGCCGACCATCTCCACCTGGCTGGCCCGCCAGGCGTCCTCCAGCGGCCGCGCCGAGCCGACCACCATGATCTCGTCGTCCGACTCGATGCGCGGCCAGGCCGGCCCCCGGCCCTTGATCAGTTCCACCAGCAGCGTGGTGTTCATGGCACCTTCCACGGCGGTGCCGCAGGCCTCGCCCTCACCCTGCCGGTAGTGCCCGTCACCGATGGAGAACAGTGCGCCCGGCACGTTCACGCCGAGGTAGCAGGTCACCCCGGCGCGCATCTCCGGGGTGTCCATGTTGCCGCCGAACGTGTCCGGGACCAGCGAGGAGCGCACCTCCCTGGCCGGCGGGGCGACGCCCACCGTGCCGTGCATCGGGTCGATCGGCAGCTCGATCACCAGGCCGTTGCTCGCCTCGAAGGCCACCGTGCCCTTCGCGCGGTCCAGGTGGTAGATCCAGGTTCGCTCGGGCAGCGGCTCCTGCAGGGTGGCGGTGCGGTCGGTGCCGGTCAGCCCGCCGAAGAACGGGATGGTGGTGGACGCCGCCCAGTCCCTGGCCGGCTCGATGGACACGAAGTGCAGCGCCAGGGTGTCCCCCGGCTCCGCGCCCTCCACGTGGAACGGCCCGGTCTGCGGGTTCACGTCGGGCATCTGCAGCGACCGGGTGGGCAGGTCGCCGGTGGACCGGATGCGACCGGCGAACGCGTCCTCGGTCCACACCTTGAGCAGCGACCCCGGCGTCACCCTGGCCACCGGCGGCACCCCGCCGAAGGTCCACGCGTACTGCTCCGGGGCCGGCCGGAACTCCACCACATCCATCCCAGACGCTCCTCCCGGCGAAACAGTTGCAAGTGGAAGCATCTCGGCTCAACGCCCACCACGCAACCGCACCGTGCCGGCGCCTATTCCGCCGGAGGTGTCGGGTGTTCCACCGGAAGACCGAGCACCGAGGCGGACGCGAGCAGTCGCCGGTCGTAGCTGACGAACGCGGTCAACCGGCCACCGAACACGGCATGCGCGGTCGCCAGGTGGATCGCCTCGAGCGACCGTAGTTCCGGCTCCGGGAAGGCCGCCGCCGACGCTCGAACCAGCTCGTCGACCTCGTAGCGGGCCACCCGGGCCAGCAGAGCCGGCACCTGCGCGACCAGTTCCGGCTCGGTGCGCCGCAACGCCCTCGGCAGCTCGACCTCCACCAACGCGGAGGAGATCACGCTAGTAGCGCTCGTCGTCGCGCAGCCGGCGCATCAGTTCGCCGGCCTCGTTGTCGGTGCGCACCGGCCCGGTCGGCCTAGGGATCGGCCCGCCGACGCTCGCCGGGCGCAACTTTCCCGAAGCGATCAGCTCGGCGCTGGCACACGGACCGCGGCACGTGTGCCAGCGCCGAACGGTGGGTGCGGGCTGCCTAGGACTGCAGGAGGGGGAGGAGTTGCTGGAGTTCGTCGGCGATGGAGGTGGGGACGATGTAGCCGTCCTGGTTGCGGATCTGCTCGATGTTGCCGGCGATGTCTTCGGCGGCCGGTTTGGTGCCCTTGCCGGCGAACCAGCCGGGGGTGAGGCCGACGAACATCCGCGCGTAGCGGCCGCCGCCGGCGGAGAACACCTCGTGGGTCAGCTCGCAGGCCTCGCTGGCCAGGTAGACCACCATCGGGGTGACCAGGTCCGGCTCCACCATCTCGGCCAGCGGTCCGAGCAGGTCCTCGGTCATCCGGGTGCGGGCGATCGGGCAGATCACGTTGCTCTTGATGTTGCTCTTGGCGCCCTCGAGGGCGAGCACGTTGTTCAGCCCGACCAGGCCCATCTTGGCCGCGCCGTAGTTGGTCTGGCCGAAGTTGCCCAGCACGCCGGCGTTCGAGGCGGTGAACACGAAGCGGCCGTAGCCGTTCTCCTTCATCACCCGGAAGGCCGGCTGGCTGACGTAGAAGGCGCCCTTGAGGTGCACGTCCAGCACCGCGTTGAGTTCCTCGTCGGACAGCTTGGCGAAGGTCTTGTCCCGCAGGATGCCGGCGTTGTTGATCACGACATCGACCTTGCCGAACGCGTCCAGCGCGGTCTGCACGATGGCCGCGCCGCCCTCCGGGGTGGCCACCGAGTCGTGGGAGGCGACCGCGTTGCCGCCGGCCGCCTTGATCTCGTCGACCACCTTCTGCGCGGCCGAGGCGTCGGCCCCGGTGCCGTCGGCGGCCCCACCCAGGTCGTTGACCACGACGGATGCGCCGCGCGAGGCCAGGTCCAGTGCGTACGTCTTGCCCAGACCGCCCCCGGCCCCGGTCACGATGGCCACGCGGTCGATGAAGTTGATATCAGTCACGGGCCGCAGCTTATCGCTCGTTCGGTTGGGCCGCGCTCCGGATCGCACGATAGAGCAGGGCCGCCTCGCCGAGCCGGTGCTTGAGCTCCCGCTCCAGGCCGGCGATCGGGTAGAGGTTCTGCGGCGCGCGGGAGTCCTTGTACTCGGCGGACGCGTACCGGCACAGCACCTGGGCCGACCGGTCGGCCAGCGCCACCGCTTCGGCCGGCGGCAGCTCGATCGGGCACTCCACCCGGACCACCCCGGCCCACGGCGCGCCGGTCCGCTCCGGCAGCTTCAGGTACCAGGTGTACCGCTGCCAGCTGGTGACCAGGCCGAACACCGGCGTGCGCTGCCCGGCCCGCAGCGTGCCGACCAGCCGGTGCAGCTCGGCCGGCAGGTAAGGGCGGTTGTGCGACTTGATGAACCCGAGCACCCGGGGCAGGTGGGCGCGGCCACGCAGCGGGCCGTCCACCACCAGCAGGTCGTCGTCTTCCAACCCGCCCGACACGCCCTCCCGGGCGGCCGAGGCGACGGCCGCCTCCACGTCGGTGAGCTCGCGTTGCACCGCCGCGTTCAGGTCGGCCATCGGCTCGCCGCGCGGGGTGGCGCGCACCATCCGGTAGTGCCCGGCGGCGGTGCGCGCGTCGGTGGCGTGCCGGCTGGTGGTGAACAACCCCCGGCGCACCTCGGCGCTGGCCAGGTGCGCGCCGTCCGGGCCGCAGCGGACCACGCCGGCGGCGTAGGACGCGCACAGCGCCATGCTGGCGGTCTCCGTGTCCGGCTCGGTGACCCAGGCCAGCGCGTCCACCCGGCGCACCCCGTCCACGAACCGCACCACCGGCCATTCGGGCGCGGCGTCACCCGGGTCCACCGGTTGCCAGTCGGCCGCCGGCCGTTCCACGTCCAGTGCCACCTGGTCGGCCGCGCGCGCGTCGGGTGTGGAGTCCCCGTCCGTGCTGGCGCCGTAGGACGGGTCCCAGCTCTCCACCCGCCAGCGCATGCCGGTCGCGGCGGTGGTCACGCCATCTCCCTGGTGATCGTGGCGGTGCGCTGGTCCCGGCTCACCGCGAACCGCACCGGCACCCGCTCGGCCAGCGCCGGGACGTGGGTGATCACGCCGACCATCCGGTCGCCCAGCGAGGCCAGGTTCTCCAGGGTGGCCGCGACCACCTCCAGGTTCGCCTCGTCCAGGGTGCCGAAGCCCTCGTCCAGGAAGATCGAGTCCAGCCGGACGGCACCCGCCGCGGCCAGCGTGGACAGCTGCTCGGAAAGTGCCAGCGCGAGCGCCAGGCTGGCCTGGAAGGTCTCGCCGCCGGACAGCGTCTTCACCGGGCGGCGGGCGTCCGCGTCGGCGTGGTCCACCACGACGAACTCGCCGTCCGAGTGGGCCAGCTCGAACTGCCCGCCGGACAGTTCTTCCAGGTTCCGCGAGGCGTCGGCCACCAGCGTGTCCAGCGCGGACGCGACCAGCCAGCGGGGGAACGCGTCCGAGCGGAGCAGCCCGGCCAGCATCTTGGCCACCTGGTGGGCCTGCTCGGCCTCGGCCCGGTCGGCGGTCAGCCTGGCCGCCGCCGCGCGCCGTTCCACCAGCCGCGCGGTCGCCGCGCGCGCCCGCTCCAGCGCCGCCGAAACCCCCGCCGGCGCCCAGGTCGCCACCGGGCGCTGCTCGCCCTGGGGCGGCTCGATGCCCTGCTCGGCCAGCGCGTCGAGCAGCTCCCGCTGCAGCTCCTCCCACCGCCGCCGGGTGTCGGCCAGCTCGACGGCGGCGGCCATCAGCCGCTTGGCCCGGTCCCGGGCGCCCCGCTCGGCCCAGCCGGTCAGCGCCCGCCAGGCGCCGACCAGGTGGTCGCCGGGGCCGTCCGGGTCGTCACCCTCGTGCTCCTCGTCCGGGTCCTCGTCGGGGTCGTCGGAGTCGTCGTCCAGGCCGCCGGACGGCCGGTCCAGCACCGGGGCACCCAGCCCGACCAGCGGGTCCCGCGCGCCGCGCAGCCGGCGCCAGCCCAGGTCCAGCTGCCCGGAGACCTCCACGTCCGCCGTGCGCGCCTCGCGGGCCGCCTCCCGGGCCGCGCGCAGCCGCTCGTCGGCCGCCCGGACCTCGGCGTCCAGCTCGTCCAGCTCGCCCAGCCGGGCGGTCACCTCGGCCTCGTCCGGGCCGTCCTCGAGTGCCTCGGCGAGTTCCTCCCGCCGGCGGTCCGCCCTGGTCAGCTCGTTGTGCGCGTCCTGCTCGGCGCGCACCGCGCCGGTGCGCGCCCGGTCGGCCCGCTCGGCACCCTCTTCGGCCTCGCGCAGCGCGCGCTCCGCCTCCGCGTGCGCCCGCTCGGCGCCCTCGGCTTCCTTCCTGGTGGCGCTCTCCCGGTCGGCCCACTGGCCGGCGGCCTCGGAGGCCCACCGGGCCAGCTCCCGCCACGCGGCCGCCGGGTCGTCGGCCTCGCTGTCCAGGCCGGGCGCGCCCAGCTCCACCAGCGGGTCGCGGGCCGCGCGCAGCTCGCCGAACGAAGCGGCCAACCCCCGGATCACCTCGGTCCCGGCGGCCTCGGCGGCTTCCCGCTCGCGGCGCGCGTTGCGCAGCCGCTCGTCGGCCGCCCTGGCCGTCCCGGCCAGCCGGTTGGACTCGGCCAGCAGCGCGTCCACCTCGTTGGGGTTGGCCGGCGCATCGGCCAACGCGGCGCGCAGTCCCTCCACCCGGTCCAGCAGGGTGTCCAGCTCGGCGCCGGTGCGGTGCTCCGCCTCGGCCGCCTTGCGCTGCCCGGCGGCGACCCGGTCGCGGTGCGCGCCGGCGCGCTGCACCTCCCGGTCGGCGGCGGCGAGGTCACCGCCCTCGGCCGGCGGGGGCAGCCGGTGCACCTGCTGGGTGCACACCGGGCACGGCTGTCCCGGCCGCAGCCGGGGGCGCACCGCCGCCACCAGGTCCACCCGGGCGGCGGCGTCCCGCTGCGCCCGGGCGTGCGCCAGTGCGTGCTCGGCGGCGGCGAGCACGCGGTCCGCCTCGGCGGTGCGCGCGGCGGCCTGGTCGTAGCGGGCGGTCAGCGAGTCCCTGGCCCGCTGCGCCTCGGCCAGCGCCGCGTGGTCGCGGCGGGCCTGCTCCAGCTGGGCGCGGTCGGGGGCCTGCGCCAGCTCGTCGCGGGCCGCGAGGTCGGCCCGCTCGGCCTCGGCCAGCTCCCGGCGCGCGGCGGCCAGCGCGTCCACCGAGGCGCGGCGGCGGGCGCCCAACTCGGCCACCGAGTCGGGCACCCGGACGGCCGCCAGGCGTTCCCGTTCCCCGGCCAGCCGGTCCGCCCGGGTACGCAGCTCGCGCAGGGCGGCGGTCGCGTCGTTCAGGCGGTTCCGCAGGCCGGCCAGCTCCTTCGCCGCCGCCTCCGCGTCCGCGCCGGCCGTCTCGGTGGCCCGCCGCGCGGCCTCCCAGCGTTCGCGCAGCTCGGGGGCGCGTTCGGTGAGCTCGGCCCGCTCGGCGTGGTCCCTCTGGCGCTGCCGCAGCGGCTCCCGGTCGGGCACGCCGGCCTGGCGGGCGCGGGCCTCGTTGTCGGCGCGCTCGGCGGCGGCGAGCGCGCGGCGCGCCTCGGCCAGCTCGGAGCCGGTGCGCCGGGCCCGCTCGGCCAGTTCGTCCAGTCCCTCCGGGGCCGCGACGGCGGCCAGCTGGGTGCGCTCGTCGGCCAGCCGCCGGGTGTCCCGTTCCATCTCGGCCACCCGCTCCCCGGTGGCGAGCAGCTCGGGCTGGGTGCGGTCCACCCACTCGACCAGCGCGGCCAGCTCGGCCTCGCGCTCGGCCGCCTGGGCCTCGGCGGCCTGGTCCGCGTCGGCGTAACCGGCGAGCTGCTCACCGAGCACGTCCGCCCGCTGCGCCGCCAGCTTGGCCTCGTTGGCGGCCTCCCTGGCCATCGCCTCGTACCGGCTCAGGCCCAGGATCCGGGTGAGCGTGCGCTGCCGGTCGGCCGGCTTGGCGTGCAGGAACTGCGCGAAGTCGCCCTGCGGCAGCACCACGCAGATGCAGAACTGCTCGAACGGCAGGCCGAGCAGCTCCTCCACCGCCTTGGAAACCGCGCCGTCGTGCGCCAGCACCTCGGTCTCGGACTCGTCCAGCTCGGACTCGCCGACCAACCGCTCCAGCCGGGCGTTGCGCACCGTCACCGAGCCGGTGGCCGACCGGCGCAGCTCCCTGGCCACCACGTACCGCACCGAGCCCACGTCGAACAGCAGCCGCACGGTGCCCCGGTTGGCCGTCGGGGACAGCGCCAGCGCGACCGTGCGCCGGTCGTCCCAGCGCGGCACCGACCCGTACAGCGCGAACGTCATCGCGTCGATCACCGTGGACTTGCCGGCGCCGGTGGGCCCGACCAGCGCGAAGTAGTCGACGCCGGTGAAGTCCACCGTGGTGGGCTCGCGGAACGCGGCGAATCCGTCGAGTTCCAGTCGTACCGGGCGCATCAGCTACTGAGCCGGTCGTGGAGGTGGGCGAACAGGGTGGCGACCCGGTCGTCGGCCACACCGTGCTCGGCGCAGTACTGGGCGAACAGCTCGCCCGGCGTGCGCTCGATGCCCGGCCCGCTCGCCGGGCGGGAGCCCTCCACCGGCGCCGCGAACTCCGGGTCGATGCGCACCTCCAACGCGTTCGGCAGCACGTCCAGCACCTCGTCCCGCAGCCCGGCCCGGCTGGGCTCGCGCACCCACACCCGGAGAAAGTCGTCGCCGACCGTACCGGCGAGCTCGGACAGTTCGGCCACGCTGCCGCGCACCGTGCGCAGCCGGCGGCCGGCGTTGATCGGCACGTCCCGCACCTTCGCCGGCACCCCCGGCGCGGCCTCCACCAGGCAGACCACGTTGGTGTTGTCCTGCTCGCCGAAATCCACGGCCAGCGGGGCGCCGCAGTAGTGCACCGGGCACGGAGCGGGCAGGCTCTGCCGCCGGTGCAGGTGCCCGAGCGCCACGTAGTGCGCCTCGGCCGGGAACACCGTGGCCGGCACGTGGTACTCGAAGATCGACTGGGCGGCCCGCTCGCCCCCGCCGAACGCCCCGCCGGTCACCGTCAGGTGCGCCATCACCACGTTCACCGCGTCGTCGGTGAACTCGGCGGTGAGCGTGGCCAGCACGTCCCGGACCAGCTGGTCGTAGCTGGCCGCGTTCTCCGCCGGCGTGTGCGCGACCAGCTCGGCGGCGCGCACCGCGTAGCGCTGCGAGACGAACGGCAGCACCGCCACGTTCACCGGCTCGCCGGTGGACCGGGCCTCGAACCGCACCACCCCGCCCCGGTCCGCCGGCCGGACCGCGCCGACCAGGGTGATCCCGGCGTGCTCGGCCAGCGGCCGGTAGGCGTCCAGGCTGGCCGCGTGGTCGTGGTTGCCGGCGATCGCGATGACCTGGGCGCCGGTGTCGGCCAGCGCGAGCAGCGCGCCGACCACCAGCTGCTGGGCCGCCGCACCGGGCGCCGCGTTGTCGTAGAGGTCGCCGGCGACCAGCACCGCGTCCACCTGTTCGGCGCGCGCGATGCCGACGATTTCGCGCAGCACCTCGCGCTGCTCGTCCAGGCGGGAGCGGCCCTTGAGCGTCTTGCCGACATGCCAGTCGGAGGTGTGCAGGAAGCGCATGACAGGGCAAACATTAGAGCGTGCGGCGAGCGAGGGGTTCGGGCAGGGAGCGGTGTCCAGGTGCCATGTCGATGCGGGACACCCGCACCCGGGCAATCGCAAGGCGGACGACGAGTTCATAGCGGAGCTATGGGCGAGGAGGACAACGCCGCGAGGTATCCGCCTGGGCGCCGCGAGCCGGACCCCTCGCTCGCCGGACGCTCTGGGCCGGGCTGGCTTACTGTCCTTCACCAGGGCACTGCACTGGAGGCGACATGCCAGCACCTCGGCACCGGTCCGTCCTGCTCGCCCGGCTGCGCCGGGGCGGGCACACCCAGGCCGCGATCCTCGAGGAGCTGCGCCGCTGCCTGCTGGACGGCGGCGTGCCGCCCGGCACGCTGATCCCGTGCGACGAGGTGGCGAACGTGTTCGGGGTCAGCCGGATACCGGTGCGGGAGGCGCTCAAGACGCTGATCGGCGAGGGCTTGGTGGAGCACCGGACCAACTTCGGCTACACGGTCGCCCGGCTGACCGTCCGCGAGCTGCGCGAGCTGTACCTGGTGCGGGAGGTGTTGGAGACGGCGGCGCTGGGTGCGGCGGTCGCCGAGGCCGGCCCGGCCGACGACGCCGAGGCGCGCGCCACCCACCAGTCCCTCGGCACCGCCGTGACCTGGAGCGACGCGCGCTCGTACCAACGCGAGAGCCGTCGTTTCCACTGGGCGCTGGTGAAGCCGTGCGGCATGCGACGGCTGCTCGGCATGCTGGAGTCGGCGTGGAACATCACCGAGCCGGTGCAGCCCATGGCGCACCTGCCGGCCACCGAGCGGTCCGAGCTGCACTCCGACCACGAGGCACTGCTCGCCGCGTTCCTGGCCCGGGACGCGGCCGAGTTGGTGCGAATAGCCCGGGAGCACCACGCCCGCCTGCGCACCGCGCTGGACACGCTACCCCTGGGGACCGGTTTGTTCGCCGAACCGGAACCGGGCGGCTGACCGCCACCTTTTGTCCGGTGCGGGTTTTAACGACCGGCTTGGACGGCCGCGGCTTGGCTGGTCTCCCGCGCCCTGGGGTGACGGCCGTTGCGTTTCATGATCAGCAGGCACTCAGGGTGGTGTGCGGCCGCCAAAACCGCCTTGGTTGCCTGATGATCATCGGTTACATGGTCAACATGACACCATGGCCGCACCGGGCAACCCGAGGCGACCACCATGTCATGCTGATCACGGATTGACCGCCGACTGGGATTCGATCTTCGCGCGACCCCATCATGTCCCCCTCACGAAACCGAAGTGACGAACGAGAAAGCGACGGGCCGCACCCGAGCCGCGGCAGACCAGCCCAACCGCGGCCGTCCAAGCCGATCCTTAATCCGGCACCGATCCCCACCACCGGGGACCGGCACCGACCCGCTTCCGCCCGACCGCTACGCCCCGACGCCGGCCCTCTCCGCCAGCCCACCCAGCGCCTTCGGCAGTGGCTCCCGGTGCAGCACGCCGAGGCGCTGCGTGGCCCGGGTCAGCGCGACGTACAGCTCGGCCGCGCCGCGCGGGCCGTCGGCGAGGATCCGTTCCGGCTCCACCACCAGCACCGCGTCGAACTCCAGGCCCTTCGTCTCCGAGGCCGGCACCGCGCCCGGCACCCCGGGCGGCCCGATCACCACGCTGGTGCCGTCCCTCCCGGCCTCCTCCCGGGTGAACTCCTCGACCGCGGCCGCCAACTCCTCCCCGCTGACCCGCCGGGCCCACGGCCGCACACCACAGGCCCGGACCGAGTCCGGCGGCCGGATCCCGGGCGCGAACTCGGCCAGCAGCGCGGCGGCCACGTCCATGATCTCCGCCGGCGTGCGGTAGTTGACCGTCAGCGACCGGTAGACCCAGCGGCCGGGCACGTACGGCTCCAGCATGGTGTCCCACGAGGCCGCCCCGGCCGGCGAACGGCGTTGCGCCAGGTCGCCGACCACGGTGAAGGACCGGCCGGGGCAGCGCCGCATCAGCACCCGCCAGTCCATCTCGGACAGTTCCTGGGCCTCGTCGACCACGATGTGCCGGTAGGTCCAGTCCCGGTCCGCGGCGGCGCGTTCGGCCAGCTCCCGGGTGTCCAGCTCGACGAACCGGTCGGCCAGGTCCTCGGCGTACATCAGGTCGGTGGCGAACAGGTGGTCCTCGTCGTCCATCGAGTCCCGGCGGTCGACCAGGCTGTCCAGCACGCCGGCGGCGTACTCGGCCTCGGTCTCCCGCTCCCGCGCGCCGGCCTCCTCGGCGGCCTGTTCGGCCACCCGGTCCCGCCCGAGCAGGTCGACCAGCTCGTCCAGCAGCGGCACGTCCGACACCGTCCAGGCCCGCCCGTCCGCGCGCCGCAGCACCGGGTCGGCGCCCGGCGACTCGTACAGCGACGCCAGCACCTCCTCCGGCGCCAGGATCGGCCACAGCCGGTCCAGCGCGGCGACGAACTCGTCGTTGCCCGCGAGCTCCTTGGCCAGGTCGGCGCGCAACCGCTCCCACGGCTCGCGCTCCGCCCTGGTCAGCCAGCCCCGGCCGATCCGGGTCATGGCGCGCTCGGTGAGCACGTAGGCGACGACGTCGGCGAACACCCCGCGCGCCTCGTTGTGCGGCAGGCCGCTCGCCCGCGCCTCCTCCCTGGCCCATTCGGCGGTCTCGGCGTCGATGCGCACCTCGGCGCCGCCCAGCGCGACGGGCACCGGTTGCTCCGGCAACGTCTGCCGGTCGGCGATCGCCGCCCTCAGCACGTCCAGGATCTTCAGCGAACCCTTGAGCCGCGCGGCCTCCGGACCGTCCTCGGCGGTGACGCGCATGCCGGGTACCAGGTCACCGGTGGTCATGAAGACCACGTCGGACTCGCCCAGCGACGGCAGCACCCGGCCGATGTGGTCGAGGAACGACGGGTTCGGGCCGACCACGAGCACGCCGTGTCGTTCCATCCGTTCCCGCTGGGTGTAGAGCAGGTACGCGACCCGGTGCAGCGCGACCACGGTCTTTCCGGTGCCCGGGCCACCCTCGATCACCAGCACGCCCGGGTGGTCCAGGCGGATGATCTCGTCCTGCTCGGCCTGGATGGTCGCCACGATGTCGCGCATGCCGTCGCCGCGCGGCGCGTTCACCGCCGCGAGGAGCGCCGCGTCGCCCCGCTCGGCACCGTCCGGCCGGCCGAGCACCTCGTCGGTGAAGCCCTCCACCCGGCGGCCCCGGGTGTGGAACTGCCGGCGCCGGCGCATGTTCTCCGGGGTCGCTCCGGTCGCGGTGTAGAAGGCGCGCGCCGCCGGTGCCCGCCAATCCAGCAAGAGCGGCGCGAACTCGTTCCGTTCGTCGAAAATACCGATCCGGCCGATATAGGAATGCTCGCCGGAAATGGTGTCCAGCCGACCGAAACAAAGCCCGTTGTCGGCCGCGTACAGCCGTTTCACCACCTTGGCCAGCGCCCGCACCTCGACGTCCCGCTCCATGGGCGAACCGCCGGTGCCCCCCAGTGCCTCGCCGTACTTGCCCTTCACCCGGGCCCGTTCCGCGTCCAGCCGCGCGTAGAGCCCGGCCACATAGTTCCGTTCGGACAGCAATTCTTCCGCATAGCTTTTGGCCACGGCGGGAGATTGTGCGGCACCACCGGGGTCTTGCCGCAAGCCCCCCGGTGCGCTATAAGTTGAAAGTGGCGGGAGGAAATGACGTCCCTTTATGCCGCTTCCGCATCGAACCCCCGGCTTCCGTCTTGGACGGCATCGACGGCCGGGCCGGATGATGCGGGCGTGATCGAACCAGCCTTCACCCGTCGCCGTTTCCTGGCCGCCGCCGCGCTCCTGCCGTTGGCCGGATGCGCCGACGAGCCCACCGCACCGGACCCGAAGGTCGCGCCGCAGCCCGCCCGGAGCGAGCACCGGCTCGCCGAGCTGGAACGGCGCTACGGCGCGCGCCTGGGGATGTACGCGCTGGCCACCGGTACCGGAGCGACCATCGAGTACCGGGCGGACGAACGGTTCGCGTTCTGCTCGGCGTTCAAGGGCCTGGCCGCGGCGGCGGTGCTGCGGCGCAACCCGCCGTCGCACCTGGACACCCTGGTCCGCTACACCCGGGCCGACCTGTTGCGCAACGCCGCCATCACCCCACGCCACGTGGACACCGGCATGACCGTCCGCCAGCTGTGCGACGCGGCCGTCCGGTACAGCGACGGCACCGCCGGCAACCTGCTGTTGCGTGACCTCGGCGGGCCGGCCGAGCTCACCGCGTACGCGCGGAGTCTCGGCGACCAGGTGACCCGGATGGACCGCTTCGAGCCGTTCATCACCGAGGCGACCCCGGGCGACCCGCGCGACACCAGCTCGCCCCGCGCCTTCGGCGGCGACTACCAGCGGATCCTGCTCGGCGACGCGCTGGCGCCGGAGCAGCGCGACCTCCTGCGCGACCTGATGGAGCGCAACGCCACCGCCGCCGGCACCCGCCGCATCCGGGCGGGGCTGCCAAGGGGCTGGCGGGTGGCCGACAAGACCGGCACCGGCGACTACGGCACGGTCAACGACTTCGCCGTGGTGTGGCCGCCACACACTGAGCCCTTGATCATCTCGATCATGACCAGCAAGCCGGCCCGGGACGCCGGTTACAGCGAGGCGCTCGTCGCCGAGGCCGCCGCCCACGCGGTCGCTACGCTGGCGGGGTGACCACGGCGGAGGCGGTGCGGGAGTACGCGCTGACCCTGCCGCGCACCACGCTCGGGTACGTCGGGGACGGTGCCCGGTTCCGCATCGGCCGCATCGTCTACCTGGCGTTCTCCCCGGACGAGCAGATCATGGGTTTCGCCTACCCCAAGCTGGAGCGGGCCGCGCTGGTCGAGGCCGAGCCGGACAAGTTCCGGCTCCCCCGCCCCTCCTCCATGCGCTACAACTGGGTCGACTGCCGGCTGGCGGCGATCGACGACGAGGAGATGCGCGAGTTGGTCACCGAGGCGTGGCGGATGTGCGTGCCGAAACGCGTCGCGGCCGAGCACCTGGGATCGTGAGGGCATGCTGACCGAGACCGACCTGGCGCACCTGCGCCGCTGCGTTCGCCTGGCCACCGACGCGCTGGAGGCCGGGGACGAGCCGTTCGGCTCGGTGCTCGTGGACGGCGAAGGCACGGTGCTCGCTGAGGACCACAACCACGTGGCCGGCGGCGACCACACCCAGCATCCCGAGTTCTACCTGGCCCGATGGGCCGCCGAGCACCTCACCCCCCAGCAGCGCGCGCGGGCCAGCGTGTACACCTCCGGCGAACACTGCCCGATGTGCTCGGCGGCGCACGGCTGGGTGGGGCTGGGCCGGATCGTCTACGCGGCCTCGTCCGCCCAGCTGGGCGTGTGGCTGGCCGAGATGGACGTGCCACCGCCCCCGGTTCGGCCGCTGGCCATCCGCGAGGTGGTGCCGAACGCCGAGGTCGACGGGCCGGCCGACGTGCTGACCGATGAGGTCCGGGAGCTGCACCGCAGGTTTCACCGGCAACGCCGGTCGTGAGCGCGGCAGAATATACATTTCGCGTGATATGGGTGTAACACATCGCACATAGCGTCATTTCGCATGACCGAGCTCGCCGCGGACCGCGACACCGCCGTCGCGCCGCCATCCGAAGCGTCCACCGGCCCCGCCCTGATCAAACCGGGCTACGACCCCCGACTGACCAACCAGGACCTGGCGCCGCTGCGCGAGCAGAGCTGGGGTTGGTACAACATCTTCGCCTTCTGGATGTCCGACGTGCACAGCGTCGGCGGCTACGTCACCGCCGGCAGCCTGTTCATGCTCGGGCTGACCAGCTGGCAGGTGCTGCTCGCGCTGCTGATCGGCATCGTGATCGTGAACGTGTTCTGCAACCTGGTCGCCCGGCCCAGCCAGAGCACCGGGGTGCCGTACCCGGTGATCTGCCGGGCCTCCTTCGGCGTGCTCGGCGCGAACATCCCGGCGATCATCCGGGGGCTGATCGCGGTGGCCTGGTACGGCATCCAGACCTACCTGGCCTCGGCGGCGCTGAACATCGTGCTGCTGAAGCTCGCCCCCTCGCTGACCCCGTTGGCCGACGTGAACCAGTACGGCTTCGCCGGCCTTTCGGCGCTCGGCTGGGCGTCGTTCACCGTGCTCTGGTTCCTGCAGGCGGCGGTGTTCTGGACCGGCATGGAGACGATCCGGAAGTTCATCGACTTCTGCGGGCCGGCGGTGTACGTCGTCATGTTCGTGCTGGCCGGGTACCTGATCTACCGGGCCGGTTGGAGCGCGATCGACCTCAACCTGGGCGAGGTGCGCTACACCGGCTGGGCCTCGGTGCCGGTCATGCTGGGCGCGATCGCCCTGGTGGTGTCCTACTTCTCCGGGCCGATGCTCAACTTCGGCGACTTCTCCCGCTACGGCCGGTCGTTCGACGCGGTGAAGCGGGGCAACTTCCTCGGCCTCCCGGTCAACTTCCTGATGTTCTCCATCCTGGTCGTGGTGACCACCTCGCTGACCCTGCCGATCTTCGGCGAGCTGATCACCGACCCGGTGGAGACGGTGGCCCGAATCGACTCCACGTTCGCCATCGTGCTCGGGGCGCTGACCTTCGCCATCGCCACCGTCGGCATCAACATCGTGGCCAACTTCATCTCGCCCGCGTTCGACTTCTCCAACGCCAATCCACGAAAGATCAGCTGGCGGGCCGGCGGCATGATCGCGGCGGTCGGCTCGGTGCTGATCACGCCGTGGAACCTGTACAACTCCCCCGAGGTGATCCACTACACGCTGGAGGTGCTGGGCGCCTTCATCGGCCCGTTGTTCGGGGTGCTCATCGCGGACTACTACCTGGTGCGCAAGCAGCGGGTGGTGGTGGACGACCTGTTCACCCTGGAGCCGACCGGCCGCTACCACTACCGCGGCGGCTACCACCCGCCGGCCATCATCGCCACCGTCGTCGCGGCCGCCGCCGCGCTGGTCCCGGTGCTGTGGTCGACCGGGCCGGGCATGAAGACGGCCGCGCAGTACACGTGGTTCATCGGCATGGGCATCGCGCTGGCGCTCTACGCGGTGATCGGCCGCCGGGCCGCCTCGGTTGTGGAGTGACCGTGCTGATCACCGTCATCAACGCCAACACCAGCGAGGAGATGACCCGCGCCATCGAGCGCGGTGCCCGATCCGTGGCCGGTCCGGGTACCCGGATCCACGCGGTCACCCCGAAGATGGGGCCGGCCGCCGTGGAGAGCCACTACGACGAGGCCCTCGCCGTGCCCGGCCTGCTCGCCGCCATCGCGGACGGCGAGCGGGCGGGCAGCGCCGGATACGTGATCGCCTGCTTCGGCGACCCCGGCCTGGACGCGGCCCGCGAGCTGGCCACCGGCCCCGTGCTGGGCATCGCCGAGGCGGCCATGCATTCGGCCAGCTTCCTGGGACGCGGGTTCAGCGTGGTCACCACGCTGTCCCGCACCCGCGGCCGAGCCTGGGACCTGGCCGAGCGCTACGGCATGCGCCGGTTCTGCCGGGGCGTGCACGCCTGCGACATCGCCCCGCTGGAGCTCGACCGGGACCCGGACGCGGTGAAGAAGACCCTCGCCGCCTGCGCCGCCGCACTGGATGCCGACGGTTCGGACGCCATCGTGCTCGGGTGTGCCGGGATGAGTGACTGGTCCGACCAGCTCGGTGCCGAGCTGGGCGTGCCGGTGGTGGACGGCGTGCGCGCCGCAACCCTGGGCGTGGAGTCCCTGGTCCGCATGGGCCTACGCATCGGCACGCGGGACGAGTACGCCCCGCCCCCGCCCAAGCCCTACAGCGGGTTGCTCCGCGACTTCGGCGGCCGCGAGGGGTGACGGCCGGCCGCGGCGCCGTTCAGTAGCCACCCCCGGGTTCCGGCCGGCGAAGCAGACCGCGGCGATCGCAACCGCGCAGCCGGTCAGCTGCAGCCCGGACGGCTGCTCGCCCAGCAGCAGGACCCCGAACCCGACCGCGGCGATCGGTTCCAGCAGCATCAGCGTCGCGCCGGTGGCGGCGGACATCCGGGCCAGCGCGCCGGCGATCAGCAGCCACCCGGCGACCTGGCTGATCACGCCCAGCGCCAGCAGCCACCCGAGCGCGGGCCAGCCTGGACCTGGGCGTGGTGGAGAGCTGGGCGGACTGGCCGAGCGTGCTGCCACCCCGGACCACACACGTCACGTTGTTCTCAGACGTCGCGGACCTGGCTCTGCCGGCCGGGCACCGGTTCGCCCATCGGGGCGCGGTCGACCTCGCCGAGGTGGATGACGTGCCCTGGATCGGCTGGACGTCCGGCTCGGACTGTCACGAATGGCTTGTTCAGGTGCTGCGCACACAGAAGATCAAGTCGCGAGTGAGCTGCACCGTCGGTAGCTATGCGACACAGCTCGCCCTGGTCGCCGGCAATGCCGGCGCCGCGCTCGTCCCCCGCCTTGCCTGCGGACCACTGCCGGACGGCGTCCGGATTCTCACCACTCGCCCGGCGCTGAACCGCACGATCCTCGCGGTGTGCCGAGCGGGGGAGGAATCTCACGGCGCGGTCCGCGTGGCACTCGAAGCGCTACGCGACGCCTCGGCCCGCTTCACGACGCGGTGACATGGTTCGGCGCCGCTGCGCACCGCCGGCCCGTCTGGATGTCTGCGACATCCGGACGGATCGAAACCCTCCTCGTCTTAGATTCCTCTTTGGACCGGACCACAGCCAGGAAACCCGCTCCGGAACCCGGCGGTTCCGATCCTAGGCCGAGTTGCAAGCCGGGTACAGCACACGAAGCACACCTCCCATTCAATCATTTTGGTTTCGCCCCGCATCCCATGCTAACATGAACGCATGTTCGAGTCCAGCGTTCAGGAAGCGGTCGCCGCGGTGGCCGCCCTGCGCGCATACCTCGACACCGCCGACGGCCCCACCCAAATCGAAGGACTCAAAGCCGTCGAACGACTGGGACGGGACCTCGCCCACCTACGGCTGTCACTGATCGCCCACCTAGACCGGTCCGGGGAATTCGACCAACGCTGCGTCACCACCCGCGCCGCGATCGCCGACCTGTTGGGCTACCACCCCGGTAAAGCCCGACGAATGGTCGCGGTGGCCCGCTCGGTGTTCCCCACGACCTTGGACGGACAACCCGTCGAACCCATCATGGCGGCCACCGCCACCGCCCTCGGCGCACTCACCATCGACCACGCGCACGCCGACGTCATCGAAGACCTGCTCAACTCCCCCACCGGACGACGCCTCGACCCGGCAATGTGGAGCGGCGCCGAGGCCCAACTCGCCGAGTGGGCGACCACGTGTCGACCCGACGAACTACGCCGCCTCGGCACTCAGCTACTCACCACTCTGGACCAAGACGGCCCGACACCCGAAGACGAGAAACCACAGCTCAACGAACTACACCTGTACCGCCGCCGCGACGGCCACGGCGGCCGGATCACAGGCCAACTCGACACCCCGACCTTCACCGCCCTGTCCCTGGCGCTGGAAGGACACCGCACCAGCGGCGACGACGAAGACAAAACCCTGCCCGAACGCGACGCCGACGCCCTCGGCGCCCTGTGCGTCCAAGCGCTCAACGACGGAGACCTCCCCACCCAGGGCGGGGAACGACCCCATTTCACCGTGATCATTCAAGAGAAAGACCTACGCGAACGCACCCGCGGGGCCACCCTCGGACTCGGCTGGGCCACCGCCGCGCAAATCCGCCAACTCGCCTGCGACTGCTCCGTCCTCCCAGTCGTGCTGGACGGGGACAGCAAAGTCGTCGACGTCGGACGCATCCGCCGCACCGTGGACCACTACCAACGCCGCGCCATCGCCGCCCGCGACCAAGGCTGCGCCTTCCGCGGCTGCGCGAAGAAACCCCGACACTGCGAAATCCACCACCTCATCCCCTGGACGCACGGCGGCCGCACCGACCTGGGCAACCTGGTCATGCTCTGTTGGGCGCATCACCGGATGATTCATCACGCTGGGTGGGAGATCCGTATACATAACGGGTGGCCGGAGTTCGTCCCCCCGAAATGGATAGACGCCAGCCAGACACCCCGCCGAAAACCCCGAATAGCGATCACCGCATAGACAACCCCGGCGAAATAACCGGATCAGGGTTACAGTCGGCTGCCGTGCGCCTCATAGATCTCCCGCATCAGGTTGGGGTCCGGCGGACCCGACGCGGGCAATGCGGCGCCGACTGCCTTCATGAATTCCAGTCCGATCCGCGCGGGCGACCAGATGCCCAGCACGCGCGCGGGCTCGTCGAACGGGTTGCTGAAGAAGTGTCGGACTCCCCTCGGCGCGACCAACATCGCCCCGGTCGCGGCTTCGCCGGGTTCGTCCGTCCCGGTGCCGGCGAGCAGTCTCCCGGTCACCACGTAGATCGCCTCGTCGAACGTGTCGTGCACGTGCGGGATGGGACCTCGGAACCGGGGCGGCACGGTCATCTCGGCCGACGCGAAATCCACCTGCCCATCCGCGCCGGCCAGCACCGATACCGGAGAGCCGGCATAGGAGAACGAGACACCGCTACCCGGGACGACCAGACTCACCGGTCCCACCGTAGGCCGCCCGGCAAGCCGTTTGGGATCAGCTTCTCGGCACGCCGTGCTCCAGGTACTCGGCGCCGCCGGCGCGGACCCGCAACGCGTTGCGAATTCTGGGTGCGAGCCGGTGGTTGAGTAGCGCGTCTAGCTCGTCCGGGCTCGCCCATTGCCAGCTCCGGTGCTCGGCCGGGTCCAAGCGGATGTCCCGGTCCTCGCCGAGCGAGCCGCAGTCGAACACGAACATCAGGTCGAACCGGCCCTCCGCGCGCGGCGCCCAGTCCACCACGAGCAGCCGGCGCACCGGGCGGTGCAGGCCGAGCTCCTCGTGCAGCTCCCGCTCGCAGGCCGCCGCCGGCGACTCGCCGGGCTCGACCATTCCGCCAGGAATGTCCCAGCCCGGCTTGTACACCGGCTCCAGCAGGAGCACCCGGCCGTGCTCGTCCACGAACAGGGCGCCAGCGGCGGCCGTGGCGTCCAGCATGCGAAGTCCCCGCTCCCGGTGGGCTGAAGTCCGCGACACAGTGGGCCGAAACCCGCGACACGGGGTGCGAAAACCCGCGACACGGGGTGCTCGATTCCGCGATACGGGGTGGTGAGGGTGCCGGCTCGCGGGTTAGAAGGGGGGTGGGTCGTCCACGGGTGGGAGGCGGCGGAGGGGGTCGCGCACCGCGCCGTTGCCGGTGGAGGCCTCGCCGTGGGTCGATGCGGCGGTCGCGGGGGTGCGTGGGGGGTCGCCGGCGCTTTCCGAGAGCCGGGTGGCCCAGGCCGGGAAGGGGAACTCGACGGCGAGGGGGACCGGGATCTCGGGCTGGGAGACGAACATGGTGCCGGGGCGGGCCAGGGTGGCGCGGCCGCGCTGTGCCGGGGGCAGGAAGCCGTACTCGGGGCGGCCGGCCTCCGCCGGGTCCAGCCGGCCGACCACCTTGATCGAGGAGTTGGCCACGATGCGCCGTTCCACCTCGCTCGCGGTCTGCTGCGCACCGATCAGGATGATGCCCAGCGAGCGGCCGCGCTCCGCGATGTCCAGCAGTACCTCCTTGATCGGGCTGGAACCGTCGCGGGGGGCGTACTTGTTCAGCTCGTCGATCATGGTGAAGAGCAGGCCGCCGGGGCCGGCGGCTTCCTTGCGCGCGGTTTCAGCAGCCAGCACCACGCCGACCACGAAGCGCTGGGCGCGCTCCGGCAGGTTGTGCAGGTCGACCACGGTGACCTGCTGGTTCTCCGTGGAGATGCGCCGCCCGGGGCTGTCCGGCAGGTCGCCCCGGACGATGGTGCCCAGCGGTTTCAACGAGGATCGCAGCCGGCGCAGGAAGGCGTTGATGGTGCCGGTACCGGTCACCGGTCCGGCCCACGGCGCGCGCACCGAGTGGTCCTCGTCCAGCAGCTTGTCCGAGATGAACTCGACCAGCTGGGCGTAGCTGCGCAGCAGCCGGCCCTCGATGCTGACCGCCCCGTCGGTGCCGGCGGCGATCGCGTCCCGGCGCAGCCGGGTGGCCACCTGGTGGATCACCGAGGTGTACTGGTTGCGCTCGTCCTCGGCGTCGGCGAAGGCGAACCGCAGCAGTTCCTCGGCGCAGAACTCGCGCAGCGTCCACCAGAACGCGCCGATCCCGCTGGTCCGGCCGGACACGTGCGGGCGGCCGGTGGTGTCCTCGGGGATCGGCGGGGCGAAGAAGCCGGCGCTGGGGAACGGTTCGGCGGCCAGACCCAGCCGGGCGTAGCCCTGCTGGATCTCCGGGTCGGCCAGCCGCTTGTTCGGGTGGTCCAGGAAGAGCAGGTCCTCGCCCTTCACGCTGAAGATCAGCGCCTTGGCGTTGACCGCGCGGTTGCCCAGCACCCCGCTGCGGAAGATCGAGTACAACAGGAACAGCGCGAAGCTGGTCTTGGTCGCCACACCGGAGATGCCGCTGATCGACACGTGCCCGCCCCGGGTGCCGTCCAGGAACTCCAGGTTCACGAAGACCGGTTCGCCGTCCCGGCCCATGCCGACCGGCACCTTGCGGTCCATCCGGTCGAAGTACAGCGCGCGGGCGCGTTCCTCGCCGGTGGCCCGGTGGACCGGCTCGCCGGGGCGGGGCGGCACGTAGCACTCCGGGTCCACCCGGGTGGTGGTCACCTCGGCGATCTCCTGCACCTGCGCGGGAAGCACGCCGCTGTTGATCAGGAACACGTCCGAGCCGAAGCTGGCGCCCTCGTGCCGCGCGCGCACCTGGGTGACCACCCCGGAGGACATCACCGGACCGACGCCGGCGACCTGCCGCACGGTGACCACCACGTCATCCAGCTGCAGGTACTCGTCGGGCGCGAGCGCCACGTGGAACAGCAGCGGCGTGGCGTCCTCGGTACCGGCCACCAACCCCACCCGCGGTTTCGCCTGATCCGGCACCGCGCCACCTCCCCCGAAATCGGCACCATTGCTACCACGGCGGGTGCCGGCGCCCGGTCCCGACCCGTGAGTGGCGAGTCCCGCTATAGCGACACTCGCCACTCACGACTCAGTAGAGGTCGGGACGGCGGTCGGTGAACACGTGGTTGCGCGGGTTGAGGTCCTTCCTGTCGGCGCGGGCCGGGTCCAGGTCGGCGAGCAGCAGCTCCGGGCAGGGGTCGGCCACCGGGCCGGCCAGCGGGAACCCATCGGGGCCGACGATCGCGCTGCCACCGACCCAGGACACGCCGCGCTCGGTGCCGCACCGGTCGGCGGCCACCACGAACACCCGGTTGGCGGCCGCGCCGGCCTGGACCCGCACCACCTCCAGCGGGCGCTCCCCCGGTGGGCGGCCCTCGTCGGGCCAGTTGGTGGGCAGGGCGATGATCTGCGCGCCGGCCTGCGCGGCCAGCCGGTGCCACTCGGGGAACTCGGCGTCGTAGCAGATCATCACGGCCACCCGGCCGACCGACGTGGCCACCACCGGTGGCCGCGCCACGCCGGGGCGGAACACGTCCTTCTCCGCGTCCCACAGGTGCACCTTGCGGTATACCGCGCGCGGCTCACCGGCATCGACCAGCACCGCGCTGTTGTAAACGTGGCCGTCCTCGCCCAGTTCGCAGAAGCCGCCGACCAGCACCAACCCGTACTCGGCGGACAGCGCGCACCAGTCGGTGACGGTGCGGCCGTCGGCCGGCTCGGCCCGCTCGCGGGCCTCCTCCGGGCCGGTGAACACGTATCCGGAGCAGGCCAGCTCGGGCAGCACCACCAGGCGCGCGCCGCGCCGGGCCGCCTCGGTCACCGCTTCGGCCGCCCTCGCCCGGTTGCCGGCCACGTCGGTGACGTCGATGCGCAGCTGGCAGCTCGCGGCCTTGACGATCATCGAGCCAGGGCCTCCTCGCTGCGCCGGATCGCCGGCCGCTCGGCGGACAGGTCGAGCGACCGGGTCAGCCGGTAGTAGAGCACGCCGGCCACCACCAGGCCGACCAGGAACGCCAGGTCGACCTGGTGCATCGCCGCCGCGGCCGGGCCGGTGAAGAAGCTGAGCACCGCGAACGGCACCTCCACCACGATGCCCACCGCGAACGCCAGGATGCCCCGCCAGGCCCACCGGCCGTAGATGCCGTCCGGCCGGAACAGGTCGGTGATGGCGTAGTGGCCGCGCCGGACGAAGTAGAAGTCCACCAGGTTCACCGCGGTCCACGGGGTGAGCAGGTACAGCATGATCAGCAGGCCGTCGCTGAGCGCGGTGGTGGCGTCGCGTACCAGCCAGATGCCCAGGACCGCGCCGATCACCGACACCACCAGCACGGTGATCACCCGCGCGCCGGCGGTGTGCCGGATGGGCCGCAACGAGTCCAGCCCGGTCAGCACGGTGAGCATCGCGCTGTAGGCGTTGATGCCCATGGTGGCCACCAGGGCGAGCACGGCCAGCACGGTGAGCAGGCCGCCCAGCCCGGGGAAGACGGCGTTGCCGGCGTCGTTCAGGCCGGCCAGCGGGTCGGTGGCACCGAGCTGGGTGGCCAGCCAGGCGCCGATCGGCATCAACCAGAACGGCGAGCCGGTGGCGCCCCAGAACACCGCGCCGACGATTCGCGGCATCGGGGTGTCGCCGGGCAGGTAGCGGGAGTAGTCCGAGACGTACGGCGCGTAGGTGATGTTGTAGCTGGCCGAGGCGGTGAACTGCACCAGGAAGCCGACCAGGGTGAACCCGCCGGTGGCGGCGGCCGGTGCGGCGCCGTCCGGCACGGCGGTACCGGCCAGGATGCCGACGGTCAAGATCACCCAGAACGGCACCGAGACGACGAACAGCGCCTGGAACGCCCGGTGCAGCCAGTCGTGGCCGTAGCAGGCCAGCAACGCGGCGACCACGGTGATCGCGATGCCCACGGCGACCGGGTCCCAGCCGAACACGCCGGACAGCCCGGTGCTGATCAGCCGGGTGTCCACCACGTTGAAGCCGACGAACGTGAACAGCGTCGCCACCAGCGGCAACAGCACTCCCCGGTAACCCATCTGGGCTCGTGACTGGACCATCTGCGGCAACCCGAGCACCGGCCCCTGGGACGCGTGGAAGGCCATGAACAGGGTGCCGAACGCGACGCCGAGCACGCAGGCCAGGGCGGTCCACCAGAAGGACAGCCCCAGGCTCGGGCCGATCAGGCCGATCGCCACGGTGAACGGTTGGAAGTTGCCGAGGAACCAGAACGGCCCCTGCTGCCAGACCTTGCCGTGCCGTTCAGCCTCGGGCACGTAGTCGATCGAGCGGGTCTCGATGCGCGTCGTCATTGGCGCTCCCTGGTGACCTGGCACGTTGGCGTTCGAGTCTCGGGTCGGCGGCGCCCCCGGACAACTGTGGGAAACACGAAAAATGAGCCTTGCTTTGTGGCTGGGCAGAGAAGACTTGGCGCGGTGGAACCGCTGTGCGTGGCCGATCTGGTGCGTTCCCCCGCACTGCAGCTGCGGGTGCTCGCCGGGCACGGCGGCCTGCACCGGGAGGTGTCCTGGGCCCACGTGAGCGAGCTGGCCGACCCGACCCCGTGGCTGCTCGGCGCCGAGCTGCTGATGACCACGGGCATGGCCGTTCCCCGGGCCGCGCCGGAGCAACGCCGATACCTGGAGCTGCTGGACGATGCGGGGGTCTCGGCGCTCGCGGTGTCCGCCCAGCTGCACGCGCCGGCGCTGCACCGCGAGCTGTTCGCGGCCGCCGACGAGCGGGGGATGCCGCTGCTGGAGGTGCCGCTGTCGGTGCCGTTCGTGGCGATCGCCCAAGAGGTCGCCACGAAGCAGGACACCGAGGGCCACCGGCTGGGGGCCCAGCTGCAGGTGTTCGGCGCGCTGCGCTGGCTCACCGAGGAGCGGCTCAGCGCGGCGGAGATCTTCGGCCGGTTGGAGCGGCTGTCCGGGTACACCCTCTACCTGTGCACGCCGCAGGGGCGGCCGCTGATTCCGGGGGTGCCCGCCGCGCCGCCCACCGAGGCCGGCGCGCTGCTGCCGCCGTCCCCCGAGAAGCAGGCGCCGCCGACCGTGCCCGGGGGCTTCGTGCTGCCGGTGCCGGCCCCCGGCGGGACGGCCGGCTACCTGATCGCCCGGGCCCGGGACGGCGCGCGGCCGGCCGGTCTGGCCGTGGTGCAGCACATTGCCACGGTGGCCTCACTGCAGCTCACCATGCTGCGCCACCAGCGGGAGACGCTGCGCCGGGAGGGCGCCGAGACGCTGGCCGAGCTGCTCGCCGACGTACTCGACCCGGGCACCGCGCGGCGCCGGCTGCGGCGCGCCGGGTTCCCCCGGTCCCAACGGCTGGTCCTGGCCATCGTGGTCGGCCAGGGCGTGACACCGGACGAGTCGGCGCTGGTCCGGGAGATCGAGCTGTCCGACCTGCCGCACCTGCTGCTGCGCCAACAGAGCGAGCTGTTCGTGCTGCTGCCGGCCGGGGACGCCACCCTGACCCTGCTGGACGGCTTGACCGCGGCCGAGAACGCGGCCGAGATCACCGCCGGCTCGAGCAGCCCGTTCGAGGCCGGCGAACCGCTGGAAATCGCCCGCCGGGAGGCCCGCTGGTCGCTCTCCCGGGCGGCGGACACCGGCCGCACCCACGTGAACTACCAGGCCAGCGACCCGAGCGGTCGGTGGTTGCCCCGGGACGTATCCGGACTCCGCGCCCTCACCGACCGGGTGCTCGGCCCGGCCACGCGGTACGACGCCGAACACCGCACCGAGCTGGTCCGCACGGTCCGCACCTGGCTGGAGCGAGACCGGCGGGGCGAGGACGCCGCCCGCGAACTGCACATCCACCCGAACACGTTGAGCTACCGGTTGCGCCGGTTCACCGAGGTCACCGGATTCCGGCTGGAGTCGACGGGTGACCTGGCCGAGGTGTGGCTGGCGCTGAGCGCGGCCCGCCACCTCGGTGATCACTGAGCGAAAACCCGGCGGGAAGGGCGCGCGTGCTGTGCTACGGTCACCGCCGTCGTCCGAGGCAACGAGATCATTTTCCGGAGGTGGGGTATGGCCGCCGTGTCGGTGGCTGCCGCCGTGCGCGCAGCCCAGGCCGCCCACCCAATCCGGATCCTCGGCTGATCACCCCAATCGCGAGCTGATCGGGCGGGATCCTCCCACTCTTTGTTGCGTATCCCCACGCAGAGCTGCTCTGCGTGGGGATACGCAACGCTTCCGATCGAGAGGTTTGCGTTGTCTTCAGCGTTCTTTGAACTGCACGCCGGCCTGCGCCGACAGGGGCCGGGCTCCGATGCGACCACCAGGTTGCTGCTGTCCATGGCCAACCCGCTGAACCCTCGGCCGAGGGTGCTCGACCTGGGCTGCGGCCCGGGCCGGGCGTCCCTGCTGCTCGCCGAGGCGGGCGCCGACGTCACCTCCCTGGACGCCCACCAGCCGTTCCTGGACGAGCTGGACCGGGCCGCCCGGGAAGCCGGGCTGTCCGAGCGGATTCGCACGGTGAACCACACGATGGCCGAGCCGCCGTTCGCCGACGGCGAGTTCGACCTGGTCTGGGCGGAGAGCTCGATCTACGTGATCGGGTTCGACACCGGCCTGCGGGCGTGGCGGCGCCTGCTCGCCCGGGGCGGCCGGCTGGCCGTCACCGAGTGCGAGTGGACCACCGGCGACCCGGCGCCGGCCGCCCGCGAGTACTGGTCACAGATTTACCCGCTGCGCACCTCGGCGGAGAACCAGGCGGCCGCCGAGGCCGCCGGCTACGCGGTCGAGGCCAGCTACCGGCTGCCCGACCGGGACTGGTTCGACGACTACTACACCCCGCTGTCCCACCGCATCCGAGCGGCGGACCTGCGCGACCCGGCCATGGCCGAGGCCGTTGCGGCGACCCGCGAGGAGATCGACATGCGGCACCGGTACGGCGCCGACTACGGCTACACCGGCTACCTACTGCGGCCGCTCGAAACGGAGGCACCCATGCCGAAGGACTGGACGACCCGCCCGGAGACCCCGGACGACCTGGAGACCATCCGCCGGGTGAACCTGGCCGCGTTCCCGACCGCCGAGGAGGCCGACCTGGTCGACGCGCTGCGCGCCGACGCGGCCTGGCTGCCCGGCCTCTCCCGGGTGGCCGAGGCACCCGGGACCGGCGTGGTGGCGCACGCGCTGCTCACCCGCTGCACCGTGGGTGACGAACAGGCGCTGGTGCTCGGCCCGTGCGCGGTGCTGCCCGAGTACCAGCGGGCGGGCGCGGGCGGCGCGGTGATCCGTGCGCTCATCGACGAGGCGCGGACCAGGGGCGAACGGCTGGTCGTGGTGCTCGGCCACCCCGAGTACTACCCCAGGTTCGGCTTCACCAGGGCGTCCACCCACAACATCCGGACCTCCTTCGAGGTCCCCGACGACGCCCTGATGGCCCTGCCCCTGACCGGCGCCCCCACCCCGACCGGCACCATCCGCTACCCGGCGCCGTTCGGCGTCTAAGGGTCGGTCACGCACACGCTTCGTACCCGGCACACGAGCAATTGAGCGTGTGCCGGGTACGAACGGTGTGTGCCGGCAACCTGCCCAACCCGTCAGGACCACCGGGCGGCCGACGGGCCGGGGAGGGCGTGCAGGAAGGTGGGGGTGGGGAGGGCCTTGGCTTCGGTGGCGGCCAGGACCGCTTCGGTGACCGCCGGCACGGCCGCGGTCTCCACCAGGGCCAGGGCGGAACCGCCGAAGCCGCCGCCCACCATCCGGGCACCGAGGGCGCCGGCCTCCTTGGCCGCGTCCACCACGTTGTCCAGCTCCAGGCTGGACACCTCGTAGTCCTCCCGCAGGGAGGTGTGTGAGGCGTCCAGCAGCGGTCCCAGCTCGGCCAGCCGGCCCTCGACCAGTAGCCGGGCGGCCGCGCCGGCGCGGGCGGTCTCGGAGATGGCGTGCCGCACGCGGCGCAGCAGCTCCGGGTCGTCCTCGCCGAGCGCGGCCAACCGGCCGACCGCGTCCTGCACCGAGGAGATCCGGCGCAGCGTGGGCACGCGCAGCAACCGGGCGGCCCGTTCCACCACCACCCGGCGGGCCCGGTACTGGCCGTCCACCAGCCGGTGCGGGGCGTTCGTGTTGATCACTAGCAGCACCAGGCCGTTCGCATCCAGCGGCAGCGGAAGCGGGTCGACCGCGCCGCTGTCGCAGTCCAGCCGCAGGCAGTGGCCGGTGCGGGCATGCAGCGCGACGGTCTGGTCCATGCCGCCGGTGGCGGCCAGCGCGATCTCGTTCTCCGCGCGTATGCAGGCCTTGACCAGCGCGGAGCGGCCCGCTGTATCCAGCGAAGAACCGGAGCCGAACAGCTCGGCCAGCGCCACCGCGAGCGCGCACTCCAACGCCGCCGAGCTGGAAAGTCCGGCGCCGAGCGGCACGTCGGAGTGCACCGCCACATCCACCCCGCCGAAGCCGGCCGGCAGCAGCCCCTCGGAGATGAGCGCCCACACCACCCCGGCCAGGTAGGCCGGCCAGCCGCGCGGGTGGCCCGGCCGCACCGCGCGCACCGCGCCCTGCCACACCTCGGGGCACTGCCCGGAGACCAGGCGCAACAGCCCGTCGGTGCGCGGCCGCACGGCCAGCCAGGTGCGCTGGGGCAGCGCCAGGGGCAGGCAGATGCCGCCCACGTAGTCGACGTGCTCACCGATCAGGTTGGCCCGGCCGGGGGCCGACCACACGCCGGCCGGCGCCCCGTCGAACGACGAGGCGAACAGCGCCTCGGCCCGCGCCGCCGACTCCGGCGAGGACGGCGGATGCCAGTGGATCTCCGCCAAAGCCGGCCCTCCCTCCAGGAAGGTCACGACGCTACCGTGCGGAGTCGCTCCGCGATGGCCTCCGGGGTGGTGTCATTGATCCAGGCCCCGAACGCGGACTCCGAGCCGGCCAGGTACTTCATCCGCCCCGGCGCGCGCATCAGCGAGAACAGCTGCAGGTGCAGCCGGCCGAACCGGCGGTCCGGTCCGACCGGTGCCTGGTGCCACGCCGCGATGTACGGAACCCGCGCCACCCCGGGAAAAAACCGGTCCACCCGGCGCAGCAGCTCCAGGTAGCCGGCGGCCAGCTCGGCCCGCTCGCCGTCGGAGAGCGCGGCCAGGTCGGGCACGTCCCGGTGCGGCGCCAGGAACAGCTCCAGCGGCCACTTCGCCGCGCGCGGCACGTAGGCGCTCCACCCCTCGCCCCGCCAGACCACCCGCTCCCCCTCGGCCAGCTCCTCGGCGAGCACGTCGGCCAACAGCGAGCGGCCGGTGGACTCGAAGTGTTCCCGAGACCGCCGGACCACGGCCTGGGTGCGGGACGGCAGGAACGGGTAGGCGAAGATCTGGCCGTGCGGGTGCGGCAGCGTCGCGCCGATCTCCTCGCCCCGGTTCTCGAAGCAGGCCACCTGCCGGGTGTTCGGCAGCGCCGACAGCTCGGCGGTGCGGTCCGCCCAGGCCTCGATCACCGTCCGCGCCCGCCGCTCGGACAGGTCGGCGAAGCTGGCCCGGGGGTCGCTGGTGAAGCACACAACCTCGCAGCGGCCGTTGCCGCCGGCGAAGCTGGGGAACCGGTTCTCGAACACCACCACGTCGTAGTCCGGCGCGGGGATCTCGGTCGGCGGCTCGCCCGGCCGGCTGGGCGCCAACGGGTTCTCGCTGGCCGACGGGCGGTAGGTGCGGTTCATCCGGTGCGCGGCGATCGCCACGTACTCCCCGGTGAGCACGTCCAGCCGGGGCTCGCTGGTGACGTGCTGAGGCTCGAGAGCCCGGGTGTCCGGCACCACCCGGGAGGCGGTGCCGGACAGGTAGGGCTCCCGGTCATCAAAATAGATCAGCTCCCGGCCGTCCGAGAGTCGGGTCGACGTTTTGCGCACCTGAGCCACCGTCGGGTCCACTCGGGCGGTCACGAACCCTCCGCGATGACCAGCTCGCCGACCAGCTCGGACAGCTGGTCGCGGGCCGCCTTGTCCAGGCCGTCGTCGGTGATCAGCACGTCCACCTCGGTGAGCTGGGCGATGGTCTGCAGGCCGACCACGCCCCACTTGGTGTGGTCGGCGGCCACGATGATCCGGCGGGAGGACTCGATCAGCGCCCGGTTGGTCTGCGTTTCCAACAGGTTCGGACAGGTGAGGCCGGCGCGCACGTCGATGCCGTGTACGCCCAGGACCAGCAGGTCCAGGTGGATGCCCCGCAGCGCGGCCACCGCGAGCGGGCCGCCGAGCGCGTCCGAGGGGGTGCGCATGCCCCCGGTGAGCAGCACGTTCTGCTCCACCCGCCGGTTGCGGTAGAGCTCGTCGGCCACCGGCAGCGAGTTGGTGACCACGGTCAGGTCCGGCACGTCCAGCAGCTCGGTGGCGACCAGCCGGGTGGTGCTGCCGCCCGAGATGCCCACCGAGCTGCCCGGCCGGACCAGTGCGGCGGCCGTCCGGGCGATCGCGCTCTTCGCGGCCACCTGCTGGGTGGCCTTGGTCGCGAACTCCGGCTCATGGGAGCTGGCCATGCGGGGCAGCGCCGCGCCGCCGTGCACCCGGTCCACCAGGCCCCGGCCGGCCAGCTCGCTGATGTCGCGGCGGATCGTCATGTCCGAGACGCCCAGCTCGGCGACGAGGTCGGCGACCTTGACCGCGCCGGTCCTCCCCACCTCGTCCAGGATCAGCTGCTGCCGCTGCCTGGCCAGCATCAGAGGACCCACCCGGCTGCGCTCATGCCGGCCATCATGTCCGGGCACTTTTGGAAAGTCAACGCGTCCGAACAAGATACGACTAGGAAAACTGTGCGGAAATGTTGACTCATTCACCGTCTTCCGTGATGCTTTCACCCCAACGGGCCATGAGGGGACGCGGCAAAGGAGTCGTGATGCGTCAGAACCGAACATTGCTGAACGTAGGTGCACTAGGCGCCGCGGTGCTGATGCTGGTGGGGTGTTCCAGCGGGCAGCAGACCTCCTCCGGCGCGTCCAGCTCGGGCCCGGTCACCGGCGACATCACCATCGCCTACCTGCAGAAGCAGGGCGACCAGCAGTACTTCATCGACCAGGCGGCCGGCGCGCGCACGGCCGCACAGGAGCTCTCCAAGCCGGGCGCCTCGGTCAACGTGAAGGTGGTGAACCTGGGCCAGGACGCGAACAAGGCGGTCACCGAGACCGACTCGGCGGTGGCCCAGAAGGTGAACGGCATCGCCATCGTGGTGCCGGACCAGAAGATCGGCCCCCAGGTAGTGAACACAGCGAACGCGGCCGGCATCCCCCTCGTCGCCTCCGACGACTCGATCAAGGACGGGACCGGGGCGGAGATCCCGTTCGTCGGGTTCGACGGCTACGACATGGGCTCCAAGGTGGGCACCGAGGCGGCGAAGCGGGTCACCGGCAAGGGCTGGAGCCCGGCCGAGACCGGCGTGCTCTACGCCTACAAGCAGGACCTGTCGGTGTGCGCCGACCGGGTTCGCGGGGAGAAGGAGCGCTACACGGCGGGCGGCGGCCAGGGCAAGGCCATCGAGGTCGGCACCGACAACAGCGTGAACGGCGCCCAGAGCACCGCCTCCGGCGTGATCACCGGCAACCCGGACATCAAGCACTGGGTGGTCATGGGCTGCAACGACGAGAACGTGTCCGGTGTGCTGCAGGCGCTGGCCAACGCCAAGGTGGCGGCGGACAACATCGTCGGCGTGGGGCTGGGCGGCTACATCGCCTGCAAGTCCTGGCAGCCCGGCTCGGCGCCGGACGGCTACCTGGCCGCGCTGTACATCGACGGCCACGACGTGGGCGGGGACGCGGTGCGCGCGCTGGTCAACTCGCTGCGGGGCGGCACCCCGCTGCCGCCCAAGACCATCGCCAGGACGCAGATCGTGGACGCGGGCACGGTCGGCGGAACCTCGCTGAAGTGCACCTGAGCCGATGACCGAGGACGTCCAGGTCGCCCTCCGGATGACCGCGGTCAGTAAGCGCTTCGGCCCGGTCCGGGCGCTGCGCGAGGTGAGCGTGGAGTTCGCCTCGGGTGAGGTGACCGCGCTGATGGGTGAGAACGGCGCCGGCAAGTCCACCCTGCTCAAGGTCCTGATCGGTGCGCTGGCGCCGGACGAGGGCGACATCGAGCTGGACGGCGAGCCGGTGCGGTTCACCGACCCGACGTCGTCCCGCGCGGCCGGCGTGCGGGTGGTCGCCCAGGAGCCGGAGATCATCCCGCACGTGAGCGTCGCGGAGAACATCTTCGTCGGCGCACTGCCTTCCCGGCGCAGGCTGTTCCGCCGGGGCGAACTGGTCGAGCGGGCCGGCGAGCTGATCCGCCGGCACGGGTTCGCCCAGGTGCTGCACCCGGAGACGCTCGGCTCGCGGCTCACCCCGGCGCAGCGCCAGCTGGTGGAGATCCTGCGCGCGCTCACCGACGAGCCGAGGGTGCTCGCGTTCGACGAGCCCACCTCCTCGCTGTCGGACAACGAGGTCGACCTGCTGTTCGACCTGATCCGGCGGCTGCGGGCGGACGGCGTCGCGGTGATCTACGTCAGCCACCGGATGAAGGAGGTGTTCGCGCTGGCCGACCGGGTCGCGGTGCTGCGCGACGGCGCCTCGGTGGGCACTCGGCCCGTCACTGAACTGACCGAGGGCGAGCTGATCCGGATGATGGTCGGGCGGGACCTGTCCAGCCTGTACCACGACGAGCTGCCCCGCCCGACCCCCGGCGACGTGGTGCTGGACGTGCGCGGGCTGAGTTCGGCGGACGTCGAGGACGTGACCTTCCAGGTGCGCGCCGGGGAGATCGTGGCGCTGGCCGGATTGGTCGGCGCGGGCCGTTCCGAGCTGGTCAAGGCCCTGGTCGGGGCGGAGCCGGTGACCGGCGGCACGGTCGAGTTCCTCGGCGAAACGCGGCGGTTCAACTCACCGGGGGACGCGGTCCGGGCCGGCATCGGGCTGGCCCCGGAGGAACGCAAGGCGGAGGCGCTGTTCCTGCAGCGCAGCGTGCGGGACAACATCGCGGCGGCGATCTACGACCAGTTGCGCCGGTTCCGGGTGGTCAACCGGCGCCTGGAGAAGGAGACCGTGGCGAAGTATCTGGACCGGCTGCGGGTGCGCACGCCGAACATGGAGTTCGCCGTGGCCGGGCTGTCCGGCGGGAACCAGCAGAAGGTGGTGCTGGCCCGCTGGCTGGCGCGCAACCCGGCGCTGCTGATCCTGGACGAGCCGACCCGGGGCGTGGACGTCGGCGCCAAGTCGGAGATCTACGCGATCATCCACGAGCTGGCCGCGAGCGGCATCGCCATCCTGATGGTCTCCTCCGAGCTGCCCGAGGTGCTCGGGCTGGCCGACCGGGTGATCGTCATGCAGAACGGCCGGATCACCGGCGAACTGGCCCGCAAGGAGGCGACGGAGGAGGGCATCCTCGCGCTCGCCATGGCCGACGACCTCTCCGACCTGGTGGTCGGCATGGCTGACGGGGGTAAGCAGTGACCAGCACGCAGACCGAGCCGTCCACGGGCTCCCCGGAGGCGCCGGACCGCCGGTCGTCGGTGGCCAGGGCGCTGGGCGTGCTCACCCGCGCGGACCGGGTGCAGAACCTGATCCTGCTCGCGGTGATCATCCTCATCGCCGCCTTCGTCACCTCCCGCCAGCCGGCGTTCCTGACCTGGAACAACCTCAGCGTGGCGGTCACCGGGACGATCATCCTGCTCGGCCTCACCGGCTTGGTGCAGCTGCTGGTGATCATCGTCGGCGGGCTGGACATCTCGGTCGGCTCCACGGTGGGGCTGACCTCGGTGGTCGGCGCGCTGATCTGGACCCACACCGGGCAGAACGGCGCACTGGCCGTCCTGGGCGCACTGGCCGTCGGCCTGCTCTGCGGCCTGATCAACGGCGTGCTGATCATCTACGGCCGGGTGAACCCGTTCATCGCCACGCTGGCCACTCTGGCCGCGTTCAAGGGCATCGGCCAGGTGCTCTCCAACGGCGGCGCGATCGGCAGCGGGTTCTCCTCCAACGCGATCTTCATCTTCATCCAGCGGGGCAGCGTGCTCGGCCTGCCCACCCAGCTGTTCGTGCTGGTGCTTGTCGCCCTGGCGCTGGCTTTCCTGCTGCTGTTCACCGACATCGGGCGCAACCTCTACGCCATCGGCGGCAACCCCACGGCGGCCCGGCTGGCCGGCGTGAACATCAACCGCTACGTGCTCGCGGTGTACCTGGTGGTGGGCTTCGTGGCAGCCATCGCCGGGGTGATCCTGATGGCCCGGCAGGGCTTCGGCCAGCAGACCGGCTCGGTGGACGGCCTGGAGCTGAAGGCGGTCACCGTGGCCGCGCTGGGCGGGGCGTCGCTGCGCGGCGGGCGGGGCGGCGTGCTCGGCGCGGTGCTGGCCATCGTGCTGCTCGGCTTCCTGGAGAACGGGATGAACGTGCTGAACATCAACACGTTCTGGCAGAACGTCGCCCAGGGCACCCTGCTGGTGGCCGCGGTGATCGCCCAGCAGCGCCGCCGCAAGGAACGCCCCATCGGCATCCCGGACTAGGGGGCGGCCCGGCCTGCTAGCGTGGCGGTCACTGTGGACGCCACGCTGATGGGGGTCGACCGCCGTAGGGCGGTTCGCTGGGCGGTTGTCGCGCTGCTCGCGCTGGTGACGCTCGCCTTCGCCGCGCCGTGCGCGACGCCGTCCCCGGACGTGACGGTTCCGGTCGCCCGGCCGTCCGACTCCAGCTGTCCCCACGGCCCCGGCCCCGGCCTGAGCTGCCTCTCCGAGCTGGCCACGGTCGGCGTCCGGCAACGGGCCGACGCCACCGGGTCGCCGACCGACGGGCCGTTGGGCGCGGTGAGCGCCGTCGGCGCCGCCCCGCTACTCGGGGCGCCCACCGGCGCGGCGGTGTACGTCCGCGCCCACCCGCCGCCGGAACCGGCCGGGCGTGACCTGTTGACCTCGCTGAGTATCTCCCGGACCTGAGCGGGACCCGACCCGCCGGGTGGCCCGTGCCGGCCCCCGGCGGTTCCGTCGTGTCCCGACCCGTCCGATCCCCAGCTGGGAGAAACCGATACTCATGAGCAGAAATCTCGTCCTGACCATCGGGCTCGCCGTCGCCGCCGTTCTCGCGGTGGTCGGCGCGGTCACCCTGTCCGGCTCGAGCTCACCCGAGCCGGCGCCGCCCGGAGCCGCCGACCCGTCGGCCCTGGTCCGGCCGGACAGCCACCGGCTGTCCACCGCGCCGGACGGCCGGGTCACCTTCGTGGAGTTCCTGGACTTCGAGTGCGAGGCCTGCCGGGCGGCGTTCCCGGCGGTCGAGGAGCTCCGCGAGGCCTACCGGGGCCGGGTGACCTTCGTGCTCCGCTACTTCCCCATCCCGAGCCACACCAACGCGGAGAACGCGGCGCTCGCGGTGGAGGCCGCCGCGCGCCAGGGACAGCTCGAGGCGATGTACCGCCGGATGTACCAGACCCAGACCACCTGGGGCGAGCAGCGCGAGTCCAAGGCCGGGCTGTTCCGCGACTTCGCCCGCGACCTCGGCCTCGACCTGGCCGCCTACGACCGGGCCGTCGCCGACCCGGCCACCCTGGCCCGGATCAGGTCCGACCGCGACGACGGCATGGCCCTCGGCGTGACCGGCACCCCGAGTTTCTTCGTGAACGGCACCCAGCTGCGGCCCAACGACATCAACGACCTGCGGGCCGCCATCGACGGCGCCCTCGCCGACGGAGGCTGACCGTGTACACCCGACCCGACACCGAGGCCGAGACCGAGACGCACTCGCCGAGCATGCGGCCAGTTAGCCGCATGCGGGACGGCAGCGCCGGCGAGGCGCCCCCGAACCCGGCCCGGCCCGGCGTCCGGAAACTCGCCTGGCTGTACGTGGTCGGCGGCGGCATCGGCTTCGTGGCGGCCTTCGCGCTGCTGCTGGAGAAGATCGCCAAGCTGCGCGACCCCGGGTACGTGCCGTCCTGCAGCCTGAACCCGATCGTCTCCTGCGGCTCGGTGATGGACAGCCCGCAGGCCGCCGCCTTCGGCTTCCCCAACCCGATCATCGGCGTGGCCGCGTTCGCGGTGGTGGTGACCCTCGGCGTGGTCCTCCTGGCCGGGTTCGAGGCACCCCGGTGGATGTGGCTGGGCCTGCAGCTGGGCGCCACCTTCGGCGTGCTGTTCGTGCACTGGCTGATCTACGCCAGCCTGTACCGGATCGGCGCGCTGTGCCCCTACTGCATGGTCGTGTGGGCGGTCACCATCCCGATCTTCTGGTACACCACCCAGCACAACCTCACCCGGAGCCGGAGCAAGGTCGGGGCCGCCCTCGCCGAGTTCCACTCGGTGATCCTGCTGGTCTGGTTCCTGGCGATCCTCGGCCTCATCCTGAACCGGTTCTGGCTGTACTGGATGTCCCTGCTCTAGTCTCGCCGGACACCGGCCGGCGCCGTGACACCGTGATACGGGAGGCATTTTGGTAGCCGAGGAAGACGACACGCACCGGGCGCCGAACCGGCGGCTGCTGCTGGCCGGTTGCGGGCTCGGCGTGGCCGGGGTCGTGGCCGCAGTGGGCGGCTGCGCCGAGTCGCCGCGTGCGGATCGGCCGACCGGCGGCGATACCGGTGGGGGTGGCGGCCCGGGGTCCGCCGGCACCGTGCTGGGCGCGGCGGCGGACGTCCCCGTCGGCGGGGGACGGATCTTCGACTCGCTCGAGGTGGTGGTGACCCAGCCGGAGCCGGGCCGCTTCCTGGGGTTCTCCAGCGTCTGCACCCACACCGGCTGCAACGTCACCGAGGTGGTCGCGGGCTCGATCAACTGCCCGTGCCACGGCAGTCGGTACCGCCTGGATGGCTCGGTGGAGCGGGGGCCGGCCCCGAGGGCGCTGCCAAGTCGGCCGGTGCGAGTTGCTGACGGAAAGATAGTTCTCACGTAAACTTCACACCCCGAATCGGGTCCAGCCGGGGGACGACACGACTGAGCGGGTGGGCGCTGGTGAGTGACTTCGAACGGCAGGGCGGAACGCCGTGGGGTGGCGTGTCCGAGAGCGAGTTCCTCACCCCGCCGGAGCAGAAACACGGCAAACACGCCCGCCTGGCGCCCGGAACGGTGCGCCGGGCCACGATCGTTCTGCTGGTGGTCACCGGCCTGGCGATCGCGGTCGCGGTGGGCGCCCTGCTGGTCGGCCCGAGCGTTTCGCCGAACCCGGACGCGGCCCAGGCCGGGCCGGGACCCGGACCGGCCGTGATCGGCGCTCCCCTGGTCCAGCGTGGATCAACGGTCGCGGCCAGCGTGTCCAAGCCCGCCGTCGGCGCGACGGTGCCGATCGGCCCGACGCCGGGTTACATGGAGATCGCACCCAACGGGAAGTTCGCCTACATCGCCAACCGCGCCGCCGGGGCGATCACCGTGTTCGACACCACCCGCAACACGGTGACCGGCACCATCCCGGTACCCCAGGGCGGGCCACAGTTCGTCGCCTTCTCCCCGGACGGCAGCAAGGCGTACGTGAGCATCTTCAACAACGACCGCACGACGAACATCGTCGGGGTGCTCGAGGTCGCCTCCGGCAAGTTCATCGCCACCGTGCCCACCGGGGTGCGGCCGTTCGCACTGGACGTCACTCCCGACGGCCGGTGGGTGTACGTGCCCAACCACGACTCCGGGTCGATCACGGTGATCGACACCAGCACCAACACCGTCGCGACCACCATCTCGGTGGCCCCCAACCCACACTGGCTGGACATCTCCAAGGACGGCACCCGGCTGTACGCGGCCAACCACGAGTCCAACCTGGTGTCGGTCATCGACACCGCCAGCAACAAGGTGCTGGCCACGGTCCCGGTCGGTCTCAGCCCGCACAGCATCGTCGCGCACCCGAGCCGGCCGCTCGTGCTCAACGTCAACTACGACAGCAGCTCCGTGACGGCGACGGATCCCACCACCAACCAGGTGATCAAGACCATCCCCACCGGCAGCCACCCGCAGGACATCAGCCTGGCCCCGGACGGCAAACACGCCTACCTGGCCACCGTGGACGACAACGCCATCCAGGTACTCAACATCGACTCCCTGGAGATCACCGCCTCGGTTCCCACCGGGAAGAGCCCGACCAGCATCGCAGTCGCCCCCGACGGACGCCAGGCCTACGTGACCAACCTGAACGACGGGACCGTCACCATCGTCAACATCGCCGGCACCGCCTGACACCCTGCTCTGCACGCTCTGCTCTGCACGCTCCGCCGGCACTCTAGCTCTGCGTGGAGATACGCAACGTTCAGTGCACTCGACGGGCCGCCGGCAGGCCGAAGGTGCGGGCGAACAGCGGGTCCGGCAGCGCGGCACGCGGCACCGGGAGGGACCGGGCCAGCGGGCCGACCCGGTAACGTCCGCGCCATCCGCCGCGCCTCGATGGCGCGCACGATGGCGGCGGCGAAGGCGTCCGGGTCCCGGCCGGCGCGCGGGCACCCACCACAGAGTGTTACACAGGGGGCGGACTAGGAGGGCCGGGACGGCGGGCAGGTTCCATCGAGAGTGACACCAGTCTGGATTTCTCAAAGATCGGACCAGGCTGGTGTCGTGTTCGATGAATCAGCCAAACCGAACCCGGCGAACGTGTGTCACGTTCCGTCATGAAGCCGGCGGCCGGGATCCAACACCGCGGCAGGGCAGCCACTCCCAGCCGTCCGAGCCGTCCTTCGACACCAACCCGTCCCGCACCGGCGAGTCGCAGCCAAAACCCGCGACATAGCCTGGCCGAACCCGCGACATGGAGTGTGAGAACCCGCAATACGGCGATCGGTGGCGGTCGAACTAGTCAGGCACGCTGGGTAGTTCGATGACGAAGCGGGTGCCGCCGCCCGGCCGGTCCTCCGACCACACCTGGCCGTGGTGGCGGCGCACGTGTTGGGCCACCAGGGCGAGGCCCAAGCCGGTTCCGGTGCCGTTGCCCCGGTCGCCCGAGCGGTTTCCCCTGGTGAACCGCTCGAAGACCTGCTCGCGCAGCTCGGGGGGAATGCCCGGGCCGGCGTCGTCCACTTCCAGCCGGGCCAGGTCGCCGCGCCGCAGCACGGTCACCCGGACGGCGCCGCCGGCGTGCTGCGCGGCGTTGTCCAGCAGGTTCGCCACCGCCCGGTCCAGCCGGCGCCGGTCGGCGAACACGACCGGGTTGCCCCCTGGCACGGAGAGCGGGGTTTCCTCGGGACGTCCGGCCAGCGCGTGCCGGACCAGCTCCGCCAGGTCGCACGGCTCCAGCTCGCGGTCGTCGGTGGTGGACTGCTCCCGGGAGATCTCCAGCAGGTCGATGACCATCTGGTGGAACCGCTGGATGTCGGCGCTGAGCAGCCGCAGCGCCTGCGCGGCCACCGGGGACAGCTCGGCCTTGCGCCGGTCCAGCACGGCGATCGCGTTGAGCATGGTGGTCAGCGGGGAGCGCAGTTCGTGGCTCACGTCCCCGGCGAACCGGGCGTCGCTGGCCACCCGCCGTTCCAGCGCCTCGGTGGTCTGGTTGAACGTGGTGGCCAGCGGGGCGAGGTCGGCGTCGCCGTCCTCGGGCAGGCGGGCGCGCAGGTCACCACCGGCCACCCGGCCGGCGGCGACGTTCAGCTCCCGCAGCGGGCGCAGCGCCTGGCGGGCGGCCCAGCGGCCGAGCCCCAGCCCGACCAGCACGCTGGCCCCCGTGCCGGCGATCAGCACGGTGCGCAGGAAGCCCAGGGCCTGCTCCAGCTCGCCCAGTGAGGACAGCTCCACGTAGAGCGCGTCCTGCTCCGGGATGGGCAGCGCGAAGGTGAGCACCGGCAGCCCACCGATCACGCTGCGCCGGGGCGGGGTGTCCACGCCGGCATCGGCGAGCACCCGGTCGGAGAGTGCGGCGATGTCGATGGGCCGGCCGCGCTGCACCCACCGCCCGCCGGTGCGCAGGAACAGCGTGGCGTCCCGGTCCAGGTCCAGCCGGCTCAGCGCCTCGACCGGGTTGTCCGCGGCGGTGCGCCGCAGGTAGCTGCGCACCAGCTGGACGTTGGTGGTCGCCTGCCCCGTCGCGCTGCGCCGCTCCTGGTCCAGCATGAAGTTGGAGGCCAGGTTCCAGGTGATCAGCGCGAGGAGCCCGGTGACCAGCAGCGAGGTCAGCGCGAACGCCACCGCCACCCGCCAGCGCAACGGCAGCCGGCTGTGTTTCCGCCGGGCGCCGAACCGGGCGCCCGGCCCAGCGCGCCGGCGGGAACGCCCGGGCAGGAAGGCGGTCATGACCGCTGCGCCTGGTACCCCACCCCGCGCACCGTAGTCACCAGCTTGGGGGCGTCCGGGTTCGCCTCGATCTTCCGGCGCAGCCGCCGGATGTGCACGTCCAGCAGCCGGGTGTCGCCGAAGTAGTCGTAGCCCCAGATCCGGTGCAGCAGCTCCTCCCGGGTGACGATCCGGCCGGCCGCGTTCACCAGTTCCAGCAGCAGCCGGAACTCGGTGCGGGTCAGGTGCACGTCGCTGCCCGCCCGCCGGACCAGCCCGCGCTCCGGGAAGATCTCCACGTCACCGACCGACAGCCGCGCCTCCGACTCCGCCGCCTCGCGCGGGCGGTACGAGCGGTGCCGGCGCAGCAGCGCCCGGATCCGGGCCGCCAGCTCGCTGGCCACCAGCGGCTTGGTCACGTAGTCGTCCGCGCCAGCCTCCAGGCCGTCGATCACGTCGGCGGTGTCCGAGCGGGCGGTGATCACGATGATCGGCAGGTCCCCGCCGGCGCGCAGCCGGCGGCACACGGTCAGCCCGTCGATGCCCGGCAGCATCAGGTCCAGCAGCACGACCTGCACATTGTCGGACTCCAGCCGGGCCAGGCCGGCCTCGCCGGACGCGGCGGGGATGATCGTGAAGCCCTCGTCGGCCAGCGCGAGGGCCAGTGCCTCCCTGATCCGGGAGTCGTCCTCGATGAGCAGGATTCTGGTTTCCATGGGCCGCCGGTCAGTCAACCACAGCCAGCGCCGGCCCCGGCCGGATCACCCCGACCGGACGCCGGCCGCCCCGGATGGGCCGCTCCCGCTGGTTGCGGATCTCCGGGCCGTCCAGGCCGAGGCGCTGCAGGGTGGCCGCGAGCACCACCGGGCGGGCCCGGGCCGCCCCGTCATTGATCTTCGCCAGCCGCCCGAACGCCCGGGACAGCCCGGCCAGGCTGATCGCCAGCAACGGCGCGCCGCAGCCGTCCACCGCGACCGAGGCCACCCGCTCGCCGGCGTACTCCTCCACCGTCTCGCGGATGGCCAGCTGCACCGGGTGATCCGGGTCCAGGTAGCCGACCGTCGGCCACCCGTTGGCCACGCAGGTCATCAGCATGGCGGCGTGCTTGCCGGAACAGGTCATGGTGACCCTGGCCCGGCGGTTGCCCTCGCGCACCCAGTCGTTGCGGGCCTTGCCGTCGTACGGGTACGCGCGCGGGTTGCGCAGTGCCTTCTCCGGCAGCCCCACGCTGGCCAGCATCCGCCGCACGCCGGCCACGTGGATCGGTTCGCCGGCGTGCGACCCGGCGGCCAGCGCGAGCAGCTCGCCGTCCAGCCGCAGGCCGGCGCGGAGCATGCCGAGCGCCTGCATCGGTTTGTTCACCGACCGGGGGAACATCGGCCGGGCAACCTCGCCGACCGACCATTCGACCGTGCCGTCGGGCGCGGTCACCACCACCGAGCCGGTGTGGTGGCTCTCCGGGTAACCGTTCCGGATCACCTCGGCCACCACCACGGATTTGTCCACGGAAACAGCCTTACCACCATCGCGACGACGGACCGGAGCTGTTTGTCAGCGCCTTCCCAGCCACTTCGCGAGGCCCGCCAGCTTCTCCAGCTCCAGCCAGGGCGCGAACGAGGCCCCGGACAGCTGGTAGCGGAACCGGATGCCCATGATCACCCGGATGCCCCAGTGCATGCCGAAGGTGGCGACCGCCCACAGCCGGCCGGCCTTGGGGTGCACCAGGCCGAGCGGCGCACCCATCTCCAGCGCCAGCGAGCCGACGGCGAACGCGGTGAACAGGTGCTGGTGCCGGTAGAGCTGGTAGGCGGCGGTGGACCCGCGCGCGGAGCCGAACACGTCCTTGCGCACCCGGTCGATGGCCACCTGGCGGCGCATGCCGGCGCCGTCCACCCAGGACCAGCCGCTCGGGCCGGCCACCTTGGCCACGCCGGCCAGCAGGTAGGTGGCGGCGGAGGCGGCCCGCATGGCGCGCAGCGGCCACTCGTAGCGCGGGTGGGCGGGCCCGGCGGGCGTGCGGCGGGCAAGCGCGTCGAGCGAGACGGCGTCCGCCGCCCGGCTGGCCCCGAGCAGCAAGGTGTGCAGGACCAGCGTGTTCTCGCTGTGGTAGACCATCGACCAGGAGTTGCGGTAGGACAGCGTCCAGGTCAGCAGGGCCGAGTGCAGCGGGCCGACCAGCCGGTGCCCGGTGCCCAGGGTGAACAGCGCGGAGCTGGCCACGGTGGCGTCCAGCAGCGCGTCGGCGACCGGGGCGGGCAGCGGCTTGCGCAGCGCGCACACCGGCCCGACCGGGGCGAACAGCGACGGGTCGGTCCGGCCCAGCCTGCGGAACTTCTTGCGCTGTTTCAGCAGGTAGACCAGTGTGTAGCCGCCGACAACCGCACGCACCAGGCCGAGCCGCCGGGCCGGCGCCGACTGCTCCCGCTTCACGCCACCGGCTCCTTCGCCTGGGTCCTCGACACCTCGGCCTCGGCGAGCAGGCGGATCTCGCCGCTCACCTCGCGCTGCAGCAGGCAGGCATCCAGGTCGAACTTGCCGCGCACCACCCGCACCCGCACCACGTCGGTGTGCTTGGGATGCCGGGCCACCTGTTCCGCCGCCAGCCGCGCGTAGTCCTCGGGGCGCCCCTGCCGCACCGCCACCCGGAAGATCTGCCGGCGGATCTGGTTGGCCCCGCCGGAGCCGAGCACGCTCAGCGGCACCGTGTAGCGGGAACCGTCACCGCGCTCCGCCTCCACGTACGTCACGTAGCCGTACTTGCCGCGCCGCGCACTGAACATCGGGTAGTAGGACAGCGGGAAACCGTCCCGGCGCCGGTCCTCGGGGCGCAGCCACTGGCGCAGTGGATACAGCGCCGCACCGACCACCGCCGCCGTCGCCACCCGTGACCAAACCCGCTCACCGGCGGACCATCCGTGCCCGGTCATTCGCGCGCCTCCCTCAAGGTTCACTAACCGGCTCTAACCACGGGAGGGCGGGCAATGGTACTGCCGGGCGAAAGAACGTCACCGAAACGTCAGGTTCGTCAGCCCACCGGGAGCAACCGGTCCAGCAGGTCCTGCATGGTGACCAGGCCCAGCGGCTCGGCGCCGTCCCGGACCATGGCGAACTGGCTGTGCCGGGCGCGCAGCGTGGCCAGCGCGGCGTAGACCGGAGTACCGGCGGCCAGGGTGAGCAGCGGGCGCATCACGTCACCCGCGGTGGTCGCCGGGTCGGCGGTGAGCGTATCCCGCACGTGCACCATGCCCACCGGATCCCCGGACCTGTCCGCCGGCCACACCACCAGGCGCAGGTGACCGGTGTCCCGGGCGACGTCCCGGACCACGGCGACCGGGTCGGTGGCGCGAACCCCGCTCACCGAGGCGAGCGGGCGGGTCACGCTGGCCAGCGTGGCCTGCTCCAGGTCCATCGCGGCGACCATGCGGTCCCGGCGCTCGGTGTCCAGCGCGCCGGCCGCCGCCGAGTGGTCCACCAGCTCCCGCAGCGTGGCCGGGTTGTGTCCGGCGGCCATCTCCTCGACCGGGGCGACGCCCACCAGGCGCAGGCACCGGTTGGCCAGGTCGTTCATCAAGGTCAGGAGCGGTCGCGTGGCGCGCATGAACGCCCCCATGGGCAGCGCCAGCCAGATCGCGGCGCGCTCCGGGTGGGCGATCGCCCACGACTTGGGCGCCATCTCGCCGACCACCAGGTGCAGCAGGGTCACCACGGCCAGCGCCAGCACGAAGGCGGCCACGTCGGCGGTGGCCTCCGGCAGGCCCCAGGAGGCGAGCAGCGGGGTCAGCAGGTCGTGCACCGCCGGCTTGGCCACCGCTCCGAGGCCCAGCGTGCATAGGGTGATGCCCAGCTGCGAACCGGCAAGCACCAGGGACAGCTCGCGCGAGGCGCGCAGCGCGGCCCGGGCCGCGGCGCTGTTCGCCGCCGCGTCCTCCAACCGGTGCCGGCGCGCGGTGACCAGCGCGAACTCCACCGCGACGAAGAACGCGCTGAGCACGATCAGCGTGGCGGCCACGGCCAGGGCGAGCGCGCCGCTCATCGGGGCGCCACCGCCCAGTGCAGCTCCACGGTGCCCGGCACCCGCCGCTGCACCGTGCACACCCGGGCCACCAGGCCGCGAGGCCGCTCACCGGCCAGCACGATGGTGACCGCGTCCCCCGGCGCGGGCAGCCGGCCCAGCTCGGCCGTCACCAGGCCGCCGATGGTCTGGTAGTCGCCGGGCGGCAGGTCGCGGTCGATCAGCCGGGAGACCTCGTCCACGTGCATCGACCCGTCCACCGACCAGCCGGTATGGCCGGTCACCCGGCGTTCCCACGCGTCCGGCGGGTCGTGCTCGTCGGTGATCTCCCCGACCAGCTCCTCCGCGATGTCCTCCACGGTGATCACCCCGGCCAGCCCGCCGTACTCGTCCACCACGCAGGCGAACTCGTCGTCGGCCTCGCGCAGCCGCCGCAGCACCTCGGGCAGCGGCAGCGACCCGGGCACCAGTACCGGGGTGCGCGCCACCTCGCGCAGTGGCCGGTCCAGCCCGTCCGCCGGCAGGGCCAGCACGTCCCGCAGGCACACCACGCCGACCACGTCGTCCACCCCGGCACCGACCACCGGGTAGCGCGAGTGCCCGGACCCCATCCGCGCGATCAGCGCGCGCACCGGCTCGTCGGCGCCGGCGGTGGCGACCCGGGGGCGCGGGATCATCGCGGCGCGGGCGGTGTGCTCGGTGAAGTCCAGCACCCGGTCCAGCACGGTGGACAGCCCGGCGGGCAGCTCGCCGACCTCGCGGGACCGGTCGATGATCGCCTCGAGGTCGCGCGCGGTGGCCACCTGCTCGACGTCGTGCACCGGGTTGATCCGGACCGCGCGCAGCAGCAGGTTGGACGCCGCGTCGAAGACCCGGACCAGCCAGCCGAACAGCCGCAGGTACCAGTCGGTGGAGCCGGCCAGCCGGATGGCCACCGGCTCCGGGCGGGCGATGGCCAGGTTCTTCGGGAACAGCTCGCCGAACACCATCTGCACCACGGTGGCGAACAGCAGCGCCAGCACCGGACCCACCGCCACCCCGACGCCCCCCGGCACGCCGACCCCGCCGAGCAGCGCACCGATGCCCACCCCGATCAACGGCTCGGCCACGTAGCCGACCACCAGGCCGGTGACCGTGATGCCCAGCTGCGCACCGGAGAGCATGAAGCTGGTCCGCCGGGTCACCCCCAGCGCGCGCCGGGCACCGGTGTCGCCCTCGCCCGCCCTGGCCCGCAGCCGGGACCGGTCCACGGCCGTGTACGCGAACTCCTGCGCGACGAAGTAGCCGGTCAACACCGTGATGGCGAACACCGCCAGCACACCGAGCAAAACGTCGACGGCCGTGCTCACGGCAACCACACCGGTCTAGCGGGGTCGTCCATCGAGGTTCGGCTGTCTCCCGGGGTTGGTTGGCGTCCTATCCAGATATACCAGCACCGGCTTCTCGGCCGCCGGTGCCTCGGCCTCGGCGAGCACGGTCTCCCGCCCCCGCACCTCGCCGCTGAGCATGCAGTTGTCCAGGTCGAACTCGCCGAGGACAAGCTCCACCCGCACCAGGTCGCGGTACTCGGGGTGCACGGCGAGCCGGGCCGCCAGCTCCCGCGCGAACGACTCGCCCCCGGACCCCTTGGCCGGCCGGGACAGCTGGTGCCGGACCTGGTTGAAGCCGCGGGTGCTGGCGCAGCGGGTACAGCACGGCCGCGCACAGCAGGGCGCCGAGAAGCGCGGCCCGCGCGCGCTCCCCCGGCGCCCAATCCTCCCGATCGGTGAGCATCCGGGGAGGTTAAGGGGAGATCACGGGACGCCGGGCCGTCAGAAGCTGACGATTGGCTGACGAAAGGTCAGTCGCTACGGCCGACCGTGACCGGGATCGCCGGCGCCGGCTCACTCCGGGCCACCGCCCGGCGCAGCAGCAGGACCAGCACGATGACCACCAGGCTCAGCGCCACCGAGATCACCGGCAGTGCCCCGACCCCGGCCACGCTGATCACCAGCCCGCCGACGATGCCGGACAGCCCGGCGCCGAAGTAGATCGCCGAGGCGTTCAGCGACAGCAGCAGGCCGCCCTCCGGTCCCAACTCCAGCAGCAACGCCTGCACCGGCGGGTTGAACGCCCAGCCGAAGCCCGCCCATGCGAACAGCGCCAGCGACGCCCCGACCACCGAGGTGGCACCGAACGGGAGCAGCGCCGCGCCGGCGGCCACCCCGATACACGCGCCGATCAGCGTGCGCATCGGCCCGAACCGGTCGTTGGCCCGGCCACCGAGGATGTTCCCGACCACCCCGCCGAGGCCGTAGGCCAGCAGCACCAGCCCGATCGTCGCGCCGTGCATGTCACCGGTGGCGGTGAGGAACGGCGCCGCGTAGGTGTACACGGTGAGCGCGGCGAGCACGCCGAACACGGTCACGCCCAGCACCAGCAACACCCGCCGGTCGGCGGCCGCCGCGAACCGCTCGCGCAGCGGCACCGGGGCGGAGGGTTCCATCTTGGGCAGCAGCAGCGCCACGCCGGCCGCCACCGCCAGGCAGACCGCCGAGACCAGCGCGAACACCCCGCGATAGCCGAGGCTCGTGCCGAGCAGGCTGCCGATCGGCACGCCGATCACCAGCGCGACGGTCAACCCGCCGAACACCACCGCCACCGCCCGGCCCCGGGCCGCCGGCGGCAGCATGCCGGTGGCGAACAGGGTGGCCGCCGGGGTGTACGCGGCCGCGCCGAGCGCGGCCACCACCCGGCCGACGATGAGCAGCGGGTAGTTGGGCGCGACGGCGGCGATCGCGTTGCCGACGCCGGCGGTGAGCAGCGCGGCGACCAGCAGCGTGCGCCGCTCCCAGCGGCCGGTCAGCGTGGCCAGCAGCGGCGCGCCGATCGCGTAGCTGAGGGCGAACGCGGTGGCAAGCTGACCGGCGGCGGACAGCGTCACTCGCAGGTCGGCGCTCACTGCGGGCAGCACCCCGGAAACCACGTAGGCGCTGGTGCCCACCGCGAAGGTGCCGGCGGCGAGCAGGTAGGTACGTGCGGACAACGGGCAGCCTCTCGGACGATCACGACGAGTTCGGTTCGACGTCGGTGTCGGGCCGACTTCCGATCTTGGTAATCTGGTCGGAAAGTTGGGCAACTACCAAACTAGTCGATGGTTTGAGCAGCTTCCAACCATTTGCCGAGAGGCGGCGACATGCGTGGGCTGTGGCACCCGGCCACCGAGGACATCCAGCTGGCCCAGGTGATGCACGCACTGTCCGACCCGGTGCGCCTGGAGCTGGTCGGCCGGATGAGCCGGTGCGGCCCGATCAACTGCGGGGTCGTGGCCACCGGCATCGAGCTGCACAAGTCCACCCTGTCGCACCACTACCAGGTGCTGCGCGAGGCGGGCCTGACCCTGACCACGCTGGTCGGCCGGGAGCGGATCGTGCGGCTGCGCCGGGACGACCTGGAGGCCCGCTTCCCCGGATTGCTCCAATCGGTGCTCGCCGCCCTCGACCGCGACCGCCCGCTCGAAGCGACCACCTGACCCGCCGCCTTCACCGAGCGGCAGCCCAGTCCCCCGATCCATGATCTAAAAGAGCACTCGACTGCCACTCGGCGCCGCCAGTACCGCACTGAGTGCCCGATGACCACCGAGGCCATGGTCAACATGACCTGAGGGCCGTTTCGGGCGCCCGGGAACGGCCACCATGTCATGCTGATCATGTATCGGGCCTGGTAGAGCCGCATCGGTCGCCAAACGCAACGGCCCCGGCCGACCCTCGGTGGCCGCTCCTGGCGGCGGGCCGGGCCCGACCAGCTTGTGACCCACTACCCGGACATGCGGCGACCCCGGACCGCGCCCGTGAACGAACGCAGCCCGGGGCCGACCGACCGATGCGAGCGGCTAGTGCCCCCGCCCGCCACCGGACTTACCACCGCCGGACTTGCCACCACCGCCGGACTTGCCACCACCGTCCGACTTGCCACCGCCGTGCGACTTGCCACCGCCGTCCGACTTGCCACCGCCGTGCGACTTGCCACCGCCCGAGCGGCCGCCGCCGTCCGAGCCGCCGGACCGGCCACCCGAGTCACCCCGGCCGGACCGGCTCGACTCGCTCCGCCCGGAACCTTCGCTCCGGCTCGACTCGCTCCGGCCAGACCGCTCACTCCGACTGGACCGCTCGCTCCGACCGAACTCGCTCCGGCTTGAGCGCTCGCTCCGGTTGAAAGAGCTCCGGCCCGACTCGCTACGGCTCGACTCCGCCCGCTCGGCCGAACTCCGGCTCGAACCAACGCGACCCGAGTCACCGCGGCTCGCCCGGCTCCGCTCGGACAAGCTCGGGCTCGACTCGCGCGTCTTCGGCTGGCTCCCGAGCAGGGACCGGGCCGAATCGCCGCCGTTGAGTGCACCGAGGCCCGAATCGCCGCGGCCGGAGTCCACGCCGTTCGAACCGGCGCCGGTAGACGACTCCGTCGACTTCGACCCGAGGCCGGGCAGGTCGCCGAGCCCGTTCAGCGGGCCGTTCAACGCGTCCCGCACCGGCTCCGACGGCTGCGCGTCGGCGACCCGAGGCTCCCCGGAGGACCCGAGGGACGAACCCGGCGTGGGCGAGAGGTCCGGAAGGAGCGAAGGAGCCGGCTGGGTCACCGAACCCGGCGCGCTCGACGAGTCCAGAGCGGCCGACGGATTCGGGAGCAGGCCCGGCAGAAGCTCCGAACCTCGATCCTCGGAGCGCACGTTCTGCTCGGGAGTAGCCGCATCCGAGGGAGCGATCGGCAGGGTCAGGCTGCTCAGCGCCGACCCCTTGGACGACGGAGCCGCACCCGCGCCACCGGACCCCCCGGTAAGCCCGCCAGTCAAGCCCGACCCCCCAGTAAGCCCGCCGGTCACGCCGGACTCCCCGGTAAGCCCGCCGGTCAGGCCCGACCCCCCGGTAAGCCCGCCGGTCAGGCCGGACCCCCCGCTAAGCCCGCCGAGCGTGCCGGACAGCCCGCCGACCAACCCGCCGACCGGCGCGGTCACCGCGTCCGCCAGCTTCCGGGTGGTCTCCGTACCGGCCGAGCCCACGACGTCCGACGCACTGGTGACCGGCACGGACGCGAGGGCCTTGCGCGGCGCCTGAACGGCGCTCGTCGCGGCGTCGGTGGCGGCCTCGGTCGCGGCGGACGGGAGCCCGCCGAGCAGCCCACCGGTCAACCCGCCGACCGTGGACTGGACCGTGCCGGCCAGCCCGCCGGTCACCTGGGAGACCGTGGAGCCGAGCGTCCCGACCACCGGGCCGAGCACCGGCAACGCCTCGCCGACCTGCTCGACGGTCTGCCCCAGCGTCCCGCCGACCCCGCCGACCAGCCCGGTCACCGCGCCGACCGCACCCTGCGCGGTCGCACCGACCACGCCGACCGTGGCGTCCAGGGTGTTCCCGAGCACCGCGGTAGTACCGGTCACCACGTCGCCGAGCGCGGACACCGTGCCGCCCAGGGGGCCGCCCACGGTGTCCCCCAGTCCACTCACCACGCCGCCGAGCGCACCACCCGCGCCGCCGACCACGCCGTTCGCCAGCCCGCCGACCGCGCCACCGGATCCGCCGTCGGAGGTGCCCCCTCCGGGCGGCGTGCCCCCTCCGGGCGGGGTCCCACCACCGGGCGGAGTGCCACCACCCGGCGGGTTTCCGCCACCGGGCGGGACCCCACTGCCGGGCGGAGTGCCGCCACCGGGCGGGACACCGGTTCCGGGCGGGGTGACAACACCACCGGGCGGGATGCCGACGCCCGGCGCCCCGGGCAGCGCGCCCGCCCCGGCCGCCGGCGCACCGGGTACCTGGTTGAGCGCGGTGAAGGCCACCGGGTTGACCCCGGGCAGGGCGAACAGCGAACCGTCGACGCCGAACAGCCCGGGCAGGTCGGTCGGGGGCCGGCCGAAGATGCCGGACTGGGGGAAGCCGCCATCGGGGGCGCTGGAGCTGTCCGGGCCGTGCTGTTCGGAGCCGAACAGGGCCGCGCCGGCGGCCAGGGAGCCCACCGCCAGGAACGCCCCCGCATTGCGAGCCAGGTTCTGGTGGGGGAAGGGGCTCGACCCACCGGCGGCACGGACGGCGGCGACCAGCGCGGACTCCCGGTCCAGGAAGCGCGGCGGTCCGGGCCGGCGGAACGCCCGCAGCGGTATCGAGACGCGCCGCGCGGCGGCGGCCGCCTGGACGGTGCCGGTCGGTTCGGACATCCGCCGACCGAGCAGCTCACCGAGAACGATTGGCACCGTTTCCGGATCCGCGCTATGTCGCGGGGCATGCGAAGACACGATCGTGATCCCTCGTTCGAGTGACAGGGAACAGTAGTTATACGTCGCGTGGCTTCGTCGACCAAGAGACACTCACCCGCTCATCGCTACCACCCAACTAGACCAGCGACCATTTACCGACAGTAATTGACCGCTCGACGTAATCGGCCGCCGAGCGTCGTTGAGCGCGCACTCAGCTCCCACCGGGGCCGAACGCCGCCATCCGAGTGAGCCATTGCTCCGAACGGGCGCGCCGCCTTATGCCGAACCGCCCCGGCCTCACTCAGCCACCACGGACGGCCCGCGCACCCGGGCCGACCCGGAGGCCGGCCCGGATTTCCGCCATGTGGTCGTTGCGCCCCATGTCCATCCGCGCGACGGATGGAGAGCCCAGGTGCGGGTGGGACCGCCGGATCACCAGCGGCAGATGTCCGATCCGTCGGCCGAGGAGACGGCCCGGTAGGCCAGCAGGTTCCGCTGCCACCACGGCATCGGAGCGGCCAGCTCCGGGTCGGCGAGCGCGTTCGGCACCGAGTGCGGCACCCCGCCCCGGATGAACTCGAGGCGGACCGTTTCCACTCCGGCCTCCCGCCAGATCGTCACGATCCGGCGCAGTTCCTGCCAGGGCACGGTGATCGGCGGCTTCTCCCGCGCCCACCTCGGCTGGGTCACCGTGACGTTGGTGAGGTCGGCGGACAGCTCGATGTCGGTGATGGTCACCGGGTCCCGCTCGTACGGCAGCACCTGCAGGGCGGAGATCCCCGGCAGCAGGTGGTTGGCCACGCCCGGCTCGGTGTGCAGGTTGCTGAACATGGAGAAGTTGCTCACCGTTTTCAGCCCCAGGTACGGCGACGCCCCGGTGACGAACACGAGCAGCGGCACCACCAGCAGCACCCCCGGGCGGGGCGACCACCCGGTCCACCGCTCACGGTCCGCGAAACACGCCCGCAGCAGCTGGGCCATCATCGGAATCACCGCGACGTACCAGCACAGCACGATCACCGTGTGCCAGCGCACCCCGAAGAAGCCGACCGCGCCGACCGCCGACACGGCGGTCGCCACCACCAGGTGCATGCCGAACCCGGCCAGCGCGATGGCCCGCACGTTGTCCGACCGGGGCGCCAGCTCGGCGAACACCCGGGTCGGCACGAACAGCACGTACAGCGCGAACACCATGGTGGCGAAGTCCCAGAACGACGCCGGGGCCAGCACCAGGTGGAAGCCCACCCCGAGCAACAGCCCCCAGCGCCGCGTGCGGGGCAGCGCGAGCAGCACCAGGATCGTCGTCTCGACCGCCAACGTGCCGTACGCGGAGGCCAGCACCACCGACGGGGCCACCGTGATCGGCAGCCCGTTGTACTTGATCAGCTGACCGAGCAGGTGGCCGGCGCAGGACACCGCCGGATCCAGGAACGCGGTGTTCAGCTTGTGGAAGACGGTGAACGCGTAGACCACCAGCAGCGTGATCGCCACCGGTGCGCGGGACGCCGCCAGCCACCGCACGAGGAAGCTGCCGCTGGTGCCCGGCCGGTCGCGGGTGGCCCACACGTACAGCGCCGCCGAGGCGAAGCCGAGCGCGATGAACAGGCTGACCACCTTGTGGTTGGCCGCCGTCGGCCAGGCCACCGCACCGGTCACCCCCGCCCCGGCGATGAGCAGGCCGAACGCCCACGGGGAGGCCGGGTAGGCCAGCGCGGGCAGGCCGTAGGCCAGCACCGTCAGCACACCCAGCGGATCGTTGTCCGTGTAGTGCGCCGCCAGCGCCATCACCCAGAGCGTGATGAACCAGCGCAGCTGTTCCCGCGCGCCGATCTCGTCCGGCCCCTCGACCGTCTCGACCGCGCGCGCCACCGGTTTCGGCCGGTAATCCGGCGTCGGTACCGCTGAGGTGCTCGTCATCCCACCACCCCGACTCTTGTTCGAACCGCTTAACTCTGCTCGAACTGGGACCGGTGCGGTAGCTGATAAAACGTCAGGTAACCGTGACTATCGGGCCGTCGGCAGACCGAAACGGATCAGGTGCCCGACGCCCTCGAACACGCTGACCTTGGCAATCCCGGTTTCGGTCACCGTCAGTACCCCGAGGCCGTAGCCCTGGTGGCCGCCGTCCGGGGCGCGGAGGTAGCCCGCGAACGCGGGTTGCCCGTTGGCCACGGTCGGCACGGTCAGCCAGTCCCCCGCCGCCAGCGTGACGTGGCGGACCAGCAGCGCGACACAGTCCCGCTTGCCGTCGAACCAGGTGCCGCCCGGGACGACCTCCAGCACCGCGTCCGCGCGCAGCAGCCGCTCGAACTCGGCGGCGTCGGCGTTCTCGAACGCCCGCATGTAGCCGTCCAGCAGCGCCCGGGCCTTCGGGTGGTCGGGTTCCAGCACGTCGTCCATGTCCGGCGCCACCGCCGCCAGCCGGCTCCGCGCGCGCTGCAGCAGGCTCTTCACCGCGACCACGCTCAGCTCCAGCGCCCGGGCCACGTCGGCGGCCGGCCAGGCCAGCACGTCCCGCATGATCAGCACCGCCCGCTGGCGGGGCGGCAGCAGCTGCAGGCTGGCCACCAGCGCGAGCCGGACCCCGGCCCGCGCGGCGGCGATGTCCGCCGGGTCGCCGACCTCGGGTGCCAGGTCCGGCAGGGGTTCCAGCCAGGCGGCCGAGGTGCCGGCCTCCGGGTCGTCCAGGCTCGCGCTCTCCGTGCCCAGGCCGCTGGGCAGCGCCCGGCGCTCCTTCTGCCGCAGCGCGTTGAGGCAGGCGTTGGTGGCGATCCGGTACAGCCAGGTGCGCAGGGACGAGCGCCCCTCGAAGCCCTCATGGGCGCGCCAGGCCCGCAGGTAGGTCTCCTGCACCAGGTCCTCGGCGTCCTGGGCCGAGCCGGTCATCCGGTAGCAGTGCGCCAGCAGCTCCCGCCGGTAGCTCTCGGCCTGCCTGGTGAACTCGTCCGACACGTGCTCCAGGATGCTCATCGCGGCGTGTAGACCAGCGTCACCACGCCGGAGTCGGCCCGATCGACCTCGGTCAGCTCCAGGTCGCGCCGCTCTCCGCCGGGCCGGAACAGTGGCGCACCCCCGCCGACCAGCACCGGGTTGACCGTCACCGCCAGCTGGTCCACCAGGCCGTGTTCCAGCAGGGTCCGGGCGAGCCGCCCGTAGCCGTAGACGACCAGGTCGCCCTCCCCCTGTTGTTTCAGCTCGGCCACGGCGGCCACCGGGTCGCCGGCGACCACCACCGAGTTGGTCCACTCCGGGTCGGCGAGGGTGGAGGAGAACACGTACTTGCGGATCGAGTTGACCTTGTCCGGGTAGGCGCCGGTGGCCAGCGGCCAGGAGCCGGCGAAGTACTCGTAGGTCACCCGGCCCATCAGCATCGCGTCGGTGCGTTCGAGCTGGGCCAGGGACCGTTCGGCCGACCGGTCGTCGAAGTACTGCCCGACCCAGGACCGCGGCTCGCCGTGCACGCCGTCCAGGGAGACCAGGCAACCGACCAAGAGCTTGCGCATTGTGAGTACCTCCGGGTTGTTGGGTCCGTCGGCAATACAGACCCTCGGCCGCCCCCGGAGGAATCGGTTCCTCTCCGATCAGATGTCGATCTGCTCCAGCTGGTTCTTGGTCTCTGCGTGGTTCTCCCGGTCGTCCACGTTCCAGGCGAAGTGGTGCACGGTGCCCTCGCCGTAGGTCCAGGTGCCCGGGTCGTCGGTCCGGTTCACCACCAGCTCCACCGCTCCGCCCCGGCCGATGCCCGGCGTGCACAACGCCGCCGGCCGAGACGGCACCGGTAGGCTGCCGACCGTGAAGATCGGAATTGTGATCGGTTCAATCCGCGAAGGTCGCAAGGGCGAACTGGTGGCGAAGTGGGTCGAACAGGCCTTCGCCACCCGCGAGGGCGTCTCGGTCGAGATCCTCGACCTGAAGGAGTTCCAGGTCCCGCTGCTGACCTCGGAGACGGTCCCGGCCGCCGCGAACCGGAACTACGACTCGCCCGAGGTCACCCGGTGGAGCCAGGCCGTTGACGCGTGCGACGGCTTCGTGTTCGTCACGCCGGAGTACAACCACGGCGTGCCCGGACCGTTCAAGAACGCTCTGGACAGCATCGGTCCCGAGTGGGTCGGCAAGTCGGTCGCATTCGTCGCCTACGGCGCCGACGGCGGCGTGCGGGCGGTCGAGCAGTGGCGGCAGATCGTCGCCAACTTCCAGATGTGGGACGTGCGCGCCCAGGTCTCGCTGTCGCTGTTCGCCGACTTCGACCAGCAGGGCCTCGCCCCGCAGGCTCGCCGCGACGGCGAGCTGGCCACCCTGGTCGACCAGCTGGTGGACATCACCACTCGCTTGGCCTGAGGCGCACGAACACACCGCCCGGCGCCTCGCGCTCGAAAGCCACCGGCGCGGGCTGATCGAACAGCTCCTCCAGAGCGGGATCCGAGTCGATCAGCTCGCGCAGCGGCATGAGCACTGAGTACCACCTCACCGGTGGTCTCAGAACGTCACCAGGCCTCAGCCCGAAGGCCGACGAAGATCAGCAGCGCGAGCCCGAGCACGCCGCTCGTGGCGACAGGCCCAGACCGATGACCGAACGAAGAGTTCGAAGGGGCTGTCTACCCTTTTCGAGCTGCAATGGCGATTCCCACGATGACCGCCGCGAGAAACCACAGAATGCCCACGATCTCCTTTTCCCCGCCGCCTTTGGGACCTCCGACTCGCCGTTTGAACCAGTACTCAACTACAAGCCACCAGGTAGCAAAGAGTCCCCCGAGTATGAACAGGATGCGTTCGCCAGAAGGGACGACTTTGGCTGCGGCAACCAGCAGAAACACTTGTCCTCGCTCTCGGCGGTCGGTAGATCTTGGCACCAGGGGAGGCGACGCTACCGGCATCAACGACAGGAAGAAAGATCTTGAGAAAGATGAGGAATTTGAGGCTGAACGGGCGCTGATTGATCACATTTGCAAGGGCGCGCGACGCGCGACGCGTCCGGCGAGCAACTGATCGAGGCTGCCGATGAAAGGCCAATGGATCAACAACGGAAAGGCGAAATTCTCCGCGCAAACCTTGAATCTGCCCGGTGCAGCCGGCCGCCGGCAGGCAGCGGCGTACCGAGCCAGCATCTCGTTGCCCGAAACCTTGCCCTGCTCGACCTGCGACACTCGCCCCGTTGTGTAGACCTCGTACCGCTGCTCGGCCAGCGGGATCGCCTCGCAGTACCAGCCCTTCCACTATCCCCGCCGGTCCCCCGCCACCAGCAGCATGCTCGACCGCCATTGATCGAAGGCGAACAAGATCCGCGCCGCACCCGGCCGCAGCTCCTTCAGATCCTGGATCTACGAACCGGTGAAGGTGTCGACGAGCGGCCACCCCAGCCCGGGGCCGCCCTCCGCCAGCGCCTCGATCGCCGGCACAACCCGTGCGTGCGTTGCTTCGCCGAGCTGACCGATCCACTCCGCCAGCACTTGCATCAAGCGGCCCTGGACATCGTTCGCGCTGGTCATGAGGCCAAGGTGTCCCCGTTCGAGAAGATGTCCCCTCCGGCCGTGGCCGAGAAGCCGGTACCGGTGCCGTCCCCCGAGGAGATTACGAAGCTACTGGGCGCCTGCCAGGGCGCCGGGTTCTTCGAACGTAGAGACACAGCGATCATCCGGATGCTCCTGGACACCGGCGTCCGCGCCAGCGAGGCCGCCGGGATCAACCTGGACAGCGTTGACTTCAACACCTGCTTAGCTTGCTCCTCGGCCAATCCAACTTGCTTCTCCGCAAGCCCTACTTACGTCCTAGCCGAACGCGCTTGTGATCGGGTATACCAGGCAGCGACAACCGCAACCAGCGTTGCCCCCCATGGCGCTACCCCTCGAACAATGGCGCGTTCGACTTGAACCACGCCACAGCCGCCGCGAACCACGCGGCTAGATCAACTTGCCCCATGGCGCGATTCCCCTATAGCGATGAGCCGTACGGACTCTTCGCTATAGCCTTGACGGATTGAGAGGTCGGAGCAAGCACGCCTAAGTTGCGGTTTGGGTTCAGCTCAGCTCGTTAAGTACGGCGACGATCAGGGTCCTCGCGTCGCGGCCGTACACCGCAGCCGCCTTGAGGGCCTCGAACATTCGGGCGTACAAGTCGACCTCTTGAGGCTGGGCAACTTCGATACTCGCGGTCGGGGTCTCCAGCACCACAAGGTCATCATCAAAGATCCAGAAACCCGTAGAGCCGACCGCCAGGCGCTCGGTCATCAGCGGGATGATCCCGATGGACACATTCGGAAGGGACATCAGCTCCAGCAGCCGGCCCAGTTGGCCGGCTTGCGTCTCCGCTGTGCCGAACCATGTCCGCAGCGCTTGCTCCTCTATGAGGGCGACGAACCTATGACCCCCTCGGTAAAGCACTTGTTGCCGCTCGGTGCGAACGGCAACCGCTTCCTCTACGTCGTTGGGCACAGCCAGGAACTTGATCCAGAAGGAGAGCATGGCCGCCGAGTATTCGGCCGTTTGGAACAGCCCGGGTATGACGTTGTGCTCGTAGATGCGGAACACCTTGGTCTGCTCGTAGCGCTTCAAAGTGTGCGCTCCGAGGACCCTCTTCATACCGGCTCGGCTCTGACGCCGGAACTCCAGATAGGCCGACTCAACGGCTCGCAGGGTGGCAATCAGATCCTCTACCTGATCGTCCGCCGAGCAGGCGCGGCACCAGCCGCGAATGTCGTCGTCAGTGGGTGACTGTACGCCGTTCTCGATCTTGCTCACCCGTGTGAAGTGCTGTCCGGTCTGTTCGGCCAGCGTCCGGGCCGTTAGGCCGGCGTCCTTCCGCAGGTCTCGCAAACGGACGCCAAGCGCCTGTTGCGCTTGCTTAGCTGAACTAGACGGGTTGGTAGTCACGGTGAGGCACCGAGAACTTCCAGACTGCCTCGAATGCCGATCGGCAAAGCTGGATGTCGTGTGGGTCCGACGACGCTACTTTGTCGACCGCCAGGCCGTTGCCCGCGTAGATGAGGAACACCACGAGCTGGTCATCGAAGAGATAGAAGTCGTTACCAGGCATAGCGATCGATGAGACGCCGCGGCGAGGAACCCAACGGATATCCTCGCCCGCGTCGACCATCGGATGAGCAATCGCGTACGACCAACGCTGGTATTCGCTTAGTGGCTCCGACACGATCCGCGCACGGCGGATGCGCTTACCCGCCTTGACGTGCTTCTTCAGTGTTGAGCACCAGCCTTGGAGCCACTCCAGGTCGTCAGGCTCTCCCGCTGCCCATTTAGCCATGTGGGGTAGCTCAACTGCCGTGCCATAAGCGTCCCGAGTCTCCAAGTGGATGGACTCCCGCTTGAAGTTGCGGAGCAGCTCCTCAAACTCGTCATCTGCTATCGATGCCACTTTCTCCCTGCCTGAAAAATTGAAGCATGCGGTCGGGGATCTCTACGCAGGTCTCACCCTGGGGTATATCCATCTGCGCCAACGCTTCTGGATCATTGACCACCCATCCTTGCACCACCCAGGAGTCCCTTTCCGTGCGGTAGACCGTAGGCGAGCCGGTCGGGTTCGACTCCGGATCTTTGCCGATGAACGTTAGCCGCATGGTTATCCACCCGTCCCGGAAGTTGCGATGAGTTGCGGTCTCATGAGTCATCTTCACGCCCGAGCGCCGCCCGGTCAAGCGTGCCAATGGCACCGCGTTCGCCTCCCGATGGCCAGGTTGCGCCGACCGGCGCCCGGACTTCCGCAGGTCGCGGACCAAACCGCAGAGCACCGACCCATCGATATCGCAACTATTCGCAACTTCCTTCCGTTGGAAGATGGCCGGACCTTAACGTCAGCAAACGTGAACAAAACCGTCGTGGAGCTGGTCGGCGGGCCGGGTCGACCCACGTACTCCGAGTATCTAGAGAACGCCGAGGCCGAAGAGCACGTAGTCCAGGTGCTTCTTGAGCAGGGCGACGCTCCTTGGCTCCTCAGCAAGCACAAGCAGCGCGATGACGGTCCCCAGTGCGCCGAAACCTGGTGTCGTCGGGATTGGCCTTGCGTCTGGTGGGAGCGCGCCACCGAGGCGAAGCGTCGCGCCGAGGCGGAAGAGCCCGCCGAGTCGTGAACGAGGCGGTCCGATACGTCACGGTGGAGAGCAACAACCTGACGCACGCCGTGCTCACGGTTGACCTGGACCGGGGCCTCACTGTGTGCGGCCTACCGTCCGGTGACGTGTGGAGCACTGCACCGACCACCGACCACCGGTGACCAGGAGGGGCTTTCCTGCGTTTGGAGCGAGGGGCGGTAGCTCAGTTGGCCAGAGCAGGGAGGGGCCTTGGCCTCCAGGGCCGGTTAGGCATACCGGCCCTGACCTGGCATTATGATCTTTGGTGGGGCGGGTGGGGCTCGAACCCACGACCTGACGGATTATGAGTCCGCTGCTCTGACCAGCTGAGCTACCGCCCCGGCACGTGCGAGGCTAACGTAACCGGCCGCCGCCCCGGTCCGCGCACCGGCTTCGATGATCAGGTCGGCTCGGTGAGCAGGTGGGGGAGTTTTTCCTCGAGGTACGGGCGCAGGGTGGTCAGCGTGTCCCGGACGGTGTCGACCAGGGTTCGGGTGTGTTCCTCGGTCATCGGCATGGACAGGCTGACCGGGCCGGTCCTGGGTAGGTAGATCCCTCGGTTGAGCAGCTCGAGGTGTAGCAGCTCGGGGAGTTTGCCGGCGTTCAGGCGCAGCGCGCGGACGTCCAGCGCGTCGCGGATCGGTCCGTCGCCCCAGTGCAGGTATGTCAGCGAACCGACGCCGCTGGTCCGCAGCCGCACCCCGACCTCGGCGCCGGCCTCCGACAGCCGGCGGTTCAGCCCCTCCCCCAGGTCGTTCAGGCTGATCACCTCGGCCGGGCCGTACGTGCGCAGTGCGGCCACGCCTACGCGGAGGCTCAGGTTGTTCCCGCCGAACGTGCTCCCGTGGTACACGGGCTCGGGCCGGGTCGGGTCGAACTGGGCCATCACGTCGGCCCGGCCGCCGAACGCGCCGATGGGCAGACCGCCGCCGATGACGTTGCCCAGCGCGGTGAGGTCGGGCGTGATGCCGAACCGCGTCTGCAGCGGCCCCACCCGGAACGTCGCGCACTCGTCGAAGATCAGCAGCGCGCCGTGCTCCTCGGTGAGCGCGCGGAGTCCGTGCAGGTAGTCCGGGTCGCCGAGCACGCCGCCGGCCACGCCCAGCATCGGCTCGACGATCAGCGCGGCGGTCCGCGAACCGTGCGCCCGGAAGAGCTGGGCCGCCGCGTTCAGGTCGTTGTACGGCAGGACGAACACGTCCTCGGCCACGTTCCTCGGCACGCCGCGGGGCACCCGCCGGTGCGGAAACCCGTCCGGCACGCCGGGCTGCGGGCTCGCCGGCGCCCGCATGCCGGCGAACATGTTGACCTCCAGGTCACCCTGCATGCCGTGGTAGCCGCCGTCGATCTTGACGATCGTGTCACGGCCGGTGACCGTGCGCGCGGCCCGCAGCGCCAGCATGGCGGCCTCGGTGCCCGAGTTGCAGTACCGCACCCGCTCGACCGAAGGCACCCGCGCGCAGACCAGCTCGGCGTGCCGCGGCTGGACCTCGCCCGGGGCGCCGAGCGCGGTGCCCAGGCTGAACTGCGCGCTCGCGGCGGCCACCAGGTCCGGGTGCGCGTGGCCGTGCACGACCGCGCTCATGTTGTTGCAGAAGTCCAGGTACCGGTTGCCGTCGACATCGGTGACCTCGCACCCCGCGCCGTGCGCCAGGAAGGTCGGGTACGGGCCGAAGTGGTTGGCCGTGCGGGTGTCCCCGCCGGGCAGCCACCGCTTCGCCTCTCCGTGCAGACGCAGCGAGTTCGGTGTGCGGTTCAGGTAGCGGTCCCGCACCTGGTGGACGACGTCAACGGCTGCGCCGGTCATGCTTCCCCCGAGTTTTTCGTTATATGTGCTTAATCGCGGCGCGCGAATATGCGCGTCACCGAACGAAAATGTACGCAGCCATAACCTTACCTTTGCGAATTTCAGTGCCGCAGGGCGGTCGGGCAATGTGAAAGTGACGGCGGACCGGCGCCCGCCGCGCCGATGGAACCAGTTTCACCAGGTCACTGCGCTAAGCGGACGACCACCCGCGACAAGCGGAAATTGCGGGCACACGGACTCGACCATTTCGGTCGCCGTATTCGCGACAGGCAATAGGTCGGCCGGTCAGGCCGCCGGAAACTTGTTCCATCGCCTAAATTGCGGACTCCTGAATGAACCTCCTGAATGAGCCGTCCGGGTGGTTGTCGGGGACGAGCGGCGACCCCGGGGCGAAAGCGGCTGGAAACTGTCGGGGGTCCCTGCTGGACTCTCCGGCATGACCGAACCGATCGCCGGCGTCGCCGCCGGTGTGCCGTACACGGCGTTGCCCCCGCCCGGAGGCGCGGCCGATGCGCCCCTGATCGTGGCTTGGCACCTGATGGACCCGCCGTGCACCGATGCCGCGATGGCCGCCGCGCTGCCCATGCGCGAGGTGCCGGCCTGGCGGGTGTACCTCGGCCTGCCGATGACCGGCCGCCGCGCGCTGCCCGGCGGTTTCGACGAGCTGATGCGGCTCGGCTACCAGGACGCGGTGCTCAACCTGTTCGCCCCGGTCAGCGCACAGGCCAGCGCGGAGGCGCCGGCCGCCGTCGCCGAGGTGCGGGCGCGGCTGGGCATCCCGGACGGGCCGGTGGGGGTGCTGGGCGGCTCGCTGGGCTCCATGGTGGCGCTGGAGGTCGCGGCGACCGGTTCACTGCCGGTCGCGGCCGGCGCCATCGTGAGCTCGGCCGTCCGGTTGACCAGCATCATCGAGGCCAACGAGGTCCGGTTCGGCACCACCTACGAGTGGTCGGAGCGGTCCAGGGCCGCCGCGACCCGGCTGGACTACGTGGCCCGGGCCGGGGAGATCGCCGCCCGGCGCGACGCGCGCGGCGGCCCGCCCCCGTTCCTGGTGCTCACCGGCCAGGAGGACGCCGAGCCGCTCCAGCGAGCCGCCGAGGAACTGGCCAGCGAGCTGGCCGCTGGTTACCCGGACGACACCGCCGTGCGCCTGGTCAACCTGCCCGGGGTGGCGCACAACCTGGCCGAGCCGCCCGGCGAGGCACCCGCCCCGCAGACCGATTCGGCCAGGCTGGTGGATGCCGAGCTCACCGCGTGGTTCCGCACCCACCTGAAGAGCTAGCTCAGCTCAGCCGGTGGCGGCGGTGAGTACGGCTTCCTCCAGGGCGCGGCGCTGCGCCCGGGACAGCGTTGCCTTGCCGTCCGGGCCGACCAGGCAGAACGAGTCGACCACCGAAGCACCGAGGGTCTCCACCTTGGCCCAGCGGACGTCGGCCGCACAGCTCTCCACGGCGGCCGCGACCCGGAACAGCAGGCCGATCCGGTCGGTCCCGCGCAGCTCCAGCACCACCGCACCGGTCGCCTCGTCGTCGAACCAGAGCACCCTCGGGGGCACCCGGTCCTCCGGCCCGGCGGGCTGCGCGTAGTCCCGCTCCTTGCGGGCCAGCGCCTCCGGCAGGTGCAGCGTGCCGTCCAGCGCCTTGGCCAGGCTCTCCCGCAGCACGGCCGGGTCCGGCATGCGGCCGAACCGGGGTGACACGGTGAAGGTGTCCACCGCCACGCCGCCGTGCGAGCCGAGCTCGGCCACGTGCACCTCCAGCGAGTGCAGGGCCAGGATGCCGGCGGCCAGGGAGAGCGTGCCGGGGCGGTCCGGCATGGTCACCAGGACGGTGCACAGGCCGTCCTCGCCCGGCGCCTCGCCGGCCTCGGGCAGATCGGGCGACAACACCACCACGCCTGCCCGCCCGGAGTCGGCGGCCCGTTCCGCCATCTCCTGGGCGGCAGGGTCCAGCGGACGGGGCCGGGGCGGCTCCTCGCCGTTCATCACCGCCCGGCACCGGCCCACCAGGTCGGCCATCAGCCGCCGTTTGAACGGGCTCCAGACCCCGGGACCGGTGGCCAGCGAGTCCGCCTCGGCCAGCGCGTGCAGCAGCTCCAGCAGCCGGGGATCCTTGCCCAACGTGTCCACCACGCGGGAGATCGTGGCCGGGTCGTCCGGGTCACGGCGGGTGGCGGTGTCCGGCAGCAGCAGGTGGTGGCGGACCATCGCGGCCAGCGTGTCCACGTCCGCGTCGGGCAGGCCCAAGCGGGTGCCCACCTGGCGGGCGAGACCCTCGCCGACCACCGAGTGGTCCTCCTCCCGGCCCTTGCCGATGTCGTGCAGCAGCGCACCGAGCAGCAACAGGTCCGGCCGGGCCACCTGGGTGGTCAGCCGGGCCGCCTGCGCGGAGGTCTCCACCAGGTGCCGGTCCACCGTCCAGACGTGCGCACGGTCCCGGGGCGGCAGGTCCCGCACCGCGCCCCACTCCGGGAAGAACCGGCCCCAGAGCCCGCCCCGGTCCAGCGCCTCCACCACGTTCACCAGCGAGCGCCCGGCACCGAGCAGCGAAAGCAGCTCCACCACGGCCGCGCGCGGCCACGGGGTGCGCAGCTCGGGGGCGGTGTCGGCCAGCCGGGTGAGGGTCCCGGCGGCGATCGGCATCCCGGTACGCGCGGCGGTCGCGGCCACCCGCAACACCAGCGCCGGGTCCTTGGCCGCGCTGGCGTCGCGGGCCAGGGTGACCTCGCCGGCGTGTTCGACCACGCCCTCGTCCAGCGGGCGGCGCACCGGCGCGCGGCGCAGCGCGGCCAGGCCGCGCCGGGGCATGGCGCCCTTGGCCGCGCGCAGGCTGGTGTCCACCGCGTAGGCCACCGTGCGGGCCGCGCCGGACAGCGCGCGCATCAGGTCGAACCGGTCGCCCATGTCCAGCTGGCCGGCGATCTCGTCGGCGTCCTCCGCGCGCAGCACGTCCCGCGCCCGCCCGGAGGACCGGTGCAGCTCGGTGCGCACGTCCAGCAGCAGCAGGCGGGCGGCGGCGACATCGGCACCCGGCCGGTCCACCAGCTGCGCCGCCGCCAACGCATCCAGCAGGTAGACGTCCCGCAGCCCGCCCCGGCCGTTCTTCAGGTCCGGCTCCACCCGGTGCGCCACGTCGCCGTTGCGCACCCAGCGGTCGTTGGTGAACTCCACCAGCTCGTTGAACCGGTTGCGGATTCCGGCCCGCCAGGCCTGCCGCACCGCGCCGTTCACCTTGTCGAACAGCGCCTGCTCGCCGGCCAGGTGGCGGGCCTCCAGCAGGCCCAGCGCGGCGCGCAGGTCGGTGGCCGCCACCTGCATCACCTGCCCCGGCGTGCGCACCGAGTGGTCCAGCCCGATGCCGGCGTCCCACAGCGGGTACCACAGGGCCTCGGCCAGCCGGTCCGCGTCGGTGCCCGCCCCGGCCCGTTTGCCGAAGTCGTGCACCATGACCAGGTCCAGGTCCGAGTGCGGCACCAGCTCGCGGCGGCCGAGCGCGCCCACCGCGACCAGTGCCGCCCCCTCGGCCAGCCCGATCGCGGCCGCGCGGGAGGCCAGCCAGAAGTCGTGCAGGTCGACCAGCGCCCCGCGCAGCGCCTCCGGCGCCAGCCGCCGCTGGCCCGGCCCCGGGGAGAGCAGCGCCTCCCGGGCCCGGACCAGGTCGTCGGCGATCCCCCCGTTGGTTCCCACGATCCGTCCTACAGCGCGTCCTGGCCGCGTTCGCCGGTGCGCACCCTTACCACGGTATCCAGCGGGGTCACCCAAACCTTCCCGTCGCCGATCTTCCCCGTGCGTGCGGCGCGCACGACGGCGTCCACCACCTTCTCCGCCTGGGCGTCGTCCACCGCCACCTCGACCCGGATCTTGGGCACGAAGTCCACGGTGTACTCGGCGCCCCGGTAGACCTCGGTGTGGCCCTTCTGCCGGCCGTAGCCGGAGACCTCGCTGACCGTCATGCCGAGCACGCCGAGCTGCTCCAGCGCCCCCTTCACGTCCTCCAGTACGAACGGCTTCACGATCGCCGTGACCAGCTTCATCGGTCGGTGCCCTCCTGTGTAGCCCTGAATTCAACACCGATTCCAGCGTTGCCCCGGCCGGTGGTGGCGCCGAGCGTGGACAGGTCGTAACCGCTCTCCGCGTGCTCCGCCTCGTCGATGCCGGTGTGTTCGACCTCCCGGTCCACCCGGAACCCGATGGTCACCTTCACCAGCCAGGCGAGCAGCAGGCTCACCCCGAAGGCGTAGCACACGGTGACCGCGGTGGCCACCGCCTGCTTGCCCAGCTGGGCCAGCCCACCCCCGTAGAACAGGCCGTCCTTGCCGGCCGGGTTCACCGCCGCAGTGGCGAACAACCCGATCAGCAGCGTGCCGAGCAGCCCGCCGACGCCGTGCAGCGCGACCACGTCCAGCGAGTCGTCGTAGCCGAGCCGGTACTTCAGCTTGATCGCCAGCGCGCACACCACGCCGGCCACCGCGCCGATCACCAGTGCGCCCCAGGTGTCCACGAAACCGCAGGCCGGGGTGATGGCCACCAGCCCGGCGATCGCGCCGGACGCGGCGCCCAGCGAGGTCGGCCGGCCGTCGGTGACCTGCTCGTAGACCAGCCAGCTGACCACGGCGGCGGCGGAGGCGGCCATCGAGGTGGTGAAGGCGTTGGCGGCCACCGCGTTCGCGGCCAGCGCGGAGCCGGCGTTGAAACCGAACCAGCCGAACCACAGCAGGCCGGCGCCGAGCAGCACGTTCGGCATGTTGTGCGGGCGCATCGGGTCCTTCGGCCAGCCCCGCCGCCGGCCCAGCACCAGGGCCAGCGCCAGCGCCGAGGCGCCGGAGTTCATCTCCACCACGGTGCCGCCGGCGAAGTCGAGCAGGCCGAGGTCGTTGGCCATCCACCCGCCCTTGCTGTCCGGGCCGGCGAACCCGTCGAAGGCGAACACCCAGTGAGCCAGCGGGAAGTAGACGACGGTCACCCACAGGGCGACGAAGACGATCCAGCTCCAGAACTTGGCCCGGTCCGCGATCGCGCCGGCGAGCAGCGCGGCGGTGATGATCGCGAACATCAGCTGGAACATCGCGAACACCTGCAGCGGGATCTTGTCCGACTCCGGGCCGACCAGCGTCGACACGTCACGCAGCCCGACGTGTTCCAAGCCGCCGAGCAGGCCGCCGCCCACGTCGTTGCCGAACGCCAGCGAGTAGCCGTAGATCATCCACAACACTCCGACCACCGCCAGGCAGACGAAGCTCATCATCATCATGTTGAGCACGCTCTTGGTCCGCACCAGGCCGCCGTAGAACAGGGCCAGGCCCGGGGTCATCAACATCACCAGCGCGGCGCTGACCAGCACCCAGGTGGTACTGCCCGCATTGATCACATTCGCCTCCGAGGGTCCGCGAGTGGATTGATCACACTCGGCCGGCCGCCCGGGCGCGACCGGGTGGTCGCGGATTCACCCAATGGGGCCACCGCGACCACCCCGCCGCGTCCCGGGCGGTTGCCTCGTCAACGTTCCTGGTCAGACCGCGTCCGAACCGCGCTCCCCGGTGCGCACCCGGACCAGCGTGTCCACCGGCGTGACCCACACCTTGCCGTCACCGATCTTGCCGGTGCGCGCGGCCTCGGTCACCGCGTCCACCACCTTCTCCGCGAGCGCGTCGTCCGCGACCACCTCGACCCGGACCTTGGGCACGAAGTCCACCGAGTACTCCGCGCCCCGGTAGACCTCGGTGTGCCCCTTCTGCCGGCCGTAGCCCTGCACCTCGCTGACCGTCATGCCCAGCACGCCGATCTGCTCCAGGGCGCCCTTCACGTCCTCCAGTACGAACGGCTTCACGATCGCCGTGACCAGCTTCATCTCCGCTCAGCCTTCCTTAGTGGCGCTTGCGGTTACCTTGTTGACGCCGCCGACCGCGTGCTGACCGAGGCCACCACTGGCCCGCCCGCCGAGGGTGGAGTAGTCGTACCCGGTCTCCGCGTGCTCGGCCTCGTCGATGCCGGTCGTCTCGGCCTCGGCGTCCACCCGGAAGCCGATGGTCACCTTGATCAGGAACCCGAGCACCAGGCTGATCACGAACGAGTAGACCATCACCGTGCCGGCCGCGATGGCCTGCTTGCCCAGCTGGCCGAAGCCGCCGCCGTAGAACACGCCGTCGACGCTCAGCGAGTTCACGCTGGTGGTGCCGAAGAACCCGATCAGCAGGGTGCCGACCAGACCGCCGACCAGGTGGACACCCACCACGTCCAGCGAGTCGTCGAAGCCGAACTTGTACTTCAGGCCCACCGCGAGGGCACACAAGATGCCGGCGATGAAGCCGATGGCGATCCCGCCGAGCGGGCCGACGTAACCGGCCGCCGGGGTGATCGCCACCAGGCCGGCCACCGCACCGGACGCGGCACCCAGGGTGGTGGGCTTGCCGTCCCGGATCTGCTCGACGATCAACCAGCCCAGCACCGCCGCCGAGGTGGCGATCATGGTGTTGGTGAACGCCACGGCGGCCAGGTCGCCCGCCGCCAGCGCGGAACCGGCGTTGAAGCCGAACCAGCCGAACCACAGCAGCGCGGCCCCGAGCAGCACGAACGGCAGGTTGTGCGGCCGCATGGGCTCACGGGGCCAGCCCCGCCGCTTGCCGAGCACGATGGCCAGCGCCAGGCCGGCCGCACCGGCGTTGATGTGCACCGCGGTGCCACCGGCGAAGTCCAGCGCGCCGAGGCCGTGGGTGGCGTTGGCGATCCAGCCGCCCAGCGCGTCGGCGCTGATGAACCCGTCGAACGAGAACACCCAGTGCGCGACCGGGAAGTACACGATCGTCGCCCACAGCGCGACGAACAGCGTCCAGCCCCAGAACTTGGCCCGGTCCGCGATCGCTCCCGAGATGAGCGCCGGCGTGATCACCGCGAACATCAGCTGGAACATGCAGAACGCCAGCAGCGGGATGGCGTCCGGGCCGGGCCACGGCACCGGCGGGGTCGCCGTGGTCGCGGCGAACCCGGCCAGCTTGCCGACCGTGTTGCCCAGGCCCGCGAAGTCCAGGCCACCGAGCAGGCCGCCGCCGACGTCGTTGCCGAACGCCAGGCTGAAGCCGTACAGCGTCCAGAGCACGCCGACCACCGCGAGCGCGATGAAGTTCATCATCAACATGTTGAGGACGCTCTTGCTGCGGACCATGCCGCCGTAGAAGAACGCCAGCCCCGGGGTCATGAGCATGACGAGCGCAGCGCTCACCAGCACCCAGGTGGTACTCCCTGCGTTGATCACCGTTATCGGCCCTCCTGTCAGCCAGGTTGGCCAAGAGAATCGACAAGGGATGTTTCGCTGAGAGTCGCTAAATGTTGCGCGGGCGTGAACGACCCTTCTCAGTCAGTTACGGGCAGGTTAAAGGCCCCTCACACGGTGTACTGGTTGCACATCTCCACGCAGAGCTACAGCTGCCCATCCGCCGCCGCACATCAAGCCGGGACGCGGCGGTCTCGCGGGGCCCGCTATTCGACAATCCGCGCCGGGTGGTGATCGACATCAACCTCGTGGCCGTTTTCGGCGCTTGGGAGGTGCGTGAGGATCTTCGTTCAGGTGGGCGGGTGCCGGTCTAGAGATCGGCTTGGACGGCGCGGCTGGGCGGTCTCCCGTGGCTCGGGTGCGGCCTGTTGCGTCTGGTCGGGGCGCGGACGGTGCTTTCGTTGCGCACCGTGATGGCCGGCATGGCTCCCGAACGGTTCCGCGTCGCCTCCGTTCGTCGAGCGCTGGATCAGTCCGGTTTGATCATGAAGGTGACCGGGCTGAGCCAGCACTCGGTGAATGCGTGCCCTTCGACCTCTCGGAGGCTGAACACGGTCCGTAACAAGCACGGAGGTCAGGGTGCAACGCAGCAGACGGCCGTCAAGCCGCGGGAGACCGGGCCGCAACGCAACGGGCCGTCGTCAAGCCGCGGGAGACCGCCCGCCAGGCCGTCCAAGCGATCTCTAGACCGCCGCCCGCCCACCTGAACGAAGATCGACATCAACCTCACGCACCTCCCAAGCGCCGAAAACGGCCACGAGGTTGATGTGGATCACGCGGCGCTGTCTCCCCAGGCCAGCGACCCTGGCGCACCCGTACCCGCCGACCCTTGCCCCACCCGAAGCCGGCACACCCATTCGCGGCCGAAGGTGTCCGGGCCGGGTCAGTTGAGCAGGGCGTCGACGAAGGCGGCCGGTTCGAAGGGCGCCAGGTCGTCCGGTCCCTCGCCCAGCCCGACCAGCTTCACCGGCACGCCCAGCTCCCGCTGCACGCGGAACACGATGCCGCCCTTGGCGGTGCCGTCCAGCTTGGTCAGCACGATCCCGGTGACGTCCACGACCTCGGCGAACACCTTGGCCTGCACCACGCCGTTCTGCCCGGTGGTGGCGTCCAGCACGAGCAGCACCTCGTCCACCTCGCCGTGCCGGGACACCACCCGCTTGACCTTGCCCAGCTCGTCCATCAGCCCGGTCTTGGTGTGCAGCCGGCCCGCGGTGTCCAGCAGCACCGCGTCCGCGCCCACCTCGCCGGCGTGCTTGACCGCCTCGAACGCCACGCTGGCCGGGTCGGCGCCCTCCGGCCCGCGCACCACCTCGGCGCCGGCCCGCTCGCCCCAGGTGACCAGCTGCTCGGCCGCCGCCGCACGGAAGGTGTCGGCCGCGCCGAGCACCACGGTCCGCCCGCCGGCCACCAGGACCCGGGCCAGCTTGCCGGTGGTGGTCGTCTTGCCGGTGCCGTTCACGCCGGCGACCAGCACCACCGCCGGCTTGCCCTCGTGCGGCAGCGCCCGCACCGAGCGGTCCAGGCCCGGGCTGAGCGCCTCGACCAGCACCTGGCGGAGCACTCCCCTGGCCTGCTCCGGGGTGCGCACGCCCTTGGCCGCCATCTCGGTGCGCAGCCTGCCGATCAGCTCGCTCGCGGTCTCCTGGCCGAGGTCGGCCAGGAGCAGGGTGTCCTCGACCTCCTCCCAGGAGGCTTCATCCAGCTCGCCGCCGCCGAGCAGGCCGATCAGGCCCTGGCCGAACGCGGACCGGGAGCCGGCCAGCCGGCCGCGCAGCCGTTCCAGCCGGCCCTCGGCCGGGAGGATCTCCTCCTTCGGCGCGGCCGGCGCCGGTTCGGTCGCGACCGGGTCGGGGGTGACCGGTTCGGGGGTGACCGGTTCGGGGGTGACCGGTTCCGGGGAAACGGCGACGGGCTCGGGTCCGCTCGGCGCCGGCTCCGGTTCGGCGGTGTCCGGGCGTTCCTGGACCGCCGTTCCCGAGGAGAAACTGATCTGGCCGGTGCCCTGGTAGCCGGCCGGGCGGCTCGGCTGCCGGTCCTCGTCGCCCAGGCTCACCCGCCGCCGCCTGGCCAAGACCAGGCCGATCACCAGGGCGAGCAGCAGCACGGCGACGACCGCGCCGACCACGATCCACGTCACGTCAATCACGCGCGCCATCCTGGCATCCGGGCGCGGTCACTGCCTGCGCGGGAGGAGTGCGGCGGGCAGGAACGCGAGCGCGGTGAGCGCGAGCGACCAGGCGAAGGTGTGGCCGAACGCGGCCGCCGGGCTGGCCGAGGCGGCCAACTCGGCCTGCAGCAGCACGGTCAGCGCGGCGGTGCCGAGCGAGCCGCCGATCCGGTTCACCACGGTCACCGCGCTGGCCGCCCGGGAGGCCTGCTCCCGGGTCACCGAGGTGTACACGGCGGCCACGTTCGGCCCGATCACCGCGCCCAGCCCGATGCCGCGCAGCACCAGTGCACCGGAGAGCAGCCAGGCCGGCACCGAGGCGGCCGGCCCGCTGCCGAGCAGCGCAAACGGCCCGCTGCCCAGCAGCGCAAACGGCCCGCCGCCGAGCAGCGCGAAGGGCACCGTGCCGAGCATGGCGAGGCCCAGCCCGAGCTGTACCACCCGGCGAGGGCCGGACCGGTCCGACCAGCGGCCGGCCACCAGTGCGCCGAACGCCGCCCCGACCGCCTGCGGGGCCAGCAGCAGGCCGGCGGCGAGTACCCCGGCGCCGGTGGCCCGCTGGTAGTACAGCGGGACCAGCAGCATCGAGCTGTACAGCGAGGCGCCGAGCAGGAACGCGGTCCCGGTGGCCGAGCTGAACCCGCGCCGGGCGAACAGCCGGGGGTCGATCAGCGGCACGCCTTTCCCGCGCAGCCCGTGCACCAGGTATCCCACGACCAGCGCCACGCCGGCGGCCACCGGCAACCAGACGGCCATCGGGGACCCGCCGTCGGCCGCCGAGCTGAGCCCGTAGACCAGGGCCGCCATGCCGGGCGAGAGCAACGCCAGCCCGAGCAGGTCCAGCCGCTGCGCGCGGTCCCCGGTGCCCTCCCCGGCGGGCACCAGGCGCGCGGCCAACGGCAGCACCACCAGGCACACCGGCAGGTTCACGAAGAAGATCCACCGCCAACCCAGCTCGTGCACCAGCACGCCGCCCAGGATCGGCCCGACGGCCGGCGCGAAGGCCACCGGAATGCTCAGCATGCTCATCAGCCGGCCGATCCGCGACGGCCCGGCCACCCGGGCCAGGATGGCCTGGCCGACCGGGTTCATCAGGCCGCCGCCGATCGCCTGCACCAACCGGAAGCCGATCAGCGACGGCAGCGACCAGGCCAGCCCGCACAGCATCGAGCCCAGGGTGAACGCGGCCACCGCGAAGATCCACACTCGCTTCGCGCCGAACCGGTCACCGGCCCAGCCGGCCACCGGCATGACCATGCCCAGTGCGAGCAGGTACCCGGTGGACACCCACTGCACGTCGGAGAGCGGCGCGCGGAAGGAACCCGCCAGCGCCTCCGTGGCCACCCCGACGCTGGTCGCGTCCAGGTTGGCCAGGATCGGGGCGGCCAGCAGCACGGCACCGATGCGGGTGAGCTTGGTTGTTTCGGTCACGGTCACCATCTTAGGCTTGACCTAAGTTTATGTCGCATCAATTTTTAGGTTCAGTGCTAACGTGGCCGCCGTGGAGACCGTGCAGGGCCTGCGCGCGGCGAAGAAGCGCGAGACGCACGACGCGATCGCGTCCGCCGCCACCCGCCTGTTCATGCAGCGGGGCTTCGAGGACGTGACGATCGCCGAGATCGCCGCCGCCGCACGGGTGGCCAAGATGACGGTCACCAACTACTTCCCGCGCAAGGAGGATCTGGCCCTCGACCGGCACGAGGAGCTGGTCAGTGCGGTCGCCGCCCCGGTGGAGCGGCGCGCCCCCGGCGAGTCGGTGCTGGCCGCCGCCCGCGCCGGGTACGCCGCGCGGCTGGCCACCAGGGATCCCACCCTCGGCTTCTCCAGTGTCGAGTGGGCGGGAATGCTGTTCGGCAGCCGCGCCCTGCGCGCGCGCCTGCGGGAGATCCACGAGCAGGCGGAAGACGCGCTGGCCCGGGTACTCGCCGAGCAGACCGGCGACGCGGGTCTCACCCCCCGGCTGGTCGCGGCGCAGCTGGTCGCCACCGAGCGGCTGCTGCTCACCGAGGCGCTGCGGCGCAGCCTGGCCGGGGAGGGCGCGGACCAGGTGTACGCGGCCCTTGCGGAGGCGTCCCGGGAGGCGTTCGAGCGCCTGGAGCGCGGGCTCGGCGACTACGGCCTCGACACCGCCCAAAGTGACTGAACCACCCTGCTGAAGTGACTGAATCGGCGGGTGGGGGTCAGGCGGAGGTGGGGACGCCTCGGAGGCGTTGGGAGACGACGGTGGTGATGCCGTCGCCGCGCATGCTGACGCCGTAGAGGGCGTCGGCGACCTCCATCGTCGGCTTCTGGTGGGTGATGATGATCAGTTGGGAGGTGTTGCGGAGCTCTTCGAACAGGGCGATCAGGCGGCGCAGGTTGGCGTCGTCCAGGGCCGCCTCGATCTCGTCCAGCACGTAGAACGGCGAGGGGCGGGCGCGAAAGATGGCCACCAGCATGGCCACCGCCGTCAGCGACTTCTCCCCGCCGGACAGCAGCGACAGGCGCTTGATCTTCTTGCCCGGCGGGCGCGCCTCCACCTCGACGCCGGTGGTGAGCAGGTCGTCCGGGTCGGTCAGCACCAGCCGGCCCTCGCCGCCGGGGAACAGCGTGCGGAACACGATCTCGAACTCGCGCGCCACGTCGTGGTACGCGGTGGCGAACACCTCGAGGATCTTGTCGTCCACCTCACGGACCACGGTGAGCAGGTCACGGCGGGTGGCCTTCAGGTCCTCCAGCTGGGTGGACAGGAACCGGTACCGCTCCTCCAGCGCGGCGAACTCCTCCAGCGCCAGCGGGTTCACCTTGCCCAGCTGGGCCAGGTCGCGCTGCGCTCGCTGGGCCCGCCGCTCCTGGGTGGCCCGGTCATACGGCAGCGGGGGCGGGGCGGTGACGTCCTCGCCGCGCTCCTTCGCCGCCTCGTACTCGGCCAGCTCGCCGGGGCCGGGCGGCACGCCGACCTCCGGCCCGTACTCGGCGACCAGCTCGGCCAGCCCCATCCCGAAGTCACTGGCGATCCGGGTCTCCAGCTGCTCCACCTTCAACCGGGACTGCGCGCGCAGCACCTCGTCCCGGTGCACCGCGTCGGTCAGCCGCTCCAGCTCGCCGGAGAGCCGGCCCACCCGGGTGCGGGACTCGGTGACCGCCGCCTCCCCCGAGTCCCGCGCCTCCCGGGCCGACTCGCGCTCCGCCTCAGCGGTGGCCAGCGACAGCTCGAGCCGCTCCAACGCCGTCTCGCCGGCCGCCCGGACCGCCTCGGCTATCGCCGCGCCGCGTTCCCGGGCCGCCCGCGCGGCGGCCGCCCTGGCCCGAGCCTCGCGTTCCGAGCGGGCCCGCCGGCGCAGCGACTCGGCGCGCCCGGCGATCGCCCTGGCCCGCTCCTCCGCCGTGCGCAGGCCCAGCCGGGCCTCCATCTCCTCGGCGCGCGCCTCGGCCAGCCGCTCGGCAGCCACCTCGCGTTCCTCGGTGTCCGGCTCCTCTTCCACCGGCTCGCCCTGCGCGGCCTCCAGGCGCTGCTCGGCCTCGTCCAGCGCGCCGAGCGCCTCGATCCGGCTGGCCTCCACCTCGTCGCGCTGCCGCTGCAGCCGGTCCGCCTCGGCGATGGCCGAACGCACCGCCTGGTCGGCCCGGCCGATCCGCTGGGACAGCGCGGCCCGGCGGGCGTCGGACTCGCTCTGCGCCTTCTGCGCGGCTTCCACGTCGGCCAGCCGCGAGGCCTCCTCGGCCCGCGCGCCGTCCAGCGCGGCGTGCAGCCGCTCCAGCTTCGCGTCCACCGCCTCGGCCGACTCCGCGGAGTCTTCCATGGCCGCCCGCACCTCGATGGCGCTCTGGTCGCGGGCCGAGCCGCCCAGCGCCCAGCCGACCCCGACCACGTCGCCGTCGGCGGTCACCGCGCGGGCCGAGGGCAGCTCGGCCGCCAGCGCGGCTATCACCCGCTCGGCGGCGGGCAGGTCGTCCACCACCACGACCCCGGCCAACGCGGCGGCGAGCCAGTCGCGCAGCTCCGCCGGCGCGGTGACCAGTTCCTCCGCCCAGCGGGCGCCGGCGGGCAGCGCGGGCCTCACGGCGGCGCCGGGCCGGCCCGCGGCCGC
>NZ_BAABJP010000021.1:0-92018 GCF_039543365.1 Actinospineispora eucalypti
GTCTGCTGGGGTTGAGGGGCACCGCGACCGCCGGACCGCTACCGGGTCATTTGGGCCACCACCAGCACCAGACCTCGGCCTCGGTGAGCCACTCCCGGCACAGTGACCGGATCGTCCACACCTCGGCGAGGACAGCGGCGATGATGGCGACGGTCAGATACCCGGTGTCCTCGGTGAACAGCCACACCGCCCCGACCCCGAGCGCGAGCCACAGGGTGGTCTTGAACCAGGTCTTGAGCACCCATCCCGTGGTGGACAACATCACGCCACCTCCCCCGTGTTGCGGACCACCGCGAGCCCAGCCGGCGGCAGGGGTGCACACCGCTTGACCAGTTCGGTGATGTCCTCGTCGGTGGTGTGCCCCAGCCGCAGCCGACGCGGCAGCCGAGAACCCTTGTCCACGCGGAACCCGATCCCGGCGTGCTCCTCATCCAGCGGGATCTCATCGGCCAGCGCGCCCCGGTCCCGCGCCCCATCACCCAGGGCCATGTCCACGTGGCTGGCGGCCGTGACGCCGAGGCAGATGCGGGTCGTGAACAGCTCCCGGATCTCCACAACGTCCTTGGACGGTTCCTGGACGTAGCCGGCCACGTTGAACAGCGTGTTCCGACCCTGAGTCATGATCTCCGAGAGCAGCGCGATCGCCTCACCCCGATCACCGCGGCTGGCGAACGCGGTCAGCATCGCCAACTCATCCACCATGATCAGGTCCTGCGGCGAATCCGGACCGAGGACCGCCCGGCGCATCTTGTCCCCGCGTAGCCGCTGCTGGGCGGCCTTCATGTCCTCCCGCGCCTCCCGCAGCAACTCCAGCGCGTCCTCGGTGGTGACCGCGCGCCGGTAGAACAGCTCCTTCCCGATCTCGGTTTCGGTGCCGCCCTTCGGGTCGATCACCCGCACCCGCACCAAGCCGTCGCGGATCATCGGACCCATCTGCCGCAACGGCCCCCAGATCGTGGAACTCTTCCCCGTCCCGGTCGCCCCGGCCACGAATAGGTGCGAGGTACCGGTGACCGAGACCAGGACTGGTTGGCCGAACTCGTCATCCCCGATGTCCAGCGCGGACAGGTCCACCTCATCCACCGAAGTCGGGATCTCCGGGGCCGGCAGCGGCACGGCGAACGGGTTTTCCCGCTCGACGACCACCGTCAACCGCCCCGGGCGTGCTTTGGCCACCGCGACCCGGTGCGCGCACAACGCCTCCGCGAGCGCCTCCGACCGGTCCGTCCAGGCGCGCAGGTCTTGACCGCGGACCATGCGGACCCGCAGCACATCAATCGAGGGGGTGACTGCCCGCACCCGCTCCAGGCGAGGCACCAGGATCTCCCCGGTGAGCCGGTTGTCCCGGGTCAGGTCGCACTCGAACAACAGCGCACCCCACAAACCGCCCCGGTAGTCCCACCACCGCCGCTTGAACGCCCGCAGCGTCGGCAACACCCACCGGTCGAACGTGGGCGGATGAACCCGCCACCACACCAGCAGCACGCCCACCGCGCCGGCGAGGGTGTAGGCGACCGGCAGCCAGCCGTAGCGCGCCCACCCGGCCACCAGCACGGCCGGCACCGACCACACCAGCGGGTGGCGCCACAGCCACGCGAGGGTCTTCATGTCCCGGCCGGTCGGGCGCGTGGCCCGGCCCCCCGGCTTGTATCCGTTACCCTTACTCATCACTACCCACCTCAATCAGAATTCGTCGCAATTTCGGGTTTGGTTCAGGCAGGTAGAGCGGGTGCCCGCCGTCGTATCCGCCAAGATCACCGGCGGGCACCCACCCCACCCTCATTCACCTTCTCGGGAAACGGGGTCGGGCCGAATCAATCAGCACCGTCAGCATCGCCATATCCAGCGCGAGCTTGTGATGCGTGTTCTTGAACCCACCCGCCCGGTACGGGATGCCGTGTACCGCTTTCCGGAGTTGCTTCATGGCGACGTCGAGTTCTTCCAGCGCGCCGTCCACCCTGCGTGACATACCGGCCTCCCCTTTATTTCCATTCGCGGGAGACCAGTTCGGCCTCCCACTTCTTCGACGCGGTCACCATGATTTGCAGCGACCGCCCGGCCTTCTTCGCCGCCTTCATCAACTCTTCGGCATCCGGAATCCGGTAACTCGCCACCGTCGCCTTATGGTCGGCGGCTTCGTTGATGAGCTTCTCGATATCGCCCATCGCCACATCCAGCAGCACCAGCGACTTCCAAAACTCCTGATACTTCCGCAAAGCGCGCTGGTTCACCGGCCGCAAATTCATCTTCGCCGCCGCCACCGTCGACAACGCGGTCGCCATCACGCCACCGCCCCGGCCCTGGCAGCCTTCGCCGCCGCCGCGCGCTGCCGCTGGACCACATCGGCCTCGGCTTCCAGCACCCTGTTCGACGCCAACCACTCGGCGTCGAGGATGGCCCGCCACACCACGTGCGGCTGACCCGTCAGCAGCGCCCACTCACCGAGCCGGCCCCACTGCACCCGCAGCCGCTCATACCAGTCCATCCGCCAACGCGCCGCCTCTACCAGCTCCCCCCAGCTCGGAGTCTTCCCAAGCTGAGGCCGGCTCTTGGCCTCCAGATACAGCGCGTCCACCGCCGCCTCGACCCGTTCCGGTGTGCACTCCGGACGCACCCGCGTCTGTCCCGTCTTGGTCGTCATGGGTCACACGCCCTTCCGGATCGCGACCTGAGCCAGCCGGATGCCCTCAGCCACCCCGGCCCGCCACGCCTGCTCAGTCGGGACCTCCCGCTCCCCCGACCGCGCCCACTGCCGCCGCTCCCGCTCCAGCCGGCGCACCAGCCGCCCCACACCCCGCTGCTTCGGCGCCCTGACCTCCGTACCGTTATTCATGTCGTTTCCGCTCCCACTTGTATTGGTTTCCGTCCGCCGTGCCGTACTCGTTGCGCTCATATGTGAACCTCCTATTCGTCGCCGGTACCGCCGCACTCCGGGCATTCCCCGCCGTCACGGCAGATGTCACAGAACTCGTCTTCCTCGCAGGCCAGGCAATCGCCCGTCCCCGCGCACGTTCCGCACTCCATGCGCACCTCCCGTCCACTCGTTTCTCGACACGTTTCTGTCATTCCGGCGCGCACGAATTGCGCCGGTTTTTGGCATGGGGGTATCCACTGTGGAATTGTCAAAGAACTATCGATCAACCACTCCGGAACACGACCGGCCAAACGCTCAGCCGCGCCCCGTATCGCCGCTTACTTCTCCGAGGCCGCCGAAACCGCCATCGGCTCGGTACCGGTCAACTTCATGCCCAGCGCCTTGAACGCCAGACCAGACGACACCCGACCGGTCTCCTCATCGCGCATCTCCCACGCATTCACCCGCGCGTCGATCAGCTCGACCCACTCACCCTCGCCGAAACCCTCACCAGGGTCCGACGCCAGCGTCACCCGGATCTCCTCACCCTTCGGAGTCCGCTGCCCCGCCACCGGCCGCTGCTTCACAAACAGCGACACCACAAACTGAGTCGCCCCGTTCCGATCCGTCACCGGACCCGAACCATCACGCTTCTGCTTCACCTCCGGCGCCTCCACCACAGTCAGCCGGAACCCGTTCAGCGCCACTGGGATGTCTCGCATCGGTCGCTCCTCCTCTCCTTTGGTCAACAGGTCCTCATTAGGACTCAACCAACGTAACACGCCTCTCGGAGACCTGTCAACAGGTCCTCATGAGGAGTAGGGTGAGGAGGCGATGACAGCAGTAGACGAGAGATCAGGAAGCAGTCCATGACCATCGACCTCGGTGCCCGCGCACCGAAGTACCAGCGCATCGCCGAGCAGCTACGGCGCGAGATCGCCGCTGGTCAGTACAAGCCCGGCGAGCGTATGCCGGCCGAAACCGACCTGGTAGAACGCTTCGGCGTCAGCCTGCCGACGATTCGCCAGGCACTGTCTGTCCTGCGCGCCGAGGGGCTGATTGAGTCGCGCCAGGGCAAGGGGACCTTCGTCAAGGAGACCCGCAAGCTCCAGCGGCGCTCTCGCCACCGCTACGGACGCGCACGGGCTGACGGCAAGCTCCTGACGTCTCATCTTCGACACGAGATCGCCGCAGCCGGACGGGAAGCCACTCCAAGCCACGTGGCCGAAGCCATCGCAGACGCGCCCGCCGAGATGGTTGTCCGCCGCCGCGTGCTCCGCGACGCCGAATCCGGCCAGGCCGAAGAGGTCGGCGCGAGCTACATCCCGACCGACATCGCCGGCGGGACGTTCCTCGAAGAGCCCACCGTCGTGCCCAAGGCGCTGTTCCTCTGCGTCGAAGACCTCAGCGGCACCACCTACGCGTACGCGCGCGACCGCTGGGAAGTGCGCATGCCCTCGGCGTACGAGGCCGATGTGCTGGACCTCGTGCCCGGCGCCACCGTCATTCACGTCCTGCACGTAGCCGAAGGTGCGGACGGCCGTGTCCTGGAGGTCTCCGAGTCGGTATGGCCCTCCGACCGGATCGTCATCCTCGACGACTACCCGATCACTCCGGACGCCGAGGTCCCCGGCGCCCCCTCGGAGGTCTGATGACGGCGAACGACGCGCCTCGCCTCAAGAACCACTGGTGGTCCCGCCCAGGCTGGCATCCCGGCCGGATCATGTACACCTGGCACATCACGTTCGAACACGCGACCGAGCTGCACGAGCACGTTCGCGCCTACCAGGCCGCCCTCACGCTCCCAGATCTACAGCTCATCCCGCCCCGCTGGCTACACCTCACGGTCCAAGGTCTCGGATACACCGACGAAGTGGGCGCCGATCTCCTGGACCGAAGCGGCATTGCCGTTGCGGAGGCTCTCCAACGCGTGCCGCCCTTTGACCTCAGCTTCGGCCGGCCCGACATACGGGGCGAAGCCATCGCCATGGCTCCCCGGCCGGCCGAGCCGTTGCAGGAAGTTTGGCGAACCATCCGCCAGGCCATCGCCGAGGTGACCGGAGAGGGTGCGGTGCACACCGGACCCGAGCAGGCCAACGGATTCCGACCCCATGTCAGCGTCGCCTACAGCAGCGCCGACCACGACGCCGAGCCCTACGCCCAGGCACTCGATTCCGTGCGACAGCCCGTTACGACCACCCACGTGAACGCAGTGAGCCTTATCCGCCAGGAACGACTCCTCGCTCCCCACTGGCTCTACCGCTGGACCACTGCCGCCGTCGCCCCGCTCAACGACTGAGCGCGCACTCCAATGGAACACCTAGACAACTTTGACGATCTGCGGCGGGACCCCGACCCGATCCGCAGGGGCCAACGGGCCTCCATCCTGCTCGCGCAGTACCAGCAACAGGCAACCGAGCTTGCCCGCATCCGGCGGCTCGCCATCGAAGAGGCCCACCGCGACCGGGGGATGAGCTACACCGAGATCGCTACCGCCCTTGGCCTGAGCAAAGGACGCATCACCCAGATACGCAAGACCGACGCGATCCTGCCGGACGCCAACATCCCCGGCGACCCCTCGTAGGTCCGACGCGACGAACGCTGCACCCGCGCGTTCAGAGTTTCTCTTCTTCTTCAAGGCGGCGCCGTTGGCGCCGCTGCGGCACTGTGCCTATGCAGCCGCAAGCGCTCGCACGGGGCGTGCGGCCTGCCGGCCGGTCCCCGCGCGGCGCGCGGCCGCCTTCAGCGGGGCCGCCCATTCAGCTCGTGTTGCCCAGGTCCTTCCGCATCGCCGCCTCGAGCTTGGCTATCACGGCCTTGTACTTGTTGTGTACCTGCGTAAAGTTCGCGTCGCTGATCGACTCGCCCTGTTCGGCCCTTGCTCGATCTTCGTCCGTGAGCCGCTCAATGAGTTGTGCGCGCGCGGTAACCAGCGCTCGGACAGCTGCGAGCACCTCACGGTGGCGTTTCCGGACCTCCGCCGATGCAATGATCTCCAACTGGCCGATCGGCGTGTTGTCAAGATCGTCTGACCCGCTCTCGTGGATCGCGCGTTGTTCGAGGTCACGGACTGCGGCCAAGTAGGCGACGTACGTCACGCGTTGTTCGGCGAACAGCCGACTGCGCCGTTCCCGACTGTTCGTCATGGCGCCGGTCAACAACGCGCCAAGAACACCGCCGATCGCGCCGGTGAAGGCCCCGAGGATCCCGGCTACGCCGGTCGGGGTGAGGAAGGCAGCGAGTTGGGCCAACATTGAACCTCGCAAGACGGGGGAGTACCAGCGGCGTGGCGTGGGGCGTACAGCGATCTCACGCGCTCAGCAGGATCCAGAAACTACACCGATGCCCTCGCCGGGCGGGCAGGTCTCCGGGATGGCAGGGGAGGGAAGCGCGGCCGGCGGGCTCGTGGTGGGCGCGTCCGGTGCCATCCCGTCGACCTCCCAGAGGGCTACCAGACCGCGCAGCGGGGGCAAGCCTGGCATAATTGGCCGCCGGTACGAGGGAATGTTGCCCCCGCTGCGCGGCCTGGTCGGGCGATGCCAGGTCGACGGGATGGCACCTCAGCCGGCACTTGTGGGAACAAGATCAAACCCCGCACTTACCCCCACTAAACAACACCAACTGACGCCAGATGAGCACGAGCGACACCCATCGTCGTTCCCGGTTCGTGCAGCGTACGGCGGGTAACGACAACTAAGGGCAGCCTACGAAACCAGCGGACGACGAATCCGCGGGTTCGGGGTTCGATCCCCCGGGGGCCCACCGTTCGCTAGGCGATTCGACGCTGTGGCGGGATGCTTGCGGCGTGCCTTACCACTGGTTGATGCGCCGGTACGTCCGTGCGGGATTCGAGGCGTTGGACGTGTTGGTCGACGGCCCGCCCTGGGCGATGCGTGCGGCGATCCGCTACCGCGTGCTGGACGGCGACAAGCTGGCCTACAGGGGGACTTCCTTCGTGCGCATGTCCTGGGGCCGCATCGTAGAGGCGCGGGTGCTCCCCGGACGCTCAGGCCGTCGCCGCGCTCGCGCCTCCGGCCGCATCCGACGCCGGATGACCTCGTGATGCGCCTCTCGGAGAGCGCGCGCGGTGCGGTGCGGGACTTCGCGTTCGCTGTTGCCGACGGCGCGCTGTACGTCGACCAGTACGGCGATCTGGGTGACTATCGACCCGCGCTGATGGAATACGGGTCAGCCCTGGAGATGGTGTTCGCGATCTTCGTCGGTCGCGCGCCGGGTGCGGCGTACCAGCCTTGCGCCTGTAACCGCTTGAGCAGCGGGAACAGCGTCCCCGAGTCGAGCCGCGGGAACTGGGCCAGCTGGCCGACGGTGAGCGTCTCGTGCTCCCCCACAGCGTGAGCATGACCAGGTACCGCGGATAGGTCAGTTCCCAGGGCTCGGTGCGACTGCCTCCGGCGCGCGAGCTCCGCGAATCGGCCGCCGGGCCCCTACCAGGTGTCGGCCGCCGTGGCCAGGGCGACATGACGTTGAGGTCGCAAGTATCACTCAATTCGAGGTTCGCCGGCGGGTGACGGCGCCACACGTCTGTGGGACCCGGCGGATGATCGGTCGACGCCGGGTGATCGGACGGGCGCTCGGTCACGCTTTGCAGTGGCTCGGCGACGCGTTGTAACGATTGAGGCGTGTGTGACGAATGAGATCGTCGGCCGGTAAAGATAACACTCTATTGCCGACCGCGGGGTCGTTATGCCTGGACGGCCGCGCCGTGGGTGCCTTAATTGCTTTCTCTATATGGTATTGGTTACAGACAGCGATCACTTTTGGGGAGCTTCGGCGGCCTAGTTGCCGCCTCACTCGCCCGGATTAATCCCCGAATCGCGACGTCACGAGTGATCGTGATGTGCGTTGGTTGACAGTGAAAGGACTCCGGCGCCATCGAGGGGGGCCGGTCGAGCGTCAATCGAAAGGGAATACACGCATGCTGAAGAAGGCCATTATCGCCGGCTCCATCACCGCCGTTGCGATGGCCGGTCTCGCCGGCGCCGCTTACGCGAGCGACAGTGACGACACGGCAAACACCCACTGCAACTCGTCCGAGGTGCACAAGCAGTCCAACAAGGGCCACCAGCTGGTTGGTGGGAACGTCGACGTCAACCGCCTGTCCGGCGGTGTGATCCAGGGTCAGGTCGACAAGGTTCCTGGCATCTGCCCGAGCGTTGGCAACAACAACAACCTCTGAGGTCGATTGACGCTCGGTGCCCCGGTGGCTGGGGGAGTCGCCACCGGGGCACTGCCCTGTTCTTTAAATTAGTTAGGCTCCCGCCGGTGAAAATTTCGGACTAGGGCTCCAGCACTACTTTCCCGCTGGTCGCGCGCGTTTCCAGCGCACGATGTGCGTCGGCCGCGTCGGCCAGCGGGAAGCATTGCACTCTGGGTCGCAGGCGACCGGTTGTTACCGCCGTGAGTGCCTCTTCCTCCAGCTCGCGCAGATTGTGCCGGCGCAGCATTCCCGGGCCGATGGCCCAGGTGACGGTGAGACCCCGGGCGACGATGTCATCCACGGTGACCGGAATCGGCGCCCCGGCCCCGGAGGACCAGCCGAACATGACCAGGCGGCCGCCGGTGTCGAGCAGGCGCAACGCGGCGGCTCCCGGTTCGCCGGCCACCCCGTCCAGCACCAGGCTCACCTCCCGCCCGGCCAGCGCTTCGCGCACCTGGTCGGGCCAGCCGGCTTGCCAGTAGTCCACCGCGATGTCCGCGCCCAGCTCGCGCGCGACCGCCACCTTGTCCGGCCCGCCGGCCAGCGCGACCACCGTGGCCCCGGCGTTCCGGCCGGCTTGCACCAGCAGGCCGCCGATCCCGCCCGCCGCCGCGGTGACCAGCATGACGTCGTCCTTGCTGATCCCCGCCGCGTGCAGGATGCCCATCGTGGTCCGACCGGTGCCGATCATGGCCACCGCTTCGGCGTCGCTGGGGCCTTCCACCTCGGGCAGCTTGTGCACCGCCGCGACGTCACGCACCGCGAGCTCGGCGTATCCGCCGCTGGCCGGGCCGAGGTGGGCCACCACGCGCTGCCCCAACCAGCCGCCCGGCACGCCCTCGCCGATCTGGTCGACCACGCCGGCCACCTCGCGGCCGGGGACCATGGGCAACTCGGGCGGCGCGAACGGCCCGGCGCCGGTGCCGGCGCGGATCGTGGTGTCCACCAGATGCACGCCGGCCGCGCGAACCCAGATCCGCACCTGGCCCGGTCCGGCCTGTGGGTCGGGGACCTCGGTGTAGCGCAGCACCTCCGGCCCACCGAACTCTCGTTGCTGGATCGCTCGCATCCGTTCGCTCCTTGGTCACTCGGTCTTGAGGTCAAGCCTGCAACCTGGAGTAACGTTGAGGTCAATGTGCTGAGAGCGAGCCCATACCCCAGCCGCGGTAGTCCATTTGGCGGTAACGGTTGTCGCTGCAACGGCCTAACGTCGAACCTCGCCCGCGACGCTGGGTATCGACGCCGACGGGGCGAGGGTGCCGCTTCCGCCGAACGCGCCTGCCCGGTTTTCCCGCGCGGGCGGTGGGTAGACACAGGGCACGCTCTCAGCCTGAAGCGGAAGGAACGATGTCGATGGGCATCACGGATCCGGGGGTCGTAGCGTCGTCACGAATCCGGGCCTACGCCACGGTGAGTGTCTCGGGGAGGCTCGACCGGCTCGGGATTGCCCGGCTGCGGGCCGAGTTGGCCGGCTGGCGAGCCGCCGGGGCGGTGGACGTGCGGTTGGATCTGTCCGGCGTCACCGGCCACGACGCCACCTTGGCCCGCACACTGGCCTGGGCGCAGAGCCAGCTGAACGGGGCCGGGGGCAACCTGCTGGTCACCGGGGCCGACCACCAGCTGCGAGGTGAGCTGCGCGACGCCGTCGCCGCGTTGCACGCGCTCCCCGGCTGGCGGCACGACCGGCATCACCATCACCACCAGATGCCGGACCAGCGGTCCTACCGCCCGGAGACCGCCGACCAGCCCTAGTGTCCTGAGTCGAAAGTCATGCGGCGGCCTCCGGCGCCCAGATGGCGCCTTGCGGCGTTGTCGTCGTCGCTGGTAGCGCCGCTACCAGCTCCTCCGAGTTGGACACCAGCCTTGCGATGCATCCATCTGGATCACCGGATCCTCGCCGCGAACTTACGACTCAGGACACCAGCGCGGAACGCGCGTGCCGAGCGCGCGCCCAGTTAGGTGCGCGGGAGACACGAGGTCAGGAGCCGAATCGGGCGCGCAGCAGCAGGCGCTCGGTGTCGGTGAATGCGGTGCGGCCGTGCAGCGTGACGTGGTTGTCCACGAGCAGCATGGCGTCGTCGGGGATGGGTAGCCGGATGTCGTCCGAAGAGTCGGCGAGCAGCCCGGCGACCAGGTCGATGGCCGCGCGCACCTCGGCGTTCTCGTGTTCGGGGCGTGCGGCCAGGCCGGCCTCGATCTTGTCCCGGCGCCAGCGCCACAGCGGGCGCTCGCCGAGCACCGGCGCGAGGTAGTAGCCCTTTGCGTCGGTGTGGCCCGGCCCGCGCATCGACTTGGGCACTCGCATCGGCAGCGGTGTATCGGTCAGCGCGCGCACGGCGGCCGGCCCGCCGGGCAGCGCCGCCAGCCGGTCCCGCAGGACCCGGCCGTCGCGCAGGAACCGTTCCCCGCCGCCGCAGCGCGGCGCGCGCACCGCGTACAACATGAAGTAGTGCTCGGGCATCGGCACCAGCGCGGAGTCGGTGTGGTGCTCGGCCTCCAGATCCGGGCCGTCACCACCGGTCGCGCCGGCCGCCGGCGTGCCCTCGGCCGGTGCTGGGACCTCGGTCGGTGCCGGGGTTTCGGCCGGCTTCGCCGGGACGGTGCCGACCGCCTGGTTGCCGACGTCGCGCACCTCGACCGTCTCGGACGGGCCGGCACCGACCAGCTGGGCCAGGTCGCGCAGCGCCGCGCGCCGTTTCTCCAGGTCGGCGTCGGCCAGGCCGAGCCGGGGCACGGACACCGCGCAGGCCCCCGCCTCGAACGCCCGCCGGATCTCCTCGGCCAGCTCGCCGGGTGCGTCCACCCAGCCCGGTCGCGCTTCCACCCGCGTCAGCATGCGGGCGATCCTGTCACCTCTCCTCCGACCCGTCCGACCGGGTGGCCAGCAGGTACGCCGACGGGGTCCGCTCCATCCGCTCCTCGCCGCCCAACCGCACCAGCTTGGGTTCCCGCACCAGCCGCCCGTGGACCGGAAGGCCCGCCGCGCCGAGCAGCTTCGCCACCGCTTCGGGCCGGCGGCGGTGGAAGTCCAGCACCACCGCATGCCCCAACGCCTCGGTCAGGCGCAGTGGTTCGTCGCCTATCTGGAACGCCAGCAGCGCCCAGCCGCCGGGGGCTAGCACCCGGGCGAACTCGGCGAACGCCTTCGGCAGTTCTTCGTCCGGCAGGTGGATGGTGGAGTACCAGGCCAGCAGGCCGGCCAGCGAGCCGTCCGGGATGTCCAGGGCCAGCATCGAGCCCTCCTGGAACCGCGCCTCGGGGTGCGCCCGCCGGGCCTCGGCCAGCATGCCGGGGGAGAGGTCGACCCCGAAGACGTCCAACCCGAGCGAGCGCAGGTGCCCGGTGACCCGGCCGGTGCCGCAGCCGATGTCGGCCACCGGCCCGGCCTCGCCGACCAGCTCGGCGAACGCCGCGAGCATGCCGCGTTCCAGGGGCATCTGCCCGAGCTCGTCGGCGGCGAACGCGACGTAGTCGCCGGCCACGGCGTCGTAGGAGTCGCGGGTGGCGGTCAGGAAGTCCAGCTCGGTGGTCACCCGCCGGACGCTAACTTCCAGGTACGACAGTTTCCGCGCGGATGCCGGCGACCAGCGACTCGGTGAGCCGGCGCAGCTCGGTGCGGAAGTCGATCCGGCAGCGCCGGGCCAGCTCTTCCTCCTCCAGGTAGAGCGCCTTCAACAAGGTGGGCGGGTTGGCCCATGGCCACAGCCCGGAGGCCAGCACCATCGTGCCGGTGACCACCCGTTGCCCCTGCTCGAAGCTCAGCCCGGGGCACTGCTGGGCCAGCGAGGTGGCGAGGTCGTCCACCGCCTCCAGCAGCGTGTACTTGAACCGCATCGCGCTGTCCCGGGAGACGTTGTGCTCCAGGCTGGCCGGGGCGTTGGCGAGCAGGTCGCAGAACAACGGGTCGTCGGCGAGGCAGTCGACCAGTGAAGCGGCCACCCACTCGGTGCTCGCCTCCTCCGGCAGCTCCACCCGGCCGGCCGCGCGCTCGCACCAGTCCCGGTACCCGGTGGTGGCCAGGTGGAGGTAGATCTCCTCGCGGGTGTCGAAGTAGCGCAGCACGTTGGACTTGGTCAGCCCGACGTCCTTGGCGATGTCGCCGAGGCTGACGTTGCGCACGCCGTTCGCCAGGGCCAGCCGGCGCGCGGCGGCCAGGATGGCGGTGCGGCGCATCGCCTTTTGTTCCGGGCTGCGCGCGCGCCGGAAGTCGGCCACGTTGGTCACCGTCGAGTCCACCGCACCGATTCTACGAGCACAGGGCTTCTGATCAGGTCAGATCCGTGAGGTTTAGGTAACCCACCCGTCATATGTGTGACCCGCGGCTCGTTACACAGGGTTACCTTCATGCTATAGCTGCCGGGCGTTACTGGATCTTGTCACTCGGTGGGATGGTTCGGCGGATCGGACATATCTCCGACGCCCGTCTCCGCGTTGGGAGGGCAAAGCAACAAAATGACAACGAACGGAGCATCATGAGCCGCACCAAGCTGATCATCGCCTCTTCCGCGGTCGTGGCCGCTGGCCTGCTGGGCCTGGGCGGGGTCGCCATGGCGGACAGCAGCGACAAGGGCGTGGACGTTGCCGGCATCGACGCCCCGGTCAGCACCCTGACCGACGCGACCGCCGACAACAACCTGGACGGCCTGAGCAGCGACTCGGTCGCCAACACCGACGCTGCCGGCTCCGTGACCAAGGGCCTCGGCGGCGTCGGCAAGTGAACTGAGCATTAGCGGAGACGCCGCTCGGGCCTGCTGGTCAGGCTCCGGGCGGCGTTTTTGTTTGTGTGGCCGCCGTCGAGGCGGTGCCGCCGAAGATCGGCGGCGCGGTCTCGTCGAAGCTCCTGGCCAGTAGGTAGCCGAGCGAGCCGATCGCGCCGAGCGCCATGGTCAGCACGATCCAGCCCCACGGGTTCCGGCCCCGCCGGCGGCTGTCGATGTGGATGAACACGGCGATCAGGATCAGCTCGATCAGAAAGTCATTGATGATCAGGAAGCTGCTCGCGCTGTCCGTCCAGCCCCGGTAGAGCAGGCTGATGCCGTCCACCGCGATGGCGTTCACCGTGAACACCGCGATGACCAGCCACCCGACCGCCATCAAGATCCTCTGCGCGTTCTTGGACATACCCAAAAACCTAACGCCGTTAAGCTCGACCGTCCAGATGGATGTGGACGGGGATCTGGTGCGGGGTTAGATGCGGCGGGCGTTGTGGAACTTCTGCCGGGCCATGCTGGTGATCTGGACCGGCCGGCCGGTCTCCACCGCGTTCAGGATCTTGTTGTCGCCGACGTAGATGCCCACGTGGCTGACCGGAGAGTTGAAGAACACCAGGTCGCCGGGCTGCAACTGGTCCCGGGAGACCGGCGTGCCGACCTGCGACTGCTGCCGGGAGGTGCGCGGCAGGTCCTTGCCGATCTGCTTGTACGCCCACTGCACCAGGCCGGAGCAGTCGAACGACCCGGGCCCGACGGCGCCCCACACGTACGGCCGGCCGATCTTGGTCATGGCCTTCTCCAGCGCCGCCGTCGGCAGCGGTTTCCCCTGGAAGATCGGCTTCGCGGCCTGCGCGGCGGCGGCTTGCGCGGTCTGGACGGCCTGTTGACCGATGTCGATCGAGCGGGACAGCGCGGCGATCTCGTTCGCGCCGGTCTGGTGCAGGTCGACGGCGGCGACCGTGCCGCCGGCAGCGGCCGGCGCGGGGGTGGCCAGTGCGCCGAGGGCACCGGGCGCGGCGATGTTCTTGGCCTGCTGGACCGGTGCCGCCGGAGCCGGTGCGGGAGCGGCCGCGGGAGCGGCGGCCGGCGCGAGGGCGGCCGGTTGCACGACCGGGGCCGGTGCGGCGGCGACCGGTACCGCCGGCGCGGGTGCGGCGAGCGGTTGAGCGGCCGGGACGGCGAGCGGTTGTGCGGTGGGTGCGGCGAGCGGTTGTGCGGCCGGCGCCGCGAGCGCGGGGGCCGGGATGGCCTCGATGGCCGGCGCGGCGGCCTGGGCCGGGATGGCGGCGATCACGGCGGCCGGTACCGGGAGCGCGGTGGGGGCGACGGCGGCGGTCGGCGCGGCCAGGTCCGGCGCCGGGACCACGGACGGCGCATCGCCGATGATCACCGAGGCGGGCGCGGCCAGCGGGGTGGCCTGCCCGGCCGGCGCGACCGGCGCCGCCACCGCGGCGGGTGCGGGGGCGGTCTGCGCGGCTCGCGGGGTCGCGGCCTGGTCGGCGGCCAGGGTGATCGGCTGGGCGAAGGTGCCGGTGTCGGCGGGGGTGGGAGGCGGCGGGACGGTGGGCACGGCGGCGAGCGTGCCGGTCATGGTGACCGCCGCACCGGCGCCGACGGCGGTCATGGCCACGGCGGACAGCGCGCGCTGCCGCTCGGCGGGCCGGGCGTGCGCGGGGCCGCCAACGGGCCTGGCCGGCACCTCGGCAACCGGAAAGGCGGCGAACCGCGTCGTCGCTTGGACACCACGCCGCGCGCGATGTGCGCCCATCGAAAGACCTCCGCGCCCACGCGGGATCGACGCGCGGCACTGCGGCGGCGAACGATCCGTGCGCACCCGCCCCGGTGTGCTGTCGGGCGCCAGGGGGAAAGCCGGTGGGCGGGAAGGGACCGGCCAGGCGCACCAGTCGGCTTGCTGCCGACCAGCCGAAAGTGACCGTAACTAATCCGAGACTCGCTCGTTCACTCCATGCGGTTAACGGTCGCCGATTAACGTTTACCGAGCAGATGCATCCATCGTGGAAGCTTTCTCGAACGGGTGAGCCGACGAATGAGGCATCACCATCGGTGAACGGCCTGGCTCCGAGTGGGGCGATGTGCGATCGGCTGGCCGTGGACTCCGCTGGGGCCAGTGTTTCTGATGTGACTTTTGTGACGAGCGACACGTCGGTCGTTCGGCGGGGTGCGTCGGGTCGGCCGGAGCGCCGAGCGGCGGGTTAGTAGGGTTCCGCGCGTGCGGGGCGGATTTGATGATCCAGACGCGACGAGGCGGCTCGGCGGTATCGGCGCGCACCACGGCGGAGGCGAAGCCGGGGGTGTGTCCGAGCTGACCGGCGTCACGCTGGCCCGCCGCTACCAGATCGGTGAGTTGCTCGGTGCCGGCCAGGCGGCCGAGCTTTACCGGGCGGTGGACTACCAGACCAACCGGCCGGTGCTGGTCAAGCTGTTCCGGCCGGCCACCGACCCGCGCGCCGAGGCGGACTTCCTGGAGGGCGCCCGCCTGCTGGCCAGCCTGAGCCACCCCGGCCTGCTGCCGGTGCGTCAGTTCGGGCAGGAGCGCGGCCGCGTCTACCTGGTCATGGACCACCTGGATGCGCCGACCCTGCGCGGAGTGATCACCCAGCGCCGGCCGTCCGACGGTGAGCTCTCGAGGATCGGCGCGCGGATCGCCGAGGTCCTCGACTACCTGCACGAACAGGGCGTGGTGCACCGCGAGGTGACGCCGACGAACATCGTGCTCTCCACCGACGGGCAGCCCCGGCTGGCCGATCTCGGGGTCCCCGCGCTGGCCGGCGAGGCGGGGCGGGGTGGTTACCCGCCGGCGTCGGCCTACCGGGCACCGGAGCAGGTGCGCGGCGAACCGGCCGGGCCGCCGGCGGACGTGTTCGCGCTGGGTCTGGTGCTGCTCGAGGCGGTGACCGGCCAGCCGGCCTACCCCGGCGACGAACGGTCCGCCGCCGCCGCCCGGCTGCACAACCCTCCGGTGGTGCCCAACGACCTGGCCGCCCCGCTGGCCAACGCCCTGCTGGCGATGACCGAGCTGAACCCCGGGGGCCGCCCGAGCGCCGCCCGGGCGGCCGCGATGCTGTCCGGCGCGCCGGCCGCGTCGGCCGCGGCCGCGCCGGTGGAGGGCTCGAGCGGCCCGGGCATGGGCAAGATGGCCGCGATCGGGCTTCCGGTGCTGGTGCTGCTCGGCCTGCTCGGAGTGCTGCTGTTCACCGGGGACGACGACGACTCGTCGGCCGGGTCTACCTCGGCCAGCGCCACCGTCGCCAGGACGGCGGCCCACACGGCGACGCGCACCGCCACGCCGACCACCCGCGCCACCACCAGCCGGCGCACCGCCAGCCCGTCGGCCGAGGCCAGCCGGCCCAGCCTGCCGGACCTGCCCAGCATCTCCGACCTGCCCAAGCCAGACGTGCCGTCCGGGATGACCGATAAAATGAAGCAGGCCTGGGACGATTTCACCAGCTGGCTTTCCGGGTTGTTCTGACCGGAAGTGTAGTGACCGGAGTCACTCGCTGGTTGATTTCGGCGTTACGCGAGGCGTAATTTTACGCAAGGCGTAAGCTCTGGCGTGAGGGGTGCATCGTGGCTGACCGGGGTCGCCGGGGAGGCGGCGTAAGCGGTTTCTGGCAGAACGTCAGCGACGACCTCAAGGATTTCTTCGACGACGAGGTGGTCGACCGGGTCCGCAATGTCGAGCGGGACCTGCGTGGCGACCGGGACAAGCCGGCGGAGGCGGAGTCCGGCCGGCGGGCCGAGATGGACGAGTTGCGGGCCGCCATCGCGGAGCTGAGCAAGAAGGTCAGCGCGTTGACCGATCGGAACAAGTCGACCGGAAACGGCCCGGCGGACCGGGGCTGACCACAGAGGGAGGGGTCGCCGAGTGGACGGACCCGAGAGTCCGGGGCCGAAAGCGGCTTCGCGACTGATCAAGCGCTACGCGAACCGGAAGCTCTACGACACCGTCGAGCGGCGGTTCACCTCGATCGGCGACATCCGTGACCTGGTGCGCGAGGGCGTCGACGTGGTGGTTGTGGACCATTCGACCGGCGAGGACCGCACCGCCGAGACCCTCGGCCAGGCGCTCGGCCGGGAGCGGGGCAACGGCGGACTGGCGCTGAACATGCTGGAGGAGCTGATCCGCGCGCCGGAGCGGCTCAGCCGGGTGCTGTCCGCCGACCGGAAGGACGCCGAGGAGCTGCGCGAGCTGCGGGACGAGGTACGCGCGCTGTCCAAGGTGCTGGACGACCTGCTCGCCCCGGGTGACGACACGACCAAGGTGGACTGAGCCATGGCATCCGAACTGGAACGCAGCTACAACCGCACGGTGCGGGTGCTGGCCCCGCTGCGCGCCCTCTACGACGACATGTGCACGGCGGCCGGCCTGCTCAAGTTCATGCCGCAGATCACCCGGTACCGGGTGACCGACAACCCGGACGAGGCCCGGATCGCCACCGAGCTCACCCTCGGCCCGGTTTCCTGGCCGGTGGAGGGCACGCTGGTGGTGCGCCGCACGCTGCCGCCCCGCGAGCTGGCCGCGCGCATCGACATCCCCAGCCTGCAGATCGTGGTGGACGGCCGGATCGAGCTGGAGGGCACCGCCGCCGAGGAGACCCAGCTGACCTTCGCCGCCACCATCCGGTCCGCCCATCCGCTGGTGCGCCGGATGCGCAGCCAGCTGACCGGCGCGCTGGAGGAGACCGTGGACACCACCACCGACCGGATCGCCATCCTGGCGCGCCAGCACGCCGAGGCGGAACGGCGGCTGGCCAACTCGAGGAACCAGGAGCGCGGTTGATGGAGCGGACGCTGGACGGTCGGGTCGCGTTCGTCACCGGTGGTTGGCACGGGCTCGGCGCGGCGATCACCGACCGGCTGGTGTCCCGGGGCGCGGCGGTCGGGGTCGGGTACCGGCGGCCGGACCCGGACGTGGACGAGTTCTTCGCCGAGCGGGCCGGCCACCCGATCACCCTGCACCACGGCTCGCTCACCGAGCCGGCGGACTGCCGGCGCACGATCGCCGAGCTGGTCGAGCAGCGGGGCCGGCTGGACGTGCTGGTGGCCCAGGTGAACTTCCGCAACGCCGGGCTGCTGTCCATCCGCCGGGGCACCCGCAGCCTCACCGACGGGGAGTGGGAACGGGCCATCACCGGCCACCTCTCCGGCGCGTTCCACCTGGCCCAGGCGGCCCTGGAGCACATGACGGCGGCCCGGTTCGGCCGGGTGGTCTTCGTGCTCGGCTATGCCGGGGTGCACGACCTGCAAGGGCACTTCGCCGCCGTGCGCGGCGGGCTGGGCGCGCTGGCCGCCGAGCTGGCCCGGGAGGTCGCCGGGTCCGGGGTGACGGTGAACCAGGTCGCCACCGGCCTGCTGGCCGACGAGATCCTCGCCGACCTGCCGGAGGAGGCGCTGGCCGCGACCATGCGCAACATCCCGGTCGGCCGGCCGGCGGAACTGGCCGAGGTGGCCCGGGTCGTCGAGTTCCTGGCCGATCCCGAGTGCGGTTACCTGACCGGTCAGCTGATCGCCGTGGACGGTGGGCTCACCCTCTGAATGGAGCAGCGTGCGGCACATTTGCCACATCTGCACCACCCGTATGCCGTAGCTGATCGGCGTGGGTCACTCAATCGGGCGATGGGAGCGCAACCGCGTTTCGTCATCAATCCGTGATCGTTAGTCCTGCCGTGGATGTGTGCCCGCGCCTCCCGCGCGCAGGCACACGTGTGGGCAACCGAGGAAGGATGACTCTGATGAGTCGTACCAAGCTTTTTGTGGCCGGCGCGGCCGTCGCCGTGCTGGGTTCGCTGGGTGTGGCCGGCGTGGCCTACGCCGACTCCGACGACTCGGGCTCGCCCGTGGGTGGCCTCAGCACCGAGAAGGCCGAAGTGGCCGATGTTCCGCTGACCGGCGTCCTCAACGGCGCGAAGACCGACCAGCTGAAGACCGACGGGCTTCCGTCGACCGACAGCGCGGGCTCGCTCACGAACTCGCTCGGCCGGTAATCTGAAGACCCCCTGCACGACTCAATCGGCCCCCGCGTCGCCCCGATGGCGCGGGGGCCGATTGCTGTCCGGATAGCCCCTCAGGCCGGGTTGGCCGCCTCGGCGGCCGCGACCGCGTTGCGGAACAGCACCGCCACCGTGGTCGGGCCGACGCCGCCGACCCGGGGCGTGATCGCCCCGGCCACCTCTTCGCAGCGCTCGTCCACGTCCGGCAGCAGCTTGCGGCCGGAGTAGCGCACGCCGCCGCCGACCACCACCGAACCCGGCCGCACGTGCTCCGGCTGGATGATCCCGGGCACGCCGGCGGCGGCCACCAGGATGTCCGCCCGGCGGGTGTAGCGGTCCCAGTCCGGCACGCCGGTGTGCACCACGGTGACGGCGGCGTTGGCGGTGGGCCGCTTCTGGGCGAGCAGCATGGCCAGCGGGCGGCCCAGGGTGGCGCCCCGGCCCAGGATGACCACCTCGCGCCCGGACACCGGGATCTCGTGGAAGGCGAGCAGCTCCTCGATGCCGGCCGGGGTGCACGGCAGCGGGCCGGGCACGCCGGCCGCCAGCTTGCCCAGGTTGAGCGGGTGCATGCCGTCGACGTCCTTGGCCGGGTCGATGGCGAGCAGCGCGGCGTCGTAGTCCAGGTGCTTCGGCACCGGGTACTGCACCAGCATGCCGTGCACCCCGGGGTCGGCGTTGTAGCCGGTCACCACGGCTTCCAGGTCGCTTTGCGTCGCGGAAGCCGGCAGGTGGGTGTGCGGCGAGTCGAAGCCCAGTTCGGTCGCCTGCTTCTGCTTGATCCGGATATAGCCCGCGCTGGCGTCGTCGTCGCCGACCAGGATGGTGGCCAGGCTGGGCGCGATGCCCCGGGCGCGCAGCGCGGCGGCCCGCGCCGTCACATCGGCGAAGATCTTTTCCGCGACGGGTGTTCCGGGGAGCAGCTTTGCGTTAGACACGGGGAGAGACTAGCCAGCGCGCCGGGCGCTCGCTCGGATCACGTGGACGGGCAGCTCCGCGTACTCCCACGGCTGCAGGTTGACCAGGTCGGAGACCAGCACGTAGCCCTGCTCGAACTGCCCGGTGGCCGCGTCCACCAGCCGGTACCACTGGCGGTCCGAGTCGATCGGCCGCGCCTCCAGCAGCACCACCCGCAGCTCGCCCGGCTCGAACCGGCAGCGCCGGTGCAGCGACTCGATCAGCTGCTCCCGGTGCAGGTGGCCGTCGCCGAAGTTCCAGCCGAGCAGCGAGCCGGCGACCACCTCGCCCTCCACCAGCACCGCGTCCTCGTGCCCCCGGTTGGCCCGGGGCAGCAGCGCGAACAGGGCTCGCCCGTGGTGGTGCATGAGCCGGAAGGTCTGGATCTTGTGCGCCAGCCACTCGGCGATCTGTTCGCCATAGATGATCTTGAGCTGGTTCTTGATGAACCCGCCGTAATGCGTCGCGTGCCGGTTCACCTTGTCGATCCCGGACCGCTCGAACAGCCACATCGAGGTCGACCAGTTGCCGGCGTAGTAGCGCATCGACAGCAGGAACGACACCTGGTCCGGGCGCAGGTTCCCCCAGGCGATAAGGAGCAGCACCGGCAGCCCGAACACGCCCAGGCACCACGGGTGCTGGGCGGTGATCACGTACTGGTCCGGGTGGCCGAGGAACAGCCAGGCCGCCGAGAACAGCATGAACACGTTCCACTCCAGCGGAACCCCGATCGGCATGGCGGTCAGGATCTGCAGGTGGAAGGCGATCATCACCAGCGCGGCGATCGTGGTCACGGTCGAGCTGCTGGACAGCAGCAGCACCAGCGGCGCGCCGAACTCGACCGCGGCGGCGGCGTAGGCGATCAGCCGGGTGAACCCGGACGGCAGTACGTCGTCCGGGAAGTCCCGGTACAGCCGGCGCTTGAGGAACCGGGGCATCACCGGGCTGTTGCTCAGCATGACCTGGATGACGAACGGGAACATCCGGTTCAGCTTGGAGGTCGCCGCGCCCAGCCAGATGAACACGGTGAGCAGCTTGATCACCGCGACGGTGTCCAGGAACGGCAGCAGCATGGCCGCGGTGGCGAACCAGAAGTGCTCCGGCCGGGCGGCCAGGAAGACCGTCTTGTCGCGCAGCCCCAGCAGCGGGATGAGCACTACGATCGGGATCATCAGGTGCGGGTTCAGCATGTGCACCGGGCCGTTCAGGCCATTGCACTGATAGTCGGCCGGGCACAGCAGCGCGTAGCCGATGGAGAACAACAACCCCACGTAGAGCAGTGCGTCCACCCAGGTCCGCGTGTCGCCGCCGGTCAGGGGCAGCTTGCCGCCCCACGGGGGCTGGCGGATCGTGCCGGGCCGGGCGAAGTACAGCGGCCCGCCGACCGGCGGCACGAACCGCGCGGTCAGCGGCCCGAACCCGCAGCCGAGGCCGAGCACCTCGAACCCGAGCGTCCACAGCACGGCCTTCTGCAGCACTACGGGCTGCCACCACCAGTTGGCGATATCCGTGACCGACCCGATTCCCGGGGTCAATTGAATGAAAGCTAAACCACCCGCGACATAGCCGGCGAGCTTGACCCAGTAGAGGACATACATGCCCCAAGGCATGCCGATGCCGTACTCCGCCCAGTGCTTGACCAGCGGTTTCAGCCGTTCCGCGCGCATGTTGAGGTACCACATCAGCACGTCGAAACGGGGCGGCAGTTTCGGCGCCAGGAATCCCATACGGTTCCCTACGAGGTTTCTACAACCGAACGTGACGACCGGGGCGAGGTCGTTAGATACCTTAACAACAGCACCAGCAGGACCGACAGCACCGAAGCCACTCCGCCGACAATCGTCGGTGCCCTTCCGCCGAACCGCTCGCCCAGCGCGCCGAGCAGCGGGGCGCCCAGCGGCGTCCCGCCGAGGAACAGCAGGATGTACAGCCCCATCACCCGGCCGCGCATGGTCGGGGAGACGGAGAGCTGCACGCTCGCGTTGGCGGCGGTGGTGAAAACCAGTGCGGCCAACCCGGTGGGCGCCAGCACGATCGCCGTGGCCAGCGCGTTGGGCATGAACCCGACGACGATCTCGAGCAGGCCGAACGCCAGCGCCGCGCCGTAGACCACACGCAGCCGGGGCTTACCGGTCCGGCGCGCGGCCACCGCCGCGCCGAGCAGCGAGCCGACGGCGAGCACCGTGGTCAGCGCGCCGTAGTCCTTCGGCCCGCCGCCGAAGACGTTGCGCACCAGGAGCGGCAGGGTCAGGTAGAAGTTCAGGCCCAGCGTGGATACCAGGAAGACCAGGGCCAACACCGAGATCAGCGTGGGCTGCCCGCGCACGTAGCGCAGGCCCTCGCGCAGCTGCCCGCGCGCCCTGGCCACCCGCTCCGACCGGAACAGCAGGGCCGGGTCCATGACCAGCAGCCCGGTCAGCACGGCGGCGAAGGACGCCGCGTTGAGCAGGAACACCCAGCCGGTACCCACGCCGGCGATCATCACGCCGGCCACCGAGGGTCCGACGATGCGCGCCAGGTTGAAGGTCATCGAGTTCAGCCCGACCGCGTTGGTCAGCTGGTCCGGCCCGACCAGCTCGGAGACGAACGCCTGCCGGATCGGCACGTCCAGCGCGGAGAAGCAGCCGAGCAGGAAACACAGCAGGTACACCTGCCACAGCCGGACCAGGTGGGTCACGTCGAGCGTGCCGAGCACCAGCGCGCACAGCCCCATGCCGGACTGCACGGCCACCAGCAGCTTGCGCTTGTCGTAGCGGTCGGCCAGCACGCCGCCCCACAGCGAGAGGCCGAGCGTCGGGCCGAACTGCAGGGCCGCCGCGATGCCCAGGGCCACCGGGCTGGACCCGGAGAGGTCGAGCACCAGCCAGTCCTGCGCGATCCGCTGCATCCAGGTGCCGATCAGCGACACGACCTGGCCGGCGGCGAAAAACCGGTAGTTGCGAACCCTCAGCGAGGCGAACATCCCGGTCTTTGCCACGTGCTTAGGAGCCCGCCATCCTGTCGAAGATGTCGCTGGCCTTGGCCAGGGTGATTCGCTCTTCCTCGGTGAGCTCGGCCAGCTGTTTGTTCAGCCAGCGCTCCTTGAGGCTGGCCTCGGCGGCGAGCAGCTCGGCGCCGGACCTGGTGATCTCGATGATGGACTGCCGGCCGTCCGTCGGGTGGTCCCGGCGGGACACCCAGCCCTGGTCCTCCAGCGCCGCGATCACCCTGGTCATGGACGGCGGGCGGACCCGTTCGGTGGCGGCCAGCTCGCTCGGCGTGAGCGGTCCGCAGCTTTTCAGCGCGTACAGCGCGGAGAGGTGGGTGAGTGAGGCCGAGTCGTCGGCGCGCTGCGAGCGCAGGCGGCGATTCAGCCGGACCACCGACAGCCGCAGTCGACTGGCCAGGTCCGAGCCGACATCCTGCTCGAGCGCCATGTCGTTAGCCTACCTTAGGACACTTTGCCTGATCGTAGTGGAACAGCGGACTGTAGCGGTACAGACCGATCTATGCCCCACCGGTGGTTGATTGTGCCCTGTCAACCGCCCCGCCGGGATACCGCGAGCCAAATCAGCAGCCCGCCGGCCAACGCCGCCGAGCCGGCCACCAGGCCGCCGGCGGCCACCACCCCGCCGCCGGTGCCGACCAGACCGATCACCACCGCGAACGGCACGAACACCAGCCAGGACACGGTGCTCACCGCCGAAGCCACCCCGGCGCGCACCCGGGACGGCACCGCGTCGTGCAACAGCCGGTTCACGTGGATGCCGGTGACCACCACCAGGAGCGCCAACGCGGTCTGCGCGGCGACCGCCGGCACCGGCCCGACCGGCAGTGCGAGCACCGCGCCCGCCCCGGCCATCGCCGCCGCGGTGGTGGCGGCGGCCACCGGGCGGTGCAGCCTCAACCGGCCGGCGAGCAGCCCGCCCAGCCCGAGCGTGGAGGTCAACCCGGCCCAGTACGGCCCGTACCAGACCGCCGGCACGGCCAGCGCCACCAACCACAGCGGCCCGAACTCCAGCAGCACCTGCACGAGCAGCGCGGTGAGCACGGCCAGCGTGACCACCGGCAACAACCGCCGGTGTAGCGACCGGTAGCCGATCACCAGGTGGGCGCTCAGTGGAACCTCGGCCCCGGTTTTGTGTAGCCGCGGTTCCCGGAAACGCAGGTAGACCACCATGGCGGCGATCCCGAACGGAATGGTGAGGAAATAGGTGGCGCGTGTGTCCAGTGCGCTGGCCAGCCACCCGCCGGCCAGCGCACTGGACACCAGGCCCAGGCTCTCGGCCAGCCGGATCCGGCCCATCTCCCGCTCGAACCGCTCGCCCGAACCGGTCTCCTCGCGCACCGCGTCGTACACGGCGGCCTCCGTGGTGCCCGAGTACATGGCGAAGAACCCGCCGAGTGCCAGCGCGCTCAACAGGTATCCCGGCACGTCGGTGGCCAGCCCGCCGAGCAGCGCGCTGACCGTGAGCGCACCGGTGGCCAGCAGCAGCACCCCGCGCCGGCTCCAACGGTCGGCCAGCACCCCGGACGGCACCTCGAGCAGCGGCACCACGGCCGCGTACGCGGCGGACACGAACCCGATGTCGGCGGCGTCGAACCCGATCTCGGTCTCGAACAGCTTCTCCACCGGCACCCAGAAGCCCACACTCTGCAGGAACCCGCCCAACCACAACGGCCACAACCGACGGCGCAGCAAACCGTTCCGACTGTCCAGCAACATGCCGGTACCGAGTCGCCAACCCTCTCGGGCGTTACACGGGTTCTCCCGCGCCCCGCTTTGGCTCTGCGTGGAGATATGCAACGCCCGACAGGCCGCCACACACGTCCCCTGCGGCACACACGTCGCGTGAGGGTTACGTCATGGGGATTTGATCTGGATGGAATCCCCACCATGCATCCCTCATGAAACGCATGTGACTTGGCGACGCCCGTGAGTGTCACGTTTGCCTCGTCTGTCACGGAATTCCCGAAAGGGCCACCGGGTGGGCACCGGTAGCCCACGCTGTACTGGGTGATCGGTGGACCGTTCCGGGGGAGCGAGGCGCGAGCGCGCGGGTTGGTGACGGCCGACGAGCTGCGCGGACCGCGCTTCCGTCGGCTGTTCCCGGACCTGTACCTGCCGGCGGACCGCGAGCCCGACTTGGTGACCCGCTCGCGTGCGGCGTTTCTGCTGGTAGAGCGGATGGGTGGCGTACTGTCCGGATATTCCGCGGCGGCCCTGCTGAATGCGGACTGCGCACCGCTCGACCCGCCCGCTGAAGTGATCGTTCCGAGGCCGGCGCGGCCACACCCCGGTCTGCGCATCACTCGCGGAAACCTCCCCGAGCGCGACGTGACGATCCGGAGGGACTGCCGGGTGACCAGCCCGGAACGCACCGCGTGGGACCTGGCCCGGCGTCTCCCGCTCATCGAGGCGGCTGTCGCCATGGATGCCCTGGCGCACGGTCGAACATTTCGCCCAAGCGATCTGCTCGCCCGGAAGAAGGCGCAACCGAACGCCCGGGGGTCAGCCCGGCTCGGCATCGTGATCGAACTGTCCGACCCGCGAGCGGAGTCGCCGATGGAGACCCGGCCGCGCCTCGGCCTGGTGCGCGCCGGGTTGCCGAAACCACACGTCCAGTACCAAGTCTGTGACGCGCACGATCACGTGATCGCCCGGGTCGACCTTGCCTATCCCGCCGCCAAACTGGCCCTGGAGTACGACGGCGAGGTGCACGACGATCCACTAGTGCGGGAGCGCGACCGGCTGCGCGACCACGATCTGGGCGATCTCGGCTGGCGGGTGGTGCACCTGCGCGGGCAGGACGTCCTGCACACCATGGCGCACACCGCGGCGCGGGTGCGTGCGTGGCTGGCGCGGCGTTCCGGCCCGTCCGAGGGCTCGCGCCAACCGGCCCGAGGGTGCTGAAGTGACTGAATCAGGGTGCTGAAGTGACTGAATCAGAGTGCTGAAGTGACTGAATCAGGGTGGGGGGTGGGCGCGGAAGGCGGATAGGAGGGTTTGGCGGGCGTCTTCCGGGAGGTGGTCGGGGGGGAGGTCGCCCAGTGCGGTGGCGGTGGCGCGGATCTGGGCCAGGTACTCGCCGCAGCCGTCGCACAGGGCCAGGTGGTCGACCACCCGGCGTTCGGTCGGCGGGTCCAGCGCGCCGTCCAGGAAGTCGGTGACCAGCTCCACGAGCTGGTTGCAGTCAAGCTCGGTCATCGAAGTACGCCTCCAGCCGCCCTCGAACGTACCCGCGTGCCCGGTGCAGCAGCACTCGCTGGTTGGCCGCCGAGATGTCCAGGATGGCGCACACCTCGTCGGCCGGATACCCGGCCACGTCCCGCAGGGTGATCACCACCCGTTGCCGTTCGGGCAGCTCGGCCAACGCCTGCTCCAGGCGTGATCGCAGTTCGCCGGCCACCGCGCGGTGCTCCGGCCAGGTGGACGGGAGTGCCCGCCAGTGGCCCGGGTAGGGCTCGTCCGGCCCCTGGAAACGGTCCGGGTCGACGGTGGGGCCGTCGTCCGGGTCCGATGGCGCCAGTGCGCTCATCGGAACGGCGCGCGCCTCCCGGGCAGCCCGGCGGCGCGCGGTGTTCACCAGGATCCGGTAGACCCAGGTCTTCAGGGCGGCCCGGCCCTCGAACCGGTCGATGTTCTCGATCACCGCCAGCCAGGTGTCCTGTACGACCTCGGCGGCCGACTCCCGGGTGGACACCAACGAGCGGGCCAGCCGGAGCATCCCGGCCGACCACTCGTCCAGTATCAGCACGAACGCCGACTCGTCCCGCTCGCGCAGCCGCGCGACCAGCTCGTCGTCGGCCAACACGCGGGTGAGCGTAGCCGTCACACCGCGAACCGGGCATCCAGCGCGCGCGACCCCGGGCCGGCCCAGAGCAGATAGAGCATGGCGACCAGCATCGTCGGCGCGACGCCGAGGTGGAACCAGCCACCCACCCGCACACCGGCGGTGAGGATGGCGCCGGCCATCACGACGGCCAGGCCGAGCGCGGCCAGCCGGGTCCCCGCCCCGGCGATCAGCATGAGCCCGGCGACCACCTCCAGCAGCCCGACCAGGTAGACGATCAGGCTGGAGTCCGGGAACCCGTAGAGGATGAACTCGGACAGTTCGAACTCGTGCATGGTGAACTTCAGGATCCCGAAGAACACGAAGAAGATCCCGGAGAACACCCGCAACGCCGCCGTTGCGGCGGCCGCGCGCCCGGTGACCCGATTGGCGAAGAACGTGTGCATGGTTCCTCCAAAGCGGTAGCTGTTGGAGGTACCGAGTCACGCCGCCGCCCGGCGTTACATGATCAGCCGAGCAGGGCCTGGATCGGGCCGACCGCGAAGTAGGCCACGAAGGCGGCCGCGACCACCCACATCAGCGGGTGCACCTCGCGCGCCCGCCCGGTGACCGCGCGCAGCAGCACGTAGGAGATGAAACCGGCGCCGATGCCGTTGGCGATGGAGTAGGTGAACGGCATGACCACGATGGTCAGAAATGCCGGCAGGGCAAGGGAGAAGTCGGTGAAGTCGATCTCGGTGATCTGCCGCATCATCAGCGCGCCCACCACCACCAGGGCCGGCGCGGCCGCCTCTACCGGCACCACCTCGTACAGCGGGGTGAAGAACATCGCGGCCAGGAAGAGCAGGCCGGTGACCACGTTGGCCAGCCCGGTGCGCGCGCCCTCGGCGATGCCGGACGCCGACTCGATGTACACCGTGTTGGAGGAGCTGGACGCGGCGCCGCCGGCCACCGCGCCGACGCCCTCCACGAACAGCGCGCGCCCGACGCGCGGCAGCTGCCCGTCCTGGTCCAGCAGCTTGCCCTGCTGGCCCAGGCCGGTCATGGTGCCCATGGCGTCGAAGAAGTTGGCCAGCACCAGGGTGAACACCAGCAGCGTCACGGTCAGCGCGGGCAGCCGGGTGAACGCGCCCAGCGAGACGTCGCCGACCAGGGAGAGGTCGGGCAGCCCGATGATCTGCTCGGGCAGCGCCGGGTAGCCCAGGTTCCAGCCCTTCGGGTTGGTGCCCTGGGACGGGCCGACCTTGGCGATCGCCTCCACGACGATCGCCAGCACGGTGGACCCCGCGACGCCGATCAGGATCGCCGCCCGCACGTTCCGGGCCACCAGCAGCCCGGTGAACAGCAGGCCGACCACGAACACCAGGGTCGGCCAGGACGCGATGGACCCGCCGATGCCCAGGCCGACCGGGACGGTGGTGTTGGCGGCGTCCGGCAGCCGCCGCACGAACCCGGCGTCCACCAGGCCGATGAACGCGATGAACAGCCCGATGCCCACCGCGATGGCCGCCTTCAACGCCGCCGGCACGGCGTTGAACACCGCCGTGCGGAACCCGGTGGCCACCAGCAGCACGATGATCAGGCCGTCGATCACCACCAGGCCCATGGCCTCCGGCCAGCTCATCTGCGGGGCGATGGTCACCGCGACCAGGGTGTTGATGCCCAGCCCGGTGGCGATGGCGAACGGGTACTTGGCGATCACCCCGAACAGCAGGGTCATCACGCCGGCCACCAGCGCGGTCACCGCCGCGACCTGGGGCACCGGCAGGATGGCGCCGAGGGCGTCCCGGTGCGCGCTGGGCGCATCGGCGGAGAAGCTGCCGATGATCAGCGGGTTCAGCACCACGATGTAGGACATCGTGACGAAGGTGACCAACCCGCCGCGCAGCTCCCGACCCACCGTGGAGCCGCGCTCGGAGATGCCGAAATACCGGTCCACGGCAGACATGGGCAGTCCCCCTCGCCACTCGAATGGCGCCACATTACCCAGCGGTAGACAAACACCGGGACCGAACACGGCGAGGTGATCAGCCGCATCAACCCAGCGGCATCGATCGACATCATCGCTACTGCCCTTACCGGCGAGTAGAACGTCAGTGGTGATGATGTCGATCTTGGTCAACCGTCACTCGGCGCGCCAGTGCGATGCGGATGTTCTCTACGGTGCGCGCCAGACCGGTGGTCGCCTGGCGCTTGTCCAGGCGCATCGTGTGCCAGCCGTAACGCGCGAGCTCGTTGTCGCGGCGCAGGTCACGGGCGCGGGCTCGGGCGTCGAAGTGCACCTCGCCGTCGTATTCGATGGCCAGTTTCGCCGCCGGGTAGGCCAGGTCCACCCGGGCGATCGGGTTCCAGTTCCGGTCCAGGATCTCGTACTGCACCTCGGGTGCCGGCAGTCCCGCGTGCCTCAGCGCCAGCCGTAGGCGAGTCTCCATCGGTGACTCGGCGAGCGGGTTGGCCAGGGCAACCACCTCATCCAACCGGCCGCACCCAGCCGCGCCCGGCCGCTGCGCACGCAGGGTCAGCAGGTCGGCCGGCCGGAAGCCGCGCGGATCGAACCGGTCTGGGTAGGTCAGCGCGTCGACCGCTACCACCGCCTCAACCAGCGGCAGCCGTCGCGCCAAATCCCACCCGGTGCGCCTGGGCGAGGTGACCCGACACCCGTCCGCCGTCACGATTTCCAGCACGTCCGGCCGCTGGTAACCGACCGACAAACCCGGATGGGCGCGCAGGAACCGAGGCACCAACACCTCGGCCGGGACGTCCCGGGGCGCGCAGTCCGCGCCGAGCAGTGCGGCGGCCGAGTAGCCGGCGAGCATCCCGCCCCGGTCCCTCACCAGCAGGAACGCCGCGCGGGACCGGATCTTGAGGGTGGGTTCGAGGTCGGCGGGGAGATAGACGTCGGGGAAGATCCGGCGGTAGCGCCGGCCGTACATCTGGCGGTGGCTGAGCAGGCCGGCGGCCAGCGCCTCGCTGCCTCGGAACGGGCCGTCCAACACCGGCCCAGCCTCCCGCCCCGGGCCGCCGGGTGTGGCCGGAATCGTTGGATTCGCCGCTCAAGTAAAGATCGACATCATCGCTACTGCCCTTACCGGCGAGTAGAACGTCAGTGGTGATGATGTCGATCAGTTAGTTTGCCGGCACGTAGTCGTTGGTGAAGGTCTTGGACACGTCGATCTTGGCGTTGGCGATCTCCGGGGTGAACTGGCGCAGCACGCCGTACACCGCCTCGGCGCCCTCGGGGGAGATCCGGCCGTCCGGGGAGAACGCGGACTTGGCCGCCTCGATCGCCTGGGCGTAGATCGCCGCGTCGCCGGCCGAGTACTCCGGCGGCATCTTCGCGGCCACCTCGGCGCCGGAGTGGGAGTGGATGAAGTCCAGTGCGCGCTTGATCGCCCGGGCCAGCTTGCGCGCGGTTTCCGGGTTGTCCGTCAGCCAGGACGAGCCGGAGTACAGCGCCGACGCCGGGTAGCTGGTCACGCCGAGGTCGCGTTGGACGCCGTCCAGGGTGCGGGTGTCGGACAGCACCTTCACGTTCTGCCCGCCGATCCGCTTGACCAGCGTGGAGTAGGCGGGATCCAGCATCACCGCCGCGTCCACCTGGCCGTTCTCCATCGCGGCCACCGCGCTGGCGTCCCCGCCGATCGCCTGCGGTGCCGCGTCGGTGGCCGCGAGGCCGTGCCGGACCAGCATGTTCTTCAGGAAGAAGTCGGTGGACGAGCCGGGTGAGGTGACGCCCACCTTGGCGCCCTTGAGGTCGGCGAAGGAGTTGATCGGCTTGCTGGCCTTGGGCGAGACCGCGAACACGAACGACGGGTAGCGCAGCATGCCCACGAACGCGGTGGTCGGCCGGTTCTTCGCCTGCATCTGGATGGTGTGGTCGTAGTAGCCGCTCACCACGTCCACGCTTCCGCCCTGCAACGCCTGCAGCGCCTTGGCGCCGCTGCCCAGGTCCTCCAGCCGGACGTTCAGGCCCTCCTCGCGGTAGTAGCCGAGCCGGTCGGCCAGCGTGGTGGGCATGAACACCAGCAGAGGCTGCCCGCCGATGCCCAGCCGGACCTCGCCCCCGCCCGAGCCGGAGCCGCCACCCGCGCAGCCGGCCGCCAGCGCGAGCGCGGCCGCCACGCCGGCGATTGCCAGTTTTCTGAGCCCCATCACGCCCTCCAACGCAGCAGATACCGTTCCACCCGGTGCACCCCGACGTCGATCAACAGCACCACCGCGGAGAGCACGACCATGCCGGCGAACACCGCCGTGGTGTCGAACACGCCCTCCGCCTGCGAGATCAGGAACCCGATGCCCTCCGAAGAGCCCAGGTACTCCCCGACCACCGCGCCCACGATGGCAAAGCCGACGCTCACGTGCAGGCTGGAGAAGATCCAGCTCAGGGCGCTGGGCAGGAACACGTGCCGGAGCAGTTGTCCCTCCTTGGCGCCCAGCATCCGGGCATTGTCCACCAGCACCCGGTTCACCTCGCGGATCCCGGAGTAGGTGTTGAAGAAGACGATGAAGAACACCAGCGTGAAGCCGAACGCCACCTTCGACCAGATGCCCAGCCCGAACCAGAGCAGGAAGATCGGCGCCAGCACCACCCGGGGCAGCGCGTTCAACATCTTGATGTAGGGATCCAGGATCTCCGCCAGCAGCGGCGCGCGGGCCAGCAGGAAGCCCACGCCGAGCCCGGCGGCGGCGCCGATCAGCAGCGCCAGCATGGCCTCTTCCAGGGTGATCCAGAGGTGCCGGAAGATGTCCCCCTCGGTCAGCCAGGTGACGATCTGCCCGGCGATCGCGGTCGGCCGGCTGAAGAAGAACGGGTCCAGCACGCCGCTGGCGGCGCCCAGCTCCCAGCCGGCCAGCACGACCACGCCGACCGCCACCTGCGCGGCCCGGACAGTGATCTGGCGCTTAGTCGTCGAGGTGCGCTTGCGGGTTGGCGCGCTCATAGCTGGTCATCACCTCCGAGCGCAGGTCGGCCCAGATGCTGGCGTAGATCTCGGTGAACGCCGGCTGGGTGCGGATGTTGAGCAGGTCGCGGGGGCGGTCCAGGGTCACCTCGTAGCGGCCGACCGGGTGGCTGCCGGGGCCGGCGGCGAGCACCACCACCTCGTCGGAGAGCGCGATCGCCTCGTCCAGGTCGTGGGTCACGAACAGCACCGTCTTGCCGGACCCGGTCCACAGCTGGAGCAGCTCGTTCTCCATGATCTGCCGGGTCTGCACGTCCAGCGCGCCGAACGGCTCGTCCATCAACAGGATGTCAGGGTCCACGATCCAGGTCTGCGCGACCGAGGTGCGCCGCCGCATGCCGCCGGAGAGCTGGTGCGGGTAGGACCGCTCGAACCCGGTCAGCCCGACGCGCTTGATCCAGTCGCGGGCACGCTCGTGGCGTTCCTCGGTGGGGACCCCGCGCAGCTGCAGGCCGAGCGCGACGTTGTCCAGGACGGTCTTCCAGGGCAGCAGGCCGTCCTGCTGGAACAGGTAACCGGCGCGTGCGTTGCGGCCGCGCAGCGGTTGGCCGTCGATGAGCACCTGGCCGGTGGACGGCTCGATCAGCCCGGCGACCGCGTTGAGCAGCGTGGACTTGCCGCAGCCCGTGGGGCCGACCACCGAGACGAACCGCCCCGCCGGCACGTTCATCCGCACATCGCGGATCGCGGTGTACGGCTCACCGCCGTTGGTTGCCGGATAGGAAATCGATATCCCGTCGAGCGTTATCTCGGCCATTTCATCACCCCCTCGCCGTAATGGGTATCAGGTTAAAGGCGCTTCGCCAACCGTTTGGGCGCACACGGTTGCCGCTTCCGGCACACGTAACGGCGTTTCTCTGCCGGAAGTGGCAAGTGGTTCCGGACTTGCGCCGCACTCTCTCAGTTCGGCGGCGTCGGGTCGTAGGCTGGGCGGGTGCAGGATCCGCCGCCTCCGCCGCGCCGACTCACCGAGATGACCTGGGTGGTCGGGGCCTGCACCGGCCTGTGGTTCCTGGCCTGGTTCGCGCTGCTCTGCGCGCATTTTTTCATCGGTCGGCCGCTGGACATCTGGTTCGGCACCACGCTGGTCGGCTGGCTGCTCGGCCTGCTCGGCTACGCCGTCTTCCGCGCCCAACGCGCCGCCGCCCGCCGGGGCGATCGAACCGCCCAACGCGGCCTGGACTGATCCGGCGTCCAGGCGAACGCCGGATCTCGTGCGCCCTTTTGTATAGCTTGACAGTCATATGAGTAGAGGGTTAAGTGTTATGCGTGGATGTGTTCCAGGCGGTGGCGGATCCGGTGCGGCGGGAACTGGTCGAGGTGTTGGCCGGCGGTGAGCGCAGCGCGGGTGAGCTGGCCGAACACGCCGCGAACCGGTTCGGGCTGACCCAGCCGGGCACGTCGAAGCACCTGCGCGCGCTGCGCGACGCCGGAGTGGTGGCCAGCCGGGTGGACGGCAAGCGGCGGGTCTACCGCCTGCGCCCGGCCCGGGTGCGCGAGCTCGCGGATTGGGCCGAGCGGATGACCCGGTTCTGGGACGCGCGGCTGGACGCGCTGGGTGCGGCGCTGGAACGGGAGACGGGAGACCCGCGGTGATCGAACACGCAGTGATCAAACACAGGGGCACGATGGTCGCGCCGCGCGACGGCGCGGACGGCCTGGTCGAGCTGAGCCGGCGGTTCGACGCGCCGCCCGAGCGGGTCTGGGCGCACTGGACCGACCCGGAGCGGATGGCCGCCTGGCTGGGTCCCGTGGAGGGCACCCCGGGGCCGGGCGCGGAGTTCGTGCTGCGCATGGAACCGGAGGCGAGCGCCACCTGCACGGTCACCGCCTGGGACCCGCCGGTGCTGCTCGAGCTGGTCTGGCACTACACCGGCGAGCCGCCGACCACGGTGCGGGTGGAGCTGGCGCCGGACGCCGGCGGCACCCTGCTGCGGCTGCGCCACGAGCGCACCGACCTGCCACTGGACTACCTGGCCGGCTGGCACGCCGAACTGGACCTGCTGGCCGCCGAACTGGCCGGCCGGCCGCACCCGGACTTCCACGCCCGGTACGCCGAACTGCGGAAACTCTATGGCGAGGGATCATGACCGACACCGACATGTCGTGGACGCACGAGCTGAAGAGCATCACCCTGCTCGCCGACGACGACACCCCGCCGCTGTACGCGCCGGGCGCCAGCGAGGAGTACCGGGCCGCGCGGCGGGCGCTGAGCGAGGCGGAGATGGCGCTGCGTGACCACGTGGAGCAGGTCGCCGCGCTGCGCCGGGCGCTCCCGCCCGGCCCCGCGTTGCCCGAGTACCGGTTCACCGAGGGCTCGCCCCACGACGTCACCCTGGCCGAGCTGTTCGGCGAGCACCGCGAGCTGGTCGTCTACCACCTGATGTTCCACCCCGACGACGACGCCGCGTGCGCGCAGTGCTCGCTGTGGGTGGACGGCCTGCACGGGGTGCGCAAGCACATCACCCGGCGGGCAGCCCTGGCCGTGGTGGCGGTGGCGCCGGTCGAGAAGCTGCGCGGGTTGGCCCGCCGGCGGGGCTGGCACGGGTTGCGCCTGGTCTCGGCGCACGGCGGGGCGTTCGCCACCGACCTGGGTATCCAGGGTTCGCGGGGCGGGCTGTGGCCGGCGGTCAGCGTGTTCACCAGGGATGATGGCGGGGTGGTGCGGCACAGCTACACGCAGAGCTCGAACTTCCCGGACGGCCGGGAGCGCGGCATGGACCAGATCGCCCCGGTGTGGCACGTGTTCGACCTGCTCCCCTCCGGGCGCGGCGACTTCTACCCGGACAACACCTACCCGCTGGCGCACTGATGTTGCGGACCGCCCTGGTGCTGCTCGCGGTGCTCGCGCTGGCGGTCGGTGCGCTGTGGCTGGGCCAGCGGAAGCTGATCTACCTGCCGGCCGGGGAGCCGGGGCCGGTGTCCGCCGCCGGGCCGACCGCGCGCGAGGTCACCCTGCGCACCGAGGACGGCCTGAACCTGCGCGCGTGGTCGGTCGGCCCGACCGGTGCGGACCTGGGGGTGCACGTGCTGTTCGCCCCGGGCAACGCCGGGAACCGGGGGCACCGGGCGATCCTGGCCCGGCGGCTGGCCGCGCTCGGCTGCACCGTTCTGCTGCTGGACTATCGCGGCTTCGGCGGCAATCCCGGCAGCCCCTCGGAAGCCGGCCTGGCCGCCGATGCCCGAGCCGCCCGTTCCTACCTGCTGGAACACGCCGGCGGACCCGGCGGGCCGGGTCGGCTGATCTACTTCGGGGAGAGCCTGGGTGCGGCCGTGGTCACCGGGTTGGCCGAGACGCACCCGCCGGCCGGGTTGCTGCTGCGCTCGCCGTTCACCGACCTGGCCTCGGTGGCGGCTCGGCACTACCCGTTCCTGCCGGTGCGGGGGATGCTGTGGGACCGGTTCGACGTGCTGGGCCGGATCCGCTCGGTGCGCGCGCCGACCGTGGTGGTCTACGGCGGCGCGGACCGGGTGGTTCCGCCGGAACAGAGCCGCGCGGTGGCTTCGGCGGCGCCGGGCCTGCTGCGCGCGGTCGGGGTTCCCGGTGCGGACCACAACGATGACGATCTGCTGGACGGCCAGGAGATCATCTCAGCGGTCCGGGATCTGGCGACGGGCTAGCGCCAGTCACGGCCCAGGCAGTCCTGCGGGCCGCCCTTGGCGCCGATGTTGTACGAGTCGATGCGTTCCTTGGCGTTGCCGTGGTCGTTCGGGTTGGTCCAGGGAGTGTCGTCCGCGACCGCGGTGAGGCCCTGGCCCAGCTTCTGCGAGTCGCCGGTCTCCCAGGTGATCCAGCCCTGCTTGGCCGCCCCGGCCAGCGCGGCGCCGGCCAGGCAGTCGGCCTGCAGCTCCTCCGCGCGGGAGACCAGCTTGCGGCTGAGCCGGTTCTGCACCGCGTGCCCCCACTCGTGCGCGATGATCAGGTAGATCCAGGGGTTGCCGATCTTGTCGTAACCGCTGGCCATCAGCTTCTCGTCCCAGGCCAGGAAGTCACCGGGCGGGCAGTAGGCGGCGTTGAACGGCACCGACGCCTGGCCGCCGCAGGACGGGCCGTTGTTGCCGTTGTACGGGCCGATCACCCGGGGCGAGCGGTACGGCTTGCGGAACTCCTGCTCGAAGTACATCCGCCAGAACCGGTCGACCACGCTCACCGCGGAGCGCTCGTCGTCCACCATGGTGGCCGGCAGCGGCCGGGTGATTTCCGATGCTTCGGCGGTCGGCGTCCTCGGTGCCAGCCCCAACACCCCCACCAGTAGCGCGCACACCGTCAGTACCAGCGGAAGGCGTCGAGAAGCCGTCATGCCCGTCATCATGGAGTACCCGCCATCGGCGTACAGGTGATTTCCGCGAAATCAACCGGGTGAGATCGACGAATTCGCCGCCGCCGCCAACCCGCGCAGCAGATCCGCTACGTGCCAGCGGCCGTCCTGGCGCCACACCGGCACCTCGACCCGGCCGCGCGCCGGCCGGGTCAGCTCCACGATCAACTTCTCGTGGCGGACCAGCTCGCCGGCCGGCACCGGCACGCCCAGCGCCGCGCAGGCGGCGACCACCTCGGGCAGCGCCGACCAGCTCACCACGTTGCCCGGCTGGTCGTTCGTGACCTCCCCGCGTACCACCTCGGAGGCCAGCGGGAGGTCCAGCAGGTCGGCCAGCGCGCGGGCCGCTTCCGGGTGGAACGGGCCGGGCACGGCGTGCGCCGGGTCCAGCGCGGGGGCCAGCCACGGCCGGTCGAGCAGCACGGCGGGGCCGGCGTCGGTGACCGTGCCGGCCAGCGCGCGCAACCGGTCCGGCGGGTCCAGATCGTCGGGCTCGCAGCGCCCGGCCACCACCGCGTCGGCCAGCTCCGCGTGCGCCGCCCAGACCAGTGCGGACTCCGGGGTGCGCGCCGGGTCGGCCAGCCGGCGCAGCAGGTCCTCGGCGTCGGTCCCGGTGCGCACCGAGACGTCCGTGCGCACGCCGATCGCGGTGAGCAGCTTTTCCGGAGCGGTCTCGGTGAGCGGCACCGGATCGTACAGGCCGGCCAGTGCGGTCGCCCCCGGCAGTCGCCAGTGCGCCGGGCGGTGGCCACCCAGGCGGGCGTGCTCGGCGAGCCACCATGCGGTGTAGCCGTCCGGGTCGTGCAGGGCGGCGCGCGCGACGGGGTCGGCCCCGGCCAGCCGGGCCAGCTCGGCCAGCGCCGCCGGCCAGGCGTCGTCGGCCACCAGGTCCAGGTCGCGCACCGCGACCACCCGCTCCGGCTCCGGCCGGCCGGTCGCCGCGAACCCGTCCCACCAGCGGTCCTCGTCGTCCAGGTCGTGTTCGGGGCCGGCCGGCTCGTCGTCGGCGAGCAGGGCGAACGAGTCCAGCACGCCCACCGAGGTAAGCACCCGCCTCGGGTGGCGGGCCACCAGCTCGCCGTCCAGCACGCCGATCGGCGCGTCCGGCACCAGCAGCGGGGCGATCGCCGCGTCCGGCAGCATCAGCTCGTCGGCCCGGGCCGGTTCGCCGTGTTCGTCCGGCAGGGCCAGCGCGGCCAGCCACGGGCGGGTGGCGAGCACGTCCCCAGCGAGCTCGGCGACCAGCGCGAGCACCAGGTCGGCCAGCGGTTCGGGGTCCCGGTCGCCCTCCTCGGCGGCGGCGACCGAGGTGGTCACCGCATCCCGGATGCTCGGGTGGTCCAGCAGCTCGGCGGGACCGGCCTCGGTCACGCCGAGCCGGATCAGCAACGGGTGCGCCGCCTCCGGGTGCAGGATGCGCAGCCCGGGCAGGTCCAGCGGCCGGTCGCCGGTGAGCGCGGCGGAACCGCCGGTCAGGGCGGTGACGGTGCGCGGCCCGGTGACGGTGCGGCCGTCGACCAGGGGCACCGGCAGGGCGGCCAGCTCGTCCCGCGCCGACGGCACCCGGTCCACCTCGGTGGCCAGCGCCGCGTACAGCTCGCGCCACCAGGACGGCGGTCGGCGCAGCCCGGCCAGCCGGTCGGCCAGCTCGGCCAACGCCAGCGTGGGCACGCCCAGCGCGGTGAGGGCGGCCCTCGGGACTGTGCTGAACCCGCTACCGTCGCCCGGCGCGAGAATGCCGGGGACGACCTCGGCCAACGCCTCGGCCAGCGCGGGCGGTTCGACCAGGATGGCGTCCGCGGGGCGGACGCCCCGTGAGTGATTTGTGTGGCTATAGCCACACAAATCACTCACGGGTGGAGCGGTGGGCAGCCAAGGCTGCCCACGCAGCTCCGCACCCACCGCGTCGCGCAGAGCGGCGTCCAGCTCGGACAGGGGGAAACCCGGCTCGGGCGCGAGCCCGAGCCGGTGCGCCGGTGACACCGCGCGGGCCAGGTCCAGGTACGCGCGCGCCGCCTCCGCGATTACCGCGTCGGTGGCCGGCCCGGTGCGGACCCGGCGCCGGCTCGGCTGCATGGGCAGGCTGGCCAGCAACCGGGCGGGCAGCGACAGCCGCTCGTCGCTCGGCGTCGGCGCGTGCAGCACGTCCTCACCCAGGGGCAGCGGCCGGCCGTCCGCGTCCACCGGCAGCGCCCAGCAGACCGACCAGGCCAGCGGGTCCTCGGCCGCAGCGGCCGGTTCCGCGTAGCGACCCTCGCGGCGGGCCAGCAGCCAGCGCCGACCGCCCGGTTCCAGGGTCACCTCGGCGGAGCCGGCGGGCCGGGTCGGGCGCCCAGTTTGGCGCCCGAAGGAAACACCACCACCACCACCACCGTCGTCGCTGCGCCGGTGCGACACGGTCCGTCCGTCCGAGCCGTGCACGGTGATCTCCACCAACCACGGCAACGCCAGCAGCAGGTCCGGCGCGGCGGCGTCCGCGCCGGCGCACAGCTCGTCCGGCCGGACGCCGGCGCGCGGGGGCATCCGCACCTCCGTCCGGTACCCGTCGGGCGGCGGCTCGGCGTGGTCGGCCGGCCAGCACAGCCGCAGCACCGGCGGGCGTCCGCCGCGCCGGTTCAGCTCGTCGGCGGCCGGGCCGCCCAGCGCGCGCACCTCGTCCCGGGTGCGGTCCGAGGAGAAGCTCACCCCGCCGGGCGAGGAGACGATGGTCGGCTGGTCGGTCACCCCCAGCACGGCGGCGAAGCCGACGCCGAACCGGCCGACCGACTCGCCGTCCCGCTTGCTGGACGCCCGCAGCGAGGCCAGCGCGGTGACCCCGTCGGCGTCCAGGGGCGCCCCGGTGTTCGCCACCCGGAGCTCGCCGTCCACCGCCCGGACGAGCAGCCGGCCGGGCTCGCCGGACCGGCGGGCGGCGTCCGCCGCGTTCTGGGCCAGCTCCACCAGCCAGCGGTCCGCGTAGCCGCCGAGCAGCAGGTCTTCCTCGGCGTTCGCGTCCTCCCGGAACCGGGTGGGCGAGTCGGCCCAGGCGCGCAGCGTGGCCGCGCGCAGCGACCCGGTCCGGAAGGGGTCAGTCACTTCGCTCCGCGTTGATCCAGAGGAACAGCGGGATCCGCCGCCACCGCTCCAGCCCCGGCTGGTCGCCGCTGAGCGCCTCGGCCGGCACCGGCTCGCGCAGGTCGGTGATCACCAGTCCGGCGTCGGCCAGCGCCGAGGTGTAGGCCTGCAGCGGGTGGCTCCAGCCGTGGAACCTCATGGTGAGCCCGTTGCGGCTCTCCTCGCCGAGGAACTCGCTGGTGGCGAAGTAGTCGTCCACCACCGTGAACACCCCGTCCTCGTCGAACCGGCCCCGGTCGGTGAACGGGTGCACCACGGACAGGCTCAGCACCCCGCCGGGTTCCAGCACCCGGGCCGCCTCGGTCACCGCCTTCGGCATGTCCGGCACGTCCATCAGCATGTTGTAGGCGACCACCCGGTCGAACTCGCCGTCCGCGAAGGGCAGGGCGGTCGCGTCGGCCAGCCGGTAGCGCTCCGCCGAACCGGACCGCTCGGCCGCCGCCAGCAGCGTCGCGGAGACGTCGCTGGCGGTCACCCGGTGACCGAGCGCGGTGAGCGCCCGGGACACCCGGCCCTCGCCGCAGCCGAGGTCCAGCGTGGCCCGGCCGGCCGGCGGGAGGAAATCGCGGAACGCCGCCAGATACGCCCAGAACGCGTCGTGCCCGGGCTCGCGCGCCCACGCGGTCCACGCCTGGGCGTTGCGTTCCCAATGTTGATCAACACTCATGTGGCCAGCTTTACCACCGGGGCTCGCCGCGCGGCGAGCAAAATGATCAAGGCGTGTCGGGCGACACGTTCTCCTCGGGTTGCTTCGACTGCTTCGGCTCCTTGGCCTCCAGCTCGACGCCGTCGTCGTAGACGACCTCGGCGACCGGGGCCACCGGGCCGCTGTCCGGTTCGACGTCGGAGTGCGCGCCGCAGCCGTACTCGGCGTGCACCGCGGCGCCGTCCGCCGGGGCGAACTCGTTCGCGCACACCCCGAAGGCGGCCCGCATCGAGCCGGCCAGCGGCAGGTAGAAGCCGCAGCCGCCGCAGGTCCCGGGCGCGGCGCGGGCCATGTCCGAACGGGGTCCCCGGTCGCCGTCCCGCCAACGATCGGCGGCGTCCTCCCGGCCGAGCCGACTCAGCACCCGGCGGCGGCCGAGGCCGACCTCCCGCGCCACCTCCTCGACGGCGGGGTCGTCCGAGGCCAGGTACCCGGGCACCAGCCGGGCGTCGTCCGGCTCGGTGGGCAGCAGGTCGCCGACGCCGAGGTCACCGGCGCGGATGCGCTCCTGCCACGGCACCCAGCCGGGGGCGACCAGCGCGTCCGGCCCGGGCAGCAGCACGGCCTCGCTGACCGTGACCTCCGCGCCGGGTTCGACGCAGGCCAAGGTGACCGCCCAGCGCCACCCCCGGTAACCGGGCTGGCGCGCGGTGAAGAAGTGGGTGACCGCGTGCGGGTCCTCGGCGAACGCCTCCTCGTGCTCGCCGACCGCGTCGCCGCCGTACATCTCCTCGGCCAGCTCGGTGGCCGTGGCACGGGCCAGCTCGGTCGCCTCGAGCAGGGCAGGGCTGGCCGCCGGGTGGGAATTCGCGGCCGTGTCGGCTTCGGGCATCACGGGAACCACGTAACGATTGTGCCACCCTGCTCACCGTGCCCGAGCGCCGTGTACCCGTGAAGCTGGCCAGGCTGTTGTTGCTGCTCGCGCTGCCGCCGGTGGTGATGCTGGCCGGGTGCCAGTCGTCCGCCCCGGCCGGCCCCGCGCCGGACGGTGCTTCAGCCCTCGAAGGACCGCCGCTGACCCCGGTCGACGTGAACCCCAACGAGTCGATCCGGGAGGGCCTGGCGGACGGCGTGCCCCGGCTGCGCCCGGTGGTGCTCGGCACCCTGCCGCACGATCGCTCGTCGTGGACCCAGGGCCTGGAGGTCTCTGGCCAGACCCTCTTCGAGGGCACCGGCCTGTACGGCCGCTCGAAGCTGCGCGAGCTGGACCCGCGCACCGGTCGGGTGCTGCGCGACTCGCCCCTGGCGCCCGAGCTGTACGGCGAGGGGATCACCGTGCTCGGCGACCAGATCTGGCAGCTGACCTGGAAGAACGGCGTGGTGCTCGGCTGGGACCGGCCCGGCCTGCGCCAGACCGGCCGGCAGCCGTGGTCCGGCGAGGGGTGGGGGCTGTGCCACACCTCCGACGGGCGGGTGGTGGCCAGCGACGGCACCGATCGGCTGCGCCTGTTGGCCGGGTCCGACCTGCGGCCGACGGGTGCCCTGGCGGTGCGCATCGGCGGCCGGGCGGTGACCGCGCTGAACGAGCTGGAGTGCGTCGGCGACTCGGTCTACGCGAACGTCTTCGAGACCGACTGGCTGGTGCGCATCGATCTGGCCAGTGGGAACGTCACCGCCGTGGTCGACGCCGCCGGGCTGCTCCCCGAGGCCCAGCGGGTGGACGCCAGCGTGCTCAACGGCATCGCCGCCCTGCCCGGCACCGACGAGTTCCTGCTCACCGGGAAACTCTGGCCGACCATCTTCCGGGTCCGCCTCGCGTCCCAGTGAACTCCGGGGCACCTCGAATCGCGCCGAGGTCGCGACCAGAGACGTTCGATCATGCAGAAACGTCTGTGATCGCGACCTCGGCGCACAATCAGGTCGCGAATGAGGCCTGTGTTGCGACTGGGGCTAGTGTGACGCGCGCGAGAAGAGGACGGTTCGCCTGTGCGGGTTCCGGATGGGGAACAATGAACGCGTGTCCCGTTCGGAGTCGCCGGAGCCGCCCCTCGGCGGCCGCGCGGGCTGGTCCTCCGGGGGCCGGCGCCGCAAGATGTGGCAACGCCGGGACGAGCCGTACGACCAGGAGCGGGACCCGGACCGGGAAGAACCGGCGCCGGCGCGCCGGCCGCCGCCCCGCCAGCCGGAACGCCCGCCCGGGCCGCGCCAGCCCCAACCCGGCCACCGGGCACCCGGCCAGCCGATAGCCCAACCGCCGCCGCCCCGGCAGCCTCCACTGCCCGGACACTCGATCCCGCCCCACCAGCGCGCGGGTTCCGCTCCCCGGCCCTCGGACGAGTTGGGCGCCGGTGGGCACGGACCTAGGGGCACGCGCGTGTACGGGCCGTTCGACGGTCCCGCCGACCAGTCCCGCGATCGAGGAGGCGGTCCCGCCGGCCCGGGCGAGCACACCGGACGGGCCGGCCACTCCGGCCACACCGGGCGCGGCGACTCCCCGCGCGAGGCGCCACCCGAGGGGGACAACCGCCGGAGCACCCCGCCGCCCCGCAAGCTGACCGTCACCCGGGTCGCGGCCTGGCGCAGCCGGCAGCTCACCGAGCAGGGCATCCGGGCTTTCCAGCGGGCGGCGGGCGCCGACGGCGCGGACCGTTCCGGGCTCCGCGCGCTCACCTACGCCACCATGCTGAACTACGCCAACGACGCCGCGATCGCGGTGGCGCTGGCCAACACGCTGTTCTTCTCCGCCGCCACCGCCGAGTCCAAGACCAAGGTGGCGCTGTACCTGCTGATCACCGTCGCGCCGTTCGCCATCATCGCCCCGGTGATCGGCCCGCTGCTGGACCGCATCCAGCGGGGCCGCCGCGTCGCCCTGGCCGCCTCGTTCGCCGGGCGCGCGGTGCTGTGCGTGGTGATGGCCTTCCACTTCAACGACTGGGGGCTCTACCCGGCGGCGCTGGGCGTCATGGTGCTGTCCAAGTCGTTCACCGTGCTGCGCGCCGCCGTCACCCCGCGGGTGCTGCCCCGGGCGATCACCCTGGTCACCACCAACTCGCGGCTGACCGCGTTCGGGCTGATCGCGGGCGGGGTGTTCGGCGCGTTCGCCGCCGGGTTCGCCAAGCTCACCGGTTCCCCGGGCGCACTGGTGTACACCGCCGCGCTGTGCGTGCTCGGCGGTTACCTGTGCCTGCGCATCCCGCGCTGGGTGGAGGTGACCGAGGGCGAGGTGCCGGCCGCACTGCGCCACGCCGACCCGACCCGGCCCCTGCGCGCGATCGGTCCGGGTCGCGGAGGCGCCGGCCGCGCGCCCCGGCCGAAGCAGCCGATCAGCCGCCCCGTCGTCGTGGCGCTATGGGCCAACTCGGCGATCCGGGTGCTCACCGGCTTCCTGATGCTTTTCGTGGCGTTCGCGGTGAAGGCGGAGACCGAACGGGACCCGACCCGGCAGTTGGTGCTGCTCGGCCTGGTCGGCGCGGCCGCCGGGATCGGCAGTTTCGCCGGCAACGCGGCCGGTTCGCGCAAGCTGCCCGCGCGAACCGACGCGCTGCTGTTCGGTTGCCTGGGCGCCGGGCTGCTCGGCGCGGTGGGCGCGGCGGTGTTCCCCGGGATCGCCGCCGCGACGGTGTGTGCGCTGCTCGCGTCGACCGGCAGTGCGTTGGCCAAGGTGTGCCTGGACGCGGTGATCCAGCGGGACCTGCCGGAGCGCTCGAGGGCATCCGCCTTCGGCCGGTCGGAGACGGTGCTGCAGCTGGCCTGGGTTACCGGCGGCGCGGCCGGGGTGCTGCTGCCGCCGGTCTACTGGATCGGGTTCACGGTGGTCGCCGGGCTGGTCGCGCTGGTCGGTGCGCAGGCGGTGCTGATCAGCCGGGGTGGCTCGTTGCTGCCGTGGCTGCGGCACCGGGAGGCGATGTGAGCGCCGCCCTGCGCGGGGTGCTCGCGGCCGGCCTGCTGGCCGGGGCCGTCGGCTGCGGGTCCGGGGGCCCGCCGGCCGTCGAGTTCAGCTCGGCCGCCGGCACGTTGAGCACCGGCCCGGCGCAGTACTGCGACATCGCGGTCAAGGACTGTGCGAACCACCCGGACTCGGTGATCAGGCTGCCGGTGCCGCCGGGGCAGTCGCTGCGCATCAAGGTGCCGGACGAGGTGGCCGCCGGGCCGTGGGTCGTGGCGTTCGCCTACCGGCCGGCCGCCGGCGGCGAGCAGCAGAGCGGGCGCAGCGCCCTGTTCCTGCCCAACCAGCGCCGCGACTACGAGCTGGTGCTGCCCGCGCCGACCGACCAGCTGCTCACCGCCCAGGTGCAGCAGTTCGGCGGCGGCCAACCGGTGCTGGACCAGAACGGCGAACCGGCGTTCCCGATCCGCGGCAGCTGGGTACTCGTTACCTCGTAGTGTCTCCTCCCGCGTGCGCCTAACTGGGCGCCCGCTCGGCGAGCGCGTTCCGCGCTAGGCGTGCGCGCCCATCGGGTAGACCGTGGCGCTGGGCACGTCCAGGCGCAGCCCGACGCCGCGCACGGTGTGCAGGTAGCGCGGTGCCTTGCCGCTCTCCCGGAGCTTGCGGCGCAGCCAGGAGACGTGCACGTCGACGGTCCGGTCGGCGTGGTTGTACGGCATCTGCCACACCTCGGCGAGCAGCTCCCGCCGGGTGACCACCTGGCCGGCGCGGTGGGCCAGGTAGCAGAGCAGGTCGAACTCCTTGGGGGAGAGCGAGAGCGACCGGCCCTCCAGCTCCGCGGTGCGGGCCACCGGGTCGACCGTCAGCCCGCCCAGCACCAGGCTGGACCGCCGGGACCGGGCCCACCCGGCCCGGCGCAGCACCGCGCGCACCCGGGCCAGCAGTGCGCTCGCGCCGATCGGGATGACCAGGTAGTCGTCCGCGCCCGCGTCCAGCGCCTCGATCATGTGGTTCTCGTCGGTGCGGGCGCTCATCGCGATCACCGGCAGGTGGTCGATGGTGGCGCGCATGCGGGGGAGCAGCGCGACCCCGTCGGCGTCCGGCAGCGACACGTCCATCAGCACCAGGTCCGCGGGTCGCTCGGACAGTGCGTGCAGCCCGGCGGCCCCGGTGGCCGCCGAGCTGGCCAGGTAGCCCGCCTCGGTGAGCGCGCGAACCAGGCCAGCCTGTTGGAGGGGGTCTTCCCCGACAACCAATACGTGTGGCACGTAGGTAAACCTAGCCGTTCTTGCTATAACATTGGAAGTCATAGAGTGCACTCAGTACTCAGTATGCCGAGCGTCACGATTTTGTCACCAATGGGCCTCGAACGGTAGACCGGGGGATCATCAATCTGGTCCCCGGCCGCCGGGGGGACGTCGGCGCGGACCCGTCGATCGAGGCTAATGAGTGCAACGAAAGCGCAGGTGAATAGCGCTGTCGCGGTAGGTCAGCCGCACCTTGCGAGGTCGTGGTGATGCGCCTGGCCGGACGCCCGGCGACCCACCCTCGGACTGGGCGCCGACCCTTCCCCGTCGACCCTGTCCGGCGCCCGATCGGCGGCCAAAGCTTCGCCGGTGTGAGGGATCTCTCACTGGTCAGATACTACGCCGAACGGGCTACACAGGGTACCTAAATAGCATATAGCGACATATGAACCTAGCCGTCCAGGTCGCGCGCCACCGCACGGACCACTTCCGCAGCCAGCTTCGAGGTCTTCCGGTCGGGGTAGCGGCCCCGGCGCAGGTCGGGCTGCACCTTGGAGTCCAGGAGCTTGATCATGTCCTCGATCAGGCCGTGCAGCTCCTCGGCGGGCCGCCGCCGCGCCTCCACCACCGAGGGTGGGGCGTCCACCAGCCGGACGGACAGCGCCTGAGGCCCGCGCCGACCCTCGGCCATGCCGAACTCGACGCGCTGGCCGGATTTCAGGCCGTCCACACCAGCGGGAAGGGCGGCTTTGCGGACGTAAACGTCCTGCCCCCCGTCTTGGGAGAGAAAGCCGAAGCCCTTCTCAGCGTCGTACCATTTGACCCGGCCGGTCGGCACCCTGCTCACCCATCCCTTGCTGGTATCACGACGAACGCGCCCCGAGCCGTGCTGGTCGCCAAGCCGGGACGCGCGAAGTCCAGCCTAGCGTTGATCCCCGTTATCGTGCGCGCCTTATCCGCGGTTAATTGGCCGGGGAAAGTCCCAGCAGTTCCACCGAACGCTCCCGCATCTCCACCTTGCGCACCTTGCCGGTCACGGTCATCGGGAAATCGTCCACCAGGTGCACGTAGCGAGGGATCTTGTAGTGCGCGAGCTTGCCCGTGGCGTACTCCCGCAGCGACTCGGCGGTGAGCGGCTCGGCGCCCTCGCGCATGCGCACCCAGGCGCACAGCTCCTCGCCGTAGCGCGCGTCCGGCACGCCGATGACCTGCGCGTCCAGCACGTCGGGATGGGTGTAGAGGAACTCCTCGATCTCCCGGGGGTAGATGTTCTCCCCGCCCCGGATGACCATGTCCTTGATCCGCCCGGTGATGCTCAGGTAGCCGTCGCTGTCCATCACCGCCAGGTCGCCGGTGTGCATCCAGCGGCCCGCGTCGATCGCCTCGGCGGTCTTCTCCGGCTCGTTCCAGTATCCGAGCATCACCGAGTAGCCGCGGGTGCACAGCTCGCCCGGCTCGCCCCGGGGCTGGGTCAGCCCGGTGACCGGGTCGATCACCTTGACCTCGACGTGCGGGTGCACCCGGCCGACCGTGGAGACCCGGCGCTCCAGCGAGTCGTCCGCCCGGGTCTGGGTGGACACCGGTGAGGTCTCGGTCATGCCGTAGCAGATGCCGACCTCGGTCATGCCCATCCGGTTGATGACCTGCTTCATCACCTCGACCGGGCACGGCGAGCCGGCCATGATCCCGGTGCGCAGCGAGGACAGGTCGTAGGACTCGAAGTCCGGCTCGGCCAGTTCCGCGATGAACATCGTGGGCACCCCGTACAGCGAGGTGCACCGCTCCTGGGCGACCGCCGCCAGCGTGGCCTTCGGCTCGAAGGACGGCGCCGGGATGATCATGGCGGAGCCGTGCGTTGTGGCGCCGAGGTTGCCCATCACCATGCCGAAGCAGTGGTAGAACGGCACCGGGATGCACACCCGGTCCAGCTCGGTGTACCCGCACAGCTCGCCGACGAAGTAGCCGTTGTTCAGGATGTTGTGGTGGGACAGCGTGGCACCCTTGGGAAACCCGGTGGTGCCGCTGGTGTACTGGATGTTGATCGGGTCGTCCGGGCTCAGGTTTTTTTGCGCGGCGGCGAGGTCGGCCCGGTCGCGTTCGCTCGCGCGCGCGAGTCGTTCCCACTCCGGGGAGCCGAGCAGGAACACCTGCTTGAGTGCCGCGCAGCGCGGCCGCACCTCTTCGATCATGGCGGCGTAGTCGGAGGTCTTGAAGCTGGGCGCGGCGACCAGGGTGCCGATGCCGGCCTGGTTGAGCACGAACTCCAGCTCGTGCGTGCGGTACGCCGGGTTGATGTTGACCAGGATGACGCCGATCTTCGCCGTGGCGTACTGGGTCAGCGTCCACTCCGCCCGGTTCGGGGACCAGATGCCCAGCCGGTCACCCTTGGCCAGCCCGGCGTCCAGCAGGCCGAGCGCCAGCCTTTCCACGTCGGTGACGAACTCGCGGTACGTCCAGCGCTGTCCGGTCTGCACCTCGACCAGGGCGTCCCGGTCCGGGAACTGGGCCGCGGTGCGGTCCAGGTTGTCGCCGATGGTGTCGCCCAGCAGCGGCTGGTCGGCGGTCGCGGAGGCGTAGGACGGGAGGGCGGGGCTCACGGTGGCTCCTCGGATGCGCACGGCGGTGTACAGCGACAACATCCTGCCTGTACCTGAGAGCCCGCACCAGCCCACCAACGTGCCACACGGGTAACGAAGCGTCAGGACTCCCGGGGCTCGCGGATGAGGATCACGGCGATCAGGCTGATCACGCCGACCAGCACCATGTAGGCGGAGATGGACAGCGAGGTGCCGGTGCCGGCGTACAGCGCCGTGGCGATCATCGGGGCGAAGCCGCCACCGAGCACCGCGCCGGCCGCATAGCTGATCGACGCCCCGCTGTACCGGAACCGGGGCTCGAACATGCCCGCGAACAGTGCCGACTGCGGTCCGTAGGACGCGCCGAGGCCGATGGTCAGCAGGATCACCGCGACCAGCATCCACGCCGTTGCCTTGGTGTCCAGCAGCAGGAAGAACGGCACCGACCAGACCACCAGCAGCACCGAGCCGACCAGGTACACCGGCCGGCGCCCGATCCGGTCCGACCAGATTGCCGCCGCCACGATGCTGACCAGCCAGGACACGCTGCCGACGATCACCACGATGAGCATCAGGTTGCGGCTCACCTTGAGCACCTGGGTGCCGTAGGAGAGCAGGTAGGCGAGGAACACGTAGCCGATCGCGGTGTTGGCGATGAAGCTGACGGCGGCCAGCACCAGCTCGCGGGGGCGTTCCCTGGCCACCTCGACCACCGGGGCGCGGCTGCGCGCGGAGCGTTCGGACAGCTCCCGAAACACCGGGCTCTCCTCGATGCGCAGCCGGATGAACAGCCCGACGGCGACCAGCAGGATGCTGATCAGGAACGGCACCCGCCAGCCCCAGGCCTCGAACTGCGCCTTGCTGGTCAGGTTGCTCATCAGGAAGAACATCAACTGGGCCAGGATCAACCCGGCCGGCACGCCGATCTGGGAGAAGGAGCCGTAGCGGCCTCGCTGGCCGGCCGGCGCGTGTTCCACCGCCATCAGCGCCGCGCCGCCCCACTCGCCGCCGGCCGACAACCCCTGCAACAGCCGCAGCGCCAGCAGCAGGATCGGCGCCCACAGGCCGATCTGCCCGTAGGTGGGCAGCAGGCCGACGCCGACCGTCGCCGCGCCCATCAGCAGCAGCGACGCGATCAGCATCGCCTTGCGCCCCAGCACGTCGCCGAAGTGGCCCCACAGCACCCCGCCGATCGGCCGGGCCAGGAAGCCGACCCCGAGGGTGGCGAACGCGGCCAGCGTGCCGGACGAGGTGGACAGCGGGGAGAAGAACTGCGAGCCGAAGATCAGCGCCGCCGCCGTGGAGTAGATGAAGTAGTCGTACCACTCGATAGTCGTGCCAACCGCGCTGGCCAGAGCCACGCGGCGCAGCTGGCCGGGATCGGTCGACTCGGCACCGAGCGCGGGAGAGGTAGCCACGGCGCAACCATGACACAGGCCACAGCGCAGAGCCAGGGATCGTTTTCCGACCGTTGCCTGCTCAGGCGCCGCCGTGTGGTTCCTCGAGCTCGCGCCATTCCTCGTCGACCCGGACATCGGGGCCGAACAGCTTGCCGAGCCGGCGGCCGAGCTCCGGGCTGTGCTGGTTGGACATGATGACGGTGTCGTCCGGCCAACGCAGGGTCAGCGTGGTCCGGTTGTAGCCCTCGTCGGTGTCCCCGGTGTGCTCCACCCGCACGCTCAGCTCGGCGGTGAGCCGGGTCCGCTTCCTGGTCCTACTGGTCAGCCGCACCTGGCTTCGCGTGATGAATGCCGTGTGTGGCTGCCGGCGGTCATCCAGGTGGCCGAGCACCGCGCCCACCAGGCCGAGGCCGAGCACACCGAACGCCCAGTTGGGAGACAGTCCGAAGAAGTGGTAACCCGCGCCCATGCCGAGGGCGCCCACCATCAGGCCGCCGGTCGCGCAGCCCAGGCAACCGCTGCCCCCGGTGTTCCGCCAGACCACCGTGTCAACGACTTCGTCGGCCATTTCCCGGTCAACCCTCTCGCCGCCCCCGCCGCCCATCGTGCGCGAAGCGGGGGCCGGGAGGTTACCGGGTTTGATCAGCCGCCGTTGCGGACGGCTCGTTCGATGCGGTCGCCGATCTCCTTGTCGATGTTCTTCCAGTACTGGAAGGCCCGCTCGCGGATCTCGTCGGAGACCACCCCGCCGATCGCGCCCGCCGCGTTGGACACCAGCCGCTCCCGCTGGGCGTCGTCCATGACCTGGTTGATCAGGGTGTTGGGTTGGCCGAAGTCGTCGTCATCGGGGCGCAGGGTGTAGGCGTGCCGGACCATCTCGCCGTCCGCCGCGTACAGGCCGGTCTCGGCGCCGCGCACCGGGTCCGCCTTCGGTCCGCCCAGTGAGTTCGGCGCGTACACCGGGTCGGAGACGTTGTGCACCCGCATCGCGCCGTCCTTGGAGTAGCTGTGCACCGGGCTCTTCGGCCGGTTCACCGGGATCTGCTGGTAGTTCACCCCCAGCCGGGCGCGGTGGGCGTCCGCGTAGGAGAAACCGCGGGCCAGCAGCATCTTGTCCGGCGAGAGGCCGGTGCCGGGCACCAGGTTGTTCGGCTGGAAGGCCGCCTGCTCCATCTCGGTGTGGTAGTCGGTGACGTTGCGGTTCAGGGTCAGCTTGCCGACCTCGATCAGCGGGTAGTCGGAGTGCGGCCAGACCTTGGTGAGGTCGAACGGGTTGAACCGGTAGGTCTTGGCGTCCTCGTACGGCATGATCTGCATGTTCAGCGTCCAGGACGGGAAGTCGCCGGCCTTGATCGAGTTGTACAGGTCGCGCTGGTGGTAGTCGCCGTCCTCGCCCGCGATCCGGTCGGCGTCCGCCTGGGTCAGGAAGTCGACCGGCTGGTCGCACCGGAAGTGGTACTTGACCCAGAACTGCTCGCCCGCCGCGTTGGACCACGAGTAGGTGTGGCTGGAGTAGCCGTTCATGTTGCGCCAGGTCTTCGGGATGCCCCGGTCGCCGAACAGCCAGGTCACCTGGTGCGCGGACTCCGGCGACAGGGACCAGAAGTCCCACTGCATGTCCGGGTCGCGCAGGTTGTTCGCGGCCAGCCGCTTCTGGCTGCGGATGAAGTGCTGGAACTTCATCGGGTCCCGGACGAAGAACACCGGGGTGTTGTTGCCGACGATGTCCAGGTTGCCCTCGGAGGTGTAGAACTTCACCGCGAAACCGCGCGGGTCGCGCCAGGTGTCCGGGCTGCCCCGCTCGCCGGCGACGCTGGAGAACCGGATCAGCAGGTCGGTCGTGGTGCCGGGCTGGAAGACAGCGGCCCGGGTGTACCGGCTGAGGTCGCCGGTGACCACGAACTCGCCGAACGCCCCTCCGCCCTTGGCGTGGGGCTGGCGCTCCGGGATGCGCTCCCGGTTGAACGCCGCCATCTGCTCGATCAGGTAGTGGTCCTGCAGGAGGACCGGGCCGTCCGGGCCGACGGTGAGCGAGTGCTCGTCGCTGGCGACCGGGATTCCGGCATCAGTGGTGGTGGGTGGAGTGGAGGTCAAGGTGCAACTCCTTCGCGTCGTTTCGTTGCTCCTGACAGTCCGGGCAGGTGCCCCAGAACACGATCTCCGCCTCGTCCACCACGAACCCCGCGTTGTCGCTCGGGGTCAGGCACGGCCGCTCGCCGGCGGTGCAGTCGACGTCCTCGGTCCGGCCACAGTGCCGGCAGACCAGATGGTGGTGGTTGTCGCCGGTCCGGGTCTCGAACCGGGCGGCGGATCCCGCCGGCTCGATCCGGCGGACCAGCCCGGCCTGGGCGCACGCCGCCAGCACGTCGTAGACGGCCTGCTTGGACACCGAGCCGAGTCGAGCCGTGACCAGCCGGACCACCGTGTCCGCCGTGGCGTGCGGGTGTTCACCCAGCACGTCGAGCACGGCCAGCCGGGACGCGGTCACCCGCAGGCCGGATTCGCGCAGCCGCGCGCGGGCGTCGCTTTCCGCGCTTTCCGGAAGGGACCTCGGCTCGGGCATGGCTCCCACCTTTTCTGGACCAAGTCCAGGCTACGCGTTGTTCGGCCGACGCGGGGCGCGTCATCGTGCGATTACCGTGCGTATACCTTGGTAAGCGGTAGTTGCCTCGTTGGAGCAACGTTGCGGTTAACCGGCTAGGCCGTATGGCGGTCTTGCCGATTACGGATCGCTGTCAGGATGGGTTGGTTCGCTCCTCAGTGATTGGTCAGCCAGTACTCGTATGACAACCTGCGAGTTCCCCCTGCCGGAACAAGTGACGAGAACCGGGCAGGAACCCGGGCGCCCCAGACCCCGATCCCCCAGGCGCCCGGCTCCGCCGTCATCGACGAAACCGGTGACGGTGGCGGTGCGGCCGCCGGTGCCCGGGGCACCGGCGCCGAAGCCCGGTGCGCCCAGAACGGGCGTACCCCACGCCTCGGTGCCGAAACAACGCGCACCGCGAGATGGTGTGCCGGGCCCGGCGCACGCCGCCGAGCCGGACGCCCCGAACCCTGAATTCGGCGCGCCCGGAACCGGAGGTGTTCCGCCATCGCCACCGCCGGGAACGCCCCCGGTGCCGGCGGACGCCGACCCGGGCGACGAGCCCCCCGATCCCGGCCCCTCGGTGCCCGCCACGTCGGGGTCCGAGCCGCACACCGAGCCGCTGCGGATCCCGGTCGCCTTCCTTGCCCCGGGACCGACCTCCGGGGCGCTCGCGGTCCCGCCCACCGTGCCGCCTCCCCCCGAGGGCGGCCTGGCGGTCCCGCCGTCGGTTCCGCCCCCGCCGGAGGGTGGTCTGGTGGTTCCGCCGTCGGTTCCGCCTCCGCCGGAGGGTGGTTTGGTGGCGCCGCCGACCGTGCCGCCACCTCCCGCGACCCCCCATTCGTCGGGACCGGGTGATCGTGAGCCGGCACCTACCGGGACGCAGGCCTGGTCGGGATCCGTATCCGCCGCGCCGGCTGACCGAGCGGTGCGGCTCGCCGACCTGCTGGGCAGTCCGTCGGCCCCGCGTAGCGACCAAGCCGACGGCTCCTCGATGGACCGTGCCGACGAGGATCTCCGCGCACCGACCGGTTCGGCGGCCTTGCCATCGGCCGCCAGGACGCCGGAACCGATCGCCGATGAGCGGCGGGCGTGGGCGGAGGTGCCGCGAGCGTCGGAACCGGTCGCTGAGGACGGGCGGGCGTGGGCGGAGGCGCCGCGAGCGTCGGAAACGACGGCCGACCAGCGGCCGGTTTCGGCGCCAGGTACTTCCTCCGGTGCGGGGGGTCCGCGGCACGGGCGGACCCCGGAATCGCCGGTGTCGCGGACCGTTCGACTTCCGGACGGGACTGATCCGGGGAACGGGCGGCATGCGGACGTGCCGGCGCCGCGGAAGGGTCGGGACGCGTCGGCCTCGCCGGAGTCGAGGCCGGGCACGGCCGGGCCGGATACGGTGCACCCCTCGGATGTCGCGGGTCCTTGGGCGGACCGGACCGCCGAACTCCGGCCGTCATCGCGCTCGGTGGACGAATCCCCGGACCCGTCGGTGGATCCGCCCACCGTCTCGCTCGGGGAGCCGACCGGCGAGGTGCGTGCGCTCGGCTCGGCCGCGCCGCCAGACCTGCCCCCCGCCGAGGTGACCCGTCCGCTGACCGAGCGGGTCCGTGGTGCGGTGCCCGGAACTGAGCAGGCCCGAGGGGTTGCGCCTGGAACTGAGCGTGCCCGAGGGGCGGCGGCTGGAACCGAGCGTGCCCGTGGGGCGGCGGCTGGAACCGAGCGGGTCCGTGGTGCGGTGGCTGGAACCGAGCGGGTCCGTGGTGCGGTGGCTGGAACCGAGCGGGTCCGTGGTGCGGCGGCTGGAACCGAGCGGGTCCGTGGGGCGGCGCCCGGGACCGAGCCGCTCGCCCGTCCGCGCCGCCGGCCGACCTCGGTCGAGCCTCCGGTGGTTGACCGGAGTGGTGTCGATGCGCCGACGGTTGCCGAGCCCCGCGACGGGGTGCGGCAAGCCGCTCCGCAGCGGGGGGCCACGTTGCCCCCCGAGCGGAGGCCGGACTCGCGCGTCACTTCCGTTCCCGACCGTCCCGCCGCGCGGACCGGCACTGACACGGGGTCCATCCCGGGTGCCGGTTCCGGTGGGGGCGGTGATTCCGGGGCTGCCGCCGAGGCCCCGTCGAGTGCCAAGGGGCGGCGCCGGGTGTTGGTGTTGCTGGTGTGGTCGGTGGTGTTGGCGCTGGTCGTCGGGCTCTGGGTGGGGCGGGATCGTTGGCTCGGCCTGGTCGCTTCCGACAACCCGTTCCAGGCCACGCCGGCGGAGTTCTTCGCCGTCGGCGCGGAGGGAATCGTGTTGCCCGAGGCGCGCGCCGTGGACGGCTGGAGCACGCGCGAGGTGGCCGACGCCCTGGACAAGGTCAAACGAGCGCTGGCCGCGTCGTACCTGGATCCCCAGCTGCTCAAGTCGCACGACCCGGCGGCGGTGCTCGGGCTGCTCGCCCCGGACAGCGTGGAGACCGTGCGCACCCGGTTGGAGGAGGGCGGATACGGCACCGCGTTGATCCGGGTCGGCCGGGATGCCTCGCTGGCCGGGACGCCGAGGGTGTCCGGGAAGCTGACCTACCGGCAGGTGGACTGGAACGGCCGGCCGGCGCTGGACGTGACCAGCAACTACGTGTTCGCCTACGCGTTCGACCAGCCGCGCGGCGTCGTCGTGGTGCACGCCGAGACGCACTGGATGTTCCCCAAGGGCGCCGACATCCGGCCGTCCTCGCGGGGCATGTACCTGGGCCGGACCACCGGGTACTGGCACGGCATGGACTGCGCGCTGGCCGCGCGCGGGTTCACCGGGCCGGCCGGGGGCGGCCAGGACGCGGCCGCCCAGTACCAGCCGGGCGATGCACAGGACGCCTACTTCGACCCGACCCAGCCGGTCGGGGTGGCCTCCGCCTGCCGCTGATCCAGGGGCGCGGTGCTGTATGTCCCGCGCGCGCCTAACTGGGCGCGCGCTCGGCTGGCGCGTGCCGCGCTAGCGCCGGTCCAGGAGCGGGGAGGTGAGCTGGCGGGGGCCGACCCGGCGGTAGGCGCGCTGGGTGGGCACCGAGACGTGCGTGCGGCTGGGGGTGTTGGTGGGGCCGGGCGGCTCGGGCTCCCGGCGCGGCCGGGTGCGCATGAACAGGCCGCTACCCACGGTGACCAGCATGGCCCACCCGATCAGTAGCACCATGGCGCGGTCGGTGGCCGGGTTGGGGCCGCGCCTGGGCGGTTCGCCGGGGCCGGGCACGTGCCTCGTGGCGGTCGAGGTGATCGGCACCCTCGGCGTCGTGCCGTCGGTCATACCGGAGGCGCCCAGCCGCTCCTCACAGCCGGTTCCCGCGGTCAGGGCGGCGCCGGACGAACACCTTGTCATGATCACGTCGGAGATCACCGCGCTGCTCATGCCGAGGAGCGCGCCGATCGCGCAGCACACCATCACGACCAGTGCACGACGTTGGCGCACGGCATCCCTCAACAATCGATTGATTGATTAACGTGATGCGAAAAGCTACCAACGGTGATTGTGTAGCTTTGCGCGCATCACTCGATCGATTGATGAAGGCGCGTCGCGCCCGATTTCCTAGGTTGCCGCGAGTGCGGCGGAGAGTTGCGCGGCGGTGCTGGGGTCGTGCCGGGCGGTGGTCTGCAGCATCGCCACCAGCTGGTCTACCAGCCATTCCTCCAGGCGCTCGCGGGCCAGCTTGCCCTCGCGCAGCCAGGCCACGCTGGCCAGCTCGACCACGCTGAACCAGCTGCGCATGGTCAGCTCGAACATCGGCGCGGCCCCGCCGACCGTCTCGCCGGGGGCCGCCAGGCGCATCCGCTCGGCGACCATCCGGACGATGTGGTCGCGCACGCGCTCCACCAGTGCGTAGGTCTCCTCGGTGCCGATCACCGAGCCGGTGCGCATCAGCGCGATGTACGCGGCGGAGTAGGCCTGCGCGGAGCACAGGAAGGCGTGCAGCGAGTAGCGCACCTGGTCGAGCAGGGTGCCCTCGTCCGGCGGGGTGATCACCGCGATCAGCTCGTCGACGGCGGTGCGCAGGGCCGCCTCGCGCAGGTCGTGCATGTTGCCGAAGTAGCGGTAGAACAGTGCGCGGGACACGTCGGCCGCGCGGGCGACGTCGTCCGCCGTCACCAGGTCCGGCGGCTGCTCGGCGAACAGCTGGAGCGCGATGCGGATCAGCTGCTCGCGCCGTCGCTCCGGGGTCATCCGGCGCGCGGAACCGGCCCGCGCGGCCGGGAACGCCACATCCGCGCGTACCGGGAAACCCTCCGTCGTCACAGGTCGAGCACCAGCCGATCTCCTCGTCCTCGGGACACGCAGATGGTCATCGTGTCCCGGCGCTCCGGCTCGGTCAGCACCCGGTCCCGGTGCTCGACCTCGCCGTCCAGCACCTTGGTCCGGCAGGTACCGCAGAACCCCTGCTGGCAGGAGTAGGGCACCTGGGGCAACCGCTCGCGGACCACCTCCAGCACCGACCGGTCGGCCGGCACGTCAAGGGTGGCACGAGTCCGGGCCAGATGGACGGTCAGTGCCGTCCCGCCGACGACCGGCGGCGCGGCGAACCGCTCGACGTGCAGCGCGGTGAGCCGGTGCGCGGAGTCGTCCATGGCGGCCCGGACGGCGGCGATCATCGGCGGCGGACCGCACAGGTAGCCGGTGGCCGGGCCGGGCGGGGCGTGCTCGAGCAGCTTCGCCGCGGCGGCCGGGCCACCGTGCTCGTCGTCCGGGCGGATGACCACCCGGTCGCGGCTGTGGGGGATCTCCGCGAGTTCGGCCAGGAACGGCATCGTGGCGCGGTCGCGCCCGACGTAGACGAACCGCCAGTCGGCGCCGGCGGCGGCCACCGCCCGCACCATCGGCAGGATCGGCGTGATCCCGATGCCACCGGCCAGGAACAGGTATCCGGGCGCGCGGACCAGCGGGAACGCCTCACGTGGCCCACGCACCCGCACCCGGTCACCCGGGCGCAGTGAATGCACCTCACGGGAGCCGCCGCCACCGTCGGAGATGTGGCGCACCGCGACCCGGAAGCTGTGCCGATCGGACGGGTCGCCGCACAGCGAGTACTGCCGCACCCGGCCGGACGGCAGCACCAGGTCCAGGTGCGCGCCCGGCCACCAGCGGGGCAACACTTCCCCGGTGTCATCGGCCCTGGTCAGTCGGAGGCTCACCACGTCGCGGGCCTCGTTGCCGACCTCGCGCACGACCATGTCCAGCTCGCGGTCTACCGGAACCACCCGCGCGCCGGTCGCCCGGGCCCGGCCGAGCCGCGCCATGACGTTCGCGGCCACGCCCACCGCGCGGAACAGTGGCCGCGGCGCCGAGACCGGCATCGAGTCGGGCGGGGTGGGCGGCACCGGTTGGCCGGCGTCCACGGGTTGCGTGGTGCTCACCGGCCGGCCCGGCGGTCGGCCGCCATGGCGGCCGGCGAGGTGGCCAGGTAGGCCACCGCCTGGCTGGTGGACCCGTGCTGGCTGGGGTGGTAGCCCGGCCGCAGGTAAGGCAGCCAGGACATGAGCAGGCCGCTGACGCTGAGCACGCGGTAGCGGCGGTTGGACCGGATCGGGTCGAGCAGGGTTGGCCGGCGCCGGCCGGTCGGGTCGTTGGCCATCAGGAACCGCACGCCCTTGACCCAGAGCAGCATCATGGCCGGGGCCACCATCAGCATCATCTTGGCCCGGCGGAGGTAGCCGCCGTCCAGGTGCTGGTACAGCTCGAAGGCGACCGCGCGGTGCTCCACCTCCTCCGCGCCGTGCCAGCGCAGCAGGTCGAGCATGACCGGGTCGACACCGGCCCGGTCCAGGCCGGGGGAGTTCAGGATGGCGTCGCCGAGGTAGGCGGTGAAGTGCTCGATGGCCGCCACCCCGGCCACCCGGTCGACCAGCCAGGCCTCGCGGCGCCTGGCCGCCTTCGGGCCGCGGAACTCCCGGTCGCCCAGGCCCTTGCGGAACAGCCAACGAACCTGGCCGACGTAGGGTTCCGGGTCCAGCCCGTGCGCCGTGAAGTGGTCCAGCACGCCCTGGTGCGACTCGGCGTGCACCGCCTCCTGCCCGATGAACCCGCGTACCTCCTCGAGCAGCCGGTCGTCGCGGATCAGCGGCAGCGCCTCGCCGAACACCTTGACGAACCAGCGCTCACCCTCCGGCAGGAGCAGGTGCAGCACGTTGAGCAGGTGGGTGGTGTAGGGGTCACCGGGCACCCAGTGCATGGGCAGCTTGGACCAGTCGAACCGGACGTCCCTCGGCCGCAGCGCGACGCGCTCCGGCTCCTCCAGCTCGTTCGTCATCCCACGCCTCCTCTCAGAACTTGACCTCGCGCCGCGCCGCGGCGCGCAGCACCGCCGGGGTGAGCCGGGAGGCGGCCAGCGCGAGGTGGGCCTCGGGGGTGACCGGCGCGAGCGCGCGGTTGCGCTCCAACGCGCGCAGGATCTCCTTCGCCGCGCGCTCCGGGGTGTAGTTGCGCCGTCCGTAGGCCAGGTGGCTGGCCTGTTGGCGCCGGGTCTCCTCGTCGGTGTCGGCGCCGACGAACCGCGTGGTCGTGGTGATGTTGGTGTGCACGATGCCGGGGCAGATCGCGGAGACGCCGATGTCGTGCTCGGCCAGCTCCGCGCGCAGGCACTCGGACAACATGAGCACGGCCGCCTTGGTGGTCGAGTACGCGGGCAGGGCCCGGGAGGGCAGGTAGGCGGCGGCCGAGGCGAGGTTCACGATCTGCCCGCCCTCGCCGCGCTCGATCATCGGCGTGGCGAACAGCCGGCAGCCGTGGATGACGCCCCACAGGTTGACGTCGATGATCCGCTGCCAGTCGGCCAGCGAGGTCTCGGTGAACGGGCCGGCCATGCCGATGCCGGCGTTGTTGATCACGATGTCCGGCACGCCGTGCTCGGTGATCACCCGGTCGGCGAACTTGGCCATCGCGTCCGGGTCGGCGACGTCCACCTGGTAGGCGGTGGCCGTGACGTCGTGCCGGGACGCCTCTCGGCAGGTCTGCTCGGCGGCGGGTTCGTCGCGGTCGGCGATCACTACGTCGGCGCCCCGCTCGGCCAGGGCGAGCGCGGTGGCCCGGCCGATGCCGCTGCCCGCACCGGTGATCACGGCCAGGGAGCCCTGGTGGGGACGACTCGGCCGGCCGATTCCGGTGGCGCGGCTGTGCGCCCGGCGCAGCGCGGGCCGGCTGGGGCCGCCCTCGCACTGCTCGGCCAGCTCGGTGACGCAGCGGGCGATCACCTTCGGGTGCGCGCGCGGCACCCAGTGACCGCCGGCCACGGAGCGCACGGTCAGCTCGGGCACCCAGCGGGCCACGTCGGACTGCAGCGGCGCGGACACGAACGGGTCATGCCTCGGCGCCAGCACCTGCGCGGGTATGCCGGTGGGCACCGGCTCGGGGCGGGTGAGCCGGGTCAGCATGTTGGCCCGGTACAGCTCCAGCCCTCGGATGCCGTCCTGGGTGGACGGCCGGCGAAGTCCGGTGTCGCCCCGGCTCAGCCGGGTCATCAGGGCGGGGAGCAGACCACTGCGCCAGGCCAGCTCGGGCAGCGCGGGGAGCTGGAAGAACCCGATGTAGCCGGACGAGGCGAGCTGGACGAGCAGCTCGCGCAGCCCGCGCGCGGTCGGCCGGCGCAGGCGGGAGCGGAACCACGCGCCGGCGTAGTCGAGGCTCGGACCGGAGATCGAGGTCAACGAGGCGTAGCGGGCGCGCGGGCCCGGGCCGGTGACCGCGTGCCAGGCCTGGATGGAGCCCCAGTCGTGGGCCAGCAGGTGCACCGGCCGGTCGGGGCTGACCTCGTCGGCCACCGCGCCGAGGTCGGCGGCCAGCCGGTCCAGGTGGTAGCCGGCACGGCTGGTCGGCGCGGTGGACCCACCCGCGCCGCGCACGTCGTAGGTGACCACGTGGAAGCGCTCGGACAGCTCGGCGACCACGCCGTCCCACACCGTGTGGTCGTCCGGGTAGCCGTGCACCGCCAGCACCGTGGGCGCGGCCCGGTCGCCGTGTTCCTGGATCGCCAGCGAGACGCCGTCGTTCGCGGTGATCCGCCGGGTGCCCGCGCCGTTGTGAGACATGTTGTCATCATAGACAGGAAGTCAGTAGCGGGGCGACAGAGTTCTCCCCGGGATGCGGCGTGCGTCACGCATTCGGGCGTACCGGGTGATCGGCTCTTGCGGCCAGAGGAAGGGTAGGCTAACTTAAGTCACGTCGCTTCGTGGTGGGAGCGGCGCGTCAGTTCGGGAACGTATCGAGGCCTCGCCCGCACCAGTCGGGCGGGGCCTCGATGCTTATTCGAACCCGTCGGCGATGATCGCGGCCAGCTCCAGGAAGGCGCGCCGGGTGGTGGGGGCCAGCCGGTCCTGGAGGATCTGGCCGCCGGAGAACAGGTGCGGGTCGGCCGGGATGTCGACCACGTGCCGGCAGCGGTTGGCGAAGTGTTCGCGCAGCTGGGCGCGGTCCACCCGGTTGCTCGTGCGGTCCCGGCACAGCACCAGCACCGCCTCCTCGGCCAGCTTCTCGTGCCCGTGCGCGAACAACCAGTCCAGCGTCTTGCTGGCCCGCGACGCCCCGTCCACGGTAGGCGCGCCGACCACGATCAGCCGGTCGGCCAGGGCCAGCGTGCCCTGCATCGCGGAGTGCACCAGCCCGGTGCCGCAGTCGGTGATCACGATGTCGAAGAACCGGACCAGCGCCGCGCACACCTTCTGGTACTCCTCGCGTGCGAACGCCTCGCCCATCGCCGGGTCCTGCTCGCCGGCCAGCACCCGCAGCCGCCCGGCCAGGCTGGTGTACTTGCCGAACTCGCTGAGCGAGGTCAACGAGTCCAGGTTGTCCAGCAGCTCCCGCACGGTGACGTCGGTTTCCCCGGACAGCCGGTCGGCCAGCGTGCCCGCGTCCGGATCGGCGTCCAGCGCGATCACCCCGTCGCCCCGGCAGTCCGCCAGGGTCAGGCCGAGGCAGGCGGCCACGGTGGTCTTCCCCACGCCGCCCTTGATCGAGGTCACCGCGACGTGCCTGGTCCCGGCCAACGGCCGGCGCACCCGGGAGAGCATCGCCACGGCCGCCCGCTCCGCGCCGCCGAGGCCCGCGTTCACCCGGCCACCGGTCATCGAGTACAGTGCCGCGCGCCAGCCCACCCTGGGCACCTCGAGGCGGCCCCGGACGACGGCCTCGTGCCTGATCGCGTCGGCGGTGAGTCGCGGCGGTTTGACGGGCTCCGGCTCTCGTGCCGGTTCTTGTTCTGGCTCCGGGCGGCGCCGTTCCGGCGGTTTCGGGGGCGGGACGAGGTCCGGCGAGGCCGCCGGGCCGACCGCTCCCGGGAGGCCGGTGGACGCCACGTAAGGCGTCGGTTTGGGCGAATCTTCCTTGGCGGCGGGACGTTTGCCGAACACCGTTGCCGGGGTGGGCGCGGTTTCGGCCGAGCCGGTGGTCGGCTCGGCGGCCGGCTGGTCGGTCTCGGTGGCCTGGGGTCCGGCGAGGGCCGGCTCGGTGAGGGTTTGTTGCCCGGATGGGCCGCCCGGCGTGGTGCTTGCCGGAGGTGTCTCGGTGGGTGGCGCCCCGGCGGCCGGTGGGCCGCTCGGTGTCGGTTGCGTGGGGGCCGGCCCAGCGGGCGGGGCTCCGGCCGGAAACGGTCCGCTGGGCGGTGAGGCGGCCGAGAAGACGCCGGTGGGAGGTGCGTGGGTCGGGAATGCGCCGGTGGCAGGCGCGGCCGCATGGAACTGCCCGGTGGGTGGCGTACCCGCGGGGAACTGCCCGGTGGGTGGCCCACCGGCGGTGAACTGACCGGTGGGTGGCCCGCTCCGCGGGGCCGGCGCGGTGGGCGGTACGCCGGCAGGGAAGGCGCTGGCGGGGAAGGTGCCGGTGGGCGGCGCGCTTGTCGGGAACTGCCCGGTGGGTGATGTCGTGGTCGGGAACGGTCCGGTGGGTGGTGCTTCGGCTGGGAACTGCCCGGTGGGTGGTGCTCCGGTTGGGAAGGCGTCGGTCGGCGGGGCGCCCGGGGGGAACTGTCCGGTGGGTGGCGGGCCGGCTGGGAACGCGTCGGTGGACGGGGCGCCTGCGGGGTACGGGCCGGAAGGTGGCGGGCTTGCTGGGAATTGTCCGGTGGGTGGGGGGCCCGCGGGGAATTGGCCGGTGGGTGGGACGAGCGGTGGCCGAGGCGGGGGCGGCGGGTTGGGCAGCCGGGGCATGGGCGGGGGCCATTGCGCCGAGCGGTTGGGGCCGTTCGGGATGGGGCGGCGCACCGGGGGAAGCCACGGCGGCAACGCGGCCAGCGGGTCGTTCGGGCCGCCGAGAGTGTCACCGACCCCGGGCGGCGCGACCAGCCCGCTCGGCGGGACCGGGCGTCGCGCCGGGCCGCGTCGCCGCGGGGCGCCGCCGGGATCGTGCCCCGACCGGGTGCGGCCGGGATCGTCCCCGGGCCGGGCGCCGTGTGGATCCCCGCCGGGCCGCGTGCCGCCGGGGTCTTCCCCGGGTCGGGCGCCGGCCGGGTAGTTGCGCGGGGCGTCCGGGGCCAAGGGGTCCGCGGTGGCCCAGGGCAGGATGCTCACCGGCCGGCGGTCGGCGCGCGGTGGCCGGGGGCGCTGGGGCGGGTGTTCGTCCGTCGGAGGGGAGTCGGGAACGGGTGACGCCGCGCCGGGGTGTTCGCCGGTGGTGCGCAGACCGCCGACTCGGGGTGCGGAGAGCGTCGACTCGGTGTGCTGGGACCGCCGACTCGCGGGGGGTTGGGGCATTGCGGGTTCCTCTCGAGTCATTGCTCGCCCACCTGGGCGTCGGCTCGGTCGCCGGCGACCAGCCAGCGGTTGTCCGGCTGGCGGACCAGGAGCAGGTAGCGGGTGCGGCGGGGGGAGTCACCCGGGGTGGTGCGGTATCCCAGCGTGTAGCCGCGGCGGGTGTCGGACGGTTCGCCGGCGATCTGGGTCACGTCGGTGACCGTGATCGCGCGCTGACCGGTCGGCGGCGCGTCCACCACCACGACGCCTACCGCGCTGGTCGCGTAGGGAGTGGCCCGGCGGTTGGTGCGGCCGTTGTCCGCCGGGCCGACGCTGTACGCGGCGACCAGGTAGGCGCGGGCCACCGAGGCCGGGTCGGCGAAGTCCACCTGGGGATCGGGGGCGGCGGGCGCCGGCCCCGCGTCGACCGGTGGGGCGGCCAGCGCATCCCGGTCGGCCTGGCTCAGCGCCGGGGCGGGCGACGCCGGGTCCGGCCCGGCCAGCGGCAGCCACGGCGCGGCCAGCAGCGCGGCGGCGGCCACGCCGAGGATGGTCAGCGTCCGGGCGTTCATTCCGCGAAGCTCACGTGAACGTGGTCGTAGTGACCGCCGGTCGGATTGCGCACGTCGTAGACCCCGCCCCCGTCGTAGCGTTCGCCCCAGCCGCCTTCGTCCGGGGCGCCCGGATCCCAGAAGCGGCCCTGCCAGATCAGGTACTTCACCCGCAGCGCGGCGGCGTTCGCGCGGAACCAGTTGGCCACCCGCCAGCCCTGCTCGAGCCGGTCGCCCTCGGCGAACTCGCCCGGCGGGCCGGGGAACAGGTCGCAGGCCCGCCCGCGCGCGTGGTCACTGCCCGGGTTCCACTCGTGCCGGTCCCAGCAGCTGATCTTGCCGAGCGGGCCGAACGCGGCCGCCTGGGCGCGCAGGCCGTGGACGGCGGCGGCGGTGAGGCAGCCGGAGCTGGTCGGGTCGGGTTCGGCGCAGCCGGTCGACCGGCCGGTGAACCCGGCCGGGGCGGGCGGCAGCGCGGCTGTCGTGACGCCGCCCAGCGTGGTGAGGCCCAGCGGAGCGGCCCGGGCGACCGGAGTGGGGCCAGCTCCGTATCCATCGGGCGCCGAACCGGGCGTCCGACCCGTCCCGCCGGCTTCGCCGGCGGCGAGCACATCCGGTGCGGGGCCGGGTGGCGGTGGGGTGGCCGGACCAGCGGGACCGGGCGGTGGGGCGGCGAATTCGGCGACGTAGCGGTGCACGTTGCGCAGGTACCGGTTGACCAGGCCGACGCAGGTGTCCCCGCAACCCGCCTCGCCGGGCGCCGGCACCCCGGTGGCGCTGCCGGTGACCCGGCCGCAGCCCGCGATGTGGCAGACCAGCATGGCGTCCAGCGGCGCGGTGGGTTTGCCGGTGTCCCGCAGGTGGCCGGTGACCGCCCGCAGGTTGGCGCACACCCACGGGATGCCCAGCCGCAGGTGGGTCTCCGGGATGAAGATGTCGCCGCTGCCCGGTTCGCCGCCGGCGGCCGCCCAGTTCCGGTTGTTGATCTGGTAGAGCCCGAACGCGCCGCCGTTGCTGTCGCTGCTGCGCGCCTTCGCGTTCCAGCCGGACTCGGCCATGATCTCCGCGACCACCCACACCGGGGGCAGTTCGGGGCAGTCCCGCCGAACCACCTCGTCGATCACCGGCAGCATCTGCTTGGCCAGCTCGGGCAGCTTGGCCGGGTCGACCCCGGTGAGCGCCGCGCCCCGGTCCTCGGCGGCGACGATGACCAGCAGGCCGAGCAGCGCGACCATCGCGACGGCGATGACGCCCACCCCTCGGAACCACATCGGCCGTTCACCTCGCCAATGCCGCTGTCGCGGCCCGTGAGTGAGAAGTGTTGCTATAGCCATACAAATCACTCACGGGCGGCGCAGCCGCAAACCGGGAGTCGGTGTCGTAGAGGGCGCGCTCGGTGGGGGTCAGGCGCAGCGACACCGGAAGGCCGATGCGTTCGCCGGACTTGATCAGGTATTTGCCCCGGCCGGGGTGGAGGGCGCCGCCCACCCAGGTGGGGGCGGCGGCCCAGGAGGTGACCAGTGCGGCTTCGCCTTCGGAGAGAGGGGTGATGCGGCGCAGGGCGTCGAGCTCGCGTTCGGCCATGCCGCCCAGGACCAGGGTGGCGTTGCGGGTCACCATGCCGCGGGCCTTGGCCCGGTCGGCCTCGCTGGCCAGGGCCTCCAGGTCGTCCAGGGAATGGGTGACCTGGAAGGAGATCACGCCCCGGTGCCGGTTCAGCCGGGTGATCCGGTCCGAGCGCTCCACCAGCCCGGGCGCCACCCGCAACGCCCGCCACAGCTCGTCCTGAACCACCGCCACCGGGCGGCCGTGCGCCGTCGAACCCTCGATCACCGCCGTCGACCAGGCCCAGGAGCAGAGCATCGCGGCGGCCAGCACGTCGTCGTCATCGTCGTCCAGCGCGGAGAGGTCCAGGGACAGCGCGGACCGGTCCAGCGAACCGGACACCGTGGACGGCCGGTCGAAGATGCCGCGCAGTCCGCCGTCGCACAGCAGGGCCAGCGTGTTCACCACCTCGCGCGCCCCGCGCCGGTACTCGTCGTCGTCCCGCGCGGCGACGATCTCCCGGAGTTCCGGGGAACCGGTGGAGAGCGCGCCCAGCACATCGGGGATCAGCGGCTCGTCGTCCACGGCCACGCAGGCGTCCAGCGCGGCGCCGAGCAGGCGTCGCTCGGTCACCTCCACCTCGCCGCGCCGCACGATGCACACCAGCGCCTCCAGCAGGGACAGCCGGCGCGCGCGGATCGTCTCGGCCAACCGGTCCCGCTCGGTGCCGACGGCGGCCGCCAGCTCGCCGCGCAGCGGCCCGGCGTCCAGCGGGTTCAGCGCGTGCAGCCCTCGGCCCACCCGCCACACCGCGCCGCCCAGCGCCTCGCACAGCGCGCTGTACTCGCCCTTTACGTCCCCTGGCACCACGGCAACCCCGCCGAACGCGACCAGGCCGGTGATCATCCGTTTGATCACCGCCGACTTCCCGATGCCCGGCTGGCCCTGCACCCACACGCCGGTGTTGGACACCAGGCCCTGGCGCAGCCACTCGGCCGGGTCCAGGCCGACCGGCTCGGCGGTCAGCAGGTGTCGGCCGATCGGCACCCCGCGCACCGAGGTACCCGAACCGACCGCGAACGGGAACAGCCCGCACAGCTGGCTGGACGTGCCGGCGTACAGGGTGCCGCCCTCCACGTGCGGCGCCCGGCCGCCACCGGCCACCGGCCAGCCCCACGCCCTGGGAACCGGCCGCGATGCCAGGGACTGGTTCATCGGTTGCGCCCCCGGCTGGCCAGTTCGGTCGGGTTCAGGCCGAGGCCGAGGCTGGCGGCGAAGCCGCAGGCCTGTGCGCCCCACATGCGGCGCAGCCGCAGCTTGGCCGCCCCGGCGCGCTGTTCCACGTCTGCGATGGCGCCGGGCAGCTCGGCCGGGTCGGTGACCGTGGTGGTCACGTACACGGTGAGCCGGCCGACCCCGGCACCCTCCGCCTCCTCGCGGGCGGCCTGCATGGCGCGGTCCCGGTCGTCCCGCTCGCGCTGCGTCTCCTCGCCCCGGGTGCGCTGGGTCCACGCCTGGCGCAGCTGCCCGGCGGTGATCTCGCTCTCCACCCGGGCCGCCGCCTGGTCGGCCGGGTAGGGCAGGTAGAGCAGGCTGACCCGCCTCGGGTACGGCCCGGGCGCCAGCAGCGGGACCAGTACCCGCGAGTTCACCGCCTGCCGGGGTGCCTCGCGCAGCGCCCAGGACACCGAGAAACCGGAGTCGTGCTGGTAGCGGTCCCAGGTCTCGCTGGCCGCCACCGGGGCCGCCTGCACCCAGTGCCGGAGCAGCTGCTGCTCGCCCTGCCGGGCGATCTCGTCCCGGGATATCGGGTCGAAGGCCGCGCGCACCCGGGCGGTCAGGCTGGACATGGTCTCCCGGCCGAGCACCGCCACCCCGCAGGAGGAGAGGCCCGACTCCAGGCCGGGCAGCCAGCGGGTCACCTCGGCGACCGAGGCCAGCAGGTCCCGAGGGCGCGGCGCGGACCGCGCCGGGTCCAGGGTCACCGTGACCCAGCTGTCGGTGCGCGCCGAGGTGTACGGGGCGAGCTCGATCAGCTCGCGCATCAGGGCCTGCGCGGCGGCCGGGGCTTTGGGGTCCAGCCTGGTGCGCAGATAGTCGGTCTCGTCCCGGGTGCTTGCTGTGCTTTCTATGGTGACCGCGACGTGCCGGATCACCGGCCGGTGCCCGAGGTCGGCCAGCCAGGCGCCCCAGCTGGCCACCCATTCGTCGGCGCTGGTCCGGTCGGCGAGGTCGAGCCCGGCCGGCGCGCAGCGCAGTACGGCGGAGAGCGTGCCGGTGTGCCGGTCCAGCACCAGGGCCTGCCGGCCGCCCCGGCCGTCGTCGGTGTCCAGCGCGACCAGCGGGGCGAGCACCCCGGGCAGGTCGTGCCGGCGCGGGTGCTCCACGATCAGCCCGCCGGACAGCTCCGTCCACCCCTTGGCCCTGGCCGACGAGAACCGCAGCCGCCGGGTGATCGCCTCGGTCGCCGTCGAACCGCCGACCCGCACGGTCACCGCCAGCACCACCACCAGCGCCACAACCGCCAGCGGCAACGCCAGCCGGGGCATCAGGGAGGCGGCCAGCACCGGGGCGAGCACGGCGACGAACACCGCGACGGTCTGCGCCGCGCCCAGCGAGCCGATGCCCCAACCCCGCTCCGCGCGCCAGTGGCCGTACAGCCGGGGCTCCGGGCGCTCGCCGACGTCCAGACTCATCCGGCCCCCCTCATGTCCTCGCCGATCCGGGGGATCGGGCCGGTGAACCGGGGCTCCACCGGTTCACCGGGTAGCGGTGACGGCTTGCTGGACATGACCGGGCTCGCGCCGTTGGCCAGCCGGCCGGCGCTGCCCGGGCCGGCGTTCTCCATATAGCCGGCCAGCTGCACCGAGGAGGACAGCGAGCTGCGTGAGCTGAGCCGCACCGCGCCCACCGCGGCCGGCGCACCCGGTGTGGGGCGTCCCGACCAGCCGCCGTCCGCGATGCGCACCGAGGTGAAGGAGAGCAGGCGCAACAACGCCGGCAGCGCGGCGACGCCGAGCGCGAGCACCACCACCCCGGCCAGCGCGGTGCTCACCGGATTGCCGTCCGACAACTGCTTCAGGTACTGCAGCCCGACCGCGTGCACCAGCGCGGCGGCCGGCTTGTACAGCACCAGCGCTAGCGCCCACGGCAGCATCCGAGACAGCCAGCCCCGGGTGGCGGCGGTGAGCGACCCGGCGGCGGCCAACGGGAGCGTGGCCGCCACCACGAGCAGCGCGACCTGGCGCAGGGCCATGGCCATCCACTGCGCCGCCGCCAGCAACAGCACCACCACGGAAACCAGGAGCAGGAGGAACGGCTCGGCCATGCCGCCCCGGCGACTGGTCAACGCGTCCCGCATCAACCCGCCGAACTCGCCGCCCTCGGCCGGGGTGCCGCCGCTGCCGAGCAGCGTGGTGGCCAACAGGTCGCCCGCCCACAGCGCACCCTGGAGCACGGTGATGCCCAGCGCCGCCGCCACGGCGAACCGCAGCAACCCGCCGGCCACCGACAACAACGGCTCGCTGCGCCGCATCAGGATCAGCCGGATTGCCTGCACCAGCACGGAAACCATCAGCACCAGCAGCAACAGCGGGCGCAGCGCGGTGTGCGCGCCGAGCACCGCCGGCTGCAACAGCGAGGTGCTGGGCACCCGCCACCAGCTGCCGGCGTCGGCGACCAGGATCGCCGCCGCCCGGGCGGCCGACTCCACGATGGTCAGGAACGGGCTTTCCCCCGGTCCGTCGGCCAGCAGCGGCGCCACCGCGAGCACCGCCGTCACCGCGCGCCGACCGAACCGAACACTCCGACCAGCAGCGCCGCCGCCGAGGCCAACGCCAGCCCGCCGAGCACCCAGAGCGACCCGATCAGGCCCTCCTGGGCCAGCCCGCCACGCCGCCTCCGACCGACAATGATCATGCCGGCGCACACCAGCAGGCCCATCATCCCGGCCACCAGCACGCCCCACTTCAACCAGCCGATCACCTGGTCGGCCAGTGCGTCCAGCCCCGGCGGGGCCTGTGGTGGCGGGTTCGGGGCCTGACGCGGCACGCTGATCATGGGGCACCTCCGGTGGCGGCGCAGGCGGGCACGGGCGGTTGCGGTCCGGTCTGGGTCAGCGGCCCGGTGATCCCGGGCAGGGTCTGCGTGGTCGAGGCCGGGCCGTGCGCGCCGGGGCCGCCGCGCAACAGGCCCGCGCCGAGCACCGCCTGGGCCAGCCGGACCAGCGCGTCGGAGTACGGGCGCAGTGGTCTCGGCAGCTCCTCGGTCGGCGTCTCGGACAGCCGGGCGGCCTCGCCCAGCGGGTCGGTCAGCTCCCGCCAGTGCATCACGTACGGCACCAGGACCAGCCCGCTGACCTGCGGTTCGATCATCCGCAGCCGGGCGCGCAACGGCCCCCGCATGGGCACCGGCACGTCGGCGTTCACCGCCAGCACCGGGCGCGGCAGGTCGTGCTGGGCGAACCACGACGTCACCATGGCGGCCCGGTGCAGCGACTCACCGGTGCACCGGCACACCAACAGCTCGCAGCCGTGCCCGAACGCCCTTCCCCGGTCGTAGCCGCGCAGGGCCGTGGCCAGCGTCGTTGTCCCGACGCCGCCCGCCACACCGGCGATGCGGGGCGCGCGCAGCTGGCTCATCGCGCCCCTCGGCCGCCGGCGGGCGGCCGGGTGGTCGATCGCCGGGTGGTCTGCCGCCGGGCCGGCTTGCGGGTGGCGCCGGCGTTTGCCGGTTCGTCGCCGGCCGCCGGTCCCTCGTCGATGGAAGCTTCCGCCGCCGCTTCTGTTTCGAGGTCGGCTTTCCCGAGGTCGGCTTTCCCGAGGTGGGCCTTCCCGAGGTGGGCACTGTCGGCCGCGCCGGCCTCCGGGCGCGGCGGCTCCTCGGCGGCCGAGGGGGAGTCCTCGCCGGACGGCGCTGGGCCGTCCTCGTCCGGCTCGCGGTCCTCGTCACCGAGCTGCTCGTCCCAGGTGTCCACGACCAGCCGGCCCTGGTCGCGGGTGATGGGCACGGTGAGGCGCACCCAGTAGGAGTCCAGGCTCTTCCAACCGCGCGCGGTCGGCGCCGGGGCCACGGCGGGCACCCCGGCCACCTCGAGCTCGCCGGCCGGCGCCGGGTCGGCCGGCTCGCCGACCTTGCGGTACGGCGTCACCCGCACCCGCACGTCGACGATCACCCGGCCCTCCCCGTCCGGGTGCACCGCGCCGGGCAGTGCGAACTCGGCCCGCTGCCGGCCCCGTCCCGACCAGCCGAGCAGCGAGGCGCTCCCCAGCACGTCCGAAGGCAGGTACTGCTTCAGCACGTCGCCCCGGCGCCGGGGCGCGGCCTCGTCCCAGGACAGGTAGTCGGCGGCGAACGCTCCGGCCAGTGCGCCGGCCTCCATCGGGTTGATCGGCCCGAGCGCGTCCAGCCAGGTGGTCGCGTCGGCGGCGTGCTCGGCCGGCGGTTCCGGCGCGGGCGGCTCCGGGGACTGGGTTACCCGGCGGGCGGCGGCGAGCAACTTGCCCATCTTCGGAGTGCGCCGGCCGGTGTCGTCGGTGGAAGGTGAGGAGGCGCGCTCGCCGTTGGGCTGAAAGCGCTGGTCGCGGTGGTCGTGGGTGAGCAGCGGCAGCCAACCGTCCGCGTCCGCCGGAGCGGTCGTCGGGGCCGCTGCCATCCCGGCCGGGGCGCCCACCCCCGGCATCCCCGCCCCGGGCGCCGCCGGCATCCCCGGTGACGTGCCCATCCCCGGCACCGCTGGCATGCCGGGCGAGGTTCCCGGTCCGGGCAGTGCTGGCATGCCGGGTGAGGTTCCCGGGCCGGGCAGTGCTGGCATGCCGGGTGAGGTTCCCGGGCCGGGCAGCGCCGGCATGCCGGGTGAGGTGCCCATGCCCGGTGAGGCAGGCATACCGGGTGAGGTACCGATGACCGGTGCCGGTGGCAAGCCCGGTGACGGGTTCATGCCGAGGGCTGGTGGCATCCCGGGCGGGGTGCCGGGTGCCGGCATACCGGCGGGCGGGGCGTTGGCACCCGCCGGAGTGGCCCACGGCGGCAGCGGTTCGGGCTGGCCGAGGACCGCGCTGCGCGGGTCGGAGCCGGCGGGGCCGAAGGCCGGCCAGCCGCCGAACGGGTCACCCCCGGGCAGCGGCGGCAGCTGTTCGGCCGGGCGGGATGCGCCTGGCTGTGGTTCCGGCTCGACCGACCACCAGGCGCTGGACGCCGGCGGCCGGGAGGCCTCACGCCTGCGTCGGAACATCGCCGGCTCCTCATCCATCCCGATGGACAGCCGGCCCGGAGATGGCGTCGCCGGGTCGGCTGTGTCGGGCCGACACTAGGAACGCGAGTCACCCACCCGAGGTGGTTTCGCACGCACCATTTGCGATCGCGAATGTTTCGCCGTAAAGCCTTGACAAGGCGGTTTACTCGAAACGCAGCGCTTCGATCGGCTCCAGGCGGGCCGCCCGCCAGGCCGGATAGCCGCCGGCGACCAGGCCGATCAGCAGGCTGATGCCGAAGGCCGCCGCGATCGGCGCCGGGGACAGCACCGGGTGGAACGAGGCCAGCGGACCCCGGGAACCCGCCCCGCCCATGTTGGCCAGCAATGCGGTGAGGCCCAGCACGCCCCCCACGCTGAGGGCGATGCCGATGAGACCGCCCAGCCCGGCCAGGGTGATCGACTCCAGCACGAATTGGCCCATGATGGCCCCGTCGCTGGCCCCGACCGCCTTGCGCGTGCCGATCTCCCGGGTCCGGTCGGTGACCGAGACCAGCATGATGTTCAGCACGCCGATCCCCCCGACCAGCAGGGAGATCGCCGCCACCGCCGGCACCGCGGTCGTCACCAGGTCGATGATCCCGGTGAACGTCTTGACCCGGCTGCCCAGGTCCTGCGCCTGGAAGTCGTCGAACTGCGGGTCCTCGATCCGGTGGTTGTTGCGCAGCGTCTGGATGATCTCCGCCTTGGCCACCGGCACGTCGGCGGTGGATGTGGCCTTCACCGACAGCGAGCTGATCTGGTCGGCGCTGGTGCCGAAGTTGGACCCGATGATCCCGGCCCGGGCCGCCTTCATCGGCATGATCACCACGTTGTCGTTGGCCGCGCCGAACGAGTCCAGCACGCCGATGACCTTGAACAGGATGTTGTTGATGCGCAGCGTCTTGTTGACCGCCTGGTGCGGGTCCGGCCCGTACAGCGCGGAAGAGACCAGCGGCCCGAGGATGGCCACCTTCGCCCCGGACTGATCCTGGGCGTCGGTGAAGAAGCCGCCGGCGGCCAGCGACATCTGACGGGCGCTCAGGTAGTTCGCGGTGGTGCCGACCACCGAGGCGGACCGGTACTGCGCGCCCGGGGTGGACGCGGTGACCGCCTTGCCGACCTGGCCGGCCGCGCTGGTGCTGGACCCGGTGACCTGCGGCACGATCTCCGCCACGTGCGGCAGCTTGGAGATCGACTCCAGGTCCTCGTCGGTGAGCGGGCGGGCCGCCGGCCCGCCCGGGATCGGGGATAACTTCGGTACCACGGTGATGCTGTTCGCCACGGGTTCCACGGCCGCGTTCACCGCCCCGGACAGCCCCTGGCCCAGCGAGGTCAGCAAGATGACCGCGGCGACCCCGATGATCAGGCCCAGCATGGTCAGCATGGAGCGCAGCTTGTGCGCCCGCAGACCACGCAGCGCGATGGTCAGAATATCGCTCACGATCACCCATCCAGTCTGTCCACCGGTAGCTGATAGCAAGCCAGGACTTTTCTGGGAACGTGCTAAGAAACACGCGTCAAACTTTCCCGCCCGGTTTTGTCGGCTTGGCCGCTGGCTCGCCGATGCGGCGATCACTGAAGCTGTCCGGGTGACCGATTTCCTCTCCGAGCTCGCCGCCCGATCCCTCCGCCGCGAACCGCTGACCAGGGAAGACGCCCTCCGGGTCCTGGACGGCGAGGACGAGCTGATCGACGTCGTGGCCGCCGCCGCGCGGGTTCGCCGGCACTTCTTCGGCCGCCGGGTGAAGCTCAACACGATCATCAACATGAAGTCCGGGCTGTGCCCGGAGGACTGCGGCTACTGCTCGCAGCGGCTGGGCTCGGTCTCGGAGATCCTCAAGTACTCGTGGATCGACCCGGACCAGGCCGCCGAGCACGCCGCCTCCGCCGTGGCCGCCGGGGCCAAGCGGGTCTGCCTGGTGGCCAGCGGGCGTGGCCCCGGCGACCGGGACATCCGCCGGGTGGAGCACACCATCGAGAAGATCAAGGACGACAGCCCGGACGTGGAGATCTGCGTCTGCCTGGGCCTGCTCGGGGACGGCCAGGCCGACCGGCTGCGGGAAGCCGGCGCACACGCGTACAGCCACAACCTGAACACCAGCGAGGCGCACTACCGGGAGATCTGCTCGACGCACACCTTCGCCGACCGGGTGGACACCCTGCGGCGCGCCGCGCACGCCGGCCTCTCCCCCTGCTCCGGCGCGATCTTCGGCATGGGCGAGACCAGCGACGACGTGGTGGACCTGGCGTTCGCGCTGCGCGAGCTGGACCCGGACTCGGTGCCGGTGAACTTCCTCATCCCGTTCCAGGGCACGCCGCTCGGCGGGCGCTGGGAGCTGACTCCGGAGCGCTGCCTGCGCATCCTGGCGCTGTTCCGGTTCGTCTTCCCGGACGTGGAGGTGCGGCTGGCCGGCGGCCGGGAGATCCACCTGCGCGGGCAGCAGGCGTTGGCCCTGCACCTGGCCAACTCGATGTTCCTCGGCGACTACCTGACCAGCGAGGGCCAGCCCGGCGCGGACGACCGCCAGCTGATCGCCGACGCCGGCTTCGTCATCGAGGGAACCGGGGAACGGACCCTCCCCGACGCCCGCCACGACCTGGTCGCGCTGCGCCGCCGGGGCGCCGGCACCGACCTCCCGGCCAACGCGTGATCTTTAAGGAAGAGCCCAGGTGTGGACGGGGACGTTGGAGCGCATCCAGTCCTGGTAGCGGGTAAGCATGCCGCGGATGGCGGTGATCCGGTCGGCGCCCCGGCGTTCCAGGGTCTCCACCGCCCGCAGCTGCCACCAGCTGCCGGTTCGCCCGCTGGCGCACCGTGCCTCGATCGCGTCCAGGTAGCGGCCGGAGACCGCGTCGGCCACGCCCAGCTCGGCCAGCCCGTCGGCGGCCAACGGCAGCAGCCGGCGCAGCACCAGGTCGGCCGGGCGGATCCAGCCCTCGTCCGGCCAGTACAGCGACGCGTAGAGGCCGTCCTTGGCGGCCAGCGAGAAGTTCTGCTCGGCGGCGGCGAACGGCAGCCGCGCCCAGATCGGCTGCTCGTCCTGGGTGAGCATGCGCAGCATCCCGTAGAAGAACATCGCGTTGGCCACCATGTCGACCACGGTCGGGCCGGCCGGCAGCACCCGGTTCTCCACCCGCAGGTGCGGCCGGCCGTCCGCGATGTCGTAGATCGGCCGGTTCCACCGCCAGATCGTGCCGTTGTGCAGCCGCAGCTCCTCCAGCGCGGGGATCCGGCCGGCGGCCAGTTCGGCCTGCGGGTCCTGGTCCTCGGCCACCGGCAGCAGGCCGGGGAAGTAGCGCACGTTCTCCTCGAACAGCTCGAAGATCGAGTTGATCCACCGCTCGCCGAACCAGACCCTCGGGCGCACCCCCTGGTTGCGCAGCTCCGGCGAGCGCACGTCGGTGGCCTGCAGGAACAACGGCACGCGGGTCTCCGCCCACAGCCGCCGGCCGAGCAGGAACGGGGAGTTCGCCCCCACCGCGACCTGGACCCCGGACACGCACTGCGCGGCGTTCCAGTGCGCCGCGAAGGTGTCCGGCGGGACCTGCAGGTGCAGCTGCAACGAGGTGCAGGCGGCCTCGGGGATGATCGAGTCGAAGTCCATGTGCAGGTGCTCGGGGGCCTGCCCGTTGCTGGTCGTGCCGTCGATGTCCAGCAGGAACGGCTCGCCCCGCGCGGCCAGCATCTGCTCGTTCAGCGCGGTGTAGCGGGCTTCCGGGGAGAGCCGGTCGGCCACCAGGTGCCGCTCGGTGAGGCTGGGCAGGATGCCGATGGTGAGCACCTGGGCGCCCACCGACCCGGCCTGCTTCTCGATCTCGGCGAGCAGGTCCAGCACGTGGTGTTCGAGGTAGCGGCCCTGCTCGCCGCGCAGGGGCCGGGGCGGCACGTTCAGCTCGACGTTCCAGCGACCCAGCTCGGAGGTCAGCTCGGGGGAGTCGACGCCGTCCAGTACGGCCAGGTTGCGCATCGCCGGGTCGAGCCGCTGATCCACGAGATTGAGCTCGACCTCCAGCCCGGTGGTCGACTCGGTGTCCTCTGCGAAATGGCCGTCGCGCAACATGCTGGCCAATGCATTGAGGCAGCGGTGCACCTTGCCGCGATACTGCTGACGCTCCGCGCGGGTGAACGAGCTTCGGGCCAATTCACGGCCCACTCGACCCCTCCTCGATCATCGAACTGACTACATGCGCACTAGCGTTTGGCGCGGCCTACCACCGTGGCACAACAGGCGGGGAGAATCTACGCCTGACCGGATGACGAACAGGCAACATTCTCATATGGCGCACGTGATACCACTAAGATCCGCCGGCGATCCCCGGGTGGACGATTTCCGTGATCTGACGACGGCGGACCGCCGCCCGGATCGCCCCGGCGGCCGGGGTCTGGTGATCGCCGAGGGCGTGGTCGTGGTGCGCCGCCTACTGGGCTCGCCGTACCCGCCGCGCGCACTCCTCGGAGTGCCGGCCAAGATCGCCGAACTGGCTCCTGACCTGGCCGGACACGACATTCCGGCCTACCAGTGCGACGCCTCGACGATGGCCGAGGTGGTCGGGTTCCACCTCAACCGGGGCGTGCTCGCGGTGGCCGACCGGGCCACTCCGGTGGCGCTCCCGACGCTGCTCGCCGGCTCCCGGGTGCTGGCCGTGCTGGAAGGTGTCAATGATCACGAAAACCTGGGCGCGCTGTTCCGCAACGCGGCCGCGCTCGGGGTGTCCGGGATCTTGCTCGGGCCGCGCTGCGCGGACCCGCTCTACCGCCGCTCGGTGCGGGTCTCGATGGGGCACGTGTTGCGGGTCCCGTTCGCCCCGCTGGACGCCGAACCGTTCGCCAAGGGGCTGGCCGAGCTGCGCGCCTCCGGCTTCCGGGTGGTCGCGCTGACTCCCAGGGCCGAGGCGAAACCGCTCGCCGCGGCGGGACTTTCCGGGGCGAAGGTCGCCGTATTGCTCGGCGCCGAAGGTCCAGGTCTCTCCGAGGAGGCGCTGGCCGCCGCCGACGAGTGGGTCCGGGTGCCCATGGCGCCCGGCGTCGACTCGCTGAACGTGGCCACGGCCGCCGCCGTCGCCTTCTACGCCGCCCTGGACGCCTGACCGTTCTTCCACGACGCCGCTCTCTCTCAGGTGCCTCCGACGACGCTATGGCTCTGCGTGGAAATACGCGCCACTCGCCGGATGCGCGGCAGCGGAAGCGGAGCGCTCGAAAGGGCGAGTGGCGTCGGGCCGACCAGGTGTCGCGTATTTCCACGCAGAGCCATAGTGGCGAAAACGGGTCTCGGAGGAGAGAGGCGGGAGTGCACCCCTTGGGACGGCGTGGGGTGCGCGCTGCATAGGGTGGAAGCGTGACGCTGGCGGGACGGGAGCGAGAGGAGCCAACGCCGTGGGCGACCGGGCTCACCGTCGCGGCGATCATGGGCGGTCTGGTGTTCGTCATCGACCTGCTGCTGGCCCGGTCGCTGGCCGCGTCGTTCGGCTGGGTATGGATACCGGCCAACCTGCTGATGACCGCCGGGCTGACGCCTTCGTACCTGCTGCTGCGCCATCAACGCACCTGGCGTTGGGTGGCGTACGGCGTCGCGGCCGGGCTGGGTGTGGCCTGGTTCGCGCTGCTGGTCGGGCTGGCGTTCGCCGGTCCGCGCGGCTGATCAGCCGCGCCGCGACTCAGCCGCTGCTACTCAGCCGCGCTGCGACTTCACGCCGAGCAGCACGTCCTCCCAGGACGGCATGACCGGCTTGCCCTTGCGGGCGCCGGAGCGCTTCGCGCCGCCGGAAGCGGCGGCGGCCGGGCGCTCGGTGGTCTCTGCGGTCTCCGGTTCCGGCTGCTCGGTGAGCTGGGTCTGTTCCGGCTGAGCCGGCGCGGCGGCCTTGCCGGTGGCCCGGGTGGCCGGCTTGGGCGCCGGCTTGGCGGACCCGGACCCGGACGATCCGGATCCCGAACCGCGCCCGGTGGTGGTCTTGTTGGCCCGGCGGCCGGCGGACGAGGAGTCGCCCGCGTTCGCCGCCTTGGCGGCCGGCTCGGCGCTGTTGCCGAAGTCGATCACCGGGCCGACCCGGCGCGGCGGGCGGCTCTGCCCGTCGATCAGGTCGGTGGAGTGCTCGTCCAGCGCGGTGACCGTGCCGCCGTGCGCGCCCGGCTGGTACTGCCAGCGGGCGGTGATGTCGGAGCGGCCGACATCCCAGCTGAGCGTCACCACCCACTTGTTGTCGTCGCCGCGCCAGGCGTCCCACTCGGCGTGGCTGTACTCCTGGCCACGCGCGTTGAACGTGCTGGTCACGACCTCCTGCAGGGTGCGGACGTCCGGCCCGTCGGTGCGTACCGGGTGCGCGTCGCGGGCCATCTCGGCAATCCGCGAACGCTCCAACAACACCGGGTAGGCGAACCGCTCGATGCGCTCGGCGGGCACCCCCGCCACGGCCGCCACCTGCTCCACGGACGCGCCCGCCCGAATGCGGGCCTGGATCTCACGGGGTCGCAACTGGCTCTCCTGGTCCGAGGACGAAGCGGTCATCTTGCTGAGCTGCTGGACGTCACCTCGGGCAGCGGCGCGCAGCCGCTCGTCCGCCGGAACGGTGAACCGCTCGCGCCGGTCCGGGTCTTCGAGGATGACGGCCGGTTGCCCCGAACCATCTTCCTCGTACCCCACGACCCGCAGCGCGCGCATCAACCCTCCGCTCGCCCCTACGCTCGTCCGAGTGACGGTAGTGGCCGGTGCACCCCGCGTCCGGGAGGCGCGCCGCCCACCCGCGCAGGCATGTCAGTCGGAGTGTAGACGTTCGACCACGTAGTCGATGCACGCGGTGAGCGCGCTGACGTCATCGGGATCGATGGCCGGGAACATGCCGATGCGCAGCTGGTTGCGCCCCAGCTTGCGGTACGACTCGGTGTCCACGATGCCGTTCGCACGCAGCGTGTTCGCCACGGCGTTGGCGTCCACCGATTGGTCGAAGTCGATCGTGCCGACCACCTGCGAGCGGTGGGCCGGGTCCACCACGAACGGGGTGGTGTACGAGGTCTTCTCCGCCCACTGGTAGAGCCGGGTGGACGAGTCGCGGGTGCGCGCCACGCAGGCGTCCAGGCCGCCCAGCCCGAGCATCCACTCGACCTGGTTGGCCAGCAGGAACAGCGTGGCCACGGCCGGAGTGTTGTCGGTCTGGTCCTTCGACGAGTTGTCCACGGCGGCGGCCAGGGAAAGGAAGCTGGGCACCCAGCGGCCGCCGCCCACGATCTCGGAGTTGCGGGCCAGCGCGGCCGGGGAGAGCAGCGCGATCCACAGCCCGCCGTCGGCGGCGAAGCACTTCTGCGGGGCGAAGTAGTAGGCGTCGGCCTGGGTGATGTCCACCGGCAGGCCGCCGGCGCCGGAGGTGGCGTCGATCAGCACCAACTGGCCGGCGGTCGCCCCGGCCGGCCGGGTCACCGGGACCGAGACGCCGGTGGAGGTCTCGTTGTGCGCCCAGGCCAGCACGTCGGCGCTCGGGTCGGCGCCCGGCGAGGGCGCGGATCCGGGTTCCGCCTCGATGACCACCGAGTCGGCCAGGAACGGCGCACCGTTGGTGACCTTGGCGAACTTCGAGGAGAACTCCCCGTAGCTCAGGTGCAGCGCGCGCTCCCGGACCAGGCCGAACGCGGCGACGTCCCAGAACGCGGTGGTGCCGCCGTTGCCGAGCACCACGGCGTAGTCGTCCGGCAGTGAGAACAGCTCGCGCAGACCCGCGCGCACCCGCCCGACCAGGTTCTTCACCGGCGCCTTGCGGTGGCTGGTCCCCATCACGGCCGCGCCCTCGCCGGCCAGCGCGGCCAGCTGCTCCGGGCGCACCTTAGACGGTCCGCAACCGAACCGGCCGTCGACGGGTTTGAGGTCAGCGGGAATCTCCAGCGCAGTGGTCACGCGCCTAGTCTCTCAATCCCCACCGGTACCGGAAGCCCCGGGTGAGCAGCCTCTCAAGCCGGCCGGCGGGAGCTTCGCGGCGTGTGCGCGAGCGGCGTTCCAGTCGCGCCAGTCGTCGCTCGGGCCGCGCTGGTAATGGCCCAGGGCGCAGCCGCGCAGCGGGTCCGGCAGCCGGTCCAGCGCGGGGGCGGCGTCGGCGGACAGCCGGGACAGGTAGTGAGTGTCGATCTTGCCGGTCTGCTGCCAGCGGGCGACGTTGCGCTCGGCGACGATCCCGTCCGGGCCGGCCAGGAACAACGCGAGCAGCGCCGCCGCCCCGGTGCCGAGCACCGCCCGGGGCAGCCAGGACGCGCGCGGCCGCACCCCGGCGGCGAACACCATCAGGTACACCACGCCCAGCCACAGCTCGATGGCGATCACCACCAGCCGGGTCACGGTGAACCCGTAGGCCTGCTGGTAGGTCCACATCCGGTGCAGCGCGGAGGCCAGGATGACCAGGGTGAGCCCGGCCAGCCCGCCGAGCAGGCCGCGCAGCCAGGCCCGGTCGGCCCGGGTGTCCAGCCGCGCCCAGCGGGCCGCCGTCATGATCACCAGCAGGGTGAGCGCGGCGACCACGATCAGCTGCCAGAAGCCGGACCGGGCGTACTCGGCGTAGGTCAGCCCGGTGGTGCGCAGCACGAACTCGTCGCCGCCGAACAGCGTGCTCAGCTGGAGGGCCACGAACGCGGTGAACAGCACCACCAGCCCGCCGACGGGCAGCGCCCACTCGACCCGGCGCAGTCGTTTGCCGGGGCCGGCGCCCGCCGCGTCCGCGCGCGGTGGCGCGGCGAGCAGGTAACCCGCGCCCACCATGCCCGCGCCTAACAGCACGGCCTGGCCCAACCGGCTGGCCAGCCAGGCCAGGTCCAGCTCCGGCAGCAAGGCCTCGAGCAGCTTGCCGAACCGGGCGTCCGCGCCGGCCAGCAGCGGCCCGAACACGGCGAGCAGCGCCAGCGCCACCAGCACCGCGACCGCCGTTCGCACCGGCGCGTTGTCCTCCCGGTCCCGGAACGGGTTCAGCGCGCCGACCCCCCGGCCGAACCAGGCCAACCCGCCGATCGCCAGGCTGGGCACCGCGATCGCGCCCAGCGCCAGCCCCCGGGCGGACCGCCCGCCGGCCACCGCCAGCGACCCGGCCAGCGCGGCCACCGGCACACACAGCAGGCCCAGCTCCTCCAGGTCGCGCAGGGCCAGCACGCCGAGCAGCCCCAGCGCGATCACCGCCCAGCCCGCGCTGGCCAGCCGGCTCCGCTCCGGCCCGCCGGGCGCCCGCCAGGCCAGTACCGCCGTCGGCACGGCCACCACCAGGCCGAACAGCGCCCAGCCGAGGCCGAGGCCCTGCCACGGGCGGATCGTCGCGGCGGCCACGCCGACCAGCACGACCGCGCCGACCGCCACCGCCGAGGCCGGCGCCGCCGGTTTCCGCCAGACCGGGGTGCGCGGCTTCGTCTCCGGCTTCGGCGGGGCCGGCGGGGTCTGGGTGGTCGGTTCGGTCATGGGGTGCTCCTCGCGGGCAGCGTCACGCGGACCACGCAACCCGCGCGGTCCTCGGGGCCGACCCCGGCGGCGGTGGCCGGGTTGGGGTCGGTGACGGTGATCTCGCCGCCGTGCAGGTCGACCAGCCAGCGGGCGATGGCCAGCCCCAGGCCGGTGCCGCCGCCGGCGGCGCGTTCCCCCCGGGTGAACCGCTGGAACACCCGGTCGCGCTGGTCGGCCGGGATGCCGGGGCCGTCGTCCCGGACCTCCAGCACCCGCCGGCCCTCCTCGGTGCGGGCCAGGACCAGCACCCGGCCCTCGGCCGGCCCGTGCCGCGCGGCGTTGTCCAGCAGGTTCAGCACCACCTGGCGCAGCCGGGCGCGGTCCGCGTTCACGGCCAGCCCGGCCGGCTCGACGACCACCTCGAAGCGCACCGCCCGCCCGGCCGCCGCGCGCGACTCGGCCACCGCCTCGTCCAGCAGCGGCGCCAGCTCGAAGTCCTCCCGGCGCAGGGTGAGCGCGCCGGCGTCCAGGCGGGACAGGTCCAGGAAGTCGGCGACCAGCTGGGCCAGCCGTTCGGTGTGGTCCAGCGCGGTGCGCAGCGCGGGCTCGGCCGGGGCCACGCCGTCCACCGCGTTCTCCAGCACGGCGCGCAGCGCGGTGACCGGGGTGCGCAGCTCGTGGGAGACGTTGGCGATCAGCTCGCGGCGCTGCCGGTCGGCGGCGGCCAGGTCGGCGGCCATCTGGTTGAACGCGGTGGCCAGCTGGCCGACCTCGTCCCGCGCGGTGGCGCGCACCCGGCGGGTGTAGTCGCCCCGGGCCATCGCCCGGGCGGCGGCGGTCATCTCCCGCAACGGGCTGGTCATGCCGTGGCTGAGCACCTGCGCGGTGAGCAGCACCAGCGCGATCGCCACCGCTGTCGTCGTGTAGCTGGGCAGCCAGCCGAACGCCAGCCACAGGTAGCAGATGCCGACGCCGCCGGAACCGAGCAACAGGATGCTCAGCTTCAGCTTGATCGACCGGATCGGGTCCAGCGGCCGGGGCAGCATGTCGTTCATCGGATTGCGTACCCGACGCCGTGCACGGTGCGGATCAGCTCGGAGCCCAGTTTGCGGCGCAGCTCCTTGACGTGGCTGTCCAGCGTGCGGGTGTTGGCGAAGTCCCCGAGTCCCCAGATCTCGGTGAGCAGCCGGTCCCTCGGCTGCACCAGCCGGGGCCGCGAGGCCAGGTAGACCAGCAGGTCGAACTCGATCGGCGTCAGGTGTACCTCTTCACCGGCCCGGTAGACCGTCCGCTGGCCCCGGTCGATCTCCACCTCGCCCAGGGTCAGCCGGGCGCCGGGTGCCCGGTCCGGGGCGAGCTCGGCGGCGCGGTCCACCCGGCGCAGCAGCGCGTGCACCCGGGCGGCCAGCTCGCGGATCGAGTACGGCTTGGTCAGGTAGTCGTCGGCGCCGACGCCCAGGCCGACCAGGATGTCGGTCTCGTCGTCCCGCGCGGTGACCATCAGCACCGGCACCGGCCGGTGCGCCTGGATCCGCCGGCACACCTCGATGCCGTCGAACCCGGGCAGCATCACGTCCAGCACCACCAGGTCCGGCTCGTCCGCCTCGGCGGCGGCCACCGCGGCCGGGCCGTCGTGCGCCAGTCGCACGTCGAAACCCTCCGCGCGCAACCGGTCTGCGACCGCGTCCGCGATGGCCACCTCGTCCTCGACCACGAGCACAAGCCGTCTCATGCCGACCGACACTAAAGCGGTCAGGTGCCCGTCATCGGCACAAAATGTGAAGGATTCGTGTGGTTCCGACCAGGCCGGAGCCTCAGTCGTGGGCGATCTCGTTCCAGCCTTCGACTTCCTCGGGCCGACGGGGGCCGGGGCCGATGTACTGGGCGGACGGGCGGACCAGCTTGGACTCCCGCTTCTGCTCCATGACGTGCGCGCTCCAGCCGGCGGTGCGGGCGCTGGTGAACATGGCCGGCATCATGTGCGGCGGGACCTCGGCGAAGTCCAGGATCACCGCCGCCCAGAACTCCACGTTGGTCTCGATGGGGTGGTCGGGGCGGCGTTCCCGCAGCTCCTTGAGGGCGGCCTGCTCGAGCGCGCAGGCGATCTCGTAGCGCGGGGCCTTCAGCTCCTTGCAGGTGCGGCGCAGCACCCGGGCGCGCGGGTCCTCGGCCCGGTAGACCCGGTGGCCGAAGCCCATCAGCTTCTCCTTGCGCTCGAGAATCCCGCGCACCAGGGCTTGCGGGTTCTCCGTCTTCTCCACCTCGGCGATCATCGGCAGCACCCGGGCCGGGGCGCCGCCGTGCAGCGGGCCGGACATGGCGCCGATCGCGCCGGACAGCGAGGCGGCCACGTCGGCCCCGGTGGACGCGATCACCCGCGCGGTGAAGGTGGAGGCGTTCATGCCGTGTTCACACGCGGATACCCAGTAGGCGTCGATCGCCTGCACGTGCGACGGGTCCGGCTCGCCGCGCCAGCGGGTCATGAACCGTTCGGTGACCGTCTTGCACTGGTCGATCCGGGACTGCGGCACGGCGGGCTGGCCGATGCCGCGCGCGGACTGGGCCACGTAGGACAGCGCCATCACCGACGCGCGGGCCAGCTGGTCGCGGGCCTCCTCGTCGGTGATGTCCAGCAGGGGGCGGTAGCCCCAGTACGGCGCGAGCATGGCCAGCGCGGCCTGCACGTCCACCCGTACGTCGCCGGTGTGTACCGGGATGGGGAACGGCTCGGCCGGCGGCAGGCCGGGGCCGAACCGGCCGTCCACCAGCAGCGCCCACACGTTGCCGAAGGTGACGTGGCCGACCAGGTCCTCGATGTCCACACCCCGGTAGCGGAGCGCGCCGCCGTCCTTGTCCGGCTCGGCGATCTCGGTGCGGAAAGCCACGTGTCCCTCGAGGCCGGACTTGAAGCCGGGCGGGGGCGGCGGGATTTGAGGGTCAGGGGTGGACACGGCTCCTCCTTGAGACGCTCGAGCGCCCTCATGAGGCGCGCGCTGTGGGGTGGCACACAGGGTTGAGAAGACCCTGCCCCTGGTCGGGCGCACTCGCAACGTGAGGTGCTAAGGATCACTGGCACTGGTGATTGGGATAGTGAACGACTAATGCGCCTTCAAGAGCAAGCCGGCGCGGGCCAGGTACACGTTGTAGGGATCCCAGCGGGAGACGGTGAAGTAGATGTCCGAGCCGTGCAGCGCGCCGGGGTGCAGATAGCCGCCGTAGAGGCCGGGGTGCTCGGCGCCGGACAACAGGGTGACGCCATCACTCCACGGCCCGGTGGGCCGGTCGGCCGCGCGCAGCGCGATGCGGCCGCCCGGGTCGTCCAGGTGCACCATCAGCCACACGCCCAACCCGTGGTGGAAGGCCACGGAAAGCTCACCGGCCGGCCCGTCCGTGACCGGCCGGGCCGCTTTCACCCCGCTCACCCACCCCTGACCCGTCCAGTACTCGTACCGGCTCGGTGAAGCCACCGCGCCCGGGTCCACCCTTGCCAGGTAAACCGGCCCGAACCGCCCGTTGCGCGTGCCGAACAGGTACACGACCGAGCCGTCCGGTGACCGGGCGAACGCGCCGAGCTGGAACGGCCGCCGCCCCCGTGTCCACCAGGGGTTGCGCCAGCGCGCGCCGCGACCGGTCCGCCAGGTCGCGCCGCCGTCGGCCGACCAGGCGATGCCGCCGTGGTTGGTCCGCCAGCTGCCCGGCCGGCCCCACCGGCGTACCGACATGTAGTGCAGGTACTGCACGCCGTCCACCGCTATCCCGGCGGTCGGGATCACCGTGGACTCCATCCGCAACCGGGCCAGCCAGCGCCGCCCGGGCAGGATTTCGGCCGCGTGCCCGGGTTGGTCCTCCACCACCGAAGCCAGCTCGAGGCCCCCGGTGAGCGGTCCGCCGGCGCAGCGGGCCACCACGTTGCGGCGGTGGTCGGCCGAGCGGGCGCCCGCGCCGGGGCCGGTCCAGCCCTCGCCGTAGGTGTCGCCGAACGCGGCCAGCACGCCGCCGGCGCCGTCGTCCCAGAGCACGCCCAGGTCGGTGGCCAGGAAGCCGAACCGGCTGCCGGTGCGGTTCGGTGAGTCCTGGCCGGTCACCTTGCCGACCAGTTCGACGCCGGTCGGCTCCACCACCGGAGGGATCACACGGGTAGCTTTCCACCGCCCGATCGGCCTACGGTCAAGGGTCCGTTGTGGAAGGCGGTAGCGAATGTCGCTCGACCGAGCCGAGCGGGTGGCCCACCAGGCCTCGCTCGACGTGGCTGACCTGGCCACGAGCTGGCATATTCAGTTGTCCGAGTGGTTGTCCGAGGCCACCGAGGCCGGGTTGCCCGAGCCGAACGGCATGGTCCTGGCCACCGTGAACACCGAGGGGGAGCCGTCCACGCGCAGCGTGCTGTGCAAGGGCATCGATTCGAGGGGCATCGTCTTCTTCACCAACTACACCTCGGCGAAGAGCCGTGACCTGCGCTCCAGCCGGCGCGCCTCGGTCACCTTCCCCTGGTTCGCGCTGCACCGGCAGGTCAACGTGCGCGGCACCGTGGACGCGGTCAGCCGGGAGGAGACCGCCGCCTACTGGGCCACCCGCCCGCGCGGCTCGCAGCTGGGCGCCTGGGCGTCCCCGCAGTCGGCGGTGATGAGCGGCCGGCGCGCGCTGGAGGACGCCTTCGAGGCCACCCGGCGGCGGTTCGCCGACCTGGAGGCCGTTCCGGTGCCCCCGCACTGGGGCGGCTGGCTGCTGCGCCCCGAGCGCGTGGAGTTCTGGCAGGGCCGGCCGGACCGGATGCACGACCGGCTGGCCTTCGTGCGCAACCAGGACCAGAGCTTCAAGGTCCAGCGCCTCGCGCCGTAGGGGAATAACTCGCTAGCTTGGCGTGCTAACTATTAGTCGTGCAGCCCACCGAGGAAGAGTTACCGGCTAGACGTTCCTTGGGCCGGCGGGTGCGCGGCGCCTTCGCCGACACAACGCCGCTGCGCACGCCGGAGTTCCGCCGGCTGTGGCTGGCCGGGGTGGTCACGGTGATCGGCGCGCAGCTGACCGTGGTTGCGGTGCCCAAGCAGATCTACGACCTCACCCAGTCGTCCGGGTACGTCGGGCTGACCGGGGCGTTCGGACTGGTCCCGCTGGTGGTGTTCGGGCTGTGGGGCGGGGCGATCGCCGACGCCATGGACCGGCGGAAACTGCTGCTGCTCAGCGGGGCGGGGATCTCCGTGGTGTCCGTGGCGCTGTGGCTCACTAGTGCTTTTGGGGCCTCCGGCCCGAGCTCGGTGTGGCTGATCCTCAGCCTGTTCGCGGTGCAGCAGGCGCTGCTGGCGATGAACCAACCCACCCGGTCCGCCGTGCTGCCCCGCCTGCTGCCGGCCCGCGAGCTGCCGGCGGCCAACGCGCTGAACATGACGGTCTTCCAGTTCGGCGCCATCGTCGGGCCGATGCTGGCCGGCGCGCTGCTGCCGCTGGTCGGCCTGTCCACGCTGTACCTGGTGGACGCGATCGCGCTGCTCGCCACGCTGTGGGCCACCTGGAAGCTGCCGAAGATGCCCCCGGTGCCCGGTACGAACGGGTCCCGCCAGAGCGCCGGGCTGCGCGGCGTGCTGGACGGGTTCCGCTACGTGGCCACGCAGAAGATCCTGCTGGTCTCGTTCCTGGTGGACATCATCGCGATGGCCTTCGGCATGCCCCGCGCGGTGTTCCCGGAGATGGCCGAGCGCACGTTCCACGACCCGGCGGGGGGCGGCATCGCGCTGGGCCTGCTGTTCGCCGGCATATCCGTCGGCTCGGTGGCCGGCGGGGTGTTCTCGGGCTGGCTGCACCGGGTGAGCCGGCAGGGTGTCGCGGTGACCGTGGCGATCTGCGTGTGGGGCCTGGCGGTGGCCGCGTTCGGCATGGTGCACGCGTTGTGGCTGGCCGTGCTGCTGCTGGCGGTGGGTGGCGCCGCCGACCTGGTCAGCGCGGTCTACCGGTCGACCATGCTGCAGGTGGTGGCCACCGAGGAGATGCGGGGCCGGATGCAGGGCGTGTTCATGGTGGTCGTGGCCGGCGGGCCGAGGGTGGCCGACATCTGGCACGGCGGGGCCGCCGCCGCGATCGGCACCGGCCCCGCGGTCACCGCCGGCGGCGTCGCCGTGGTGATCGCCACCGTCCTCACGGTCGCCCTGCTCCCCGCCTTCTGGCGCTACCGCGCCCACGGCTGATGTCCGCATTTGTCCGGTTTGCCCGGGTTGAATGCGGACATTGTGGGACACTCGGTCCATGGCCAGCCGGGACGCGGTGCACGAGCTACTCGATGCGGTGCCCGAATCGCGGTTACCGGCAATCGAACGCGTGCTCCGCGCCAGCATCGATGGTCCGGTGCCCGCGGCACCCCGCCGGTTCGCCAGCGCGGGAACCTTGACCGCTGAACGCGACTTCGCGGAGCGCTCCGAGGTCATCCTGCGGGAAGAAGCCGATCAGCCCGAGTGATCGTCGTCGACACAGGTCCGATCGTGGCGTTGCTCAATGACCGGGACGACCACCACGAGCGTTGCCGGGACTTCCTGGCCAACTACCCCGGGCCGCTCCTCGTTCCGACCACAGTCTTCACCGAGGTGTGTCTCCTGGCCGAGCGCCGTCGGGGGACGCGGGCCGAGCTTGCGTTTCTGAAGGATGTGCGCGCCGGCCTGTTCACGTTGTTGGACACGGCTTCGGCGGATCTGGAGCGGATTGCCGAACTGGTCGACAAGTACCGGGACCTGCCGCTTGGAACTGTCGATGCGTCCGTCATCGCCTTGACCGAACGGTTGAACTTGCCGGCCGTGGCGACTCTCGACCGGCGTCACTTCTCAGTGGTTCGTCCCCGGCACGTGGGCACGCTCGCGCTGTTGCCGTAGCCCGACGTGTGATCGGGTGTGCATGACACGCGGACGTTAAATGATGCTCAAGCATCCTCGACGGGTGCGGGGTGACCTGAGAAACTCTCACGATGGCGGACAATGTGACCGGCGCCACTGTGGCGCATTCCCACGGCCAACCTGAGCTCAAGAAGGCCATCGGGCCGAAACTTCTGCTCTTCTTCGTCGTCGGGGACATCCTCGGCACGGGGATCTACGCGCTGGTCGGTTCGGTGGCCGGGCGGGTCGGCGGGGCGCTGTGGCTGCCCTTCCTCGGGGCGTTCATCGTGGCGTTCCTGACCGCGTTCAGCTATCTGGAGCTGGTCGGCAAGTACCCGGGCGCCGGGGGTGCCGCGCTGTACACGCACCGGGCGTTCGGCGTCCAGTTCCTGACCTTCATGGTGACCTTCACCGTGATGAGCTCCGGGGTGACGTCCGCCGCCTCGGCCGCCAAGGCGTTCAGCGACACCTATCTGAAACAGGTGGTCGAGGGCCTGGGCTGGGTGCCGTCGTTGCCGCTGGTCGCGCTGCTGTTTGTGGCCGGGCTGGGGATCATCAACTTCCGGGGCGTGGGCGAGTCGGTCAAGGCCAACGTGGTGCTCACCTGCATCGAGCTGAGTGGCCTGCTGATCATCATCGGCGCCGGCGTGTGGGGCGTCTCCCAGGGCAAGGGTGACGCCAGCCGGCTCACTGAGATCCACGCGGGCGGCAGCGGCGGCGCGCTGGTGGCAGTGACCGCGGCGGTGTCGCTGGCCTTCTTCGCCATGGTCGGGTTCGAGGACTCGGTGAACATGGCCGAGGAGACCAAGGACCCGGTCAAGGTCTTCCCCAAGGCCATGCTCACCGGTATGGCGGTGGCCGGCACGCTGTACGTGGTGATCGCGACGCTCAGCTCGATGCTGGTGCCCGCCGCCGACCTGGCCGCGGCCAAGTCCGGCGCGCTGCTCAAGGTGCTCGGCGTCGGTGCCCCCGGCTTCCCGCTGATCATCTTCGCCGTCATCGGCCTGCTCGCCGTGATCAACTCTGCGCTGATCAACATGCTGATGGCCAGCCGGCTGCTCTACGGCATGGCCAACGAGCGGGTGCTGCCGAGCGTGTTCGCCACCGTGCACCCGACCCGGCGCACACCGTGGGTGTCCATCGTGTTCTCCAGCCTGCTCGCCTACCTGCTGGTGGTCAGCGTGGACGTGAGCACCCTGGGTGGTACCACGTCGTTGCTGCTGCTCGCGGTGTTCACGCTCACCAATGTGGCGGTGCTGGTGCTGCGCCGGCGCCCGGCCGAGCACGAGCACTTCAAGGCGCCGACCTGGGCGCCGGTGCTGGGCATCGTCCTGTGCGGCTACCTGGCCACCCCGTTCACCGGCCGGCCGACCATCGAGTTCGTCATCGCCGGCGTCCTGCTCGCCGTCGGCGTGCTGCTCTGGGTGGTCAACTTCCTGTTCGTGGGCAAGCAGCGGCTGGACCCCACGCACCTGGACGACTCCCGCGAGCACCCGCACTCACCGGATGTGCGCTAGCGCACCCGTGAGTGGCGAGTATGCCTATAGCCACACTCGCCACTCACGGGGCGAGGCGCCAGCCTCGCCATTACTCTCGCCGACGTGATCGTGGTAGGCGGAGAGGCGCTGGTCGACCTGGTCCCGGGCGCCAGCGCCCGGGACGCTTCGGGGGCGATGCTGCCCCGGTGGGGCGGGGCGCCGTACAACGTGGCGGTGGCGCTCGGCCGGCTGGGCGCCCCGACCCGGTTCCTGTCCCGGATGTCCACCGACCCGTTCGGCAACGCCATGGTGGAACGCCTGGCGAACGCCTCGGTGCACACCGAGCTGGTGCAGCGCGGCCCGGAGCCGTCCACCCTGGCCGTGGTCGGCCTGGACCCGGACGGCTCCGCCCGCTACGGCTTCTACACCGAGGGGACCGCCGACCGGCTGTTCGCCGACCCGGGGCCGCTGCCGGCGGACACCGAGGCGGTCGCCCTCGGCACGTTGTCGCTGGTGCTCGAGCCGGGGGCGAGCGCGTACGAGGCGGTGCTGCACCGGGAGGCCGCGGCCGGCCGGCTGATCAGCCTGGACCCGAACATCCGGGCCGACCTGATCCCGGACCGGGACGGTTACCTGCGCCGGTTCGTCTCGTGGCTGCCCGACGTCGGCCTGCTGAAGCTGTCCGACCAGGACGCCGAGTGGCTGGGCGGTTCGGAACCGGCCGCGTGGCTGGAGGCCGGCCCGGCCGCCGTGGTGATGACCAGGGGCGGCGACGGGCTGATCGCGTTCACCAAGGCCGGCCCGATCGAGGTGCCCGGCGTGCCGACCGTGGTCGTGGACACCATCGGCGCCGGCGACACGGTGCACGCGGCGCTGCTCGCCCGGCTCCGCGCGCACGGCGCGCTGACCCGGGACGGCCTGTCCGGCCTCGAGGCCGACGAATGGCGGGACGTGCTCGGGTTCGCCGCCGAGGCGGCCGCCCGCACCTGCGCCCGGCCGGGTGCCGAACCTCCCACCGCCGCCGAGCTGGGCCTTTGATAACAAGCGCCACCCACCTGGGTAGCTAATGGCACTGGTCACTCCGCGCGAACCCGCATTTTGCCGGCTCAGGGACTAGGTTCAGGCGCAAGAACCCTAAAGACATTTCGAGTGTGAGAGGGAACCTCCACATGTCTGCTAGCAAGACCGCCGCGCTCACCTACCCCGGCGGCGAGTACGAGATGCCGATCACCGACCCGACCGAGGGCGCACCGGCGATCGAACTGGGCAAGCTGCTCGCCAGCACCGGGCTGGTCACGCTGGACAACGGCTTCGGCAACACCGCCGCCTGTTCCTCCGCGATTACCTACATCGACGGCGACGCGGGCATTCTGCGCTACCGCGGCTACCCGATCGAGCAGCTGGCCGAGCACTCCACCTTCGCCGAGACCAGCTACCTGCTGATCTACGGCGAGCTGCCCACCCAGGAGCAGCTGGACTCCTTCAGTCAGAAGATCACGCGGCACACCCTGCTGCACGAGGACCTGAAACGGTTCTTCGACGGCTTCCCCCGGGACGCGCACCCGATGCCGGTGCTGTCCAGTGCGGTGTCCGCGCTGTCCACCTTCTACCAGGACAGCCTCGACCCGTTCGACGCCGACGCGGTGGAGCTGTCCACCATCCGGCTGCTGGCCAAGGTGCCGACGATCGCGGCCTACGCCTACAAGAAGTCGATCGGCCAGCCGTTCCTCTACCCGGACAACTCGCTCGGCGGCGTGGAGAACTTCCTGCGCCTCACCTTCGGCTTCCCGGCCGAGCCGTACGAGGTGGACCCGGAGCTGGCCCGCGCGCTGGACGTGCTGTTCATCCTGCACGCCGACCACGAGCAGAACTGCTCCACATCGACCGTCCGGATCGTCGGTTCCTCCCAGGCGAACCTGTTCGCGTCCATCTCGGCCGGCATAAACGCGCTGTTCGGGCCGCTGCACGGCGGGGCCAACCAGGCCGTGCTGGAGATGCTGGAGCGGATCCGGACCGAGGAGAACGGTGACGTCGGGGCGTTCGTGAACCGGGTGAAGAACCGGGAGTCGGGCGCTCGCCTGATGGGCTTCGGGCACCGCGTCTACAAGAACTACGACCCGCGCGCCAAGATCATCAAGCTGCGGGCGGACGAGGTGCTGAAGAAGCTGGGCGTATCCGACCCGCTGCTGGACATCGCCATGGCGCTGGAGGAGCGCGCGCTGGCCGACGACTACTTCGTCGAGCGCAAGCTGTACCCCAACGTGGACTTCTACACCGGCCTGATCTACCGGGCGATGGGTTTCCCGACCAAGTTCTTCACCGTGCTGTTCGCGCTCGGCCGGCTGCCCGGCTGGATCGCTCACTGGCGCGAGATGATCGAGGACCCGCAGACCAAGATCGGCCGCCCGCGCCAGCTCTACACCGGCATCGCCGAGCGCGACTACGCGCCCATCACCAACCGCTCCTGACCCAAACCAGCCCGCCCTGTCGCGGGACCTACCACCCCATGTCGCGGGATTTCGCCACCCATGTCGCGGGTACCTGCCCGCCATGTCGCGGATTCCGGACGAGAGGGCTGACTGTCGTTGACCGCCGAGGAAACCACGGTGCTGTGGTTCCGCCGGGACCTGCGGCTGGGTGACCACCCGGCGCTGCTGGCGGCGGCGGACGCGGCTCCTTCGGCGGTGGCGCTGTTCGTGCTGGACGACCGGTTGTGGCTGCCCTCCGGCTCGCCGCGGCGGGTCTTTCTGATCGGTTGCCTGCGCGCGTTGCGGGAGGCGCTGGGCGGCCGGCTGCTGGTCCGGCGGGGCGACCCGGTGGAGGTGGTGCCGGACACCGCGCGGCGGTTCGGCGCGCGGTCCGTGCACGTCAGCTCGGACCACGCGCCGTACGGGCGGGCCAGGGACGAGCGGGTGGCGGCCGCGTTGGGCGATATCCGGCTGGTGCGTACCGGCTCGCCCTACGCGGTCACCCCCGGCCGGGTGCGCAAGGCGGACGGCGAGCCGTACCGGGTGTTCACGCCGTTCTCCCGGGCCTGGCTGGCCCACGGCTGGCGCGCCCCGGCGGAATCCGGCCCGGAGCTGCTCGACTGGCTGGCGCCGCCGTCCGACCTGGCCACCGAGCTGCCCGACCCGCCCGAGCCGGGCGCTCAGCTTCCCGCGCCGGGGGAGGCGGCGGCGGAGGCCGCGTGGGCGAAGTTCCGGGACGACGCGCTGCACGACTACCCCCGGGACCGGGACCGCCCGGCGGTGCCCGGCACCTCTGCCCTGTCGGCCTACCTGCATTCGGCTGCCTGCACCCGCGCACCCCGCTGGCCGAGCTGGACGCCTCCGAGGGGGCCCGGGTGTTCCGGTCCGAGCTGGCCTGGCGGGAGTTCTACGCCGACGTGCTCTGGCACCGCCCGGAAACCGCGCGGGAGAACGTGGACCGCAAGTTCGACGCCATGCCCACGGACAGCGGCGCGGAAGCGGACCGCCGGTTCGAGGCCTGGCGCGACGGCCGCACGGGTTACCCCATCGTGGACGCCGGCATGCGCCAGCTACTCGCCGAGGGCTGGATGCACAACCGCGTGCGCATGATCGTCGCCAGCTTCTTCACCAAGGACCTGCACCTGCCGTGGTGGCGCGGCGCGCGGCACTTCATGCGCCACCTGGTGGACGGCGACCTGGCCTCCAACCAGCACAACTGGCAGTGGGTGGCGGGCAGCGGCACGGACGCCGCCCCGTACTTCCGGATCTTCAACCCGACCGCGCAGGGTGAGCGGTTCGACCCTCCCGGCGACTACCTGCGGCGCTACCTGCCCGAGCTGCGCGGCGTCCCCGGCAAGGCCGCCCACCGCCCCTGGAAGCTGCCGGACGGCCCCCCGGCCGGCTACCCACCCCCAATCGTCGACCACGCCACCGAACGCGCCGACTCCCTGGCCCGCTACGACCAGGTCAATCCCCCACCCACTGATCCCTCCCGCCGATCCCGGGTCTATCCCGTGATCGGTGTTTCCGGCGGTTCGGTTAGTAGCTCTCAGCTGCCGGCCAGCG